>JAZNGB010000051.1:0-122883 GCA_045576275.1 Acutalibacteraceae bacterium
GATGTCAAGACCTGGTAAGGTTCTTCGCGTTGCTTCGAATTAAACCACATACTCCACTGCTTGTGCGGGCCCCCGTCAATTCCTTTGAGTTTCAACCTTGCGGCCGTACTCCCCAGGTGGATTACTTATTGTGTTAACTGCGGCACGGAAGGGGTCAGACCCCCCACACCTAGTAATCATCGTTTACAGCGTGGACTACCAGGGTATCTAATCCTGTTTGCTACCCACGCTTTCGTGCCTCAGCGTCAGTTAAAGCCCAGCAGGCCGCCTTCGCCACTGGTGTTCCTCCCTATCTCTACGCATTTCACCGCTACACAGGGAATTCCGCCTGCCTCTACTTCACTCAAGCTAAGCAGTTTCAAATGCAGTTTATGGGTTGAGCCCATAAATTTCACATCTGACTTGCAAAGCCGCCTACGCACCCTTTACACCCAGTAAATCCGGACAACGCTTGCTCCCTACGTATTACCGCGGCTGCTGGCACGTAGTTAGCCGGAGCTTATTCGTTAGGTACCGTCAAATTTCGTCCCTAACAAAAGAAGTTTACAATCCGAAAACCTTCATCCTTCACGCGGCGTTGCTGCGTCAGGGTTTCCCCCATTGCGCAATATCCCCCACTGCTGCCTCCCGTAGGAGTCTGGGCCGTGTCTCAGTCCCAATGTGGCCGTTCAACCTCTCAGTCCGGCTACCGATCGTCGCCTTGGTGAGCCGTTACCTCACCAACTAGCTAATCGGACGCGAGCCCATCTCTAAGCGATAAATCTTTGATATATCTGTCATGCGGCAAATATATATTATGCGGTATTACCATTCGTTTCCAAATGTTATTCCCCACTTAGAGGCAGGTTGCTCACGCGTTACTCACCCGTCCGCCACTAAGTGAAACAAGAAAATCCAGTAGCAAGCTACCATCAAATCAGCGTTTCACTCCGTTCGACTTGCATGTGTTAGGCACGCCGCCAGCGTTCGTCCTGAGCCAGGATCAAACTCTCTAAAATCTGTATCTTAACACCTTTCGGCGTTAACATCAATTTCAGAGCTTTGTGTCTGCTCATACTAAACACTTGCGTGTTCTTCTTCAAATCTCTTTCGAGATCCGGATTTGTAGTGTTTTTCTCACTGTAATTAGTTGAGTACTAATTCTACTCAAATTCATTACGGGTTCTCTTTTCTTTGTTGTTTAATTTTCAAGGTCCTTGTCTGCTTTTCAGAGAAGTTACAACTCAGTAACCGTTCGTTACCGTTTTGTTTCTCTCCGTCAGCGACAAGTGATATTCTACATCATCTATCCGAAAAAGTCAAGCCTTTTTTTCAATTTTTTTTAAAATTTTTTTCGTTTTTTAAAAAACCTAGTTTTTATGCGGATTTCGGAACAAAAGTTTTTTAAAATAGTATTTGAATAACCCAATTCGGCTATTATATTGTATAATACAGAGAGGGGTCTTTTATTGATTTTTTACAAAGTTAAAATTTACCGATTAAAAACTAGTGATTTTTCTTTTTTATTATGTTATTATAATATAAATAGAAAATTATCTCTTGGAGGTACATATATGGATAACAAATATATTATCACTATCGCCAGACAATTCGGAAGCGGTGGACGTGAAATTGGCGAAAAGCTTGCTAAGGCTTTGGGAATCCCCTTCTATGATAAAGAACTGATTTCTATGGCCGCTAAGGAAAGCGGAATTGACAGCGAAGTTTTTGAGAACGTAGACGAACGTGCAACAAACAGTTTGCTCTACTCTCTTTCTATGGGTCTTTACTCCTACGGCAACAGTTTTTCTGCAATGGGTGATTTACCTGTTAACGACAGACTTTATATTTTGCAGCATAAGATCATCAAGAAGCTCGCTGAACAAGGTCCTTGCGTAATCGTTGGCAGATGTGCTGACTATGTTCTTAAAGAAAGAAAAGATACTGTAAACATTTTCATTCACGCAAATATGGATTACAGAAAAGAAAGAGCTATTAATGTAAGAGGTGTTGATAAGGCACGTGCTGAGCAGGTTATTAATAAGACTGACAAGGTTAGAGCTAACTACTACAGCTTTTACTCAGGTCAGAAATGGGGATTTGCTCAGAACTATGACCTTTGCATAGACAGCTCCAAGATGACTACTGATCAGGCAGTTAATCTTATTGTAGAATATTTAAAAATAAAGAATCAATAAGTAGCATTTTTCGCATACCTTCTGAATATAATATATAAGTTATGTCAGGAGGTGCGAATATGGACTTTGAAAACACTCCCGTTTTAAAGGGAGATATTGACGATATGATTTTCAGTGATGAGCAGTGGCATATCAGTGAAAGATAATATTACCTTTATATACAAATAGCAGCTATCCTAATTTTAAGGATAGCTGCTATTTTATTTGCCCCTAAACGATACGAGGGCAAGTCACAACTACATCAACTAATAGTAATAAGCTGCGATTTCGACTACCTCGGCATTTTATTCGTCGTTAGAAATGACCGTCATAGGGTCGATTGAGTTACCTGAAACCCTGACTTCCATATGAATATGGGGTTCGTCTTCAATTTCACAGGGGATTTCTCCAACCTGACCTATAACCTGACCGGCTTCTACCGCTTCGCCTTCTTCTACAGCTATATTCTCTGCAACTCCGAAATAGTACACACTATAGGTTCCGTTTGTGATTTTAACAATATTTCCGTACATATCATCATAGGCAATATCATCTACGATACCTTCGCATGCAGAAAAAACTGCCGAACCTATTGGTGATTCAAAATCTGTGCCCGTATGAGGTCTGTAGTCCTGCATAGTTTCAGAATATACTGCCTGCTCGCAGTACTCTTTAGCCACACGCTTGGAGTTTACGGGATAAAGAAGACTTGAAGGAACCTGAAAAATTGTCTGTAGTTTTTCTTCGCTGGTATCAGGTACATCAGGGTCAGGAAGCTCTGTATCGGGCTGGGTTACACCTTGTACAACTGTTGTGGGTTCCTCAACAACTGTTGTTGAGGTTGGTTCGTATTCGTCAGAACTGCCCTGTACCATCACTCCATCAAGCTGGTTGTCAACAGCTTCACCATCACCACCAGAGGTTGCAGTATAGCCTGAACCTCCACCGCCTGATAGGTTGCCCTCCAAACCACCAATACTTGCGTATGTTGAACCAATCGCAAGTCCGATAGCGATTATGCACACCGTAAAAGCAGTTACAAAGCCTATTCGCTCACTGCGGTCTTTTTTGTTTCTATTTTTATATTTGTATTTTTTCAAAAGAAAAACACCTCCGTAGGTATTATTAACGAAGGTGTTTTGTGTTATTCAATTAATATATATGAAAAGTTATTTTGCTTTTGAACCTCTCCTATTAATACTGACTGCAAAATATATAATAAGAAAACAAACAATCAGAACACTTATAAACTGAGAAGTTGATAAACCAAAGATAAAGCCACGGACTTCATCGCCTCTGAAAAACTCCAGAACAAAGCGCAGAGGTGCATACATCAACAAATATACAAATACAAGCTTGCCTGCAAACTTAATTTTTTTAAAGAAATACAGCAGCAAGAAGAAAATCAGTAAATTACCAAAAGCCTCAACCAAAGCTACAGGAAAACGGCTGACACCATAGTGGGTTGCAGAAGTGTTAAAATATGAGATAATACCAAAATCACTTTCAACGCCGTAGCAACAACCTGCAAAAAAGCAACCTATCCTGCCAAAACAATGAAACAAAGGAACAGACACAGAAAATACATCGAATAAATCTTTTTTGCTGACACTCTTATTCACGTTACTATATATATGCAACGCAATTATCGCACCAAAAAGACCGCCGTAAAAAACCATTCCGCTTATGTATGGAAGTAAATCAGAAAATTTAAAACCATCAGTCATAATCGCTTTTACTATGCTCTTTATATTAGTAAGTGCAAAAAGAATATGTCCGCCGATAAAAATGCCTATTGCCGACATAAGGGTTGCCGTAATGCTTTTATCTGCAGATACTTTTCGGGTTTTGCCTAAGCCAGCTGCGACCATTGCCGTTACAATAAAACCTATTACTGCAATTACAGAGTAGGTTTGAACCTCGAAACCAAAAATACTTATAAATGGGTACATATTGTTATCCTTTACTATATAATAAGAAAATTATAATTCACCATTTGATGCTAGTCAACCAAATTTTAAGAAAGATATTGACAACTAAAAACTAAAGTCGTATACTGATAAAAATTTTCAAAGGAGGTCTGGCAATGCTTAAGCTTAGATTTACAACTCTTGATATGGTTATGAACTACGTCCCTGCTAACTACTGGCAGTCGGGGCTTACATTGTCATACCCAGAATAAAGTGAACTAATAATTTGTTTTATTTATCAGGTTATAGCAGTGTAAGTATTTCGGAGTACTTACACTGTTTTTTTATTTTTAATTACACTAAGGAGGATATATATTATGAATACAGATAAAATACTAAATGACTTTTATGAAAATTACGATGAAGACAATCGACTTTTAAGCCGATACGGATTTGTAGAGTACATAACCACTATGAGATATATTGAAAGGTATCTTAAACCCGGTATGCATGTACTCGAAATCGGTGCCGCAACGGGCAGATACAGCCACGCACTGGCACGAAAAGGTTATAAGGTGAACGCCGTAGAACTGGTGGAGCACAATATAAAGATTTTCAAAGATAATACACAAAAAGGCGAAGACATAAGCATAATTCAGGGCAACGCTATGGATTTATCGACTTTTGAAGACAACACATATGACATAACCCTTATTCTCGGCCCCCTTTATCACTTGTTCACTGAAGAAGATAAGCTTAAAGCTTTAAAAGAAGCAGTACGAGTCACAAAAAAGGGTGGCATAATCTTTGCGGCTTACTGTATGGGAGATGCATCAATTCTTTTATATGGTTTTCAAAAGGATGAAATACACAACCTAATTAACAAATGTAAGCTCGACACAGAAAACTTTGACACATTTTCTGAGCCCTTTGATATTTTTGAACTTCATCGCAAAGAGGATATTGAAGCCTTAAGAGCAAAGCTTAATGTAGAACATCTTCACCTGATTGCAACCGACGGCTACGCCAACCATATGCGTGAAAAGCTTGAAGAAATGGATAAAGATACATACAACTTGTTTTTAAAATACCACCTTGCAACCTGCCACAGGCAGGATATGTTGGGTTACTCTAATCACACACTGGATATTTTCAGAAAGGTTTGATAAAAAATGTTAACACATATTGGTACACAAGAAATCAAAACAGATAGACTAATACTACGAAGATTTAAACCCGAGGATGCCGAGGCTATGTTTAACACCTGGGCAAACGACGAAAGGGTTACAAGATTCCTGACATGGGAGCCACATGGTACCTTAGAGGTTACCGAATATATTATCGACCTATGGGTAAAAGACTACGAAAAAGAAAACACTTATCAGTGGGCTATTGAGTTTGAGAGTAAGCTTATAGGCAGTATCGGTTGTGTAGAAACTAGCGAGGGAAACGAATGCGGAGAAATTGGCTACTGTATAGGCTATGACTTTTGGGGCAAGGGCATTATGACTGAAGCCGCAAAGTCTGTTATTGACTATTTATTCAGTGAAGTTAATCTGCATAGAATAGAAATCCTGCACGCCACTCAAAACCCCGCCTCAGGAAAGGTTGCTCACAAATGCGGACTTACATATGAAGGTACAAAACGTGAATACTTCAAATCAGCATCAGGGGAATTTTTAGATATAGCTATTTACTCTATACTGAGAAAAGAATGGGAAACACTAAAATAAAAAAAGAAAGCTGTCTGTTTTTTCGCAGACAGCTTTTGTGTTAATATTCTATATTTCTGTTATCAATAAGAACGGTAAAATTACTTCCGTCAAGTTTGCACACCATAAGAGTTTCCTTATTAGTAACGCCATTGTCGTTGTTAACGTACACAAGAAAATCTTCATCAGTAAAGCTTACGTTAAAATTATTATAGTAAGAAGGCCCTCTGTCCCACCATTTATCTTTAAAAAGAAATGTTTCTTCTGCACTGGATAAGTCTACAGAATAAACCTTTTTATCGATGTAAGTTATCAGGTGAGTTTGATTAAAAGCTAGAATTGCAGTATGGTCAAACTCTCTGATCACTTCAACCTCACCATCTATTATATTAATGTATATTCCTTTTATAATATTTTCGTTCGTCAGAAGGTTACCAGACCTGCCTGACGGTCTGCTGTAAAAATTTACAGCACCATAAATTACACCTTGATTTTCAAGAAGCAAGGATTCTGAAAAACTATCTTCATCAGATATATCAAAGACAACATCAAGGACATCATACAGATACTCGTATCCGTCGGCACACGTTGCCCCACTGCTTAAAGCCGTGATATAAGATTCCAGTACAATCTTTGTGGCGGTGTTATCCTCTTTGACCGCTTCGTCATTTGTAGATGTATTGGGCAATAACACATAACCATCAGATGTTTTCTGAATCAAGCCTTCTTCAAAAATAAGGTCATACTCAAAATACTCTTTTTCTCCGTCAGTATAAGTTGAAATAAACCTGCCAAGCTCACGTTCATTTGTACCGCCAAGCAAAAGCATACAACCACCGAGGATGGTAACAAGAAGTATCAAGCATATTAGTGAGATTAGTTTTTTCATAGTCGCACCTCATATCAGTTCAGGTTACTTTTTAAGCTTGCTTTTTGCGGTATTTAATGACGAAATCAATAACTTTTTCACTTCAATACATTTCAATAAAATTTCGTTATCAGTATAATATTCGCTTTCAATTAAAAGTTCCAACCAATATTCACTTTCTGAACACTCTTTAAGAGCTATTTGAAGTTTTGCAATAAAATCTGCAGTACCATGAGCATAAAAAGCTTCTCTTATATTGGCACCAATACTCGTACCGCTACGGATAAGCTGATTGGTAATCACACTTTCTTTTTTAGTCTGTTTTACATAATTGCAAACTTTGATAATCTGCAAAGCAAAATCTTTAGATTTAACAATCAACGGACTGTCAGCCATAGTCTTACCACCCTTCCTAAAATCATTATACTGTTATAAAATAAAAATAGCAAGGCAAAGCCTTGCTAAAAAAACTTATTACTTCTTACATATTACTTATTACTTTCCAAAGCTCCAAGACTATTTAAGTAAGAGTGAAGATGTAAGAAGTAATAAATAAGCCCCAAGAACAAATGTCCTTGGGGCTTTGGAGGCGTCACCCGGATTTGAACCGGGGAATCAGAGTTTTGCAGACTCGTGCCTTACCACTTGGCTATGACGCCTTATTTGCAAAAAGCACTTAATTTACATTAAGTGCCTTTTGATTTCTGGAGCGGATGACGAGGCTCGAACTCGCTACCTCCACCTTGGCAAGGTGGCGCTCTACCAGATGAGCTACATCCGCATTTATAGGGGAGGAATTGCTTCCTCCCGTGGTGCCTTAGGTCGGAATCGAACCACCGACACGCGGATTTTCAGTCCGCTGCTCTACAAACTGAGCTACCAAGGCAAGTGCACAGAAAAATGGCGACCCGGAACGGGCTCGTACCGTCGACCTCTAGCGTGACAGGCTAGCGTTCTAACCAACTGAACTACCGGGCCATTTGGTGGGAACAACAGGGCTCGAACCTGTGACCCCTTGCTTGTAAGGCAAGTGCTCTCCCAGCTGAGCTATGCTCCCACATCCGTGCGGCTCACTTAATATACTACATGCGAACGGATTTGTCAAGACTTTTTTTTAAAATTTTTCAAAAAATTTTTGCTGCTTTTTATTACTTCAAAAAATGTAACAATTGCATCTTGCAACGGCAACAGAATTATGATAGAGTAAAAAAAGTATATAATATATAAGGAGGAAACAATGGATTTTTTTGACATATTGAATTTGATCGGCGGATTGTGTCTGTTTTTATTCGGGATGAATCTGATGGGAGCAGGACTTGAAAAATCTGCCGGTGACGGACTGAAAAACATACTCGGTCGGTTGACCAACGGAAAATTGACCGGTTTGCTGACAGGACTCGGTGTAACGGCCGTAATTCAGTCCTCTTCCGCCACAACAGTCATGGTTGTCGGTTTTGTAAACTCGCAGCTTATGACATTGCGACAAGCCATTAATGTTATCATGGGTGCGAATGTCGGTACAACGGTCACGGCATGGATTCTGAGTCTTTCCGGTATCGAAGGGGACAGCTTTTTGATTCAGATGCTGAAACCGACCTCTTTTTCACCCGTGCTTGCTTTGATCGGTATCATTTTGTTTATGGGATCAAGGGACAACAGAAAAAAAGATATCGGCAGCATTCTGCTCGGTTTTGCAACGCTGATGTTCGGCATGGATACGATGTCCGGTGCGGTTGCAGGCTTGCAGGAGGTGGAAGGCTTCCGCAATATTCTCCTGATGTTCTCCAACCCGATTCTCGGTGTGTTGGTTGGTGCGATGCTGACAGCGATCATTCAGTCTTCTTCTGCATCTGTCGGTATTCTGCAGGCTCTTTCCTCAACGGGTGCCTTGTCCGTCGGGGCTTCCATTCCGATTATTATGGGACAGAACATCGGTACTTGCGTGACTTCGATTCTCTCATCGGTCGGTACAAACAGGAATGCCCGTCGCACATCAATTGTGCATCTTTCTTTTAATGTAATCGGTACCGTTTTACTGCTGAGTGTTTATATGATTGTGAAAGCGGTTGTTGATTTGCCGATTTTTGCAGCTTCGGCGGGGGAATGGGAAATTGCGTTGATCCACACACTTTTTAATGTGATCTGTACCGCTGTTATGTTGCCTGCTTCCGGTTTGCTTGAGAAACTGTCCTTGAAGCTGATTCCCGAGCCGAAAGATGACAGTGCAAAAGAGGAAAAAATTGAAATTGACGAACGCTTGATGATCACGCCGACCCTCGCCATTCAGAGATGTCATGAATTGACGGTCAAAATGGCAACCGGATGTGAAGATGCTTTGCGTAAAGCCATGTTTGCTCTGGATGCGTATTCGGACGAACTGGCTGCCGATATCCGTAAAAAAGAAGCCAAAGCGGATCATTATGAAGATATTCTCGGAACCTATCTTGTCAAAATGAATTCCAATCCGATGAATGATAAAGACAGCAGAGAGTCTGCGAAACTGCTGCACATGATCGGTGACTTCGAACGTATTTCCGACCACGCGGTCAACATTCTGGAATCGGTTGAGGAAATCAATGCAAAAGGACTTGCTTTTTCCGATTCTGCCAAACAGGAATTGCGTGTTCTCGTAACCGCAACCGAAGAAATCGTTTATTACACCATGAAAGCATTCAAGCAGAATGACCTGGATGCCGCAACCTATGTGGAGCCGCTTGAACAGGTTGTCGATGATCTGAAAGAAAATCTTCGTGCCAGACACATCAAACGCCTGCAAAAAGGGGATTGCACCATTGCAGTCGGTTTTGTGTGGGCTGATCTGCTGAATAATTTCGAGAGAGTTTCCGACCATTGCTCCAACATTGCCGGTTGCATTCTTGAAATGAGCCACGATGCCATGGATATGCATCAGTATCTGAACGCAGTCAAACACGACAATCCCGAGTTTCAAAAAAAATACGAAGCATTTTCAGAAAAATACACCTTGCAAAAGAAATGAGATTTTTGGCAGGAGGTGCATACCTCCTGTTTTTTTTTGCATATTATATGAATAAAATTACATAATATTCAAAAAGTAAAAAGTAAAAATATATGTATTTTTGTGTGTTATTGCGGTAATACATTGCTGTGATAAAATATTTGATGTATGTTTTGTCATTGCTTTCGGCAAAGTGAACAAAAGGAATTGTCGTTATTTGTAGGAAATAGGAACAAAAAGAGAAAAATGCCAATCCTACTTGCATAATTATAAAAGTATGCTATACTAAAGCCACCAAAATTAAAGGAGTACATAAAAATGAAAAAGATTCTTTCTGTTCTCGCTGTTCTCGTGGCTCTTTGCCTTGTAATCGGCTGTTTCGCAGCTTGCAGCAAAGACGATGCAAATGTCTCCGACGGCAACGCTGTTACTGACGGCAATGTTGTTTCTGACGGTGACGTTGTTGAAGAAGTTGAAGATGTTGAAGAAGTTGCAGCTCTTCTTAAGGTCATCGATATTCCGTTGACCAGCGAAGAATATGCATTTGCTGTTACCAAAGGTGACGAAGAACTTCTTGCTTCCCTGAATGATTTCCTTGCTGAAATCCAGGCAAACGGTCAGTTCGACGAAATCATGAACGCATATTTCGGTGATGGCGAAAAGAACGGTGTTCTGATTGCTGATGCAGTTGTTGACGCTTATGATGACAACCAGCTTGTTGTTGCTACCAACGCAGCATTCGCTCCCTTCGAATATGTTGAAGGCGAATACTACTACGGTGTTGACATCGAAATCATGAACCTGTTTGCACAGTCCCTCGGTATGACTCTTGCAGTCAACGACATGGAATTTGACTCTGTTTGCACAGCTGTTGCTGAAGGTATGTGCGATGTCGCTGCTTCCGGCCTGACCATCAAGCCCGAACGCGAAGAAATCCTTGATTTCTCCACTTCCTACTACAATGCTTCTCAGAAGATCATTGCTGCTGCAAATGACACCGCTTTTGACGGCTGCACCACAGCAGAAGAAGCTGAAGCTGTTCTTGCAGGTCTTGCAGAAGGCACCAAGGTCGGTTATCAGACAGGTACCACCGGTGCATTCTATATAGACGGCGATGCAGACTGGGGCTTTGACGGTTTTGCAAACCTTGTCGGCACAGGTTACACCAACGGTGCTTTTGCTGTTCAGGATATTCTCAACGGCAACATTTCTTATGTTGTTATCGACGAAGCTCCTGCTCACAACATCGTTGACGGTGTGAACGGCTGATTGAAAATGATTTGATTTTGCAACCCCGCCGACAAGACGGGGTTGTTTTTTCCTTAATGATAACAGAGGGGGAGCCGATGCTTTCTGTTTTGCAGAAAGGCGGTACAAAATAGTATGTTTACAGATTTTGGCCTGAAATGGGACAAATTTATAATTAACTTTATTGATAAGGGCGGCTATAAGCAAGTTGTTGCCGGCCTTGAAAATACAATCATGGTTGCTGTGCTCGGTCTGATCATCGGTATGGTGATCGGATGTCTGATCGCAGTGATCAGTGTCATGCCGAAATATCCTGTATTGCCCTATGCAATGCAGGGCCGATTTGACCGTTTTCTGGATCGCTTTCCGAAGAAACCTGTTTTGCGTGTGGTCTCTCTGTATTATGTTTTTTATGCCATCATGTGGATTCTGCAGAGAGTGCCGACGGTATTGCAAAAAATCTGTTCTCTGTATGTCGCGTTGTTCCGCGGCACACCGGTTATGGTGCAGTTGCTGCTTGGTTACTTTGTTTTGTTCCCGTCAATGGGATTCAAGGTTACGGCAGTTCAGGCAAGTATTCTGATCTTCGGTCTTAACAGCGGTGCATATGTGTCCGAAATCATGCGCGGCGGTATCAATTCCGTTGATGTCGGTCAGCTTGAGGCAGCAAGAGCCGTCGGTTTCAGCTATTCCGCTTCTATGATCAAGATTGTTGTTCCGCAGGCTGTGAAAAACATTCTTCCGACACTCGGCAATGAATTTATCGCTCTGATCAAGGAGACGTCCATCATCGGTTATGCCGGTGCATTGGATCTGGTTTATGCCTTTAAACAGATCGGTACGAGCACATACGAATACACGGTACCGTATATTGTTCTTTCGGTTATTTACATCGTTTTGGTTGTTGTCATTACAATCGGTCTGAAAATTATGGAAAGGTGGTTGGCAAAAAGTGATAGACGTCGTTAATCTGCATAAAAGCTTTGGGGATCATGAAGTTCTCAAGGGGATCACAACCACGATCCATGAGGGTGAAAAGGTTGTTGTGATCGGCCCTTCCGGCAGCGGTAAAAGTACGTTTCTGCGTTGCCTGAACTGCATGGAAGATCCCACTTCCGGTTCCATTATTTTTGAAGGGGAAGACATTGCCAATATCCATGTGGATATCAACCGTCACCGTGAAAAAATCGGCATGGTGTTCCAGCAATTCAACCTTTTCAACAACAAAAACGTTTTGGACAATGTCATGATGGCTCCGTACTGTCTTGGCAAAAAGAAGCTCAGAAAACTGAAAAAGGATCCGTCCTATACAGGTCCCAAAACACCAAAAGAACTCAAAGAGCAGTGTCGTGAAGAAGCATTACGGTTGCTGCGTCGAGTTGGTCTTGAAGAAAAGGCACAGGCATATCCGTCCACACTTTCGGGCGGTCAGAAACAGCGTGTTGCCATTGCAAGAGCCCTTGCTATGAATCCGAAGGTCATGCTTTTCGATGAACCCACCAGTGCCCTTGACCCCGAAATGGTCGGTGAAGTACTGGACGTTATGAAAGAGCTTGCAGCCAGCGGTATGACCATGGTTGTTGTTACCCATGAAATGGGATTTGCCCGCGAAGTCGGCACGAGAGTGCTGTTTGTTGACGAAGGTCTGATTGCTGAAGAAAATACACCGCAGGAGTTTTTCACCAATCCGCAGACAGACCGTCTGAAAACGTTCTTAAGCAAAGTTCTTTAATATTGATACTCGAAACAAAAATCCGGGATGCCCGATTGCATCCCGGATTTTTGTTTACTTTATAGGAAACCGCGTTTCCATAAAGCAAAAAAGATTATATGTCCCTCCGTCGCCCGCTGTGCGTGCTTGGAGATGGACGAATCGAAAACGGTCGCCGCGTTACGGCGAATCCGTTTTCTTGTGCTGTACTTATTGGAACATGAGAATGATTTTTCTGACAAGACCCCAAAGTGCATCCCGCATCTTTGAAAAAATGTCATCAAACAGGGGTGTGTCTTTATAATAGAAAAAGTCAACTGCCCATTGTCCGTTCATTTCACCGTCAATGGCTGCATTTTCTCCGAATACATAGGTGAGTCCTTCGTTTATGTTATCCATCGTTTTTTACCCCTTTATCAGTCGTTGTTTGCGGTGTGGAAAAAGCGAGTGATGCGATACATGGTGTTGTTGAAAAAAGCGATCAGTTCACGCAAAATCTTATTGATATCCATATGTTCATTTTCCTTTCTGTTGGCTTACCAGGATGTTCCCCAAAGCACTTCTTTGATGGTAGTGACAAAGAGAGTTTTGCCCAGAATGATATTAAAAAGATCTACAAAGAAACGGAATATGCAAGAGAAATCATAGGTCGGCACAACGGTCGATTCCCAGATGATATCATCGCAATGTACGGGGAATGCCTGTGAATACAGAATGCCGCCGTCACCCGTAATCTGAAAACGGACATACATACCTACTTCTTCATCCGTAAAGTCATCCAGACAAAGGCTTGTGCAATCCGTTCCCTCGAGAATCACTTCACCGTTGGAAATCCATTTGATATAGTTGTACTCGCTTCCCTCAAAAGAAATCGTATCATTTTCGTTGTCAACCGTAACACGGCTTACGGCAGGCGGAGCTCCCTCGCCGACAAATTCTTCACCCAGATCTTTTCTTGCATATCTTGCAACCGAAAACCATGTGCCGCTTTCCATACAGGTACGCAGATCTTCAATTGTGTTTGCAGGCATACACATCATGGTGAATGCACGGTCGTATTCGTCGATCAGATGACCGTCTGAGAACGTGATATTGGAAACATTTCTTCCTTGCGGAAGTGTTAATTGCAGCAGATTGTCCCAAAGATCGATGTCATAACGGGTGCGGTTGTTCTTTCCGGAGTTGATATCAAATGCAATGCAGGATTCGTAAGTCAGAAAGATGTTTGCAAATTTATTGATATAATAAGGCTCATCGGCTCTGTCGGGATCGTCTTCGCAGCCGACAAATTCACCCGTGTGATCCAAAAAACTCAAACCGCCGTCTTTTTCAACGGCTTTGACAACCGTTTCGTAGTCTCCGTAAATTCCCATTTTTGCCTGTCCGTAATCAGACCAGAATGTATTGATGTGGCAATCGTTGATCGGTGTGGCTCCGTTTGCTTCACAGGCGGTGGTGACTTCGAGCATTCCTCTGCCGTCTCTGCCGACGCCGTCCAGGATCTCCTGTCTGCGTTCGGTTGTCAGCACGATGGGATCTGTCAACTGTGTGCGGTCAAATTTCACGGCTCTGTACAGCGGCACCATCTCTGGCACTTCGTCCCATCTTGCTCCCAAAACGGCATGGTCGCTGATGGCAAGAATGTCAAATCCCAGACGGTAATGTTCTTCGACAGCTTCCGCGATATGCGGTGCACCGTCACTCGCATTGGTGTGCAGATGCAGTGCTGTCTTGTATTGTCCCCATGTGTCCCAGTTAACCGTTTCGTACGGATTTTCGATGGTATAATCGCGGTTACCGCCTTCTGTCAGATATGTGACGCGGACATTGGTGATCTCGTCGTTCTCACCAATTGCGGCAGCAGGTATACTGTACGGGAACAACAGCAACAGGCACAACACAAGAGCTGTCCGTTTTTTCAGATTTCTTTTCATTTTTTCCGACTTCCTTCCATTTGGTAATAAAAAGGCCTGCCGCAAAAGGGCAGACCTGTTGTACGGTATTATGTTTTGTCCGTATTTTGCGATTGCATTTCTTCCGCCATTTCCGCATTACGGTTGATTTCTTCCGGGTCGTGGTAGGTGGAAACGACTTCTTTCAGGGCAGTACGGATGCAGTCCATACCGGCACCGCTTTCCGCTTTTTTAACAGCATCCGAAAGCAGTTGCAGATTGGCGTTCATCTGTTCGCGGGTCAGGGGAGTGTCATGCTCGACAAAAATCATATCGTTGTCGGTTTTTGTCAGGTTTTCGCTTTTGATCAGCAGTTCTTCGTAGAGTTTTTCACCCGGACGCAGACCGACTTCAACGATGTCAATGTCTTCATACGGACGCAAACCGCTCAGGCGGATCATGTTTTCCGCAAGATCGAGAATCTTGACGGGTTTGCCCATATTCAGTACAAAGAGATCGCCGCGGTGTGCCATTGCACCTGCCTGCATAACCAACTGCGATGCTTCGGGAATGGTCATGAAATAACGGATGATGCGTTTGTCCGTGATGGTGATCGGACCGCCTTGTTCAATTTGTTTGCGGAACAGCGGAATAACCGATCCGTTGGAGCCGAGCACGTTTCCGAAGCGAACGGCAACAAAGGACGTTTTGCTGTCTGTGCGGCACTGTATTGCCATTTCGCAGACACGTTTGGACGCGCCCATGATGTTTGTGGGGTTGACCGCCTTGTCTGTTGAGACGAGGATGAATTTTTCAGTTTCGTATTTTTCTGCCATGTCGGCTGTATTTGCGGTGCCTAAACAGTTGTTTTTGATGGCTTCGCAAGCACTCTGTTCCATAAGGGGAACGTGTTTGTGTGCAGCTGCATGGAATACGATCTGCGGTCTGTATTGTGCAAAAACGGTATCGAGTCTGTTTCTGTCGCGGACGGAACCGATTTCCACGGCAAGCGGAAAATCATTGCCGTATTTGCGAATCAATTCCTGTTCAATATCATAGGCATTGTTTTCGTAAATGTCAAAAATAACGAGCTTTTGGGGCTTGAGTTTTGCAATCTGACGGCAGATTTCGCTGCCGATAGAGCCGCAACCCGTTACCATGATGACTTTGTCACGGTAATATTCTTTTGTTTCTTTGTTGTTTATTTTTAAACTGTCTCTGAACAGCAGGTCTTCAATTCTGATTTCACGAAGCACGCGGCGATTGCTTTCATTTTCATCATCCGTGTCTTTGATCGGGAAGTCATACATCTTGACCTTGCAGCCGGTCTGCGAATAGAATGCATGCAGCTTTCTTGCCATTTCATTGTCAATATTCGGAAGTGCAATGAAAATTTCCTGTACGGGAAGGGTTTTGATGAGTTCTACGGTTTTTTCATTTTCCGCATAGACTTTCAATCCCGACATTTTACCGCCGATTTTTTCATTGTTTGTATCAATAAAACAAATGGGACGGTAATGGGAGGACGGATTGTAGAGCAATTCTTCGGCAAAAAGCGAGCCGATCTGTCCTGCACCGACAATGGCAACACCGATTTTGTTCAGGTCGTTCAGGCTGACATTCAGGTGTCTGTAGTATTGCTGATAGGCAAAACGGGTGGTCAGTGTCACAACGTCGAACAATGCCACGATGGATGCAGACTGCCAGATGCCGTAATAGGCATGGAGATTGTGGGTGATGAGCAATGCAGACACACCGCCGACGATATCGGCAATGACCATTTGCAGATAGGCTTTGGAGTTTGCATAACGCCATACGTTTGCATAAACACCCGTGGCAAGTCGGCAAACTAACAAAGCAATACCGAAAACAGCAAGGTTTATGTAATATGCATGCTGATTGATGGAGATGCTCGATGAAGAGTGCTGTGCAATAAAGTTGACAGAGAAATAGACCGCCAGAAACAGGCAGATATCAATTGCAAGCAGCAGCCATTTTCGTTTGTTTTTAATATCCATGGTATTTTTTGTCCTTTTGTGGGCTTACTTTTTGTTTGTGTCGCCTTCGACAACACCTTTGTGCAGCAAAACAGCCAGAACGGTTCCGATGAGACATCTGATGTCAAAGAAAATGTTCATTTTCTTTACATATTCGCCGTCCAGTGCAGCCTTCACATCAATGGGAAGCTCGTCTCTTCCGTTGATCTGTGCCCATCCGGTAAGGCCCGGACGCACGTCGTTTGCACCGTACTTGTCGCGTTCGGCAATCAGATCATCCTGATTCCAGAGGGCAGGACGCGGACCGATCACGGACATCTCACCTTTGAAGATGTTGAACAACTGCGGCAGTTCATCAAGGCTTGTTTTACGCAGAAATCTGCCGGTCTTGGTGATGTATTTCATCGGGTCGGACAACTCTGCAGTCGGTGTATCGTGCGGAGCATCCGTACGCATGGTGCGGAATTTGAAAATCATAAAATGTTTTTTGTTGCGGCCGACTCTTTTCTGTTTGAAAAAAACAGGACCCGGGCTGTCAAGTTTTATCAACAAAGACAACAAAAGAAGAATGGGAGAGAGGATCAAAATGCCGAGACCGGATGAAATGATATCAAAAAATCGTTTAACAATGCGATTGTACATAAAGAACTCCTTATAATTTATATATAGTTTATTATACAAGAATAAACAAATAATGTCAATAACTATTCATTTTTTGGGATTGTTACCGTCATTCAACTTGCAAAAGGGAAGAATCTGTGTTAGTATCAAAGGCAGAGTCCGTTTTCGGGCGGGTTCGGATTATACCCGTTACCCTAAGGAGAAAGCCGATGTTTCAGAAACACAAAAATGAAAAACTTAAAAAAAAGATCAATCAAATGATGCAAGACTACCTTTCCGAACACAAGGTCGGTGCGGCAGCAATATGTGTGCAACAGAACGGAAAGACCTTGTTTTGTGAATACTACGGTAACGTGCGGTTGCACGGTACACAGCCGCCTGACGGAAAGAGCCTGTACAGGCTTGCATCCATGACCAAACCCATCACCGCGGTTGCCGTATTACAACAGGTTGCAAAGGGTAAAATAGACCTTGATAAAGATATTGCTGCCTACATTCCTGCTTTTGCCGATTTGCAGATCGGTACGGTTGTTGACGATAAAGTTGTGCCTGTATGTCCTGCTGATACATATATTACGGCGAGGCAGTTATTAACACACACAAGCGGTGTCGGCAGCGGTGCCTGCGGTGAAAAGCAGTTTGCCGCAATGCCTTTGGATAGTAAGGATTCTCTCGAAACGGCAACCGCTTATTACGCAGAGCAGGCTTTGCAGTTCAAGCCGGGGACAAAGCAGGAATACAGTCCGATTTTTGCTTTTGATTTGCTTGCAAGGTTGGTTGAAGTGACGTCGGGAATGCCTTTTAACCGCTATATTGAAGAAAATATTTGTCAGCCTCTGGGCATGCACGATACCACGTTTCAACCGTCTGTCGAGCAGGAAAGCCGCATTGTATATCTGCACACGCGTACACAAGAAGGGTTTTCTGATGATGCAACACCTGCGGACGGCTGTGTGTTCGGCGGCATTCCCAATTCGCGGTGTTGCGGAGGTGCAGGGCTTGTCGGCTCGTTGGATGATTATCTTGTTTTTGCACAGATGCTCCTGCAAAACGGGAGTTATAACGGAAAGCAGATTTTACCGCCTGCGATGGTCAGACAAATGCAACAACCGCAAGTGTCGGACGAAATCATGCCCGGTTCACAGAAATGGGGCCTTGGTGTGAGAGTCATTACCAAAAAAAGCAGTTGCCGGTTGCCGGTCGGCACATTCGGTTGGAGCGGTGCCTACGGTACGCATTTCTGGGTTGATCCGAAAAACGGCATAACCGCCGTGATGATGCGAAATTCACTCTATGACGGCGGTGCAGGTGCAAGAGCCACCGTAAAATTTGAAAAGTGTGTATATACTGCAATTTAACGGAAAGTAAAAAATAACCTCAGTCATTCCGCATTCTGATGTGCGATTGACTGAGGTTTCTTTGTTTTGTCTGTGTGTATTAATCTGTACGCAAGGCTTCAACAGGATCTTTCTTTGCTGCGAGACCGGAAGGAATCAGACCTGCGACAAAGGAGAGCAGAACGCTGATTCCGATCAGGACGATTGCTGCAACAGGAGACAGTGATGCGGCTGCATTGACCTTTGTAAGGTGTTCCAGTACGAGATTGACGGGGATTTCCAATAAAAGTGTTACCCCGATTCCCAGACAGCCGGAAGCCAGACCGACGATGATCGTTTCTGCATTGAAGACACGCGAAACATCCTTTTTGGATGCACCGATGCTTCGCAGAATACCGATTTCTTTGGTGCGTTCAAGGACGGAAATATAGGTGATGATACCGATCATGATGGAAGAAACGACAAGGGAAATGGCAACGAAACAAACAAGAACATAGGTGACAATGTTGAGAATCGTTGTGATGCTGTCAAGCAGGATGCCGATCAGGTCGGTTACCTGAATCTCATAGGATTCAAAACCGAGCGCCGCGACTTGTTCGTTGTAATATTCAATTACCTTTTCGAGTTCTGCTTTTGTTTCAAAATTGATCGGATACAGGTAGATGGATGTCGGGGTTGCAACGTTCGCATATCCCATTTTGTTGAGATTGCCCGTATAGGTATCATCCGCAGAAACACTTTCAAGATATGCTTTTTTGATTGCGTTTGCCTGTTCTTCCGTCAAAAAGCTTTCCATCATCGATTGCATAAGCGGTGTCATGGAAGAAAGGTCAAACAACGAGGACATATCTGTCAGGTCAATGTTCGATAAATCCATCTCCGTTGCCATACTCATGAACGGTGTGAAGTCAAGCTTGTTCATGTCGATTGCGGAAAAGTCAATATCTGCCAGACGGATCGAAGAAAGATCGGTGCTTGCAAATGCTTCACCTGTCAGAATGTTCGTGTCGGGGGAAGCAAGCTGTTGTTTTACAACTTCGCTGTTTGCGGTTTGCTCGATTGCCCAATCCATCAATTCGGAGGAATACCCGATGCCGCCCGTGATGGCGGAAATTGTCAGGTCTTCATCGGGACAAAGAATGCCGACAATCTTGAGTTCAAGTCCTTTATTAACCGCATCCCGCAGGAACAGACTGTTGCTGCTGAAATCATCCCAACAGCCGGTGCTTTCATTGTAGACAAAGCAATCCGAGCTCAGAACAAGTCTGAATCGCATATCAAGAATTTCTTCAAAAGAATAGCTTTCCTGCAAATCATTTTCTACGGTTGCTCCGTTTGCGAGGGTCGCCATCATGTCATCCATGAAGGTAGACATATCTTTTAATCCCAAGGCGTACAGCACCATTTCATTCATGGAATAATTCTGATCAACGATCAGAACCACTTCGGATTTATCAGCCGGAAAACGACCCGCAACGATGTCGTATTGCATATCCATCAGTTCTTCGTCCCCGATCAGCGGCATCCACATATTCATCTGCATCATGGAGGAAGGAGCCATGGAACCCATCATATCCATCATGCCGCCCGACATGGAGCTGAAATCATCCATAAATGTTGCCGGGTTTACCTGTACGATACCGTCGGTTGTGTCCGCTTTGTAGATGTTGAGAATCGTGTTGTAGTTATATTTGATTTCATTGCACAATTCGTCAAAGACTTCGCGGTTGTCTTCTATATATTGGCGGAAACTTGTCAGATTGTTGACGGAAGATTCGGCAAGAAAAGCGTTGATCATTTCGTTCATTGCCGTGTTGACATGGATAACGTCTTTGTCGAATTCACCGTTCATCATTTCCATACCGATGCCTGTCATGGTTGACATCAGGGCATTGGTATCGAGCGATTGCTGCTCAACCGTGATGGGAATGGACAGCATGGTTTCTTCCTGTATGCGGTCGATATAATTCTGAATGCCTGTTGAAAGGGCAAGAATCAAAGCAATACCGATGATACCGATGCTGCCTGCAAATGCCGTGAGGATGGTTCGGGCACGTTTTGTCATCAGATTCTGCAAACTCAAGGAAAGTGCAGTTCTGAAAGACATGCCGCTTTTGCCTTTGTTGGCTTCTTTGGATTTCTCTGCGTTGGTTGTGACTTCTTTTGCTTCGTCCTCTTCAGAGAACGGATTGGTGTCGTCCGTTACAACACCGTCTGCAAAACGGATGATACGGTTGGAGTATTCTTCTGCAAGTTCGGGGTTGTGCGTGACCATAATAATCAGGCGGTCTTTGGAAATGTCACGCAAAATATTCATGATCTGTACGCTGGTTTCGCTGTCCAGTGCACCCGTCGGTTCGTCTGCAAGCAGAATTTCGGGGTCGTTGATGAGTGCACGTGCAATGGCAACACGCTGCATCTGACCACCCGAAAGCTGATTCGGTTTTTTGTTGATCTGATTTCCCAGGCCAACCTGTTCAAGAGCTTTTACGGCTCTTTCCCTGCGTTCTTTTTTGTCTACCCCCGAAAGGGTCAGTGCCAGTTCGACATTGGCAAGGATGGTCTGGTGGGGGATGAGATTGTAGCTCTGGAAAACAAAGCCGACCGAGTGGTTGCGGTAGGTGTCCCAATCCTTATCGGTGAAATCTTTTGTCGATTTCCCGTTGATGATCAGGTCGCCGTCCGTGTAGCGATCCAGACCGCCGATGATGTTCAGCGTGGTTGTTTTGCCGCATCCGGAAGGTCCGAGAATTGAAACAAATTCACTTTTTCTGAAGCAAAAGCTGACTCCTTTGAGTGCCATCAGCTTTTCTTCACCGGAGGCATATTTTTTTGTGATATTTTTCAGTACAAGCATCGATCAGTCCTCCGTTTTATTTTTTTTGGATTTACGAGATTTCTTTTTGCTTTTTGCAAGTATGAAGACGGCAACAGAAATGCCTGCCGCTGCAAAAAATACAATCAGTATACTTCCGGTATTGCTTTTTTCTTCCGTGTCTTCATAAATAATATGCGGTACTGCATCGGGAATGCTCACGGTTTCTTCCGATGCATCGGCTTCAATGACAATCATATCGTAGAACCATTTCACCATATCCGTGTGGCTCATGCCTTCCAGTTCAGCAGAAAATGACTCGGTGTAAGATGCCATCGGGTTGGATGCATCTGCAGCTGCATCTCCCATAAATGAGCCTGTGAGCATCTCGGCATTTTCCGGCATTTGCATGAGGGAAACGATGAAGTCAACAAGATAAGCCAATACACTTTCCTCGTCGGCTTCAACCACCATACAGGTCGTTGCTTTTCCGTCAAAGGTGCGTTTGCTGCTGACTTCTTTCAAAGTGCCGAGGGAAGCAAGGTCTGTCAAAGCGGGTAACTCCGGCAAGGCGATTCCGATGCCGTTTTCATTGTTTTTAAGGTCTGCCATGAGCTTATTGACCTGGTCTTTGCCGAATGTCAGATCAAATGCAGCGATGTCTTCAATGACGGACATGAGATCAATCGAAAGTCCGGAACCGGCAACAAATGTGAGCAAAGGAGCTGCCAAAGCATACAGCATTTTCTGAATGCCGCCGTCGGAAATAAAATAACTGATGGTTGGCAGTTGTGTTGTCAGATAGTCAACAGGGGATGCGCAGATGTTTTCAATTTGTGTGAAAATCGGATTTAAAATATTTGTGAGCAACGCATCGGTGTTCGCCGTTGTTTTGTATTCGGCAAAAGAAACATACAGGGACGGATCGATGCCGAGTGCTTCAAACAGGGGGATGATTGCACCGTTGTAGCCATTGCCGCCGCAAATGGTGATGCTGTCGAGGAAAACATAATCTTCACCTGCAAGCAGGAAAGCAAAAAGGTCGCTCAGCGGACGAAGCACCGCAGCACAGGCATTTGTGAAGCCCTCTCTGTCGCCGTTGGCAAATCCCCAGGAAATGCCGTCTGCAGGAACTTCTTCCCACGTGTTGAAACGTGTCAGAAACAAAACAGCGGACTTGTATTTTTCATCATTGATCTGCGACAAAACCTCTTTCGGTTCTGCGGCAATTCCGATGAGAGAAATGATCGGTGCCATTTCTTCGTTTTCAAAAAGGGAATATACCGTTTTGAGGATTGCCGTGATGTTGTCATTTGTGTAAAGCATATTTCTGATGCTTTCCAAAAGCGAGGCGGCACCCGACATTTCGGAAATCAACGCACCGAGCAGATTGTCAAATCCTGCCATCATCTTTGTGTAATTCTCACGCGGCATTTCTTGTGTGAAGTTGTATTCTGTTGTTGCGGTTTTGCCGAAACTCCAGTACATATCAAACGGTTCAAGGTCGGGCTTGAGCATGAAAGCAAGGGCACGAAGCACCGTATCGGCATCGTCTTTCAGAAATTCGTTGAGCACGGTGCCGAAATCAACACCAACCATGCCATCTGTTGTGTCAGCTGTGTTTTCTGCAAGCATATCACCCAACGCATCGCTGTTGTTTTGCAGCACTTCCCAAAGCCAACGGAAAATCACGACGAAAGTCTTTCCTTTATCAGCAATGATTTTGTCACCGTTTGCAGTGCCGCAGGAACGGATCAGTTCCCAATCAATTTCCGGCAGCGTCAGGCCGGAGTCGCTGAGCATTGTGTTGAGGTCGGGGATGAGATTGCCTGCAAAATCCGTGCTCAGGTCGGAGAAATTGCTGCCTGCAAGTATGGAATTCAGAAGCGGAATTTTTTCAATGGTAGCAGCCAATTCCGTGATGGGTTGCAACAGTGCATTGATGGCTTTTTCAAAACCGTCGTTCAGAATAAAGTTTGCAAGATTCGGAAGAACGGCACAGAGATTGGAAAGAGGGGAGGACAGAATTTTTTCAATGTAATTGATCAGCGGAAGAATCAGATTTGCACCGATTGTTTGTGCGTTTACGGTGGATTGTGCTTTGAATGTGGCATAATCGGGGTATTCCGTGCAACCGAATGCCTCAAAAATCGGAACGACCGCCGTTTCATAACCGTTGCCGCCCGTGTATTTGATGAGGTTGCCTACAATATTGAAGCTGCCTTCGCAAAGCAAAAACTGCAAAAGAGCGTGTAAGGGAGACAAAACGGTGCCGAATGCAAGAGCGAAATCGTTTTTATTGTGAATATTCCATGAAACATCTGTAAGATCAACCGTGTCCCAGGAGCTTGCCGATGCAAGTGCAGCAGAAACTTCGGGATATGCAAAAAGAACCGCGGAAAGTTCCGTAGTGGAAGTTGTAACCGAAAGTGTCGTCAGCATTTCTGCCATATCGGGACTGCTGAGTGCCGTATAAATGCCGACCAATAAGCTGCTTAATAAATTGCTCTCATACAGCATCGGCATAACCGTATCCGCAAGGGATTGATCGTTCATTGTCTGCACGGCTTTTTGCAAGAGTGCATCTGTTGAAGAAATGATCTCCTCTGCTTTTGCGGCAGGAACACCTTCCGGGTAAGAAAAATCTGTTGCGGCATTCACTTTTGCATTGGTTGTAATGGGTGCGATCAGCAATAAAACAGCCATCAGAACGCATAAGGACTTTTTAAAAATGTTGTTCATGGTATCCTTCCGTTTCATAATTTCTCATTGTACTTTTTATACAATGTTTTCTTTAACAAATTATTAAAAATGCTGAGGAGTTATGTAAATTTTTTATTTTGTTAACAAAAAATTCAGTCATTATATGGACAGTTTTCCACAAAAAATAAGTGCCTCCGCAATCGGGAGACACTTATCGTTATGATTGTTTATTGTTCGACACCCAGAAGATCAACAAAGCCTTGTGCCAGTGCAGAACCTGCATACTTGGAACAGGTCAGTAATTCTTCGTAGTGACTGCCGTAGAACCAGTCAATACACATATGGCTGGCATCTGTATCGGGAATGATATAGCCGATTGCATCGTTGCAAAGACCGATGGCAAGAACCACTCTGTCTTCGTCACCTGTTGCGATGCGGACATATTCTGCAAGGGATTTGTACTGCCAGTCCTCACCCGACCAGGAGGTAGGACCGGTCCAGAGTTTTTCATCGGTATAATCTTCTTCAATGCCGTAGGGGATGGCAGGGAAGGTTTCGCCGGGAGTTGTTACGAGTGTTGCACTGTCACCGACGGAAATCACACCGATTTCGGTCATAACGGCATAGCCGGATTTTGCATTCTTATATTTGACGCAGTTGAAACCGAGAAGCTGCGAAACGCCTGCAAGATAAAGAATGCCGTAATCAAGCGGAATGGCAATCTGACTCATGGCGATATCCAGAGAAGCCTTGACGGGTTCTTTGTTTACGGATGCTTCCACAACATACTGTGCAAAGGAATAGGAACCCGCACGGATACCGAAGTAGTTTTCAGCTTCTGCTGCATAGTTTTCATCAGCATATTCCTTACCGTAACGGGCGACCCAATCTTCATAGGTCAAAGCGTTTGCGGTTGCCCATGCTTCACCTTCGGGGGTGTTGTCAAAGGAAAGAGAAACAGAACCCTGTGCACCCTGCATATACAGGAAGTTGTAACCCATTTCTTTCAGTGCAAGACCGACATAGTAGGGGAAGTCTGCACAAACACGTTCGCTGCCGCGGTCAGCCTTGGTGGGATGGGTGGCGAGGTTTACCATAAAGGTTTTTACACCGGAGTTGCTTTCAAAGAGGAAACAGCCGGCTTTGTCCTGTACGTTCTGACCGAAGTCACGTTTGTCGTCAACCATTTCAATGCCTTCACCGTTTCTGAGCAGTTCTTCGGTTTCGAAGAAATACAGTTCGCCGCTTTCCATGTTGTCATATGCTTCGACAGCAGCATCGGAAGCTTTGGCAATGATGTTTTCGAGAAGTTCGGGCTCGATGGAACGCTTTCTTTCAATGGAAAGACGGGATGCAAAGAGTTTACCGATGATATCAAGACCCATACCCTGCGGGTCAATAACGGAGTGTGCATGGGTTGCAATCATGTTGAAACCGAGAATATCGTCAGCTGCAACACCTTTTTCGGCAAGTTTTGCTGCACTTGCTTCACGAACGGCAAGAACGTCCTGGTTGCTGAAGCCGATACCGTCGATGGATGCAAGGACAAGAATATCTTCAACACCGTTGTTGTTGCTGTCGCTGCCGCAAGACAGGATGGCAAGATTGATACACTGGTCATCATAAATATTCTTGACTTTTGCGGAGAAATAGCCACCGAAATAATAGCTCTTGTTCAGGCAATAGCCGTCAGGATCCGCATTGCCGTTTGCATCTCTTCTCCATTGTGTCGGAATGTAGCTTGCAGATGCAAAACCGAGCTGCCAGCCGTCACCGCTGACTTCTCCGTCAGTGCCTTCATAGAAATAGGGATGGTCCTTTTCCATGTATTCATCATAGGACTCAAGACCGATGCGGGTGAAGAAAGTGCCGAGACTGCCGAGTAAAACATTGAAAATGCCGCCGACCAGTTTTTCAACAAAATACATTGTTGCAGTTGTGGTGGCTGCCGTTGTTGTTTCTTCAGCCATTGCTGCAGGACCGGATACGGGAAGTATCATCATCATACAAAGCAAAACGGCAAGCAGTTTACGTGAAAATTTTTTCATGCAAGAAACCCCTTTTCATTTTTATTATGTTATTTCCATTATAAAAAAAGGTTTCTTAAATGTCAATAAGAAAAATTAAAGTTTCGGATGGTAAAAGAGGTTGACAATTTAGAGGTTGACAATTTTTTGAATCAGAGTATAATTATGAAGAAAAATTAAGAAAGGCGAAAATCAATGAAAAAATTATTGTGTTTGCTTTTTGCGTTGTTTTTAGTTGCACTTTGCGGCTGTGACCAGCCTGCTGCCGATGTTGACGGTACGGTTGATTCCGTCAAAACGCACGGAAATAAAAATACAATCACCGAAGAAAGTGTAAAAGATATTGCTTACAAATGCAGCATCTGCAACGGTGATTGCTCTTTCTTTACGGGCAGATTTTCTTATCCCGTTCTGAACGGTTCATCTGCGGATGCCGAACAGATCAATGCGGAAATTAAAGAAGAGTTTGATAAATATTACGCAATGGCAACCGCTGCAAAAAACACGGACAGCGGTCTTGCATACGGATATACATATAATGTATATACCGATAAATCCTTTGCCGTAATCCGTACAAACGTTGCAACGGTTATGCTGCATTCGGGCGGCAGCTATTCTTATTCGGTTTATTATTATGATATCAAAAATGATAAACGCAGCGATGTCGTTGCACTGTGCAAGGATCTGGGGCTTGATCTTGAAGTGCTTGCCTCCTATGTCCGTTTGCAGCTTGCGGAAGATGAAAACTATTCTGCTGAGCAGATTGCAATGGTCGATGCACAGACGATCGATGTTTTTCCGCTTGAGGACGGCTATTTTATCAAATGTAAGACCGATATGGTGAAATATGAAGCGGAATTGAAATCTGCTGACCTGAACAAACTGGGACCGCAGATTGAAGAAGAACGCAGCAACTTTGCCGAAGAGATGGCTTCGCGTGAAGCACAGGCTGCCGAATTGGCTTCCGTTGTTGCATCTGAATGGGCGGAAGAAAGCAGGCTCGCTGCCGAAGAAGCTTCAAGAGAAGCCGAATATGAGAATTATTACGGCTACGGCGGCTATTACGGTTGGTAATAACACAGATATATAATGAACGGCAACGAAATTGAGCTGCCGTTCTTTTTTTTGTGCAATAAAAATAAACGGTCACCGAAAAGTGACCGTTTACCGTTGTTTTTTGACAGCGTTTTTACGCAATTGCTTCTGAAGCAAATTCTTCTTCGCAGGAGCAGGAAACGTAATTTTCTTCCGAAGTGTTCTGGTTCTTTTTGATGACCTTCGTTACGATGACATAAATTGCAGCAATAGCAGCAGCAATAGCAAGAACGATGGCGATGATCTTAAGAGCTTTTGACATAATGAATAACCGTCCTTTCAGAAAAATATGTTGAAACGCCGTGCACAGACTGAATGCAACAAAGTCTTAGCCGTTGAGCTTCTTGGCAAGAGCAGACTTTTTACGAGCAGCATTGTTCTTATGGATCAGTCCCTTTGCAGCAGCCTGGTCGATCTTCTTAACAGCAGCAAGAACAACAGCCTCTTTGTCAGCTGCGTTGGTTTCAAGAGCAACGTTAGCTTTCTTGATGGCAGTCTTGAGAGCAGAATTAGCGGACTTGTTACGAGCCTGCTTGGTCTTGTTAACAAGAACACGCTTCTTTGCGGACTTAATGTTGGGCATTCGGATTGCACCTCCTTACTGATTACACTTGTTTTATACACTTGACAATGTTATCACGAATAGCAAAAAAAAGCAATACCTTTTTTTCGAAATTTATATTTTTTTTGTATAGTCACTGCAAAAAAGACAAAAATCAGAAAATGAAAGGGGCTGTTTTTTTGATTTTCAGAACAGATCTGGCACTTGAACGCAGAGAATTGTTGGGCGATGAACGGATTGACGGTGTGGAATGCAGAAAATATGAATCGTTCGGTACACCTGTTACGGAAATTCATGTACGAAATCAAAGCGGAGCAAATTCCCTCGGTAAGCCGATCGGAACATATTATACCGTCGAAGTGCCGCCGTTTACTCTCAGTTCGGAATTGACAGACGGACGACTTGAAGCCGTGACAAAGGTATTGCATACGCTTTTGCCTGCCGACGGAACCGTGTTGGTCGTCGGACTCGGGAATATTTCCATCACCGCAGATGCATTGGGACCGCGGTGTGCACAGCAGATTTTTGCAACGCGGCACATCGGGAAAGAGTTGCAGCAATCGGTCGGACTCGGCAATCTGCGGCCTGTTGCCGTGCTGCAGCCGGGTGTGTTGGGTTGCACGGGAATGGAAGCTTCCGAGATTATAACCGCAGTTGTTGAAAAAATCAAGCCTTGTGCCGTGATTTCCATTGATGCACTGGCTGCAAAAAGCGTAAAAAGACTTGCCCGTACGGTGCAGATCTGTGATACGGGGATTGCACCAGGGTCGGGAGTCGGCAATCACAGGAAAGAAATCAGTGCAGCCACCGTCGGTGTGCCTGTGATTGCGATGGGTGTGCCGACGGTTGTGGATGCCGTCAGCCTTGCGCAGGATGTTGCGGGACAGACCGGGACGGTTGCCGATGATGCATACGAAAATATGATGGTGGCTCCCAGGGAAGCAGATACCGTAACCAATTCCGCATCCGGTCTGCTGTCTTTGGCAATTAACCATGCGTTGCAGCCCGAGCTTACCGTTGAAGAACTTTTGTCACTCATGCAATGAATAAATCCTGTTTTTCAATCATATTTATTTAATATCGGAGGGAAAACGGACATGCGTGTTATCAGAATTGATCTTAAAAAGGTGTTGCATGGTGGTTTGCTTGTGCTGACAGGCATGTGTCTGTCGGTAGGATTGTTGCGTTGTGTTTTTGCGGAGAATGCAGATGTTGCTTTGGAGTTTTTCAATGTATCTCCATCCGTCAATCTTACACAATCGGATACTTCTTCCATATCAAAGGATGCAGAAAAACAAACTGAAAATGCATATGAACCCCATTTTGTTACAGCTACAGAAGCAACGCAAGCGGCCGCAGAATACGAACAGGAGAAACAGGACAGCCTGCAAACGTATGAAACGCCTGCGGATGTGTTTGATATGGAAGAAGAGTACCTTGCCGCATTCTCACAAATGAACAGCAGCGGTGATGTTGTGGAGGGGGATTTCAGCACGGCAGGAGCCACGGATTATATTTCCTTTTCTGCAATCCGCAATGAAACTTTGCAGCAACCCGATTTCGAAAGCCTGTTGCAGCAAGGGCCTGTGTTTGAAAATCCCGATTCTTCCGAACCGCTTGTGCTTGTGTTTCATACCCATACAAGCGAAACCTATCTGCTGTCCGACAACGGTGTTTTCTGGAATGATTACATCACCCATACGGATCAGGAAGCACAGAATATGCTGCGAGTGGGCGAAGAGCTGGTCAACACCTTGCGGCAACACGGGATCGGGGTGATTCACGATACGACCGTTTATGACACGGATTACACGACCGCCTATGCCGAATCAAGACAGGGGATTGAAGAAATTCTTGCACAATATCCGTCGATCGAAATTGTGTTGGATGTGCACAGGGATGCTTTCTATTATTCCGAAACCAGCCGCGGTAAACCCATGGTTGAAATTGACGGCAAAAAAGCAGCACAGATTATGATTATTACAGGGGTGGAAGAAGGCGGCATTACGGATTTTCCCGATTGGGAATACAATCTGCGTTTTGCACTTTCTTTACAGGATACGGCAAGCGAATTGTATCCGGGGCTCATGCGACCCTTGTATTTTTGTCAACGGAAATACAATATGGATGTATCGCACAATTCGGTGCTGCTTGAAATCGGCAGCGATGCGAATACTTTGGATGAAGCTTTGTATGCTGCTCATCTGTGTGCGGATGCTCTTGCAAAAGTTGTCGAAAACAGCAAGTGATTCTTGCAAAATGCAAAAGGCTGTGTTACTATAAAAGAAAAACATAATGGGGGATTTTTTTTATGTCATTGCCTGTTGCATTGCAGTTGTATTCCGTAAGAAATGAAATGGAAAAAGATTTTGAAGGTACCATTAAAAAAGTAGCGGCTCTCGGTTACAGTGGTGTTGAATTTGCCGGTTTGTTCGGACATTCCGCCGAACAGGTGAAAAGTATTTGTGCAGATGCCGGTGTGCAGCCTGTTTCTGCTCATGTGCCGTTGGATGAGCTGCTTGCTGATGCTGCCGGAACGGTTGCAAAATACAAGGAAATCGGTTGTGCGTATATTGTTGTGCCGTATCTTCCCGAGGAACGCAGACCCGGTTTTGCGGAGTTTGAAAAAACACTTGCCGAAATGGCTGCTCTGGGTGAAGAATGCAAAAAACAGGGTTTGCAGCTTTTGTATCATAACCATGATTTTGAATTTGTGAAAATCGGTGAAAAGTACGGTCTTGACGTGATGTATGATACCGTTTCCGCAGACCTGCTTGCAACCGAAATCGATACCTGCTGGGTCAATGTCGGCGGTGAAAATCCTGCTGACTATGTCCGCAAATACACCGGCAGAGCACCCGTTGTGCATCTGAAAGACTTTGTCATGAAAGGCAAGGAAAAACCGCAGAAACTCTATGCCCTGATCGGTATTGATGACGGGGAAGAACAGGCTGCGGAAGAAGCATTCAGCTTCAAACCCGTCGGAAGCGGTGTGCAGGATATGCCTGCCATTCTCGAAGCAGCCGAAGCAGCCGGTGCAAACTGGGTTGTCGTTGAACAGGATCAGCCCGATGCAGGTCATGATGAAATGCAATGTGCACAGCTGAGTCGTGCATTCCTGAAAAAACTCGGTTGGTAATGAATGTTCTTGTATTGAACGGTTCTCCGCATGCGGACGGAAACACGGTGCAGTTGCTGCAAGCGGCTTTACAGGGGACGGGAGATGAAATACAGGTCATACAGATTGACTTGTTTTCCCTTTTGCCGATGCCTTGTACGGCTTGCGGTTTCTGTCAGGAACATGACGGCTGTATGTTTTCGGATCTTGACGATGCAGATGTGTTGTTGCGGCAGGCGGATGCTTTTGTTTGGGCATTGCCGGTTTACAATTATTCCGTGCCTGCACCGGTCAAAGCTCTGTTGGATCGTTTTCAGCGGTATTATGAAGCAAGTGAAGCAGGAAAAGAGGTGTTTGTGAACAACAAACGCCCTGCTTTGCTTTTGTTGACCGCAGGCAGAAAAGGTTTGTATGCAATCGATATTATCAAAAAACAGATTGAAAACGCAGGCAGATATGTCGGATTTGAATTGATACAGACCGTTTTTGCAGGTGAAACAGATGCAGCATCTCCTTCCGAAAAGATGCTGGATGCAGCTTTTGTTGCAGGAAAAAAGCTGACGGATGCCTTGCAGCAGAAAACCGACGAAAAATATTGAGAAAATTTTGTAAATTTAAGAATTATTTACTTACAAGTTGTTGCATTCATGCATTTTTTATGTTAAAATTATTATTTATAAGCACCTTATTTGAGGGCGTTAATACAGGATGCAGAGGATATACACATGATACGGTTCATTATTGCTTTTATTGTTTGTAAACTGTCCATTTTCGGTTTGCGTAAGCTTGGTCGCAGAGCATCGCACACACCGGGCAGAATGGCACTTTTTATTTGCCCTGACTATATTAAATACCTCAAAAAGCCGGAGCATATTATTTGCGTCACCGGTACAAACGGCAAGTCCACGGTTTGCAATTTGCTTGAAGATACCCTTCGCAAGTGCGGATATGCCGTGCTTGATAATAAGTTCGGCTCCAACACCGCCAACGGCATTGCTGTTTCCCTGACGGACGGTGTCAATATGTTCAACAAGTGTCAGTATGACGACTGTGTTCTGGAAGTTGACGAATTGAGCTCCCCGAAGGTTTACAACTATGTGCATCCCGATTATGTCATTGTTGTTGACCTGTTCCGCGATTCCGTCAAACGCAATGCACATCCTGATTTTATTTCGGATGTCATTTCCACCAATGTTCCCGATGACACGGTTCTGATTTTGAATGCGGATGATATCATCGGTTCCCGTATCCGTGTGGACGGCAACAACAAGCGTATTTATTTTGCCGTTGAACCGATGCCCGGTGAAATTGTCGGTGAAGACAATATCATCAACGACGCAAGTTATTGTCCTGCTTGCGGCGGTACGACGGAATTTTCCTTCCGCAGATATCATCACATCGGTCATATCAAATGCCGCGATTGCGGTCTGACCAATCCGAAACCTGAAAACATTGCAACAGGCTTTGATGTTGCAACAGGGGAACTGTATATTGAACAGAAGGGTGTCAAATACACATATCCCTTGATTCAGCCGAGTGTTTTCAATATTTATAACGAAATTGCTGCCATTTCTCTGTTGCTTGAAATCGGCTTGCAGCCGCAGCAGATTGCAGATGCGATCAAAGATATCAAAGTAACGGACTCGCGTTATTATGAGAATCAGATCGGTGATATCAAGTTTATCAGCCATGTTGTCAAGGGACAGAATCCCATCGCATTCTCGGTTGTCAGCAATTATGTAAAGCATCTTGAAGGCGAAAAGACCGTGTTTATGATGCTTGATGACAACATTGAAATCAAAGTTGCTTCTGAGAACCTGACATGGTATTACGAAGCCGACCTGGAGCGTCTGGCTGACGATTCCATCAAGCATATCTATATTTCCGGCTACCGTGCCGAGGATATGCGTTACCGTTTGCTGCTTGCAGGTGTGCCGGCTGACAGAATGACCACATTCCTGGATTATAATGATGTGACGGAACAGGTTGACTTTAAGCTGTCCCCGACATTTATCATGCTGTTTGAACTGTATTATTATGATGACCAGCTGAAAGTGCGTGCAGCAATCGAAAAGAAGCTGCAGTCTTTGGGAGGTGAACGCTGATGACCGTTGAAATTCTCTTTGAGAAAGCATTTTTGTTCGGTGATGAATGGAATGCGAATTATCTTCGCCGTGTTCTTCCCGATGCGGAGTTTGTTTGTACGGATCTTCTGGACAAGCCTTATTTTGTCGATCATAAACCGGATCTGATTTACATGGGTGCCACCAGCGAACGCAACCAGAGAAGAGCCATTGAAGCATTGAAGCCTTATAAGGATCGCCTTGTGCAGCTTATTAACGAAGGTGTTCATATGCTGTTCACGGGCAATTCCATTGATATTTTCGGTGAATATGTTTGTGTGACCGAGTTTGACGAAGTGACTCGCAACCGTTATGATGCACTGGGGATTTTTCCGTTCCATACGGAGCTTGTGATGGCAGACCGTTATTACGGCAGCGTTCTCGGTTCGGCTCTCGGCATTGATTTCGTCGGCTTCAAAACGCAGTTCGGTCACATGTATGACCTGCCGAAAGAGCTTGCATTCATCGATTGTAAACGCGGTGTCGGCATTCATCCCGGTGTTTCCTATGAAGGAATCCATAAGAACAATTTCTATGCAACATACCTGATCGGTCCGTTGCTTGTGCTCAATCCCTTGTTCACGAAGCATCTTCTGAAGAGTCTCGGTCAGCCAGATGCACTTCCTTTTGAAGATGTTGTCATGAAGGCATATCAGCTTCGTCTGGGTGAGTTCAAAGATCGCGGCCGCCATATCGGATAATCTGAATAAAAACAACAAACGGATGTACCATGCAGGTGCATCCGTTTTTTTTAACTCATGTGAGGTTTTGAAGCTTTTTATCAGCCGAGGTCTCTTGTGTCTGTCAGCTCAATCTGCATGGTTTCAGCCTTGTCAAACTCAAGGACGGTGATTTCATTTTCACCTTTTTTCAGCAGACCGGCAGGAATGTAAAGTGTTTTCTGCGGACCTGCATCGTTCCAGTAACGACCGATGTTGAAGCCGTTGACCCACACAATGCCTTTGTGCAGGCTGTCACCTCTGAAGTATGTATCGGCAGGCGCGTCAACGGAAATGAAACCACGCAGAAGGGTCGGTTCGTTTTCCTGCATTTCGGCAACGGGGGAGAGTTGTGCTTTGGAAATGTCATCCAATTCCATGCAGACGATGTCCCAACCGAACTGGAATTGCTGTCCTACCGCAATATCCTGCGAGATGCCTTTTTTGTCGACAAGCCACGGACCGTAGTTGGTTCTGCCCATTGCTTCCACGAGAATTTCAAGTGTGTTTTCATCCTTGTCAAATGCGACCGGTCCTGTGCAGTTGGCATCGTTTCTCCAGACCGTTTCAATGTATTCGTTGTTGACCCAGACGTGTGCTCTGTCGTGCACATCACGCATATGGATGGGATGTGTGCCGACTTTTGCTACGGTTGTTTTGTAATAAATGACACCGAAATTCTGTCCGAGGTCTTCCATGGACTTGACGGACGGGCTGCGGTGTTTTACACCCAGGCAATCAAGCTGTGAACGAAGCGGTGCCGATTGTGTGAATTGCACGGTGCCGAAGTTTACGGGCGGACAATCCGGCTCAAAGGTGATGTCACTTGTAATGCCTCTGTCACTAAGGACTTTTTTGCAGGCGAGGTATTTGTCCGTGATATAGCCTTCTTCGCTTAAAAGACAGTCATAGTCATAACTTGTTACGGTCGGTTCATACTGCATATAATTCGGACAGTTTGCACCGGCTGTAAACCCGAAGTTGGTGCCGCCGTGGAACATATAGAAGTTGACGGATGCCCCCATGTCAAGCATTTCTTTGAAGCATTCTGCCGTATCGTCGTCGGTACGGGTGTGGTGGTTTTCAAACCAATGATCAAACCAACCGTTCCAGAATTCCGTGCACATCAGCGGTTTTGTCGGCTGATAGCGACGAAGACATTCGAATCTGGGCTTGGGGTTGGAACCGAAATTGACGGTTTTGTAAACGTCGGGAAGTGTGCCGCCTGTGAGCATCAGGTCGCAATCTCCGTCGGATGTGAACAGCGGAACATCAATACCGTTTTCACGCATTTTATCGGCAAGGAATGTAAGGTACTCTTTGTCGTTGCCGTAGCTGCCGTATTCATTTTCAATCTGCAAGGCAATCACAGGGCCGCCTTTTGTGCATTGGAAACGGGCAATACGGGGGATGAGTGCATCGTAATAGCGGCCGACTTTTTCAAGAAAAACAGGATCAGAACAGCGAAGAGCACAACCTGTTTTCAGCAACCATGCAGGCAGTCCGCCGAATTCCCATTCCGCACAAATATACGGACTAGGACGGACAATGGCCTTTAATCCGAGTTCTTGTGCGATTTCCAGAAAGCGTTCAATGTCCAGGATGCCCTCAAAATCAAATTCATTTTCATGCAGCTCATGCAGATTCCACGGTACATAGGTTTCCACCGTGTTTAATCCGCAGGCGGCAAGTTTGCGCAATCTGTTTTCCCAATACTGGGGAAGAATGCGGAAATAGTGGATCGCACCCGAAAGAATCTGCATGGGTTGACCGTCAAAATAAAAACTGTCATCTCTGATCTCAAAAGTTGACATAGTTTCCTCCTTGTTGTTTTTTTAGTCCGTCTCATAAAAACCGCAGTCGCCTTCGATTACGGCAATTACTTTTGTTGTTACGGATTCAATCCGTATGTATTTTCCTTGTTCAATGATGTCGGTTTGCCTTTGCAGGGCATCACGGTTGCCTTGTGCCTCCATGGAAACCGTGCCGTCGTCATTGTTTCGGACCCAACCGCTGATTCCCAACAGGTCGGCTGCATATTTTGCCCGGTAACGAAAACCGACACCCTGTACATCTCCCGAAAAAAGATATCGTTTTCTGATCATTTTGCAAGGTCCGCGATGCTGTTGGCATTGCCCATGGATTTGAGCATCAGATGGTCAAGATCAACAAGTGCAGAGCCGTAGTCTGTCCATGTATCGTAAATCTCAATATACTGTTTGTTGATCTCCAATGCGATGCCGTCTGTCAGCATGATGCTGCCTTTGAGATTGTAAAGTCCGACTGCGGTGAAGTAATGGTTCGTGAATTTGCTTTCGTCCAAAGAGAACCAGTTGCCGACCACAACGGGTTCACCGCGTTTCAAGGTGCGGACGATAATATCTTCCGCACTGTTTGCAATGCCTGTCAGATACCGGATCTTGCCGTCTGTCTGTTCGTCGATCCAGTCTGCAAGATCTGCTTGCAGATCGCTCAGAAGCAAGGTGCGTTTGGCTTCTGTCAGTAGCGGAATGTTGATACTCAGGTTTTGCAATACATTTTTGGCTGCATCCGGATAGCCTTTCTGATACAGATACATGGCAATTCCCGCATCCAATGTGCCGATGATTTCATGGGCACGGATGTCATGCGGAATATAATAATCCGTATATTTTGTAACAATATTATTTAAATCGGAAAGGAACGAAAGACCGCTCAATACGCGTTCGGTCAGATCGTCCATAATAACCATCAGTTCTTTGTACATCGTCTGGTCGTCGGGGATGTTGTCATATCCGCAGGCATCACGGTAATAACCCAATAACATTTCCCATGCAGCGATACCGCAGATGCCGTCGTAATATTCTTCGGATCGGAAGAAATAACTCTGTCTGTGCGGAATGCAGGCATTTTTGTCCACCGTGTAGGATTCTGTTACAATGCTGCTGTTTGCGGCTGCATATTCGCGGATGGCTTCTTCCACTTTGCGGTTTGCATCTTCTGCCGTCCATTTGTAACCGTAGAAAACGTCGTCCAGGTAATAACGCAGACGGTATTGCAACTGATCAAACAGCCATGTGAATCTGTCCTTGAGCGGCATTTTCTGCATATTTGCAAGTGCAGCAAGTAAGGTTTGATTTTCTTCTTTGTTTTCTTCTTGTGCTGCGGTGTCAAGAGAAAGACTTTCTGCACTTGAAAGGGATGTAATGTCGGGTGCTTCTCCGAGTGCAATCCTTTCCAGGAATGGTGTGTTGCTGTCAAGTGAAATGACCACATACCCTGTTTTTTCATTGTCTGCGGTTGATTGAATTTCAAAAAGAAGTGCATCGGTATCCGGAATTTCCATAGCATGACCGAGGGTAAAATCACTTCCGAAGGACACCTTTTCTCCGTTTTGATCGGTGAATTGCCAGATTGCCGTATAAAAAGCGGCAATGTTTCTTGCAGTCAGAACGGAAACAGCATCTGTTTGTTGTGCAGAAGCCGACAGCGGTAATATGCAAACAAGCATGCAGATGCTCAGAATGACAGCAATGATTTTTTTCATTCGGATCGCCTCCCTACTTTCTTTTTTATGTTAGCATAAATTCCGGTGTTTGACAAGTCGTTTTTTGTGATCCGGCATTTGCTTGAAAAATGAACACTTTTTATATAAAATGAACACTGTGTATGTAAATTGCCCCTTGCAATTTTTTATAAATGTGTTATAATAAAAAATAATTAATATTTAAAGGATGACAGTGTTTTGAAAAATTCAGTTCAATATGTTATTACCGGTGTTGTTGCCATTGTTGTAATTGTTGCTTTGTCCATTTTTATCCGTTCAAGTAATAATCGTTTTACGCTGACATTGGCAGGGTTGAGTGATACGTTGACCACCCAGGGCGACGGAAGTGTGCAAGGCAGTTCTGTTCCCGATTCCATTGATATCATTTTGCCTCCTGCAGGGCAGGACGGACAGGTTGTTATCACGCCGGCAGACACAACCCCGTCTGCAAGTGCACCTGCTGCAAGTACACCTGCTGCCGATGCAACAACTGCTGCACCTGTTGTAAGCGATCAGGCAGCCACACAGGCTCCTGCAGCCGCACCGACAGGGGATGCCGAAACCATTGCATATCTGAACAATGCCGTCAATACAATGCGTAAAACGCAGAATTTTACCGCAACCAAAGATCAGGATATCCGCATTTCCGTAACGGATTGTTCTCTGCCTGCATTCACTTCGATTATCAACGGTGTTATTGAAGGTATGGCAGGTACGGAAAGTTATACATTTACTTTTGTCAACGGTTATGCGACCGATCCCGAAGACGGAAAGCAAGTGACCGCAATGACCGCCATTCCGCCCACGGATATCGATTTTACCCTTATGGCAGACGGTATTGCTTCCATTACGAACACCTCCGACGGTACGAACACCACATATACAATTATTCTCAAGCCTGAAACTTCGAGTGTTGAAAATTCGGTTCCGCCTTATCACGGTGCAACAATGGACTGTTTCGATCTGACAAGTCTTGATCTGCCCATCGAAGTTACGGAAGCCAATTTTAATTATGCAGGTGCCACGATCGACATCACGGTCGATTCACAGGGCAGGGTTGTAAAGTATCATGAGAACATGCCGATCAACGGTGTCGGCGGCGGTAAGATGGGATTTTTATCAGCACAGGCAACCATTGAAGGTTACCTCGACGAAACCTGGACGATTGTTTATTAATTTGGATTTCAGATAAAAACATTTATTAAGGAGAAAAAAAACATGTTAAAGGATGTTCAAAACTACAACTGTTACGAGTATCTGAAGATCAACACCGAAATTTACGGTGACTTCAAAATGATGCAGCACATGGACAAGATACTCACCAGAAGCGAGTATTTGCGTGAAATCGACGGTCTTGCTGCTTATTTTACCGAAGAACTTGGTCTGAAGCCGGGCGATGTTTACTCTGTATTCATGCCCAACACCCCCGAATGTTTTGCAGCTTTCTATGCAATGAACAAGATCGGTGTCATCGGTAACTTTATTCATCCGCTGCAGCCTGCTGATGTTCTCAAGGCAACGGTTGAAGAAGTCGGCTCCAAAGGACTTATGGTGCTTGACCTGCTGACCGCCATCGGTGACGGTGTTGTTGATACCATCAATGAACTCGGTATTCCGGTTCTTGTCTGCAGCAAGTCCTCTTATGCCGCACCGCTCAAGACCAAGGGTCTTCGCATTGCGGAAGGTGCTCTGAAAGCTTTGAAGCTGAAGCTGAACAACGCTGTCTATTGGAGAGATGTTATCCATAAGTATCCCGTCAAGGAAGGTGTCAGCAACAACGCTGATGATATTGCTGTTTACCTCAACGGCGGCGGCACGACCGGAAAGAGCAAGACCATCAAGCTCACCAACCGTGCCATCAATGAATTGACCTGCCGCGTTTCCAAGATTGATGAAATCCATGTACCCGGTGAAGAATGTGAAGTCGTTGTTCTTCCTGTTTTCCATTGTTTCGGTCTTGTTATTGCAATGCATATGGCAATGTGCAACTCGGCACGTATTATCCCGATGATGCAGTTCGATCCCGGTTTGTTCCTGAAGCTTTGCCGTAAGTACAATGTTTGTGGTTTCGGCGGCATCCCCGTTATGTTTAAAAAGCTTATGGCTCACAAGAACTTTGACGGTGAATGGATCAAGAATATCCGCCTTATGTTCTGCGGTGGTGACGATGCATCCGATGCATTCCTGGATGAATTCAACTCTTACTTTGAAAAATGGGGTTCCGTCGCCCGTCTTCGTCAGGGTTACGGCTTGACCGAAATCGGTTCCGTATGCTGCACCAACACCAATACCGACTACCGCAAAGGCTCCATCGGCCGTGCACTTGACGGTGTTGTAATGGAAATTATGGACGACGACCACAATCCCGTACCCAACGGTACTGTCGGTGAAATCTGCATTTCCGGTCCGACCATCATGCAGGGTTATCTCACCAAAGACGGTCCTGAAGATGCCGGTCTTTACACAGATGCAAACGGTGTGAAGTGGGTTTGTTCCGGTGACCTCGGTTATCGCGATGACGACGGTTACTATTTCTTCTCCGGCCGTAAAAAGAGAGTTATCATTATCTCCGGTTACAACGTATATCCCAGCGATATCGAAAAGACCCTTGAGGATCTTCCGTTCATCAAAGACAGTTGTGCTGTCAAGGGCTTTAAGGATGGTAAGATGATCATCCGTCTGTTCCTGAGCTTCCGTGAAAAGGGCGATGAACAGCAGTACAAGAAACAGATTATTGAGCTGATCGATAAGAACTTCTCGAAGTTCTCCATGCCCAAGGAATTTGTTGTCATGGATGCTCTTCCCGAAACACCTCTCATGAAGATCGACTTCATGAAGTTGCAGGAAGAAAAGAAAGATGATAATGTGCTTGCAAACTACGAAGGCAAGTATCATACTATTTAAATATTATAGAAAAGAGGATATAACAAATGATTGGTATCGGCAAATGGAAAGGTTATGTAAAGGCAAGACTTTTTGAAGGTGATGTAGAAGTTGAAGTTATCGACAAGAACGGCGAATATGACTTTAATTTTAAATTGCCCGGCAAGCTTGCAATGGTAAAGATCAATGTTCTTGAAGTAAACGAAGTCGGTGAAGACACACTGGAAGGCAAGGGTGCCATCCGCGGCATCATTCCCGGCAAGGAAATCATTGCTGAAGTTGCCTGCACATTCTCCGGCGAAACCATGAATGCTACTGTTTCTATTCCGAAGTACGGCATGGGCTTCAAAATCAAGGATGGCGTTAAGATCGGTTAATCGGATCTAAAAATTGAAAGGATGATATCAGTGAACACTGTACAGATCAGCGCATTGTTCTGCAAAGGCTGCGCTTATTGTGTAAAGTTCTGTCCGAAGAAGATTCTTGAAATGGGTACCGTTCGCAGCCGTAAGGGTCATTTCAACCCTGTTGTGACCGATCCCGAAAAGTGTATTGCTTGCGGCATTTGTGCAACAGCTTGCCCCGAAGCTGCAATCGAAGTCACCAAAGGCGAATAAGCCGGACAGAAAGGAAGTATTACTATGGCAAAAGTGCTTATGAAGGGTTGCGAAGCTGTAGCCGAAGCTGCTGTCAGAGCCGGCTGTCGTTTCTTCGCAGGTTACCCCATTACACCGCAAAATGAAATTCCCGAATATATGTCCTCCAGAATGCCCGAAGTAGACGGTGTTTTCGTACAAGGCGAAAGCGAAGTTGCTTCTGTCAATATGGTTTACGGTGCATCCGCAGCCGGTGTTCGTTCCATGACGAGCTCTTCCGGCCCCGGTATCAGCTTGAAGAGTGAAGGTATTTCTTATCTTTCCAGTACCAAGCTGCCTGCATTGATCGTCAACGTGTCCCGCGGCGGCCCGGGTCTGGGTTCCATTCAGCCGGCACAGTGCGATTATTATCAGATGACAAAGGCACTCGGTCACGGCGGTTTCCGTCTTATGTGCTTTGCACCCGCAACACTCCAGGAAGCTGTTGACCTTACCTATAAATCATTTGATTATGCAGAACGCGATCGCAATCCCGTGCTTGTCGTTCTTGACGGTTGCCTGGGTGCAATCATGGAAATGGTTGAACTGCCCGAAATGATCGAGCCGGACAAAAAGAAAACAAAGGCATGGAACATGAGCAGATTCCCGGATGAAAAGAGAGCCGGTAAGGGGCTTTCTCCCGTGTATCCCGAATTTGTTCTTGAAAAAGAAAACGCAGCAAGAGGTCAGCTTCTGAAATCCTGGGAAGAAAATGACGTCCAGGTCGAAGAACTGTTCCTTGACGATGCAGAATATGTTATCGTTGCTTACGGTATTTCCGCAAGAGTTGCTAAAGAAGCCATACTCAAGCTTCGTGAAGAAGGCTTTAAGGTCGGCATGATCCGTCCGATCACCTTGCTGCCCTTCCCCAAGAAGAGCCTTCGCAATCTTGATTACAACCGTGTCAAGGGCATTATCGACGTCGAACTTGCAATTCCTGCACAGATGCGCGACGATATCGCACTTGAAGTTATGGAACGTGCTCCCATTTATGAGTACGGTCGTTCCGGCGGTATGCTCTTCAATGATGAAGAAGCATATGACGCAATTAAAAAGATTATCACGGGAGGTGCACAATAATGGCAAAAGTATATTCCCGTCCGCAGTCTTTGCTGCCCGTTCCGAGCGGATTCTGCCCCGGCTGCCTGCATTCCATGGCAATTAAGCTTGTCGGTGAAGTCATTGACGAACTCGGTCAGCTTGACAACACCATGCATATTATCCCCGTCGGTTGCTCCACTCTGAACCTTCTTTATTGGAAAGGTGACAACCTCGGTTCCGCACACGGTCGTGCACCTGCTGTTGCAACCGGTTTCAAGCGTGTATGCCCCGAACGTCTTGTATTTGCATACCAGGGTGACGGTGACCTTGCTTCCATCGGTCTTGCCGAAATCATCGCTGCTGCAAACAGAGGCGAAAACTTTACCGTTATTTTTGCAAACAACTCTACATACGGTATGACCGGCGGTCAGATGGCTCCCACCACCCTCATCGGTCAGAAGGCCACGACCTGTAAGATGGGCCGTGATCCGCAGACGACCGGCTATCCCATGAAGATGTGCGAACTGCTTTCCACACTCGATGCACCTGCATTTGTTGCCCGTTATGCTCTGAACAATCCCAAGGGAATCAACGAAGCAAGAAAGGGTATCAAGAAAGCTTTCGAATATCAGCTTGCAGGTAAAGGCTTTACCTTTATTGAATTGCTCATCAACTGCCCGACCAACTGGGGTATGACGCCGCTGCAGACGCTTGATTATATGGAATCCAACACCATTCCTTACTTCAAGCCCGGTGTTTATAAAGACAAGGAGGCAGAAGTATAATGAAAAAGTCTACTGTTTTTTCCGGTTCCGGCGGACAGGGTATCATGAGTGCCGGCATCATGCTTGCACAGGCTGCTGCTGAAATCGGCAAGAGTGTTACATACTTGCCCGAATACGGTCCCGAACAGCGTGGCGGCAGTGCAAAGTGTACCGTCATCATCAACGACGATGAAATCATCTCTCCGTTGATCAAAAAATGTGACAACCTTATTTGCCTGAATGAGCAGTCCTATAAAAAATTCTGCGGACAGCTCAAAGAAGGCGGCCTGTTGATCATCAACTCCAACCGCGTGACTTCCGAAGTTACCAGAACCGACATCAAGGTTATTTCCCTTGCTGTTGATGATATTGCTGTTGAATTGGGCAACACTAAGGTTGCAAATATCATCATGCTCGGTGCACTTGCAGGTGCAACCGGCATCATTTCCCCCGAAGACCTTGCAGAAAGCATCAAGCGTAAGTTTGCTTCCAAGAAGCAGGAAATCGTTGATCTGAACCTCAAGGCACTTGAAAAAGGTTTAGAGGCTGCAAAAGCAGTTCTTTAATAAATAATAATGAAAAGGAGATATTCTCATGGGTAAATGGAGTTTTGAAAACACCATCGGCGAACTTCTTGACGATCCTCAGACCCTCGAACTTGTTAAGGAGCTTGCTCCCGAAGCTTTCGATCATCCGCTTCTTGAACTCGGCAGAAACTTCTCTGTCAATGCTGCTATGCCGTTCATCCTTGACTATGCAGGCGAAAACGGTGAAGAACGCGTAGAAAACTTCAAAAAGCGTCTTGAAGCTATCGAATAAGTAAAGGCGATATCCCCCTGTTGCAAAACAGGGGGATTTTTGAAAACCGTGACCCAGGCACAAAAAATCGGATACCGCGGTGAACAGGTGGTTGCCAATGCCTACAGGCAACGAAATTGCACGATTTGTGCTTCGAATTTCCGTATTGCAAGCGGTGAGCTGGATCTCGTTGTCTATGACGGACACTATCTTCGTTTTGTGGAAGTCAAAACCCGTGCCGAAGATACGGCTTTCGCTCCTGCAGAAGCCGTTGACAGCGGCAAGCAGCATCGTATTGTCAATGCCGCACGAGCCTATTACAAAGCCGCAAAGATTGAAAACGGTACACCTGTACGTTTCGATATCGCAGAAGTATATATGCGCACCCTGCGTGATTATGACATACATATTATAGAAGATGCATTTTTTGATGATTCCTTCGTGCGTGAATATGAGCCGAAGAAAAAACGGATGATCTTAAAAAAATGAAGCGAAGAAAGTCAATAGCTTTCCTCGCTTTGTTTATTTTTTCTCATGCATTGCGTGAATCGATGTTGATTCCGGGCATATTTATTATATGGCTGTGGCTCTCACCGGTATTCTGTTTAGAATTCTTTATGTAAGTGTTGAAATGTTAAATATTGTTGTGTTATACTGAACTTACAATTCAGCAGTGAATAAATATTCATGCTGCATTGATTCAAAGGAGGAAATGAAAAATGAAACAAGCAAAGAAAATCTTATCTATAGTCCTTGTTCTGTTAATGCTTGTAACCGGTATTCCTTTTGTAAGTGCAAACGAAACAACGGAAGGCTCGGCTGAAAGCGAATCAAACCTGTCAGCAGATAACGGCTTAGGGTTGATTATTGAAAACCTGACAGAAGAACAAGAACAGGAAGATGCATACAACGGTGGTTATAGTATATTTGATCTGACCGTTGAAAACGGTAATGTGAATGTAAATTTGAATGTTTCCAATGCCTGTACTTTGGTTGTCGCCATTTATGACGAAAATACATCGGAAATGTTGTATTCTGCAACTGAGAAATTGAACGCTTCTGTTTTTACCGAAGAGAAACGCGAAGATATTGTCAGCATTGACATAAGCAAAGCTGTTTTACCCGAACATTTTTTGGTAAAAGCATTTCTGCTTGATGAATACAACAACGCACTTTGCAAAAACTATGTCTGCAGAACATATACAACGGCTTATGAGATTTTCAAAGCAACCACTCCTGCAGATTTTGAAAACAAGGAAATTGTTACTCTGGATGAAAACTGTGATGACTTCGGTGTTCTTGCCGATGGTGTTGTTGTCGGTGAAAAATCCGAAGCAATGACTTATACATATAGTGATGGTGTATATACTTTTTCTGATGCAACAGAGGAAGTAAAAAATCTTTCTGTCGGTGATGTTTTTTATTATCGGACAGGTGATGAAATCAGCGATTTTCTTTTGATAAAAGTGAAAGAAATTCATGTAGATGGTACGACCGTAAGTATCACAGAAGATGATGAAATTGCATTGGATGATGCTTTTCAGTTTTTCCGCATTGATGCAAAGGCTGATTTTTCCGATGTTGAATTGACTGATGATAATCTGGGGGACGCTTTGTCTCCTGTTGAGCATACGGAGCCATTAAGAGTCGGTGCAAACCGCCGGGATGTTGATATAACAAAAGAAGAATCATGGTCTAAAACACTCTCTGTTGATTATCCGCCGGAAAAAGATAAAGACGATCCTTATACATCAGAGTTTAAAGCAACGGGTTCCATATATTATACAATAAAAGCCAGCACCAGCATTTATTATGATGCACGTTTTGGTGATGATTTTTATGAATTTGTAACAGAACTAACGCACACGATTGGCTTTAATATCCAATTTACAGGAAAAGTTGAATGCAATAAAAAAGCATTTGGAATTAAAGTTTCAGATATTCCCTTGGGATCATTTCTCACTCTCGATATCACCGTATATCCGATTTTGTCTGTTGAGGCTGCTGTAACATTTGGTGGTTCTTGTGATATTTTCAATTGCCTTTCTTATACCGATGCCAATGGTCTGTCAAAAACCAATGACACAAAATGGTGGAATTTGGATGGTGATTTCGGTAAAACTGAAGTAACGGTCAAGTTTGGTCTTGGTGTAGAATTCGATGTAGGTTTCAAAAAAGGAAAAGAAGATGCAGACGGATTGACAACGATTCACGCATCTGTTACAGCTGCTGTAGAAGTTGGCTTAGAGGGTACTTTTACACCAACACTCGTTGGTGCCTTACTGGACAAACATCATGACTGTGTTTTTTGTCTTGAAGGACAATTGTCTGTGTTTGCCAACGGGAAGGCGACATTGAACATTAAGATTATTTCCAATTCTTTAAAGATTAAATACGATGCTATTGATCTGACATTTAAGCTGTTAATTGGCGACTGTTATTTCTCAACCGGTAAAAACGGGGTTAAATTTGGCTTTGGGAAATGTCCGCACATAAGATATAAAGTTACGGTTTCTGTTTATAGTATAGAAGGGCACTCGGTGCTCGGTGCAGTTGTTTCAACAACAACCGGCTGTTGCGATGCCGACGGGGATAAGAAGTTTGAAGAAACAAGCATGAGAACTGATACAAGTGGACAAGCGGTATTTTACTTCCCGGCCGGAAAGCATGAACTGACCGCAACACATGCTCTTACTGGCACAACAGGCGGAATTCAATTTGAAATGGTTGCTACTGAAAAATACGTAAGTATTACCTTGTTCGATGCAGTATACTTCAATGGGCATTATTATAAAGTGATAGATCAAGGGTTGACGTGGCATGCAGCAAAGAATGCTTGTGAAAAATTAGGTGGACATTTAATTACAATTAATACTGCTGCAGAAAATGCATTTATTGCGAGTGTATTATCGGAAAAAGCAAAAAAGAATTGTTATTGGACTGCTATAACATATGATCACAATTCTAATAAATGGATACATTATGATAATTCACCAATTGGTGCTTTCAATTGGGCTGATTATGAACCAAATTCTTTTGAAAATAATGACGAAACATATGTGCATTTGTTTGGCGTAAGATATACTGGTGGAAAAGGCATAAAGGAAATCGGTGAATGGAATGATGCAAGCAGTAATGGTGCTGCGTATGCAGATAGTTTTTATGCCTTAAGTAATTTTGGATACATATGTGAATGGGAGTCTCCCGCTAAAGCACAATCGCCATTGATGGCTCGTGCTGAAGCTTCTGGAATCGTTGAGGATGGACAAGCGCTTTCATCAATCACCATTGAAGGCACGACCGCCTCTCGTACAGATGCTGTCAAAGATACGGAATATGTGTTGGCTGTTGTTAAAAATGAAAATGCAGAGGATTTGCTCTCCGCTGAAAACCTTCTTTACATCGATCAGAAAGCTGCTGAAAGCAATACGATATCTTTTGACTTTTATCTCCCCGAAGGTGTCACCGAATACACTGTAAAGATTTTCGGTGCCCATCCGCATGTTCCGTCCGAAGAATTTACAGAAAATGAAACAACTGCAACTTGCACCGAAGCCGGTGGGTATGATCTTGTTGTTTATTGCACGGATTGCGGAAAAGAAATGGCAAGAGAAAATATAAAAACAAGTGATCCTACAGGTCATGAAGATGCAGATGCCGACGATTTGTGCGACATTTGTAACGAATCTTTGCTCCCAGGCGTTCTTTTCGGTGATGTGGATGGCAATGGCAAGATCGAAGCTGCTGATGCCCGACTTGCACTTCGTGCTGCAGTCAATCTGGAAACGCTCACAGAAATCCAAACGGCTGTTGCCGATGTCGACACTGACGGTGAGATTTCTTCGTCTGATGCAAGAGCACTTCTTCGTTGTGCTGTCGGTCTTGAAGCGTTATGACATAATAAAAAATCGTATCGGAGATTCTCCGGTACGATTTTTTTAAGCTGCTGCATTTTGGTTTTATTTATACGTTATTTCTTACAACTTTCAGCTTTTTGATGATTTCGATCTGCTGCGGGCATTTGGTTTCGCATTCACCGCATTCGGCACACTGGCGGCAGTTGGCTTCGATGGTGGGGAAAATCTGCTCAATGATGCGGCGGTTGCCTTGGGTGATGCCCTCGTTGAATGCCTTGAATGCATCCGGGATTTCAACACCGTGCGGACAGGGCATACAGTATTTGCAATCGCGACAGGGAATGAGGTTGAGCTTGTCGTGCACGTTTTTAATTTCGGACAGCAGCTGTATTTCTGCCTGTGTCAGTTTGTTTTCTTTGCTTTCGTCTGCATATTGCAGGTTGTCCTGCACCTGCTGCTCGTCAGACATACCACTGAGCAGCAGCGAAACGGCAGGAAAGCTCCAGATGTAATCCAATGCAAACTGAACGGGATTTCTGCCGTCCATCATGGCAAGCATTTCCTTTTCGGGTCTTGCAAGACTGCCGCCCTGCAGCGGTTCCATGATCACAATGCCGAGATCCCGTTCGGCAGCATATTGCAAGCCTTCAAGACCTGCCTGGTAGTCCGTGTCAATGTAATTGAACTGAATCTGACAAAATTCCCAACTGTCAAAGCCGTCCACGATCGTTTTGAAAGCATCAAGATCATCGTGGAACGAGAAACCGATGTGGCGGATTTTGCCTTCTTCTTTTGCTTTTTTCATCTTGTCGAGAATGCCGAAGGGAAGTACTTTGTTGTTCCAGCTGTCACGGTTGACTGCGTGCAAGAGATAAAAATCAATGTGGTCTGTGTCCAATCGTTTGAGCTGCGTGTCGAGCAGAAAATCAAAGCTTTCTTCATTTTCCACATGACCCAACGGTAGTTTTGTTGCGACGAAAACCTTTTCACGATAGCCGTCTTTCAAGGCTTTGCCGACAAATTCTTCACTTTTCATTTTGTGGTAAAAATAAGCCGTGTCAATATAGTTGACACCTTTGTCAATGGCTTCGCGGACCATTGCAATTGCACGTTCTTCATCAATAGCACTGTCATCCTCTTTGTTCAGCAACGGTAAACGCATACATCCGAAACCGAGAACGGAGACTTTTTCTTCTGTTTTGCCGAATTTTCTGTATTGCATATTTGTGCCCTCCAATTGTATTGGAGATATTATACTACAAAAGTTATAATTTGTCGATAGTATCTTGACGAAAAAGCAAAATCGGAATATACTGAATAGGAAAAAAGTAAGAGGTGAAGAGAAATGCATAAGACAAAAGGACAAAAAGCGTACAAGGCATTGTTTGTATTTATGTGCGTGGTGACCGTTCTGGTTTTGTTGCTTTTTGAACTGTACCGCGAAACATCACAACCGTTGCAAACATATGAAACCACCAACCCTCATATCGTAACCGACGGAAGAACACTGGTATCTGCCCACCGTTCGGGTGCAGGTATTTTTCCCGAAAACACATTGATGGCTTTTGAAGGTTGTATGGAAAGTGAAACGTTTGAAACGGATATCTATGAGTTTGATCTGCATATTACGGCAGACGATGTGCTCATTCTCAGTCACGATTCCACGCTGGACAGAATGACCAATGCCGAAGAGATGTTCGGTCGCGAGAGTGTCCGCGTGTCGGAGTTGACCTATGAAGAAATCAGAACTTTGAATTTCGGTGAGGGATTCACGAATCCCGACGGAGAAAAACCCTATGCAGGACTGACAGGGGATGAAATTCCCGACAATCTGCGAGCTCTTTCTCTGGAAGATGCACTCGATTATCTTGAAAGCAACGGAAATTACCGTTATATCATTGAAATCAAAAACGGTAACGAACTCGGCTACCGTGCCACCGATGCATTGTATGAAGTGCTGTCGCAGCGTGATCTGCTTGAAAAGGTTGTCGTCGGTACATTCAATGCGGAAGTCACAAAATATATCGATGAAAACCATCCCGATATGCAGCGTTCTGCATCTGTTGCAGAGGCAGTATTCTTCTTCCTGAAAGCCACCTTCTCCATCCCGTCCGATGCGGATTCTTATGAATACGAAGCTTTGCAGATTCCGCCTATGGCAGCCGTTCTCAATCTCGCAAGCACCCGTGTTGTCAATTATGCACACGAGCATAACATTGCCTTGCAATACTGGACGATCAATGATGCCGAAACCGTTGCACATCTTGCAAAAAACGGAGCTGATGCCGTTATGTCGGATTATCCCGACATGGTATATGCCGTTATTTCCGAGATAGCAGACTAAGTACGGATAGGGTGACGGGTATAATCCGAACCCGCCCGAAAACGGATCTTTTTAAGTCTTTTCGGCGTTTCACCCTTAAAAGGCGGCAGCCTTCCTGCGGTCTCAACCCCAAAAAGCCAATAAAAATACCTCGTATTCGGGTCGAAGATTTTTTACAGTGCGGATTTTTGACTAGTCGAGGCACAAAACGCAGAAAATCCTTTGTGGATTTTCGAGTATTTTAACGAAGTATCGGCGGAAATCCGCCTGTAAAAAACGGGTTCGGATTATATCCGTCACCCTAAGGATGTGTTTGTATGTGTTTAAAACCTACTGCATTACAGCGTGCCTACATGGATCTTGAACTCGGTATTTTCTTCCATTTCGGCATACGGACATTCAACGAAGAAAACCGCGATTGGGATATGTTGCAGATGGATCTGTCCACGTTTGATCCCAAAGAGCTTGATTGTGAAGCCTGGATGCGTGATGTGGTTCGCATGGGCGGCAAATATACGGTCATGACCACTAAGCACCACGACGGTTTTTGTATGTGGCCGACCGCCTATTCTGATTTTGCCGTTCAGAATACACCGTTTCGCGATGGTAAAGGCGACGTCGTGCGTGAATATTGTGAAGCCTGTCGGAAATACGGTATCAAGGTCGGACTTTATTATTCCTGCGGCCAGTTCGGCGGCAAAGAGATGGACAGCAAAACATACAATGACTATGTTTGCGGACAACTGACGGAATTGCTTGTCAATTACGGCAAAATCGACATTCTCTGGTTTGACGGTTGCGGAAGCGATGCCTATGATTTTGAAATCGAACGCATTCAGAAAACAATTTACGATTTGCAACCCGATGTGCTTGTTTTCGGCACATGGGGCAAGGATATCCGATGGATCGGCAATGAATGGGGCTTGGCACCGCTTGTGAACAACAACTGTGAAAACGGTTATTATGCACCCGGTGAGTGCGATTGCTGCATCACCCGTTATGAGTGGGAGAACTTTTGGTTTTACAATGAAACCCACCGCAACTTTGTCCGTACACCGGAAGAATTGGTGGGATTGTATCAGTATTCCGTCGGCAGAGGTGCCAATTTGCTGATCAATATTGCCCCCGACCGCAGAGGTTTGTTGCCCGAAGAAAATGTTCTTTTGGTGGCAGATATGACCAAAGAAATCAAGCGTCGCTACGAACAATGTGCCATTGCAAATGACGGCTTTGAATATGATAAAGAGAACAAACAGTATGTTCTTTGCTTTGATCGTCATTTTCTTGTTGATTCTGTTGTGCTGACTGAAAACAATGCAGACGGCGAAAAGATCAAAGCCTTTTCTGTTTATGCTTCGCAGGATGCACATTCCCGTGGTATCAAAGTTTACATGGGCAATACGGTCGGCAGAAAACATATCTGCAATTTTCCACCCATCCGTGCAAGCAGACTTACCGTTGTCATTGATGACAGCGACGATCAGGAAGAAATAACAAGCTTTGTTCCTTGTTGCCACAGCGGAAAACAACCTTATTAAAAAAACACACCCGACACTTCTCAGAAACGGAAGGTCGGGTGTTGATTTTTATTTTGCCAAATACTCGTCAAGCAGTCTTGCAGCTTCTCCCACAAGCTCCGAACAGGGACGCTTTTTATAAAAGGTCTCGCTGCGAGGGGTCGGAACGGGATCGCTGTTCTCTTTTTCCTGCAAACCGAGCAATTCACGGCAGATGTAAGAGCCGTTGATATCGGCAAACTGATTCATAAGACTCTGCACAATTTCGTACTGTTCTTTTTTTGCAACATTGTCTGTCGGGCTGTCGTAGCCTTGTATGGCACCGAGTGCCATGACCATGCCGCTGACTGCACCGCAAACCTCTCTTTGTCTGCCGAAGCCGCCGCCAAATGAGGATGCAAGACGGACACTTGTTTTTTCGTCCAGTCCCGTCACATCCGAGAAGGCAGCAAAAACAGCCTGTGCACAGTTGTAGCCCTCTTTAAAGAGGGCTACTGCTTTTTCTTCGTGTTTTGTCATTATGCCTTGCCGACGGAGCCGAACAGGGTCATCTTTTCGATAACGGTTTCACGCATGGCTGCACAACCGGGAGCAAGCAGCTTTCTGGGGTCAAAGCCCTTGCCTGCAAGATCTTTGCCTTCTTCGATGTACTTGCGGGTTGCTGCTGCAAAGCTGAGCTGCAGTTCGGTGTTGACGTTGATCTTGGAAACGCCGAGAGAGATGGCTTTCTGAATCATTTCAGCAGGGATGCCTGTGCCGCCGTGAAGAACAAGGGGCATGGTGCCGGTCTTTTCCTGAATCTGAGCGAGAACATCAAAGTTCAGACCTGCCCAGTTTTCGGGATATTTGCCGTGGATGTTGCCGATGCCTGCTGCAAGCATGGTAACGCCGAGGTCAGCAATCATCTTGCATTCGTCGGGATCTGCAACTTCGCCGCTGCCGACAACGCCGTCTTCTTCGCCGCCGATTGCGCCGACTTCAGCTTCGATGGAAACACCCTTAGCACCGGCATCAGCGATGAGCTGCTTTGTTTTTGCAATGTTTTCGTCGATCGGATAGTGAGAGCCGTCGAACATGATGGAAGAGAAACCTGCTTCCAGAGCTGCATAAGCACCTTCATAGGTACCGTGGTCAAGGTGAAGAGCTACGGGAACAGTGATCTTGAGAGTGTCCATCATAGCGTTGACCATAGCAACGACGGTGTTGAAGCCGCACATATATTTTGCAGCACCCTCGGAAACACCGAGGATGACGGGAGAGTTGAGTTCCTGTGCGGTCAGAAGAACGGTCTTGGTCCATTCAAGGTTGTTGATGTTGATCTGTGCTACGGCATATTTGCCTTCTTTTGCCTTTGTGAGCATTTCTTTTGCGGATACGAGCATTTTAATTACCTCCGATTTTCATTTTCCGAAAAAATATTATATTACATTTTTTTGTAATGTGCAAGGGGTTTATGTAAAAAAACTGTCCGCACGGCGGCGGACAGGGAAGTTTTATTTTGCAGCAATTTGTGCCTGTGCGGCGGCCATTGCCTTTTTCTTTCTCTGTTTTGTGTAAAAACCGATCAATACACTGCAACCCAGGTTCAGGCAGATACTGCCAAGCAACAAGGAAAGAAGGTAGTTCGGCAATTGTTCCACGATCTTACCGCTTTCTATGAAAGCAATGATGAGATAGCAGAACCCGACATTGTTAAAGAACAGCGGAAGATAAGGATGTAAAAGGATCAGCATAGCGATGACGACCAACAGGGGAATACTGACTGCAATTGCATGAGAAAGTCCGAATCCCATCAACTGTCTTGCAAGGATGCTGACACCTGCCGCCAGCAACAGACCGACCGATCCGCCGACAAGCGTGTGCCAGAAACGCTGTTTGTAAGTGAGTTCTTCCTGCATAAAGAAAATGGTAACGGAAATGAAAAACGCCCAGTTGACGATCGGCATATCATGCCATGCATCATGTACAAACTGATAAATGATATTCCAGATTGCGATCCAAATAAAAACGATCAGCAAGCCGCCCATTTTGCCTTTCGGCGGTTTGTGGAGAAGTTTGAATTTTTCGTTGTTTACGGTGTTGCTCATTTGTTAGCTCCTGTCTGTTTTTTTTCTGTCGTAAAGACAATACAATTAAAACATACAAGGTTGTCCATTGTCAATATTAAAATTATTACACAGTGTAACAATTTATATAAATATTGATGCATTGTGTGCAAAAACAGCCATTCTGTCGACTTGTGACGAAATGGCTGTCATTCATTTATTGAAGTTTTGTTGTCAAAGAGCCGATTCCGTCGATCTCACAGCGAACTTCATCGCCCGGTTTTAAGAATTTCGGCGGAACAAAGCCCATGCCGACACCCGACGGTGTTCCTGTTGAAATGATGGAGCAGGTTTTCAGGGTCATGCCTTCTGTCAGGTCTTCGAGAATCTGTCCGATGCCTGCAAGCAAAAGCGACGTATTGCTGTTCTGACGCAATTCACCGTTTACAAAGCTTCTGATCTGCAGCTGCGGTTCAAAATCAAATTCGTCAGCAGTCACAATGCACGGACCCATCGGTGTGAAACCGTCCAGACTTTTTGCATAATAAAACTGCTTGTGTCTTTGCTGCAGACTTCTTGCACTCAGGTCATTGATGATTGTATAGCCGAAAACGTAGTCTTTCGCATTCTCTTTTTTGACATTTTTTGCATCCTTACTGACAATGAATGCAAGTTCCGCTTCGTAGTCGATCTGCGTGTCAACGGTCGGATAGGGAATTGTGCCGCCGTCGGGAACTGCTTCGTTGACTCGTTTTGAAAAATAGACCGAATATTGTCTGTCCTTTTCAAAGACTTCTTTCTTGAAACGTGCGGATTCTTCTGCGTGGGCAGCGTAGTTGATACCCAGGCACAGAATATCCTGTTTCGGTTGCGGAATGGGAGCGAGAATCGCAGCTTCTGCAAGAACGGTGTCGCCAACTTCATTGCAAAGATGTTTGTAATCATAAACACGTCCGCTTTCAATCAGAGCATTCATGTCTGCAAAGGGAAGTTTGTGTGCGGTTTTGTTGAGTCCTTTCACAAAGGGAAAAATGCCGTCTTCGGTTTTGATGGTATAAAGGTGCATCTTCTTACACTTCCTTCAGGTAAATGCGGATGACTTCGTGGTCATTCCAGTGGTGCTGTGAGAAATTGATGCCTGCTTTCATGAGGGTCTGTCCGTGGTATTCTTCTCCGTCGATGTCGCATTCGTACACCTTATCGGGATCCAGACCCTTGAAACGGACGATATGGTTCTTCATGGCATCTCTGCGCATAACAATAACCGTCAGCAGTGCTTCTTTTTTGTCTTCCGATACAAATTCCCATGCACAGTCAAAACCGTCCTCTTCGGGAGTTTTGATGCGGTACAGGTCGCCGAAACGGATCAGGTCATAGAACTTGTGGTATTCGCTGATCTGTCTCTTTACGCGGTACGTATCTTCCTCGCTGAGCTTTGTCGGGTCAAGTTCGTAACCGAAAGTACCCCACAGTGCAACGGCACCCTTGGTGTCATAGCCCGTTCTGCGGCAAGCGGAAACGTGTGCACCCATGGTGGAAGCAGGATAGCAAAGGGAAGTGCCGAACTGAATGGAAAGTCTTTCAATGGGATCGGTGTTGTCGCTCGTCCAGATCTGCGGAGAATAATACAGCATACCCGGATCAAAACGACCGCCGCCACCGGAGCAGTTTTCAAGCAGGATGTGGGGGAAATCCTTGGTGAGTCTGTCCATGATTTCGTAAGTGCCGAGCACAAAACGATGGAAGAATTCTTTCTGTCTTTCAGCAGGCAGCAAAGCACTGCCGGCTTCGGTGATGTTGCGGTTGAAGTCCCACTTGATATAGTCGATGTCGGTCGAAGAAATTACATCGTACATCTGTTTGTAGATGGCTTCGCGAACATCTTTACGGGAGAAGTCAATGACATACTGCTGTCTGCCGACGGAGCGTTCTCTGCCTGCAACGTGGATGCACCAGTCGGGATGTGCTCTGTACAGATCGGAGTCGGGGGAGATCATTTCGGGTTCATACCAGATACCGAATTTAAGTCCCAGTGCCTTGACACGCTTTACAAGGCTGTCCAGACCGCCCTTGAGCTTGTCTGTGTTGACATACCAGTCGCCTAATGAGGATGTGTCGTCGTTTCTCTTGCCGAACCATCCATCGTCCATAACCAGCATTTCAATGCCGAGCTCTTTTGCTTTTTCGGCAAATGCGACCAACTTGTCATCATCAAAACTGAAGTAAGCAGCTTCCCAGCTGTTGATAAGCAGCGGACGTTTCTTTTCTTTCCATTCACCGCGGATGAGGTGTTTGTTGTAGAGTTTATGGAAAATACGGCTCATGCCGCCAAGACCGTCTTCGGAAAATACCATAACGGCTTCGGGGGTACAGAATTCTTCACCTGCTTCCAGATGCCAGCCGAACGAAGACGGATTGATGCCCATGATCACTCTTGTGCCGCAGTTTGCATCCACTTCTGCTTCTGCAAGGAAATTGCAGGAGTATACAAGATTGAAGCCGTATGCATTGCCGTAGTCTTCGGTGGCGTTGTTGTCGCACAGAACCATAAACGGATTCTGCTGATGGCTGGAAGAACCGCGTTTGCTTGCAATGCCCTGAATGCCGTGTGCAAGGGCTCTGCGGTCTGCGGTGCGTTCTTTGTTGTGACGGCCGTACAGGGTGATCATATCATAATTCATTTCGGGCAGATCCACACAAAGGCTCATACTGCGTTCAATTTCCATGGCTGTGTCGGAGGTGTTTCTGATGACCGCCCAACGGGTCATGGCACCGAGGTTTTCAAATACTGTGTAATACAGTGTCACTTCTGCACCGCTTGCCTTGTCAAGAGTCTTGATGGCAAGGGTCTGTGCTTCATTTTCGCAGTTTGCATACAGACAGGGCATACCGGGAAGTGCCGGTTTTCCGTCAATAATTTCGTGGGAAACATAACGGATGTCGGTTGTGTTGCAGCCGGTTTTGTCCTTGATCTGCAATGCGGAGATGCGGAAGTCACCGCTGCCGTTGCAACCGTATTCCATCGGCCATGTGTCAGCGGAGAAATCACAGAAGGGGATGTTTGCATTGCCGGCACTGAAGGATGCATAGGTCGAACGGCTGCGAAGTGCATTGAGATTGGTGTCGGCAATCTTTGCACCGTAATACAGGTGCAAAAGGTAGTTTTCTTCAAAAATTTCGATCAGATAGCTTGTCGTCGCGGTGTCAAGCTTGAAAATTCTGTTTTCGCTGTCAAAAAGAATAGCCATGGTATAACCTCTCTTATTTGATTTTTATGATATATCCGTCTTTTCTCGGTTTGGTTTCGGGGATGCTTTCGGGATATCCCAAAATGCAATGTCCGATGCCTTCGTAGTTGTCGGGAATGCCCCATTGTTTCATGAGTGCTTTTCCCTCTTCGCTTTCAAACTCTTCTCTTGCACGGTGTATCCAACAAGAGCCGAGTCCGACAGCATAGGCTGCATTGCAAAGATTGCCGATGACCAGAGAGCCGTCTTCGCGGTAGGTGCGTATATTTTTGTCGGCAAACACAACAACGACGGTCGGTGCACCGTAAAACGGGTCCGCATCGGGATTGCCGAGGATGGCAGCATTCATTTTACGCAGCTTTTCAATGGTTGCTTTGTCCTGTACGGCAACCATCAGAGGGGATTGTCTGTTCATCCCCGTCGGTGCAAAGGTTCCGGCTTCCAGAATCGCATCCAGAAGCGTATCGGAAATCTGTTCGGTCTTAAAGGAACGAATGCTTCTTCTGTTTTTTAAATCGGTCAGCGTTTGATTCAAAAGGAATTCCTCCTGTTTATGAAGAATTTAAGTGTTTCCGTATAATATAAGTATAACAAGAACAGAATCGGAATGCAATTGATTTTTTGGAAAAAATGTGGTAACATTGTTCAATAGAATCATAAGCGGAGGAACGAAAAGGTGTTTGGATATGTGGTTGCCAACACGGAAAAACTGGATAACGAACAGTTAAGCCGATACCGTGCTCTCTATTGCGGTCTTTGCAGACGCATCGGAGAACGGCACGGTGCGTCTTCCCGTTTGACATTGTCCTATGATCTGGTGTTTTTGATTCTTGTTCTTTCATCCGTCTTTGACGGGGAAGATCTTGAGCATTCGCAATCCGCCTGTGCCGCACACTTGTTAAAAAAACGCGAATACATTTATGATACATTCACCGACTATGCAGCCGATATGAATGTTGCATTGGCATATTATAACTGTATGGATGACTGGCAGGATGATGCCAGTGTCAAGGCGAGATTGCAGGCACAACTGCTCGGAAAAGAAGCACAACGCACTTGTCGTCTGTATCCGCGGCAGATGGAAACAATGCGTGCGTGTCTGCATGCACTCAATGAAGCCGAACGCAGAGATGAAAGCAATCCCGATGTTCCTGCCAATCTTTTCGGTGAGATTTTAGGAGAGCTGTTTCGGTATGAAGAGAGTGAAACGGGGGATCTTCTTTTTGATTTCGGCTGTGCACTCGGCAGATTTATCTATCTGATGGATGCGTATGCCGATCTGAAAAACGACATCAAAAAGAAAAAATACAATCCGCTTATTCGTTACACACGCAGCGAAATCATTCCCATGCTCAATGCACAAATGGCACAGTGTGTTGATCTGTTCTCCTTGTTGCCTATGAAGTGCGACAAGGATCTGTGCGAAAATATTCTGTATTCGGGTGTGTGGACAAAATCGGAAATCTTGATGCAACAGGAGGCGAGAAAACGCCATGAATGATCCTTATAAAATTCTCGGTGTTTCTCCGAACGCCACCGAAGATGAGGTTACAAAAGCATACCGTAAGCTTGCGAAAAAATACCACCCGGATCTGAATCCGGGGGATAAGGAAGCTGCTGCTAAAATGAGTGAGATCAATGCAGCGTATGACCGTATCAAGAACCCCAACGGAGCAGGTAACAAGGGGCCTTCTTCTGCAGGTTCCTACGGCGGTCAGCGAGGCTATTACCGAAGAACGTCTTACGATCCGTTCGGCGGATTCAATCCGTTCAGCTCGGGAACCTACAGTTCTTATTCTGAACACACATCTTCCGACGCGTTTTCACAGGTACGGATTTTGATCAATGCCCGTCGTTATGCGGAAGCCATTCAGATTCTCAACGGAATGCAGCACAGAAATGCCCAGTGGTATTTTCTTGCAGGTATTGCAAATTACGGTGCAGGGAATACGATTCTCGGGCTCGATTATGCAAGACGTGCGGCTGAAATGGAACCTGACAATCTTCGTTATGCGGATCTTGTATCCCGTATGGAAAACGCAGGCACGTTTTACCGTCGCACCGGTGAAGCCCGTTACGGAATGCCGCGTATCCGTGTGAATAAACTCTGTCTTGGTCTGTTTATATCCAATTTGATTTGCAATCTTCTGAGTTGCCTGGGCAACGGCGGTTACGGTGGTTACAACGGTATCTACTGTCCGTTCTTCTGTTGCTGATCCATGTGGAGGTGTATGCTGTTTTATGAATTTTTTATACCGTTTGCAGGAATCGATAAACCGCTTTATGTATGGCAGATACGGAAATGATACGCTCAACCGCTTTTTGTCTGCCGTTTATATGCTTCTTGTGGTGATCGGTTTTATTTTGCGTGTCATCGTAAGGTTTTCAGCTTCGGTCGTGCTTTACAGAATCCATTATGCACTTTATATTGTTTCGCTTGTTATTTTTGCCGTCACCGTTTTTCGTTCTTTGTCTAAGAATCATGCAAGTCGTATTCGTGAGAATGAATTTTTTATGCGTTGGTGGGGGAATTGGCAACCGTATTTTCACAAACAGGCACAAAAAGCACAGCCGAAAGTGCGTATGTTTGTCAGAAAAATGCAGGATCCCGACCATGTTTATAAAAAATGTCCCGATTGCAAAGCGGTGTTAAGACTTGCAAAAAAACGCGGCAAACACAAAACCCGTTGTCCTGCCTGCGGAAAGCTTTTTGAAGTGCGTGTATTGTTTGGCGATAAGTAATAAAGAGGGTGGTTTTCGCTGTGAAAACCACCCCTTATTTTATTTATCTTTTTTGTCCTTTTTCTTTTTTTGCGGCAGCAATGCTTTCATCGTATAATACACCTGTGCCCGTTCAAAAGCCAATGCTCCCAGACCTAAATTCAAATAAAACACTTTGTCACGGTTGTAATGTTCCATCACCTTTTCTTCGAACGCATTCGGTTGTGTCTTTTTGATTGCAGCATCGGAAAGCTGATAGTCGAACGGTCTTTTTTCAAGTCTGTCGTAGTGATCATCCGCAGGCTTGCAAAGAACCGTGTTTGCATCCGTAACAGCAGCAAACAGGATGATGTCTTCATCTGTCGGCAAAGTCAGAGAAGACGCACCGTTTGTCGGCAATGTTGCACTGAACAGATAGCATTGTTGCCCGATGCTGTCCTGTGTTTTTGTGTGTATGTGTGTAGCGGTAAAGCCAAGCGGTGCGGTTTTGATGTATCCCGTTTCACCCAGACTGATCAGATCCCATGCACCGATGGGTTCAAAACAATCGCAAACCGTAAGATCATAAGGTGTTTCATCCGGACGGAATACAGCGTTTTTGTCCCCATGCAAAGAGAACAGAAGCAGAGATATATTTTTGCATTTTTCGGGAAGCGTGATCGTCTGTCCTTGGCATTTTACGGCAGACAAACCGTCCTTTTGCAATTTGAACCGTTTGTTTGCATAATAAATTTCATCGGGTGTGCATTCTTTCGGAAGTGAGAAGGCGGCATCCAAAGCACCGTCAGCACGATTCCGGTTGGTTGTAAATGCAACCGTATTGTACGGCAATGCAAGCGGCTCGGTTTTTTCGCGGGCAGCCAGTCTTTTTTGCTTGAGTTGCAGCAGGAAGGTTTTGATTTCATAGGGTTGCATGGAAAACACAAGTTTTCCGTCAACGGGGAGTATTTCATTCTTGTCCTTTTCGAAACCGTCCGTTTCTTTTGCCTGCAAAATCGGCTGACAGAATGAAAGCGTAACCTTTTCATGTGAACGTCCGGTGTTTTCAATCACGCGGATGGCTATGCAATCTTCACGGTGTGCTTTTTTGATGCAACTGATTCTGACGGCATCGGTGTTGCTGTTTGCAAATGAAAAGCTGTTGCCGAAAGAACCTCTGTGTTTGTTTAAAATGAACGTATGCATCGGCTGGCAGAAATGGTCTGCATGGGTCTGAATGCTTGTTTTATCTGCATCATAACCGTAAATGCCGAATGCATAGCGGTTGAGTCCGAATTCCAACAAATGCTGCGAACATTCCCATCTGTACGAAGCCAACGGTGTGTGCATGCAGGTCAGACGAAGGGTTTGTGCATCGGGTTTGTCCCAGCCGCAGCGTGAATCCGAAAGGACAGCAACACCGAAGGAGCCGTCTGGTTCCGTGATTCCTGCCCAACGCTGTGCAGGAACTTCATACAGTCTTTCCGTGTTGGTTGTTCTTTTGGCAGTTCCGATACCGATGTCGTAGTCGGCATAGGCATTTTTGGCTTGCAGCGGAAATTCGATTTTGCAAAGGGATGCTTCGTGCTGCCAATCGGTCTCATTTTCCACACGCAAAAAGCCGCCACCTGCATCCAGGGAAAGTTTTTGTCTGAAAACGGAATTGCCGACCCTTCTTGTCAGCTCAAGTTCGCCACGTGCAGGGCCGAATCCTGTCATGCGGATTTCGGGATTCTTAGCATAGTCACGCACGGGAGAGCAGATGTCTTTGTATTTGATTTCCCAGGCAGGCCATTTTTTGGAATGGACATCGTCAAGTATCGCAATGCGGATCGGTCCGCTTAAAAGTTCTCTTTTCAGTTCTCTGTCATAGACGGAGACAATGTCACCATCATGATTCAAGCGGACACGGTAGCGTTCGTTTTCCAGAGAATAGGTCGTCATTTTAATCGGGTTCTTTTCAATGCTGCAAGGCTGTGCCGAAAAACGCACATCATATACTTTTAAGCCGTTGGCAGGTACGGTTGCCAGAAACGCAACCAACAGACTGTTTTCTTTTCTTTGCAAGATTTGCGAAAAGACTTCCGTTCCGTCGGGTGCAAAAACCTGAATGTAAAAAGCATTGTCCGGGTTTTCAATTTCAGCGGTGACAACTTGTTTGCGGTCTTTCGTGCCCTGTGTCGGATTGGAAACCGCAACGGGGATTCCTTTTACAAAGGATGTGTCCAGTTTTGCGGAGAGTGTTTCAACGGCTGCGGTGTATTCGTTGGAGAATATGTTCATGGCACGGACATAGTCATTCCAGTTGCGTTGGTAGCAATCGTGGAAGGATGTGCCTGTAATATCATCGTGGAAATGGTGTGCAAGGAGGGTTTTCCATGCGGTATCAAAGGATTGTTGCGGATACTCGGAAAGGCCGAGTGCATAGGCAGCACAGGCCGCCCGTTCAGCAGCATCCGCAAGCAATTCCGCACGACGGTTCCAGCGTTTGGAAACGGCTCTGGAGGTGTAGCTGCCGACACCGTGTTCGGTCAACAGAAATTCACCGTCAAAAACAGGCAGCATTTCGCGCTTTTCAGGCGGCATTTGTGCCATGTCGCGGAAAAATTCTTGCGTGGAGGCACTGTATACAGCCGTGTCATGCTTATTATTCTGTCCGGCTTCACGCATGACCGTACGCACGGAAGCCTCCGTCGGAGCACCGCCGCGGTCACCCGTCCCGTGATAAACCAAGGTGCTGTCAAGAGCATATCTGCTTTGGTTGTCACGCAGTTTTGCGGTTATTTTCTGCGAATTTCGGACGGCGGAAAACGTGGTTACGTAATCCCCCGGTTTCAGGGCAGCAAAAATCTCTTTTCCGTCCGGGCCACGCCATCTGCCGATGTCAAAAGGAACGTCTTCACAGCATCCCCAGGTCAGTTTTGAAGTTGAAAAACCCGTCAGTCCTGCATGGGCAGCAATGCTCGGCAAAGCTCTGCCGAAGCCGAAGCAATCGGGCAGGAAAATATCTGTCGAGGGTTTGCCGAATTTTTCTTCAAAATATGAATTGCCGTAGAGAATGTTTCTCCACAACGCTTCCGGGGACGGTGTGTTCACATCACCGTTTTCATAGCTGCTTCCGCAAGGGACCCAGCGGTCTTGTGCGATATATTGCTTTACCTGTTCAAATTCTTCAGGATAATATTCCTCCATCAGCTCGTAACGGTAAGCACCTTCGAAATTGAATTTGTAGTTGGGGTATTTTTCGAAAAAAGCAATGTTGTCACGGATTGTGCGAGGAATGTAATCAGCAACCGTTTTTTCAAACTTCCACAGCCAGGATGTGTCCAGATGTGCTGTTGCGATTGTATAGATTTTTTTATTTGTCTTTTCCATACTGTCAACCTCTTTGTTTGCTGTCTGTATTTATATGTTACCATTATTTTTAAATATTTGCAATACGGCAAAAAAAATATCATTCCCCCTCGACAAATCAGGGAAGTGGTGATATAATAAAATAATAAAACATAATTTTTGTGTTTTTGACTTTTATTTTTTAATATTATTCAGGAGGATATTATTATGGACGTTCTTGATCTTGCAACAAAAGCGTTAGACGGTTTTATTCACATCGGAACAAAAAGACTGAATAAAAAAGGCAAGGCTCCCGTATTGCCTGATGTGGAGCCTACTGTCATAAAGAATGAAGAAGAGGATACGTTTATCTGCGGTTTTGCAAATGCAGAAGTTATGCCTGCTGATATTGCAGCCAAAAAATACTATCTTGCAGGCTATAAAATGAACAACCGCGTGACGGGTGTTCTGGATCCGACTACTGTCAGTGCCATGTGGCTCGGCTGTAAAGAAGGAGAAGGCATTTTGCTGCTTTGTGCAGATGTTGTCGGTCTTACCGGCCATGATGTAAACGAAGTGCGTGCTTCTCTTGCAGCATTCTGCGAAGAAAAGGGATGCAAAAACATCAGCATTTCCTGCTCTCATTCCCATGCAAGCATTGATACGGTCGGTTATTGGGGACAGCTTCCTAAAACAGGCAGAGATATGTCTTATCAGAAGCAGCTTTTTGCAGCTCTGAAAAAAGTTGCAATCGAAGCATGGGAAAACCGTACCGTCGGTAAGCTGTATTGGGGCGATGTCCATGTTCCCGAAGCTATTGAAGACCATAGAGAACCGATTTTCTGCAATGATAAGCTGACAAGAATTCGTTTTGTTCCGGCTGACGGCAGCACCGAAACCTGGTTCCTGAATTACAGTGCCCATCCGAATACCATGGGTGGTTCCAATTCTCTTGTCAGTGCGGACTATCCTTGCTATATGCGTCGCAGAATCAATGAGACCAAGCGTGTGAATTGTCTGTTCTCTGTCGGTGCCATTGCGGCTGTTGATATTGCACCTGTGGCGGAAGATCGCACCGAACGCACCATGCTCGGCGGTCAGATGCTCGGTGATGCAGCCTGGAAAATTGACAATGATCAGCTTCTGAAATCTGAAATTACGGTTGTCCGCCAGCCTTATTATGCACCTGTTGATAATTTCCTGTTGGCTCTCATGCCTGCAATCGGTGCTGTCACATCCGACAAAGCACCTTGCTCACAGGGCAATCTCGGCATGGCTCTGGTAACGGAAATGACATATCTCAAGATCGGTTCCATGCAGATTCTTATGCTTCCCGGTGAAGCATTCCCCGAAATTGTTTACGGCGGATTTGCAGATGCGGAACATTCCGCTACGGGTCTTTCTCCCGAAATCAACTCCACACCGCTTGCAGAAATCGCACAGGATGAAAACCTTGTTTTGTTTGGTGTCACCAACGATATGACAGGCTACATGGTTGCAAAGAATGATTTCATTCTCCATCCGACGCAGGCTTACGTTTCTACTTACAGAGACCGTTTTGACCGCAACCACTACCACGAAACAAACTCACTCGGTTACCTTACGACCGATGTCATCGCAAAGGTGTTCACAGGCATCATGAACCGTGTTCGTGCCTTGGGATAAGGGGATAAAACGATGGATATTTATATTAAAAAACTTGTGCAGTACGCAGTTGACAAAGGCTTTATTGCAACGGCCGATATGCCCTGGGCGGTCAATTCTCTGCTTTGGGTGCTGGAACTTGAAAGCTATGATGATACCGTACAGGGGGAAGTATCCGATAAGATCGAGGACATCCTTGATGTGTTGACAAAAGATGCCGTCGCCAGAGGTATTATCGATGACGGTATTGCAGCCTACGACCTGTTTACAGCAAAGTTGATGGGCATGATCACCCCGAAACCCTCGGAAGTCATCGCAAAGTTCAATGCTTTGTATGCGGAAAATCCCGAAAAGGCAACCGATTGGTATTACACGTTCAGCGGTGACACCAATTACATCAACCGCAGCCGTATTGCCAAAGATGTGAAATGGAAAGCCGATAGCGAATACGGTGAACTGGATATCACCATCAATCTTTCCAAGCCCGAAAAGGACCCCAAGGCGATTGCTGCCGCCAAAAACAAACCCCAAAGCGGCTATCCCAAGTGTATGTTGTGCCGCGAATGTGAAGGTTTTGCAGGCAATCTCAATTTCCCTGCAAGAGAAAATCACCGTATTCTGCCCTTGCACATCGGCGGTGGTGATTGGTTTATGCAGTATTCTCCCTATGTGTATTATAATGAGCATTGCATCGCTTTGAATGCAAAGCATGTGCCGATGGTCATTGACCGTACCGCATTTGAAAAGTTGCTTGATTTTGTAACGCTGTTTCCGCATTATTTCATCGGCTCCAATGCGGATTTGCCGATCGTGGGCGGTTCCATCCTTGCACACGAGCATTTCCAGGGCGGTAAGTTTGAATTTGCCATGGCAAAGGCTCCCGTTGAAACAGAACTTCATTTTGACGGTTTTGAAAATGTGGATGCAGGCATTGTCCGTTGGCCGATGTCGGTAATCCGTCTTTCTTCTTCCGATCGCAAGGCACTTGTTGAACTTGCAGACAAGATTCTTGTCAAATGGCGTGCTTATACGGATGCGGATGCATTTATCTTTGCCAATACCGATGACACACCGCACAGCACCGTTACCCCCATCGCAAGAATGCGTGACGGTAAATATGAACTGGATCTGGTGCTACGTAACAACATCACCACGGAAGAACATCCGCTCGGTGTGTATCATCCCCATGCGGAATTGCATCACATCAAGAAAGAAAATATCGGTCTGATTGAAGTAATGGGACTTGCCGTTCTGCCTGCAAGACTCAAAGAAGAGCTTGCTGTTCTCGGTGAAAAAATGGCAGCAGGTGAAGATCTTTCCGCAGATGAACGCACAGCAAAACACGCAACATGGGCAGCAGAAGTGCTTTCTGCACATCCTGAATTCAATAAGGAAACAGCCGATGCCATCCTGAAAAAAGAAGTCGGTATTGTGTTTGCCAAAGTCCTTGAGCATGCAGGTGTTTTTGCACGCAATGAGGAAGGCAAAGCTGCTTTCCTTCGATTTGCGGATCATGTTAATGCCTGAATATAAATATTGACAAACAACAGGCTTTTTGTTATATTTATATTGTAATGTTACAATATATCCGGAGGTTATGCCATGAAAAAGTTCAGAACGGCTCTTTCCGTTTTGCTTGCCGTTGTCCTTCTTGCAAGCTGCGGTGTTTTTGCTTTTGCCGAATGTGCACACGAATATGAAGGAACATACTATCCGCCCACTTGCAACGATCGCGGTTATACCGAATATGTCTGCCGACTTTGCGGCGACAGAGTGCAGGAAGGTTTTGTCAATTCCACCGGTCATATCTACAGCGAATGGTTGCAGGTTTCGGCTCCGACTTGCGAGAAAACAGGTCTTGAAAAACGTACATGCCGTGTTTGCGGCGGTGTGGAAACCAAGACATTGAAGATGTTGGATCATATTGATGCAGATGAGGATAACTTCTGCGACAACTGCGAATATCAGTTTGAAGAAGTTGTCGATAAGGGGCTTAGTCCTTATGAATGGCTCAAGCTCTTTTTCAACAATATTATTGCTTGGTTCAGAGCAATATTTGCGTAAGTTTATTTTTCATTGAGCCGCACTTGTTGCGGCTTTTTGTTGTATAGTTAGTTAGGTTGATGATGTAATGAGGAAGAGAATTTTTTCTGTTTTCCTGTTTGTGTTGCTGTTTGGTTTCGGATGGATCCGTGTGCAGGCAACGCAGATTCTGCCGGTGCAGGATCACTATGCGTATGTGGAAAACGGAAAAGACTATTTATACTGGGAACAGACCGATCCCTTTTCCTTTTCATATCTGAATAAAACGTTTGCATTGGCAACGGCAACAGCAGAATCATCTTTGCCGGAATCCTATGATGCACGCGAATACGGTTTGCAGACGGATGTGTATTCACAAGGGGGGTCTTCTGCCTGTTGGGCAATCGCAGCCATTGATGCTGTCGAACATAACTTTCTTTTGCGGCAGCAGGAAGCTGTAGAGTTTTCACCGGCACATCTGGTTTGGTTTGCACACAGAAGCCTGGTGTATTCATCAGGCAGAGATGCAGGTGACGGTACGAATGTGCAGAATCCTTATACCCACGGCGGCAACTGGGTTGATGCAGCTGTAACGCTTGCCCGTTGGTCGGGTCCTGCCTTGCAAGCGGTGTTTCCTTTCAACGGCAGTCAGATTTCTGCAATGGGGAATTATACCGAGCAGGATCGCTATGCCCATTCCGCTGTTCTGACGGATGCATCCTGCTATTATGCAAAACAGACGAATGAGAAAACGCAGTTGTCTGCAACCGTCATGCAGCAAATCAAAGAGGCGATTCTCAGGGACGGTGCTGTGCAAACGTCGTTTTATTCGGATGTTTCGTATTATAACGACGGTGCAGACGGGACGAGCTATTACCAGGAAACATCTTATCTGACCAATCATGCGGTGCTTATTGTCGGATGGGATGATGTCTATGCTGCCTCGAATTTCAGAGAAGATTGCCGTCCGGATGAAAACGGTGCGTGGCTTTGTAAAAACACATGGGGTGCAAACTGGGGAGATGAGGGGTACTTCTGGCTTTCATACAAGGATGCATCCCTGAATCAGATTGTCAGTTATGCAGCGGTTTCCGCATCCCTTTATGAAGACAACTATCAGTATGACGGATTCGGTTTTCACGGAAGATTGCGGTCAGATGATTATATACAGTATGTCAATGTCTTTACAGCGGATGCGGATTGTGAAATTGCTGCTGTTGCCACCTGGTTTTTGCAGGACAATACGAACTACACCGTGCGAATATATAAATCACCCGATGCGGATATACCCGTATCAACCTATTGTGCGGCTGCTGTCCGCGGTGTGCAGCAATACTATGGCTATCACGTGATTCCTTTGCAAGCACCGATCTATGTCCGCAGCGGTGAGACATTTTCCGTTGCGGTTGAATTACAATCTTCAGCCGTTTGTCCGCAGGTCTATGCGCCGATAGAAAATGCAAACGCTTCGGATTATGTCAGCTACAGCCGTCCCGGACAGAGTTTTGTGCAGATAGAACGCGATGGTGCGTGGTATGATACCTCTGCGGAGGGACTGAACAATGTCTGCATCAAGGCATTCACGGCACACACGCATAGCGACGGCGATGCAAATATGCTGTGTGATGCGTGCGGAACTGAAATGAATCAGAATGCATGGTTTTTCTATCGTCGTTTGCTTGCATTGTTTTGGGCAATTTTTGCGAATCTCGATGTTCTTTTATAATAAATGTAAGAAAAGAGGAAACAAAATGCTGAAGGATTTTCTTCCCCGGAATTTTACGGTTACCGGACACACCGGTTGTTTGTCCGAAGACGGTACAAAAACAAAAGATAATTCTTTGGAGTCAATAAGAGAAGCCGTCCTGTGCGGTGCGGATATTGTCGAAATCGATGTTCGTTTTCTTGCAGACGGTAAGCCTGTTTTGTCGCATGATGCTGTTTTCGACGATGCAAAAAACACTGTGGTTTCTTTGGATGCCGCTTTTGCGTGTCTTGCGGAATATCCGCACTTGCAGATGAATGTGGATCTGAAAAGCACAGACAATCTCGAGGCGGTACGTTATCTTGCGGAAAAGCATGGGGTTCTCGATCGTATCTTTTTTACAGGTGTTGACCGGAAGTGGGCAAAAACCGTATCCGATGCAGGTGTCGGCATACCGTATTATCTGAATTACGGTGTCAGCAGGATTCTTGCCGGGCAGACGTGGTATTGTATGTATCTTGTCCGTTTGTGCAAATCCCTCGGTTGTATGGGATTGAATATCAACAAAGTCGGTGCAACAAAAAAATTAAGCCGCATTCTGCATGAACACGGCTTGTTGTTGTCAGTATGGACTTGTACACAGGCAACGGATATCCGTCGTGCACTGCGTTGCGAGCCGGATAATATCACATCCCGCAATCCCGCATTGGTTAAAAAAATACTGAATGATGAGTAATCATTCATCAAACAGAGCTGCTTCCAATCCTGCACAAAGTGCATGATAGACGGGCAGGGTCAATTCCTGTACTTCGTAAGGTGTGCAGGCAGGCAGTTTTAAACAAATATCTGCCAATTCCGATAATTTGCTGTCTTTTTCGCCGGTGATCGCAAGTGTGCGAATGCCGGCTGTTTTTGCGGTTTTTGCAGCCTGTACCACATTTTTCGAATTGCCCGATGTGCTCAGTGCAATCAATACATCGTACGGTGCATCGGCATATCCCCAGACCTGCTGTGCAAAAACAAGAGATGCATCCACATCGTTTGCGAATGCAGAGATCAAACCGCTGTGTGCTGTCAATGCGATGGAGCGCAAAGGGGACTGCAATTTTTCTGCAATTTCATCTCCGCCTTCGATTGCCGAAAATGCTTTCTTTTCTTCTGCAGACAAGGGTCTGCGTAAGTTGAAGCCTTTCATCAGTTCACCGACGATGTGTTCGCTGTCGGCAGCAGAACCTCCGTTGCCACAGCAAAGTGTTTTTCCGCCGTGCTGATAACAGTCAAGCAGCAGATCAAACGCTGCAAGAATGCTGTTCTTTGCACAGTTCAAAGCAGGGTAGTCGCGAAACAGTTTTTCAAAAATCATCGTTGTGTCATTCATATATATCATCTCCTTATGTAAAAGCAAGACCGAGGGCTGCGAAGTCACCGATCGAATTTCCGAGAGCCGCAGGCAAAATTTTGCAATGATCTGCCGAAAGGGAAAGACTTTCTTCGGCAATTACCTTTTTTATAACAGGATCAAAAAGATCTTGTGCACGTTCATAAATGCTGCCGATGACAATGGCCTGCGGATTGAGAATGTCAATCAGAATCGACAATCCCAGACCGAGCTTTTTTGCACATGTATCGTATACAAGCTGTGCAAAAGCATCTCCGTTCTTTGCTGCATCTGCAATGGTTTTTGCGGTCATTTCATCCGGATTTTCAAGCAGAGGGGATGTAATGGTCGTTTTTTTTGCCAGCTCCTGTCCCAACCGGGCAATACCGCCGCCCGAGCAAAATCCTTCAAAAGAGCCTCGTTTTCCGTAACCGACAGGACCGTCTTCTGCAATGCGGATGTGACCGATTTCACCTGCCATGTCATTTGTGCCGCTGTAAAGCTGACCGTTCAATATAAGTCCTGCACCCATACCTGTGCCGAAGGTAAGAAAAACAGCATTGTCCAACCCTTTTGCAGCACCGAAACGCCATTCAGCCACTGCACAGGCATTGGCATCATTCTGCAGGAACGTCTTTGTGTTGAACTTATCTTCAAACATTTGCACAATCGGCACATTGTCCCAATCCGGCAGGTTCGGAGGACATTGAATCAGACCCTTTTTGCTGTCCAGCGGACCGCCGCAACTGATGCCGATTCCGATCAGTTCGTTTGTATTAATCCCGTTCTTGTCAAGCAATCTCTGTGCCGTATCCAGCAATTCGTTGACGATCGCTTTCCAACCTCTTTCCACAAGTGTAGGGAAGGAAATTTTATCAATGATAAACCCTTGTATGTCTTCGGGTAAAGCACCGCCGCCGAGTACGGTCGCACATTTTGTTCCGCCTATGTCAATACCGAGTGAATACATCAGAATCCCTCACCATCATTTATGTTGCTATAGCAATGGTAACACACGCGGTGCAAAAAATCAACATTTCGGATCAAATATTTGCACGTGAAAAAAATTAAAAAAAATCAAAAAAAACACTTGACAATCGGCTGCCAAGTGTGTATAATAGCCATGCGTTTAGAGGAATGGTGTAACGGTAGCACGACAGACTCTGACTCTGTTTGTTGGGGTTCGAATCCCTATTCCTCTGCCAAATAATCCAAGTCGAAAGACTTGGATTTTTTCATTTATGTTCGCAGGACATAACTTCATGCAGTGGCATTTATGACGCTGACTTCATTACGGTGGTCAAGCTGTACTTCATTTTGCGGACATAAACGAATGAAGTTGCCTTACGGCAAAAGAAGCGGCTTGCCAATGAAGTATGCCTACGATATCGGTGCTGCAGACGGCCGGATTTACGACTATGACATTGACAGAGAAGGTAATGTCAACGGTGCTTCAAAGCCTGTGGTGGATACCAATGCTGTAAACGGCAGTGATATCGGTCTTGAAGAAGCGAAAAAAGCCGCACTTGCTTACTTCGGTCTGCATGAAAATGATGTGAAATTCATCAAAGCAAGAAAAGATTATGATGATGGTGTAGCGGTTTATGATTTTGAATTTGCAAAAGGCTATGAAGTAAAGTACTCATGTGAAGTAGTTGCAGCAAACGGTTACGTTAAAGATGCCGAAACAGAAGTGGCAAGAAGTTTCATTGATACGATTGAACTCATATTTGAACTTCTTTTCAGTGTACTGTTTAACAGATAAAATCACAATTAAAGATGCAACCGAATAAACAACAAACCGCCGGGGAGCAATCCTCGGCGGTCAATGTTAGCTTTTGTTTTGAGATATAGTTTTCAGACTGTTTTCATTTTAAGCTGTTATCATCACACTTCATCGTATGTAGTATCAAAGGCAGATTGCCGCCTTTGCATCGCATCACACCACAGCATTATGTAATGAAATCGGAGGGATTTTGTTTTATGAAAAAGCGGATTATATTTATTTTATTGTTAGTTTTTGTGATGTGCTTGTCCGGTTGCAGCCGACAGTCTGCTTCTGTCGCATTGATCGGCGGTGCGGACGGACCTACCGCTGTGATTGTTTCTTCCAATATGAGTTGGTTGTATGTGTTGGGTTTGCTCGGTTTGATTGCTGTGGCTGTGTTGGTTGTTGTCGTCTGTCGCAACAGGAAGAAGAAGTAAACCGGTGCAGATCTATTGCGTTATTTCCTTTTCATTTATAAACACTCTGAACAGGGGCAGACAGGCATTGAAAAACCGTTTGTATGCCTTGCAATAGTCCTCGCTTTGCTGCGTTCGTTTGCAGCCGCCGGCTCTGCACATCGGATAAATATTGCACTGTTTGCAGCGGTCGGGGACTTTTAAGCTCTCTCTGATAAAATTTTTGGCTGTTTCGGATTTTTCCATTTCCTCAAAATCGCATTGCTCTATATTCCCGAGGAAATATGCATCCGTACAGTAAAAGTCACAGGGGTAGATATTGCCGTTGGCTTCAGCCACAAACTGATGGGAGCAATGTCCTTTGATGCCGCATTGTTCGGTGGGATGTCCGAGGTACAGCCGCACCCAGTTGTCGAACTGACGAATGCTCATATAGTCATGTCGCACATAGTCTTTTACATAGAGGTTGAATACCTTGATAAGAAAATCTCCGTACTGTTCTGCAGTCATGTACAACTCGCTTTTTTCATCGGAATCAAACGGTCGCAGACAGGGAATGAATTGCAGATAGCGGAAACCTTTTGAACGGAAGTATTTATAAATCCGTTCGCCGTTTTCGGCACAATACCCCGTTAAGACGGTTAAGATATTAAAATCAACATTTCTTTTTTTCAGCAATTCTGCGGCAGATATGATTTTGTAGAATGAATTTTGTCCCGACGGTTTTTTTCGGAACTTGTTGCCGTCGAAATCACCGTCCAGCGAAAGCCCGACAAGAAAACCGTTCTCACGCAAAAAGTCGGCCCATTCTCCGTCCAGTACGGTGCCGTTGGTCTGCATACCGTAAAAAACCTTGCTTTTTTTTGTATTCAGACGGTTGACGGTATCAACAAAAAAACGGAAATAATCCAAACCTGCCAAGGTCGGTTCACCGCCCTGAAAAGCAAATGCGACACTTTCTCCGTTTGCATAGGCAAGTGCTTTCTCAATCAACAATTCTGCTGTTTTCTTTTCCATAATGCCGAAACCGAGGTGTTCGCGGTGCTCGGAAACATCACGGTAAAAACAGTATTCACAGGAAAGATTGCAAAGGGATGATGCAGGTTTTATCATCAATGAAAGCGGTGGCAAGGTGAACACTCCTTCGTTGTTTTCTAACAAATACGGAACTCGGATCAAGTCTGACCCGGGTTCCGTTTTGACTTTTACTCTTCAATGATTCCGCGTCTGTTGGTTTTGAAATCATTCGTGATTTCATGCAGCTTTTCTTTGAATTGCTCTGCAATTTCGGGATAAACAGGGGTGCGGTTGTAATTTTCTGCATAGTCGTCAGTGAGAATATGCAGCCAGTTTTTACGGTTTTTGTCCCAGAATGCGGAGTTGTCATTCTGAATCTTTTCAAAATATTTGAATGTCAGATATTCATTGTCCTTCAAAACCGCATGGTCATATTCGGGGTACATGGCTGTGATTTCATCGGTCGGGACGGTATATTGGATTGCTTTGATGACTTCGCGTTTCATGTGCAGAATCGGATGTTCCTGTGTGTGAATAACGGTATCATTCTTGAACAGGGAAGTCATGGAAATGCCGTCGATCACACGGTCTGTCGGCAGGTAGTTTTCCTGACCGCCGTTGCCTGTGATACCGCAAAGTTCCACGAGGGTCGGATACAGGTCAACAAGAACGGCAGAACTGTCGCGTTCGGTTCCGATTTCACCCAAAGCTCCGTCTGCATTGTCCCAACGGATCATGAACGGCACTTTCTGACCGCCTTCATAAGCGAGGTATTTGCCGCCGCGAAGGTCAGCAACCGAACCTTCCAATGCAGGGCCGTTGTCGCTTGTAAAGACGATAATCGTATTCTCCAGAACACCGAGTTCTTCCATTGTATCAAACAGCAGGCCGAGATAATGGTCAAATTCGGTTACGCAGTCAACGTATGTACCCATACCCGAAGTGCCGTCAAAATCATCACCTGCATAAACAGGAGCGTGCGGCCACGGAGAGGCATAATAGGCAAGGAACGGGGTGTCTGCTTCGGCCTGTTCGGTGATCCATTGCGTGATTTCTTCATGGATCCACTCGGTTGCCATGCTCTGGTCTTTCAGTTCATCCGTTCCGTGTACAATTTCCCATTCACCGTTTTCTTCCGTCACATGATAGAACGGTGTCATATCATTGACATGGTGGCTGCCGTAGAAATAGTCAAAGCCTTGGTTTGTGGGCAGGTATTCGCCGTAATCACCCAGATGCCACTTGCCGAAAGCACCGGTGGCATAGCCGGCGGCTTTGAATGTTTCGGCAAAGGTGATTTCATCTCCAAGCATACCGTCTGCATTGTTGCCCATTTCGATAGAATTGAAAATACGGGTCTGTGCAAAGGGTGTGAGTGTATCAACGGTCGGATAGATAACATTGTCAGCATATCCTCTGTAGGGATATCTGCCTGTCAGAGCTGCAAAACGGGCAGGGGAACAGACTGAGTAAGCAGAATAGAAGTTTGTCAGATTCAGACCGTTTTCACCGATGGAGTCAATGTTCGGTGTTTCATAGATTGCACCGTTGAGGGAAACATCCCCGTAACCGAGGTCATCCATGAGAATGAACAGCACATTGGGGGAGTCAGCATCGGCATTCTTATCCACACCGCCCAGGTAATCGTCGTGACCGTCCCACAATCTTTGTGTATTCGGTTTTGAACGCAGGTTCATAAAAAGAACATAGCAGACACTTGTTCCGAGCAGCAAAATGCTCATCCCGGCAGCAAAGGCTTTTTTAACAGCGTCTTTGTTGAATGTCTTTTTGGCAACGAAAAACAATCCCCACAAGGAAAGTCCTGTCGGCAAAACGAGCAGAATATTGCCCAACAGGCGTGTGAAAAAATTGCCTTCGCCTGTAAGCAACGGATGTTCGGCAGAAGAGAAACCTGCAAGTCCCGATGTGAAAGCACCGAAACCGGCATCCGCTCCCCAGATTGTAAAATAAGCTGCAACACCGATGCTCACCGCAGCATACGCGAAAACCATAGGTGCATAAACTTTTTTCTTGAAAATGAGACTCAGTGTGATCACTGCAGCCATGATGCAGTTGAAAGCAACGCAAACCACAGCCACGATATTCAGTCTTGCAATCCACATGGCAAGCATCAATGCAATGCCTGCAGCCATGAGAATCAAAGGAAATACTTTTTTACCGGTATCCAATTCAATTTTCTTTTTCATATAAGATCTCCTGTTCGATGATTGATGTCAAAATTTCAGTTGTCCGTTTGTGCATTCGGGTCATAAACCATGTAATAATTGTGGATTTTTTCACCTTTGAAGTAGACATATTTCTTAGTTCTGAAACCGAGTTTTTCATAAAACTTTACGTTGTCGGGATTCTGCGTTTCGAGTCCGAGTTTATACCCTTGCGGTACAAGATCATCAATACCTTGCTGAATCAGCTTTGTCGCAATGCCTTTTCCCTGGTGGGCAGGGTCAACGAAAACGGGGGAGATGATCATTGTGTTTTTATCAAACACTTTTGCATCGAGATGGCTGTATGCTTTTAAGATTTTGATGGTGCTTTTTGCATAGATAATGAGGAAAATGCAGTTCGGACAAAGCCAGAAGTCAAAAATTGTGTAGGGATTGTGTGCATCTCTCCAGACGCAAATGCCTCGGTTTTCTTCATCAAGATAAATAATATCTTCACGGTTTGAAGTCATCAGTCTGGCAAGCATAAAGTGGTAATCGTATTTTTTTCTCCACTTTTCAGACTTGGTTGCATACATATGCACGGGGTCGTTGACATAACACGCAGCAGCCATGCGGGCATAGTATTTTACTGTTTTGAGATCCATTTTCTTTTTTTTCAACTCTATCCCTCCGAGAAGAATAAACTTTATTGTCTTATTGTATCATTTTTTTATCTGTAATACAATAACTTTTTAGGGCAAAGATGGCTGTAATGTACGTTTGTTTTCTGAAAATTTAAAAAACAGGCTCCACTTTTTTGCATAATATGTTATACTTACTTACAAAGTGAATGAAAAGAGGCATTACAGATGCAGAAAACAACCATTCTTTTTCAAGGGGATTCCATTACCGACGGCAACCGTATCAAAAACAACACAACCGACCTGAATCATCAGATCGGGCACAGTTATGCATATGTCATCAGCGGAAAACTGGGTGCACAGTATCCGCAGGACGGATTGCAGTTTTTGAATCGCGGCATATCCGGGCATCGGTTGTATGACCTTGCACAGCGTTGGCAGGCCGATTGTCTGGATTTGCAACCGGATGTGCTGAGTATTCTTGTCGGTGTGAATGATGTTCACTTTTCTGTGTTCGGGGACAAAAAACTTGACATTTCAGATTTTGAAACGACATATAAAACACTGATAAATCGTACACAGTTGAACAATCCCGACGTAAAAATCATTTTGTGTGAACCATTCAGCTTTTGTTTGGGAGGACCTGCTCAGCAATGGGATGTCTGGCAGAACTTGCTCACCCGGGTGCAAGACAGCGTTCGGACAGTGGCACGGGAAACGAGCGTGTATTTCCTGCCTTTGCAGCATATGTTTGATTCTCTGGCACAAAATCCGCAACCGTCTTATTGGCTGTGGGACGGTGTGCATCCGACGGAAAGCGGCCATTGGATGATTGCAAATGCATGGTTGGAGTTTGTACAAAATAATAATATCCTCACATAAAAACATATGCCCCTCATCCGAGGGGCATAAACTATATCATTTATTTTGCAATACTGACGGGGAACTGCGTTTCATCAAAACCGAGCACATAAGCAATGCGGATGGGGATTTCATAATTGTTGAGTGTTTCATCCGCTGCAATGATATCCTGCGTTCCGTACACAAGCACGGGAACATCGGCAGCCGTATGGGAGGATTTTGTGTACACATATGCGTCGTTTTCAAACGTGATTCCGCCTGTTTCGTGGTCGGCGGTGACGATAACAATTGTGTTGCCGTCCGCTTTTGCGTAGTCGAGCATTGCCTGTACGGTTTTGTCAAAGGACAGCAGAGCCTCCATCATTTTGTCGGCATCTTTGTTATGGGAATGCTTGTCAATATGTGCACCCTCGATCATCAGGAAAAAGCCGTCGTCGGTATCGTCCATGATATCAACTGCTTTTATTGCCATTTGTTCCAGGGTCGGGGAGTCGTTGACGGCACTTGCTTTCCACAGAGAGTCGTTGAATTGTGCAAAACTGCGGCTGCCTTCGGGAAGAGCCATCATATCTTCGTATGTTTCCACATAATAAAAACCGTTTTCTTCAGCAATGCTTTGGGTGACAAGACCGTTTGCCTTTCCCCATACAATGTCGATTGATGAACGAAGCTGATCTTCTGTTATATCCTCGGTGTTATCGCGGTCGGAGGAATGTGCGGAGAAGGATGCAGGGGTTGCTCCACTTGTGGAATCCGTTGTGATAACACCTGTCATCATCCCGTTTTCTTTACACAATTCCGTCAGATTCTTCGGGTATGACACTTCAATGTCCGGATCTTCATAATACACACCGATCATACCGTTGCCGGTTCTGCTGCCGGTTGCCAATGCGGTGCCGCCTGCAGCACTGTCCGTAACCGAGCTGGAAAGAGATTGTGTCATGGAGCTGCCGTTTACCGGAAAGGTGTCCATTGCAAGTGAAACGGATTGTTCCGCTTTAGTTTTTGCAATATGATTATACCCCATGCCGTCACCGATCATATATATGATATTGATAACGGGATCGGGTTCAATCGGTACTTCCTCTTTGTCAACAAGGCCGAAAAAGCCGCCGATTGCAAGCATGATGCTCATCATAAAAGCCCAGATCTTCTTACTGAAGTCTTTTATTGTAATTCACTCCTTTCAATCGGAATGTCGTTTGTGTTATTGCAAAAGGTCGTTGTACTGGTACACTCTTACATAGTCCACAATGAATTCATATTCTTCGTCTGTGTTCATTTCCGCATTCGGAACTGCATTTTCACCGCCGAGTTCAAGAGAGAGAATCAGATACTCGGCATTCTGTGAAACACCGCCGAAATCCGTGCGGAATGTTTCAACACCGTTGATGTAGAAAATGTATTCGTTTTCGTTCCATTCAAGTCCGTATGTGTTGAATTCGCTGTACGGATCTCCCTTGATAAGGTATTTTTTTGCACCCATCTTCTGGTGCATATCACCGTACCCGTCAAAATGCAGATTGCTGGTAACTGCATTCTGTTGTCTGTCACCGTAACAGTCGCTTTCGAAAATGTCAATTTCCGTACCGTCGCGTCCGTTGCCGTCTGCGTTGTAAACGCCTTCATTCATCAGCCAGAAAGCAGACCATGCAGATGCACATTTCGGAAGAATACAACGACATTCAAAATAACCGAACTTCTGAGAAAAGCCGTTGGGAGCATCGTCATCGGTGTCAATGCCTGCACTGTACCAACCGGCACCTTTGCCGCCCATACCTTCTGCAAGATACTTCAAAGGAATAACAAGATTGCCGTCTTCGGTATATGCAAGATAGTTGTTCCAATAGGAACCTTTTCGTGCTTCGCTTGACGTGCCGTAAACATAGTGACCTGACCATATGCTGCGATCAAGTTCACCGTCGAATTCTTCTTCAAACGTAAGGGTAAATTTAGACATATCCACCTCTTGTCCCATGGGATAATGTGCAATTCCAAGGAAGGTGAGAATGACCGACAATGCGGAAAGGAATGCAGCGATCCATTTTTTGAACATGATTTTTTCCTCCGTTATTTATTACATTCAATATAGCAAATTACTTCGGCATTTGTCAATAAAAATGTCATGACAGAGGATAAGATGCAGTCGTTTTCAGATTGTATAAAAACAGTGAATAAAAAATCAGAATGCAGAAGCTTGTTGAAAAGGTGCAATATTGGTAAAAATTGTCAGATTTGCACAATGATAAAGAATAGGCTTTGTTTAAAACATAGAATGTGATAATACATCACATTTAAGGATTGAAATTCACACAAAATTGGTGTATACTATATTTACAACAAAGTTATGAGAGGGGATCCAACCATGCTACTTACAAACAGTTATGTTTATCGCCACGAGATTGATACCGGAGAAGAGGTGATCAACACCTGGGGCGTTGTTGCGGCTTTTGATTCAGGTGAATGTTTTTTATGTCCCGATATTTCTGTAGATCGCAGTGAAGCTGCCTCATTTGCAAAAGGCATTGTGCAGCAGAATCTTTCACCTGCTCAGTTGCCGCTTGCTGCCTGTGCATACATAGAAAATCTGAGTCTGGTATATTGAAATTAACCACTCCCTACAGTCTCCATATTCCCAAAAACACACAGTCGCTATGCAAGTACGCATGGCGATTGTGTGTTTTTTAACAAACTTTGCCTTTGTTTTAAATTAAGAAAAACAACATTTTCAGAAAAATGTCGAAAATATATAAAATTTTTCTTAAAAGGGCGAGTATTATGAAAAAACTCCAACATTAGAAAGATTTTGTCGTTGCTTCTTGCTGCATTGATGTTGTTGTCAATGTTTCCCGTAACATCAATCGCGGCACAAACCGATGTTGTGGAATCCATCAATTTGCTGACCAAACTTATCAATGCAATCAAGGCACTATTCGAATGGATTGCGAATCATTTTAAATAAGAAACCCTGAAACAAAAGCGTTGCATGACGGATTTTCTCACTGTCTGCAACGCTTTTTGTTTCTCAATTGAAAAAAAACAGATTGCATTGTTTTTTTAATCTTGCTATAATTTAAATATGCTTTTTATCGGATACGAGGAACGGATTATGAAGACAAAAACACTTACCCCGCAACAGAGTGAAAAATTGCGTCAGAAAAACGAAAAAGAAATCAAAAAATGGGAACGCGAAAAAAACAGACCGAAACGCAGTTTCTATATGGCATTTTTGCTTTTTATCATTTGTTCGGTTTATGTTACGGATGAAATTGCATCGCAGATCGGAACGCTTATGAAAACGGAAATTGCAACGGATTTGCTTGCAAAATACGGTGAGAGTTCCATCGGTTTGCTGGATCTTGCAGGTATGATTGCAATACCGTTCCAGCTTCTTTCATTGTTTTATAAACCGCTTGCCGACAGATACGGCAGAAAGCTGTTTCTGATTCTCAATACCCTCGGAATGTCGGTAGCCATGTTTATCATCTTCCTGTCAGGGAATCTTTATGTTTACCTTGTCGGTGTTTGCATGATGTCCTTTTTCATTCCGCATGATATGCAGGTTGTATATATTATGGAATCCGCACCGCCAAAACACCGTGCCACGATGTATTCGATTGTGAAAGCCATTGCCACATTCGGTATTATGCTTGTCCCCATGTTCCGCCGTATTTTTATGACCGATGTGTCTCAATGGAGAATGGTTTATCTTGTGCCGGCTCTTTTCGGTATGGTTATTTCTTTCATTGCTTTGCTGTTTGCAAAAGAAACAGATGCATTCATCGATGCTCGTCTGCGTTATCTGCGAATGAGTGATGAAGAACGCGAAGCTGAAAAGAGCAAGAAAGATTCACAGGGGGCACAAGGCGGTTTTGTATCTGCACTCAGATTTGTTGCCCATCACAAACAGTTGAAATGGCTGTATGTTACGGTGGCTCTGAGTACCATCGGTGTGCTGATTACCATGCAGTACCAGGCAATCATCTCTTACGGATATGCCGAAAACTATCTGTTCCAAGGTCTTTTTGAAACCATTGAAGCTGCCCTTGACAGCGTGGCGGTAAACGAAGTCACATCAGCGTTGTTCCTGTTCCCGATCGGAAGCGGACTTGCACAGTTGTTGCACGGTTTTATTTCCGACAGATGGGGCAGAAAATATTCCTCCATCGTTGTTGCTGCGATCACAATCGTATCCCTTGTTTTGTTTTCCGTCGGTGCCAAAAATGCATGGTCACCGTATGTCGTCGGCTTGTTCTGCGGTGCGAGTGTCGGTGCATTCTGGAGTTGCGGTGATATCATAGGTCTGATGGTCAGCGAATCCGTACCCACCAATCTGCGTTCATCCATTATCTCCACCCAGTTCCTTGCCATGGGTGTCGGTTATGTCATTGCATACGGTGTCGGTCTGCCGTTGATTACATCCATGGGCAATGCCGCCATTTCAAAGATTGTGCTTTGTCTTGCATTGCCGGGACTTCTTTTGTCGCTGGTCGTACTGATCGCGAAAGTCAAAGAAACAAAAGGTGCGAATCTTGAGCAGGTAACCGGTGCAGAGTGGGATTGATTTATGATAGTTGAGATTCATAAAAACTTACCGACCGAAAAATGCAACAAGCATTGGCAATTCTGTGTAGGCAGTGCACATGCACCTTATGCACTCCGCAAAGACTATTTTGAGCAGTTGAAAAAAGTACACGAAGAGCTCGGGATTCAACGCGTGCGTTTTCACGGTATTTTCTGTGACGATATGCATACCTGCCACAAGGCAACGGATATCTTACCCATCCCGTTTGGCGGCAGCTACATTGAACAGAGTTTTCGTCAGTGTGCCGTGGCATATGACAATATCCTTGCTGCCGGTATGAAACCGTTTGTGGAATTGTCCTTTATGCCAAAGCACCTTGCAAAGAAAAAAACACGCGGTATGTTCTTTTATAAACCCAATATCTCACCGCCAAAAGATCATAAAAAATGGTATCGGTATGTACAGGACTTTTTGCACTTCCTTGTTGATCGTTACGGTATTGACGAGATCCGCAGCTGGTATTTTGAAGTCTGGAATGAACCTGATTTGCGGATTACATTTTTTGCAGGCAACCAAAAGGAATATTTTCAGTTTTACGAAACCACCGCACGGGCTGTAAAAGATGTGGATGCATCCTTTATTGTCGGCGGACCGTCTACATCTGCAAGCAAATGGATCGGGCCGTTTTTGCAATTTTGTAAGGAAAACGACGTTCCGCTTGATTTTATTTCTACCCACCAGTATGCAGGAGACCCTTTGGGAGGGCTTCAACAGGAGAATGATACGGTCAATCTCAAACTGAACATTCCGGTGGGACTTACGCAACGCAAAAAAATATCGCATGATGCCATCTTGCCGTTGTATCGTGCTTTTATGGGAACAGTCGATGCAAACAAAACACTGCATCGCGACGGTTTTATCCGGAATGCAGAAAGAGTCAGACAGCAAGCACAGCATTTGCCGGTGCTTTATACCGAATGGAATATGTGTGCCAATTTTTCAGCACCGTGCAACGATACAAGAATGGCTGCTGCGTACAATATCCATGCGATTCTCGGCACGCAGAAAAGTGTTGACGGCTCGTCTGTTTGGTGTTTTTCGGATTTGTTTGAAGAATTCCATCCTTTCCCGGAGGAATTCCACGGCGGTTTCGGTCTCCTGACCCAAAGCGGCATTCCAAAACCCTCCTACCATGCTCTTGCTTTTTTGAAAGATATCGGTGACGAACGGATTGTTTTGCCGCAAAATGGGAATACGGATGTTGCGGTTTTCCGGAAAGATAAAAACTTGCAAGTGTTGCTTTCCAAGCTTGCATTTACCCCCACGGGGAACAGGGAAGTGGTAACCGTAAAAATCGAATGTGAAGCACAACCCGAAAAGGTCACACTGCGTCGAATCGACGAAGACCATGGGAACCCCCTGAAAATATGGGAGAAATGTGGTGCTCCGACAATCCCCACACCTGCACAGGTGCAAGAGATAATCGATTTGTCGGCAATACATCCGGAAGCTGTCGAATACAGTTTTGATCATTCGTATCTGACATTTACCGTTACCCTTGCCGAGAATGACATATATTTTATCGAAGTGGAATAAATAATTATTCTACATCAACCCCCCGTCCCCTAATCTTGGGGCGAAAAGGTGTTTTTTGATATATTGAAAAAAGCATTGCAGTGTTTGCTGACTGCAACGTTTTTATACTAATAATTAAACATATCCAAATAGTTTTTGGAAAAGATTTGCAATTTTAAAGAATATATTTCTTATGAAAATGAATGTTTTTGTAAGCACATTCACAGAAAACGCATCATCTGTTTCTGAAACCAGAAATGAAGAATGAATGTTGCTCATCCAGGAAATCATACCTTCCTCATTCTCAAAAACAACTGTGTTGCCGTTGCCGTCCGTTGTTGTAACATTCGGATAGGGTTCACCGTCAATCGTAAAGAAATCATAACAGATGGTCGTATACAGACGATGGTTGGAATCCCCTTTGCTGCCGTCAGGATCCAGCACAATACCGAATTTTGAAAGCCTGCAATTCTGGGGATTTGCATTGTATTTGCAGATGTTATTCCATGTCGGCAATACATTCAGGGGATAACTGATAATCGGATCAAGCGTACTTGCAAAAAGCCAGATTGCCACATCTTTTGTTGTTTCGATGTTGTCTGCTGTTCTTGTACCTGTTGCAGCAAGCGGATAAATGCCTGCAAAGTATTCGGGATATGCTATTGCCATATCCCAGGTCATCTCACCGCCTGCGGAAGAACCACCGATGAATATTCTCGTTGTATCAACATTTGCATGGTGCTTGCTGATAAAACCGTCAATCAGTGTCCGCAGAGGGTCAACGAACGATTCACTCCAGTATCTGAGCTTATCTTCGGGGCATCTCGGCAAAAGAATAAATGCACCCCCTGTGTCTTTCCATTTTGCCTGCATTTCTTGTGATGCCCAATATGCCATCATACTGTCATCAAGTTGCGAACCTACATAGGAACCGTGTCCGATGCCGTGCAAATAAATCACAATCGGATATTTTTCACTGTCATTTTCTCCAACAGGAGAGTAGTAAGCGTAATCCAGTGCGTACCCATTGCATTCATCGGCAACATCAAGCTCAAATTGGTCACGCAATGCTTCAACACCTGCCGAAAGCGGAAGGGCTGTTTTGGTATTGTCGGCTGCAACTGCAAACAACATGAAATGTGAGGACAGCAGCACAAAAATCAAAACAGAGATCGTTGTTTTCTTTAAATGGTTCAAATTCATTTTTTTTGCTCCCCCTTTTCATTTTTTATTTATTGCACACTTGTTTTGATTCTTACTTGTGAAATAAATATTAAAGTTGTGAGAATGCAGATGATTCTGCACAAGAATTGCGGTGATTATATGCCAATTATTCGGAGCAGTTTGATTTTTCACAAGGATTCAAAACCGCAACTGACAATTCCATTGATAAATCTCCGAGTTTATCCTCTTTCATAATATCACTCAAGTCTATTTTATAACAGCGAGCTTAAAAAGTCAATCCGTTGTGCCGTAGTCACACTTCATTGATGTAGCCATTTTATTGCATAAGCACTTCATTTGCCGTAAGGCAACTTCATTTGTTTATGTTCGCAAAATGAAGTACGGCTTAACAGCCGTAATGAAGTCAGCGTCATAAATGCCGCTGCATGAAGTTATGTCCTGCGGACATAACTGAAAAAACCTCGTTCTATGAACGAGGTTTTTTTGGCGGAGAGTTAGGGATTCGAACCCTAGGTGGATTTCTCCACACAGCATTTCGAGTGCTGCACCTTCGACCACTCGGACAACTCTCCATTCGATTGTACACTGTCAAACAGCATAAAAATTTTAGCAGATGTTAAGCCGCTTGTCAAGATGTATTTTTTCAAACCTTTGCTTTTCAGCAAAAAGATTTAAAACCGCAGCAAAAAGATGCAAAAGTGATTGTTGACATTTTTCGGCAACACGGATATAATTGTTTTAATATATTAATCTTGAAAGGCAGGTGGACAAAATGATGGTAAATCTCAGCTTCCGAAATCGGAGAGTCGTTTTGTCCGTTTGTGATTGATTTTTTATCTTTCTGAACTTACAGGCATCTCCGTATATTCTCGGAGGTGTCTTATTTATTTTCAGGAGGATTATGATGATTGATACCATGCATTACAAACTTGTGTTGCCCGATGAAAGTCACGAGCGACAATACACACAGATGATGGACAAGTGGGAGGCTGTTGAAAATGATATACAGCCTCAGTTGTTACGAAGATACAGTGATTCGCAAGGAAAAAATGTAAGCTATTCAAAATGGCTGGAATGGTGCGAGGATGACAGAACCACCGGCTCGATGTTATCAACGGGTGTGCCGTGCAGCCTGTATTTTCTTGTTGATGACAGCAATGAAATTTACGGTGCAATCGTTATAAACAGTACAAGAACCCACATGGGACATCTGCACGCAGGCATTGCACCGTGGCACAGGAACAAGGGGCTCGGAACGATCATGCTGCAGTTTGCGTTGGATATTTGTCGGGATAACGGCCTGGCAAGTGTGGAAATTGTTCCCCGAAAGAGCAACACGGCGGCAATTCAAATCATTCTGCACAACGGCGGTGTGCTGAAAGAAACATTTTTTGAAAACGAAAAGTGGTCAGCGAGGTATGTTGTGAACTTAACATCATCAGCCGATTGCACATTTACGGCTGTTACAAAAGATAATGTGCGTGAATATAAAAATCTCCGCAAAATTTTCGCAAAATATAAAATACAGACCTTGCGCAATCACGGCGAAGCACCCGGCAACAAAACAATGTTTTACAATCTGTTTGACAGCATCATTGAAAGCCTGTCGGAAGATAAAGCAAAACATTTTATTGTTATGCAGAACAAAAAAGAACTGCTCGGCTTTGCATTCATCAACACAGATGAACAGGATATGCTTGCTGTGTCTGACTCTTACGGCTCTGTGCATGATTTTTACATTTCCCCCAATCACAGACGAAAAGGCTACGGCAGAATTCTGAACGAACATATCGAAAGTATTTTTACAAAAAATAATATCAATACGGTTTTTCTGCATCCCGATCCCGTCAGCGGCATTGATTTCTGGAAAGCGATGGGATATGCAGACACAGGGATTCATCACGGTTGGGGGCGTTGGCTTGTGTTCTGCAAGCACCTGAACGAACACGAAAACACCGCAGAACTTGACAAAGCGGTGCAGAAGTTTGTCACTCCGACCGATACAATCGGCATCAACCCCTATAACAAACCGCAATTAAAAGAAGTGTACGGTGTGTGGAAAGAATATTGCAAGCAAGCAGGCAAAAAGCTGCACAGAAATGATGTCAGAAAGATGGCTTTTGAAGCAAGAAAAAACCGCAATGTCAGCTTCACGGCATTGTATTACCAAGGTGCAATCATAGGTTTCACCTATAAAGCAGACAATGAAATCAGCTATGTATTGCCTGCATACAAGGATATTGTTTTATAAAGGAAGTTTGAGCAATGACAAAACGGGTTACGGTGGTTCCTTACAATGAACAATGGAAAACGGATTTTGAGAAAATCCGACAGCATCTTATGCCTGCGGTCAGGGAGATAATTGTCGACATCGAGCACGTCGGCAGCACATCCGTTGCAGGACTTTTCGCAAAGCCGATTATTGACATTGACATTGTAATCAAGGATTATTCCGTTTTTGATGCAGTGGTTGCAAACTTAGCAACTCTCGGCTATGTGCACGAAGGAAATCTCGGCATCAAAGACCGCGAAGCATTTGACTACAAGGGTGAAAAAGCGCTGCCGAAGCACCATTTGTATGTCTGCCCTGCATTCTCTGCGGAGCTGAAAAGGCATCTTGCATTCAGAGATTATCTGCGCACACATCCCGAAGCTGTTGAAAAATACGGCAAGGTCAAGCAGGACGGAGCAAAACAATTCCCCGACAGCATAGATGACTATATCAATTTCAAATCCCCTTGCATTGAGGAGATTTACAATGCAATACAAAAAGAGGAAAACCCGTGAGCCGACAGAATATTTTTGACAATGAAACATTTTTTGATGGTTACAAAACCTTGCGTGCAGGTGAAACAAATTACAATGATCTGCTCGAGCAGCCTGCCATGCGTGCACTTTTACCCGACCTGAACGGCAAAGCTGTTCTTGATCTCGGTTGCGGTTACGGTCACAATTGCATGGATTTTGTGCATCGGGGTGCTGAAAGTGTTGTCGGGGTCGATATCTCCGAAAAAATGCTCGCCGTGGCAAAACGCGAAGCGGCACATGAACGCATTTCATATAAAAACATGAGCATGACCGATATCGGTCAACTGCACGAAAGCTTCGATTTTATTTACAGCTCGCTTGCATTTCATTACATAAAGGATTTTGACCTCTTTGCAAAAGAGATGTATGCAGTTCTCAACCCCGGCGGTGTGCTTTTGTTTTCGCAGGAGCATCCGATCATTACCGCAACCTTTGACGGCAACGGACATTTTAACAAGGATGAAAACGGCACAAGGGTGTCCTACACATTCTCCAATTACAATGAACCCGGTGAACGGCAAGTGCATTGGTATGTGGACGGTGTGATCAAGTATCACAGAACCTTCAGCAATGTCATAAATGCCCTTGCAAAAGCAGGTTTTGTGATTGATACGGTCTGCGAACCCATCCCCGAAGATTGGGCAGTTGAAAAGCTCCCCACCATCGTCAAGGAATACATAAAACCGAACTTTTTGATTGTGAAAGCAAGAAAGGACTATGCATGAGCAGCTTGAATTGGACCTTTGATACGGTTGCCGATACTTATGAAAAACTGCGTCCCGGGTATGTTGACGAACTGTATCAGACTATTTTTGAATATATACCAATCAACAGCACAAGCAATGCTCTTGAAATCGGCATCGGCGGCGGTCAGGCAACAAAGCCGATTCTTGAAACAGGCTGCAGGCTGCTTGCCGTGGATTACGGGGAAAATTTCTGCAATCTCTGCCGTGAAAAATTCAAGGCATATCCGCAATTTTCCGTGCTTGCAGGCAAGTTTGAAGATGTTGATTTTTCTGAAAAATTCAATCTTATTTATTCCGCTTCGGCATTCCATTGGATCGACGAAGAAACCGGCTATAAAAAGGTTTATTCTCATTTGAAAGACGGCGGTGTGTTTGCCCGTTTTGCAAATCACCCTTATCGTGACAAAGGCAATCCCGCATTGTCTGCAGAAATCGACCGCATTTATGCCGAATATTACTACACATATCACAATAAAGAACCCAAACCGCTTATTGAATACACAGAACAACAAGCATACGACAGAGCTTTAATTGCGGAGAAATATGGTTTTACGGATGTCCGGTATAAACTGTTTTACCGCACACGGACATTCTCTGCGAAGGAATATATAATGCTTCTCGGTACATATTCGGACCATATTGCGATTGAAGCAACGATCCGCAATGCGTTTTTCTCAAAGATAGAAGATGCAATCAACCGTCACGGCGGCACGATTACGATTTATGATACCATAGATTTGCAACTGGCAAGGAGATAAAAACAATGATTTTTGAACCAAAAACAATAAAATTGAAAAACGGGCAGACTGCCGTTCTGAAAACACCCGAAATTGAAGATGCCGAACAGCTGCTTGACTGTATCCGCACAACTTCGGGCGAAACGGATTTTCTGTCGCGTTCCGCTGAAGACTGGGCAGAAACCACGGTGGAAAGCGAAGAAAAATGGATCCGCAACAACCGCGAGTCCGAAAATGATTATGTAATTACCTGCTATGTTGACGGCGTTGCAGTCGGTAGCTGCGAAATCAGTTTTTTCAGCAAGGGCAAATCGGCACACCGTGCAGGACTCGGCATTTCGATCATCAAAGAATACTGGAATCTCGGCATCGGCTCTGCCATGTTCAAGGAACTCATGCAGCTTGCGAAGGAGCACGAGGGTACGGAAATTGTTGAGCTCGAATTCGTAGAGGGCAACGACAGAGCACAGGCATTGTACGAAAAATTCGGATTCAGAATCATGGCAACAAAACCGAATGCCTTCAAGCTCAAAGACGGAACATATCAGAACATGTGCTATATGCAAAAATACATCCGTGAGAAATAAACAGCCATGAATGAAGTTTTATTTGAAATAACCGACAAAAAGCAGCTGCAAAATGTTGCCGTAAAAAACGAAATCCGTGAACTCGGTGCGGATGATCTTTCCGTTTTTAACGAACATCTGCGGCTGTGTCAGCCGAAGCACAAAAGAATGTTTTTTAAAGGTGCTTCCCAAGCGGATTGGCAGGAATGGAACAAGAAAGGCATTCGTTATTTTGTGTTGTTTGCAGACAAAAAGCCCGTTGCACGGTGCTGCATTGAACCGCTGAACGAAAACCAATGGGAAGCGGCAGATGTAAAGGTTTGTTCAGAAGCACGCAAAAAAGGCTATGCAAAGCAGGTTGTTTGCCATGTTGTCGATATTATTTTAAACAGCGGCAAAACCGCCACCTGCCGTACCTTGCCGACCAACACCGCTATGCTCAGAGTCATTGACGATTTGGGCTTTTGTGCCGTGCAAAGACAACTGCTGCCTGTACACGGCAGACTTATGACAGAAGAAGAATTCCCCGCTTATGCGCAGTGGTCTGTGAAAGGCTATGCCGATTATCTGCTTTACAAAGCCGAAAAAAGCAGAAAAAAGGCACTTGCCGCCTCACAGGAGGAATTCAATGATGTCTACCCCGACGGTGCAAAGACAAAAGACACATATCTTTATGTTGTGCAGAATGAAGCAAACGAGGACATTGGGGTGATCGCTTTCCAGAAAAGCCCCTACAACGAAAACTGTGCATTTATCACCGAGCTTGTGATTCATCCTGCCCACCGACACAAAGGGTATGCCCAAAGTGCATTGCAATTTGCACAAGCGGATGCAAAAGAAAAAGGCTTCAGCACCATGGCACTCAATGTGTTCAAAAACAGCTCGGCATTTCCGGTCTATGTGTGCGAGGGCTTCCGACTGATTGAAGATTACCCCGACAGCGCCATTTTAGAAAAGACTTTAAGGTGAATGACATGAAAAATGAAAGAAAAGAACTTGTGCAGTCCTTCCTCGGCAAGACCGTAAACATAAAAATCGACCGTCCGATCGGCTACGTTCATCAGAAAAACGGATACGCACTGACGTATCCTGTCAACTACGGTTACATTCCCGACGTCATCGGCGGTGACGGGGAAGAACTCGACGTGTATCTGCTCGGTATTTCCGTTCCCGTAGACGAATATACCGCCGAGGTCATCGGCATTGTGCACCGTCACAATGATGTCGAGGACAAGCTCATTGCCGTACCGCACGGCATGGATTTCACCAAAGAGGAAATTGAAAAAGCGGTGCACTTCCAGGAGCAGTACTATGACACCGAAACCGAGCTTTACACACCGCCGTGTGAAATCATCCGCCAATACAATAAAATTTATTCCGACCCGCCCGAAAAGGTGCGTGTTTCGTGCCGTGCATTGGTGCTTGACAAAAACAAACTGCTGTTTTCCTACGAAGCCAAAAAGGATGTTTACATGAGTCCCGGCGGCGGATTTGAGGAAAACGAAACCCTCGAGGAATGCTGCGCAAGAGAAGTGCAGGAGGAAACGGGATTCGTTGTCCGTCCCATTCGCAAATTGCTTGTTGTAAACGAATATAGCTTTGAAACGCTTTATATCAGCCATTATTTTCTCTGTGAGCTTTGCGGAGAAGGAGAAAGCAGACTGACCCCAACCGAAATTGCACACGGCATGACCTCGAAATGGCTGTCCTTTGACGAGGCTCTGTCCGTGTTCGGCACCTACGAAAGCAAGCAGCTCGACCACCGAAGCCTGTATCTGCGTGAATTCACGGTGTTGAACAAATATTTAAGCAATTAAACAAATTACGGTTTATCGGGGTCTTTGCAAAGTGAATTTCCCTCTCAAACACTCGTCGCCCCTGGAAGGGGAGATGTCTGCCGCAGGCAGACAGAGGGGTTCAACCAAATCTGCTGAAAGCTCTGACAAAGCCTCTTCTGACTCCTGTAACCCCTCTGTCACTTCGTGACATCTTTTTCTCCGAAAACGGGAACCCCTTTGTCAGCTTCGCTGACATTTCCCCTAACAGGGGAATCCCCTTCCAGGGGCGACAAGGGGGATCGAGGAGCAACAAAGAAAGCAACAAACCGTAATTTATCTGCATTATACCACAATGTCAACGGGAATAAAAAAACAATGAACATAATCAACACCTGCGATACCATAAAATCTGCATTTTCGGACGGATTCAATCTGCAGGCATGGAGAAGATATGCAAGCGAAATATCAAAATCCCTGCCCGCAAAATGTGAAGCCGATGCCAAGGACTATGACTTTGAAAAAGAAGTTCTGCTCGTTCTTGAAAATGCACTGCATGAAGAAAAAATTGAATTGGTGAGCGAAAATTTTCAAGCGGTTATAAAACAATTGCACGAAAATCTCACCAAGCTTTTTAATACGGAACCCGACATCAACATTGTTCTCTATCTCGGACTTTGCAACGGTGCCGGCTGGGCGACAAAGCTCGACGGCAAGGACACCGTTCTTTTGGGAATTGAAAAAATCATTGAGCTTGATTGGGGAAAGAAAGAAGAGTTGTGTGCATTGATTCTGCATGAGATCGGGCATTTGTGGCACAAACAGAACGGAAATCTGCACATCCCCGAATTTACCAAACGCAGAAAAGGCATTGCGCAGCTTTACTGCGAGGGGGTTGCCATGGTTTGCGAACACATTCTGTGCGGGGACGATGACTTTTATCATCAGAACAAAAACGGCTGGCTCAGTTGGTGCAAAACACACGAACAGGAAATAAAGCAGGAATACCTGCACAGGCTTGACAAAAGAGAAAGCGTGCAGGACTTTTTCGGGGATTGGCAGTCTTACAAGGGACATTCCGATGTCGGCTATTTCCTCGGCTGTCGGTTTGTTGAATATCTGATGAAAACTTATTCTCTGAGAAAAATTGCAAATATGAAGTACAACGCATTGAACAAAGCATTTACCGAATTTGCAAACACCGTTATCGAGCCGCTTGCCCTTGCCGACTACCAACAATGTGCAAATATATGGAATATGGATGCACAACCGCTTAGCCTGCAATGGAAAGCGGAAATTGCATCGGGCAACCGACTTGTTTTTATTTACAAAATCAACGGCAAATTCATCGGCGAGGGTGCTTTGGTCTTTGACACGGGCGACACGGATTACACTATCCCCGGAAAGCGGATTTATATTTCAAGAATGATCGTCAAAAAAGAGTACCGCAACCTTTGTATCGGAAGTGAGATTCTTGCATTCCTTATTCGAAAAGCCAAGGAATTGGGGTACACCGAAATGACCATCGGTGTGGACAAGGACAACACCGCAGCTTTGCATCTTTACAAAAAATACGGTTTCACAAAAGTATTGTTTGACGGGTCGGATGATAACGGTGCATATTTTAAACTGATGAGGATTGGCTTATAACAATCCTCTTGTTTTTATAATCAAAGAAATATATAATAAGAATTATCAAAATGTCGGAGGTCTGCCAATGCAAGCCTATATTGAAAATATCATTGCTCCGAAGCTGCAGGGGGACGGCGGTTGGGTCGAATTTGTATCATTCGACAACGGTATTCTGACCCTGCGTTTCCGCGGAGAGTGCTCCAAATGCCTGATCCTGCACCGCTGTACGGCATGGATCGAAGAAGAGATCAAAAGAGATCTGAAAAAGACGGTCAAAGTAAACGCCATCCGCAAAAAACCGTATTTTCAGGATACATAAGAAAGGGGCACACAGAGAATGGCACACATCAAAGTAGTAAGGCGATCCATGCGTCCCGAAGAGTGGACAGCACTTCGCTTCGGTTGGTTGAAGCGTTTTGTTTACGAAAATAAATGGGAGATTGAAAACCTTGAAATCCGCGATGCCCGTCAGGTTGCGGAGATGCAGTTTGAGTTTTACCCGGGGGATTACCGTCCTTTAAAAAAGGGGGATATGTATTTCACCCCTGACGGAACGGCATTCATCCGTGCAACCGTTCATATGCCCGATCATTTAAAAGGGAAAAAAGTGTATTTTACACTCAAAACGGCTGCGGAAATGTGCATTCAGGTCAACGGGAAATACGTCGGCGGTGTGGACCCGAACCGTGAACGCGTACTTCTGACACCCTATATTGATGAGAATGCACCCTTGCAGTTTGAAATCATGGGCTACAACCGCAGCAAGCCCGACGATGAACGCAATCCCGAAAGTCTGTCTGTCAGAGGTTGCCGTCAGGTGTTTGAGGGTGCCTATCTTTGTACGGTCAATGAGGATGTGCAGAACCTTGTGTATGACATGGAACTGCTTTCCGACATCGCAAACAGTGAATCGTTCAACGAAGACTACCGTGCCTTCCTCAATAAACACCTCAATGAAGCGATGAACTGCATTGATTTTGAAGCAGAGCCGCTGACGGGTGTAAAAGAGGCTTTGCAGTATATTGAAGAGCACATTTATGCCGACAAGACCTACAAGGGTTGCGGCAAGGTGGCACTGGTCGGGCATTCGCATCTTGACATTGCCTACTATTGGCGTCGCATTCATGCTGTGCAGAAGAATCTGCGTACGGTGCTCATTCAGCTGCGACTGATGGACAGATATCCCGATTTCCGTTATACGCACACACAGCCTTATACCTATGAAACACTCGAAAAATATTACCCCGAAGTCTTTGAAGAGCTCAAAGAAAAGGTCGCAAGCGGTCAGTTTGAGCCTGCCGGTGCAATGTATGTGGAGCCTGACTGCAATGTACCGTCTGCGGAAAGTCTGATCCGTCAGTGCCTGTACGGACAGCTGACCTATAAGCGGATGTTCGGAAAATATGTGAACAACGCATGGCTGCCCGATGTGTTCGGCAACAGTTGGATTCTGCCGCAGATCCTCAAAAAAAGCGGTGTGGATTATTTTGTATCCAACAAAATGTCCACTTGGAACGACACAAACCGATTCCCGCACAACAACTTCATCTGGCGCGGTATAGACGGCACCGAAGTTGCCGCCTGCGTACCGCCGACCCATTTCATCACCTGGAATGCACCCTCGCAGGTGCAGGAAAACTGGGATGCGTTTCAGGACAAGGAAACAGGCACACAGACGCTGAATATGTTCGGCTACGGAGACGGCGGTTCGGGCTGCACGGAAGAAATGCTTGAACTTCTGCACCGTTTTGACAAGCTCTCCATCATGCCCGAATGCGAAATGAAAAACGGCTGGGCATTTCTGGAAGACAATCTCAAGGACAACCCCGAATTGTCTGTATGGGACGATGAGCTGTATCTCGAAATGCACCGCGGGACATTCACAACAAAGAGTCAGATGAAGCGTGCAAACCGCCGTCTTGAAAACAAATTCAGAACCGCGGAAATGCTCAGTGTATTACGCGGACAGGACAACCGTGACGAGCTGACCGCCCTTTATAAAACATTCCTCATCAATCAGTTCCACGATATTTTGCCCGGTTCGCACATTCATCCCGTTTATGAGGATGCTATGCGTGACTACGCCGACATCGAACAAAAACTCGATAAAATCATCGGCACAGGAGCAAAGTATTTCAACACACTCAATTTCCCGCGCAATGCACTCAGCTTTGTGCCCAACAAAAACGGTACATCCGTGCGTTACGGTGAAAAGGGCAACTGGATAATTCCGCACCTTGGCGCATTGCAAAGCGGTACTGTGCGCAAAACAGTCGCCGCAAGCGATTGGTTCACCTTCGGTGACACCCTCGAAACGCCGTTTTATATCGCAAAACTGAATCCCGACGGCTCCTTTGCTTCGCTTTTTGACAAGCAGCTGCAGCGTGAATGGACAGACGGGGACTTCAACAAGCTGCGTATTTACGATGACCGTCCCGGCAATTACGATGCGTGGGATATTTTGCCGAACTATACCGACAAGCAGATCGAAGTCAGAGTCGGTACACCTTTGCACTTGTCTTATGCAGACGGTGAATGTGCGGAATTTGTCTGCACCCTGCAAACGGATAAAAGTGAATGGAATATGCACATCCGTTTCTTCCGTCAGGACCGCGGCATTGAAGTGGAAAACAACATCTACTGGCACGAGAATCACAAGCTTGCAAAAGCGGAGTTTTCCTGCAACATTCTCACCCGAAAAGCATTGTGTGACACGTCGGCAGGCTTCATTGAGCGTTCCACCCACCGCAACACCACCTGGCAGCAGGCACGTTTTGAATGCTGCCACCACAAATGGGTGGACTTAAGCGAAACCGATGGCGGTATTGCATTGGTCAATGACGGTAAATACGGGGTAAGCCTCTATGAGAACACCATGGGGCTGTCACTGCTGCGAGCGACCGAACGTCCCGATGTCATTTCTGACCTCGGACAGCACAGCTTTTGCTATATGATTGTACCGCACAACGGGGATGTTGTGACGGCAGGAATCAACAAACTGGCATTGCAGTATAATGTTCCTCTTGTCAAAGCCGATGTGCAGTGGAATCTGCCCGACTTCGCACCCTTGTATCTGCAGGCGGTGAAAGAAAGCGAAGACAAGACAATGACCGTTCTGCGTCTGAGTGAACAGGACGGCAGACGCGGTGAAATCCGCTTACCGATGAACGTGAAAGTGCTCAATATGCTCGAAGAATTGCAAAGCGAAACCGACACGCTCCGTTTCAGGCCTTTTGAGATTCTTACCATCGGTATCGACAAGTAAACGCACATTATTGCAGAATATACCGACACTTTTTTCACAGACGGTTGACTTTTTGCTGCCGTACTGTTACAATATTCAAAAAAGAAACGAAAGGCGGCGGACAAAAATGACAATGTATTATCTTTATTATTCAAATTCACATATCAAATCAGATGTTGTTTTGTCCGCAATATAATTATACATATATAGCGATTATACTGAACTCCTCTGATTTTTCACATCAGAGGAGTTTTTTCTATTTGGAGGGATTACAGTGATTTCATTAAGATTAACCACAGTTGAAGATGCTGACATTCTGACAGATATTCAGCAGAAAGCCTTTCAGACACTTTATGAAAAATATCACGATGAAGGTAACCCCTATTTAAGAGATAAAAGAGATATACTTTGCAGATTAGATAATCCGAAGTTTTTGTATTTAACTATTTTGCTTGATGACAAAATAGTTGGTGGTATTTTATATAGACTTAAAGGTTCTACCCCATTTATTAAAAAGTTGATGTTCGGAAAGTTCTATCTTACAAGGGTTTACATTTTGCCTCAATATCAAAGCAAAGGTATTGCGACAGAATCAATTTTACAATCAGAAAAATTCTTAAAAAATCCAAGGAAATTGTATGTTGATTTTCCAGAAGATTTGGATAAAAACAGAAAATGCTATACCAAATGTGGATATACTGACACAGGTAAAAGGCTTGAATCAGAACCGGGTTTGGTACTTGCGTGTTTTGAAAAAAATGTAACAAATAAGAAATGAGAAAAAGAAATGCTCGACTACACAAAAATCAATGCTTCAACCTGGGATTCGTGGGCGGCAAGCGGCTGTGCTTATACGCTGCCCGTGAGCCACGAGGAATACGAAAAAACAACCGTTGACAATTTTGCGGTTTACCTGACCCCGTGCATCCGAGTGCCGCACGAGTGGTTTGACGGCATAAAGGGCAAAAGAATTCTGGGACTTGCAAGCGGCGGGGGTCAGCAGATGCCCATTCTGTCAAAGCTCGGTGCGGAATGCACCGTCTTTGACTATTCCGACCGACAGCTTGCGGCAGAACGCATGGTCGCAGAAAGAGAAAGCTACAAAATCGAAATCATCAAGGGCGATATGACGAAAACACTCCCGTTTGCAGATGAAAGCTTTGACCTTATTTTTCATCCCGTTTCCAATGTGTATGTTGAAGATGTTTACCACGTCTGGAACGAGTGTTACAGGGTGCTCAAAAAGGGTGGCAGGCTGCTTGCGGGACTTGACAACGGCATTAACTTTCTGTTTGAGGAATGCGACCCGTTGCGTGTGGTCAATCCGCTGCCGTTCAATCCTTTGAAAATGAGTGCAGAGAAACGAGATGCCATGATTGCAAACGGCGACGGCATTCAGTTCAGCCATACGCTTGATGAGCAGCTCGGCGGTCAGCTCAAGGCAGGCTTCACACTCAACGCATTGTTTGAAGACCGTGACGGCGAGGGCGGCAACGAAATCGGCAAATATTATCCGCAATACATTGCAACATTGTCCGTAAAGTGAGGTTTTTGTATGCTTAAAAGCAGTATTGTTTTCAAAAACGGCATTCCGTGCATGCAGATTGATGGCGCACTGCACGCACCGCTTGCCTACACGACCTATTTTGAGGAATTGGGCGAATATGCCGATTTTGCAAAAAGCGGTTATAAAATGTTTTTTGTGAATGTGTCCTTTACGGATCTGCCGATCAACAACAACACGGGCTTTACGCCGTTCAGGACAGGTGTTTTTGAAACGGACACTCCCGATTATTCTGAATTTGACGACACCGTGCGGCGCGTTCTGTCAGCGTGCCACGATGCGTTTGTTTTTCCGCGCATCAACATTGCAATGCCGCGAAAATGGATTGAAGCGTATAAGGATGAAACCGTTGCAACACCGACAGGGAACAGGGAATCGCTGTATTCCGATGCATTTCGTGTGGACGGAAAAATGCTGTTGCAAAAACTGGTTGATCATATTCGTTCTTCCGATTATGCCGACCGCATTGCAGGCTATCAGCTTTGCGGCGGCAGTACGCAGGAATGGATTCACCACGACCTTTCAGGGTCTTTTTCAGCAAAGAGTCTTAATAAATTCAATGCATGGATAAAAAGCACTTACGGCACAACCGACGGGGTAGTGCTTACAAAAGCCGATTTCAGCAGCAGCCGATTCAATGAAACCGTCAGTCGTTTCGGGGAATTCAGCTGCCAAAAGACCGCCGAAACGGTGGAATACTTCTGCAAGGCACTCAAAGAATACATACATCACGAGCAGATCGTGGGCGTTTTCTACGGCTACAATGCCTTTGTGCACGATTACCTGTGGGGCTTGCAGGGACTGCGTTTTATTATTGATTCTCCTTACATTGACTTTTTTTCATCCCCATGTGCGTATGAACAAAACCGCAATTTCGGTGTGGACTGGGGTGACATGCTCCCGTCGGCTTCCTTGAAGCTGCACGGCAAGCTGTATTTTGCGGAATGCGACATCAGAACCCATCTGACACGCAGAATGCAGGACAACAGACCCGGGATGTATTCTGACGAATTTTACGGCACGCACGATCAGAACGGAAACAAAACCGTATGGTGCGGTCCCGACACGGCGGCACTGTCCTTGTCTGCCCTGCGCAAGACCTTTGCACGGCAGGTCGTGAACGGCTCGGGGATCTGGTGGTTTGACATGTGGGGCGGCTGGTATCATGATTGCGACATCATGGCAGAGCTTACAAAAATGAAGCAGCTTGCGGAAGCGGTCAGGGAGAATGACAATGCCCGTTTTCCGTCTGCCGAAACGGTTTTGTTTATTGACGAAAAAGCGTATCTGAACAACCCACGGCACACAGACTATGTGCATCGCGTGAATCAGACAAGAGGCTCCATGGGTAACACGGGTATTCCCTTTGATATGTGCATGACCGAGGATGCCGAACGGGTTCTGCACAAATACAAGGCTGCCGTTTTCACCGCACCCCTGCCATCCGACAGCGGCAAAGAAGCGGTTGCACTCTGCGAAAAATTAAACATTCCGTTTTTACATCCGACGGATGAACACCCGTCATATACAAAAACAGAGCTCCGCGATTTTCTGACAGAATGCGGTGTGCATTGCTACAATGCCGATGACAGTGTCATTTATTGCGGCAACGGCTTTGTCGGCATACATGCAACCAAAGACGGTGAGGCTGCAATCCGGCTGCCTGCAAAATACACCGTCCGTCCCCTGTTCGGTGCCAATTTCGAGGAACAAACAACGGATTGCATCCGTCTTACCATGCAAAAGCACGAAACCGCAGTTTTTATATTGAAATAAAGGTGATAAAAATGCCAATAAAAAATTACGGTATGCCTACATTGATTGAAACTAACACACTCCCCGAATGTGCAAGGCTGTGTGCGGAGTTGGGGCTTGATTTTATTGAACTGAATATGAATCTGCCGCAATATCAGCTCCAAAAAACGGATGCGGATTATTTCAAACGCATTGCAGAACAATACGGCATTTATTACACCATTCACCTTGACGAAAATCTGAATGCCTGTGATTTCAACCCCTATGTTGCCGAAGCTTACCGAAAGACGGTAGCCGATGCCATTGAAATTGCAAAGCAACTTGATGTGCAGATTCTGAATATGCACATGGCAAAGGGTGTGTATTTTACCTTGCCCGACAAAAAGGTGTATCTTTTCTCGGAATACAAAGAACATTATCTTGAAAGTATTGCAAAATTCAGAGAAATGTGCGAAAATGCCGTCGGAGAAAATAACATTCAGATCTGCATTGAAAACTGCGACGGATTTGAGAATTTTCAAAAAGAAGCCGTTGAACTGCTTTTGGAAAGCAAGGTTTTTGCATTGACTTTTGATGTGGGGCACAATCACGGCATCGGCGGCACAGACGAACAATTTATTATGAAGCACAAAAATCGTCTGCGTCATCTGCATCTGCACGATGCAAGCGGCAAGAAAAATCACCTTCCACTCGGCACAGGTGAAGTGGATATTGAAAAATATTTGAGCCTTGCCAACGAGCAGAATTGCCGTGTGGTTCTGGAAACAAAAACGATTGACGGATTGAAACAATCTGTTGCGTGGTTGAAAGGATAAGTGAAAAATTGGAAATCAGAGTCATGACCGCTGATGATTACGATACTGTTGCTGAATTATGGAAAAGCTCAAACGGTGTGGGTGTTTCTCCCGACGATTCAAAAGAATACATATCAAAATATCTTCAAAGAAATCCCAATACAAGTTTTGTTGCTGTTGAAAACGGAGAAATTGTCGGTACTATTTTAGCAGGACACGATGGTTACAGAGGTTTTATTCATCACACCGCCGTTGCAACCGCACACAGAGGAATGGGCATCGGTACAAAGTTGGCAAATGCTGCTGTTGATGCAATCAGAAACGAAGGAATAAACAAAGTTGTCTTGATAGCATTTAAAACAAATACACCCGGTAACAGTTTTTGGGAAAAACAAGGTTTTAAGGTAAGAGAAGATTTGTTTTACAGAGATTTGAGAATCAATAATTGAATCCGCAAAAATATAAAACAGGAGAACAGATATGCCTATATTCACTCTCACATTCTGTGCAATCATCGTTTTTATTTACATCCTTGATAATTTTATCGTCATTCCGAAAACGGAAACCGTAACGCTGAAAGAAAAGCTGTGGGCAGGGCACAACAAGGGATCCATAAACAAGGCTCTGCATTTGTCTGAAAAGAAAATCAAAAAAGGGCAAGTATGGCGGTTGGTTTCGTCATCGCTTCTGCACATCGGCACATGGCACATTCTCTCCAACACAGCCGTAACAGTCATTGTCGGCTATGCCGTTGAATCGCAGCTCGGCACGGCAAAAACCGCACTCTGCTTTATCGGCTCGGTGCTGGTGTCGGGTTTGTTTATGGCTTTTGTGTATAAGCTGCAGGAGGGTGCAGGTGCATCCACGGGTATTTACGGTCTGATTGCCGTGTTTATCATGCTCGCCGTAAAAAACGGAACGGTTTTCTTTTCTTCCGTGCCGGCAGTTGCATTGATTATTGCAGCCATTTACACAGTCGGCGGAATGCTTTTAGGCAAAGCCACCGCTTTTGAGCATCTTTCCGGCTTTGCAGGTGGCCTGCTGATGGGATTTATTCTGCTGTAATCCGAGGATGTTTTTATGCTTGAAAAAATGAATGAGTTTTTTGACAAGCGGTTGGACGGTTACGATGCACACATGATGACAAACATTGAATCCGCCGATGTGTTTTATCCGTTCACAGCCGGTTTGTTACCCAAAACCGACAATGCAAAAATTCTTGACCTTGGTTGCGGAACGGGGTTGGAATTGGAATATTATTTCAGAATCAATCCGTCTGCTGACATAACCGGCATTGATTTAACGCAATCCATGCTGGATGCATTGCAACAAAAGTTTCCCGAACAGGAGCTTACATTGATTTGCGGTTCGTATTTCGATGTTCCGTTTGGCGAAAAATGCTTTGATGCCGCTGTTTCGGTTGAATCACTGCACCATTTCACAAAGGAAGAAAAAATTCCGCTTTATGCTAAGCTCTGCAAGGCATTGAAGAAAAACGGTTATTTCATTCTGACCGATTATTTTGCCTTGTCTGATGAGAATGAAAAAGAATTCCGCTGTGAATTAAACCGCCTTAAAAAGGAACAAGGCATTGACGATGATGCGTTTTATCATTATGACACGCCCCTGACCGTGGCACACGAAACCGAAGCCCTGCTCAAAGCAGGATTTTCTTGCGTTTCAGTCTTGCAAAACTGGGGTGCAACATTCACCTTAAAGGCAACAAAACAGGAGTAAATATGACAAACGAAGAAATATTACAAATTGCCTTGCAGCAATCGGCCTGTGACTGCAACTGCAATGCAGAGGATTTTCTGTCAAGTGCAAACAAGGTCGTTTTGTCGCAGAAGAACGAAAAGGCAAGGGTTTATATGCCCTTGCCGTTGGAATGCGATCTGGTGTCCTACGGCAACAACATCGTGGCACAGGTCAGTCCAAGAATGAAAGAAACCGTTGCATGGTATATCGGTAAATACGATGTTGCCCATTGCTTTGAATCGCCCAATGTGATTGCACTCAACGAGAAATTGGCAGCATTTGGCTATAAGGTCTGCTTTATGGCGGAATACTTTTTGCCCGATGTCAACAAGCTGAAGGAATTGCCCTGCGGTTATGAAACAAAAGTTTTGCAGCCCGAAGATTTCGGGCAATATTACACCGCAGAATGGAGCAATGCATTATGCGAAAAACGAAAGCATCTTGACAAGCTCGCTGTCGGTGCCTTTGACAACGGTAGTCTCATCGGTCTTGCAGGCTGCTCGGCAGACTGCGAAACGATGTATCAGATCGGCATCGATGTTTTGCCTGCTTACCGCAGACAAGGTATTGCCGCAGCACTCACAAGCCGGCTTGCGATTGAAACATTGAAGCTCGGCAAGGTGCCGTTTTATTGTGCCGCATGGTCAAACATTCCCTCGGTACGTAATGCATTGCGAAGCGGATTTTATCCGGCATGGGTGGAGCTGACCGCACGGGACAATGATTTTGTTGACAAGATGAATGAATGAGGTGAACAAGGATGAACCCGTATCTGAAAAACTTAAACCGGATTGAATTTGTGGTTACGTCTGCCTGCACGGGCAAGTGTAAGCATTGCTCGCAGGGGGATCATAAAACCAATGAACATATTGACAGGGAGCTTGCCGCGGATGCCGTACGCAAAATTGCAAAACAATATAACATCACCTCCGTTATGACCTTCGGCGGTGAGCCCTTGCTTTGTCCCGAAACCGTTTGCGAGATTCACAAAGCCGCGAAAGAAATGGGCATTGCACAACGGCAGCTCATTACCAACGGTTTTTTCAGCAACAATCCCGACAAAATCAACCTTGTTGCCGATTGTCTGATTGAAAGCGGTGTCAATGAAATTCTGCTTTCCGCGGATGTATTTCATCAGGAAACGATCCCCTTGGAGCCTGTTTTTGCTTTTGCAAAAGCGGTGCTGCAATACCACACCGTGCAGACAAGAGTGCAGCCTGCGTGGCTTGTGAGTCGAGAAGACAACAACATTTACAACATAAAGACAAGAGAAATTCTCAGGCAGTTCAATGACCTCGGTATCGAAACCGCTGTGGGGAATGTGGTTTTCCCTGCCGGGAATGCACTTAAATACTTCAGTGAATATTTTGACCTGAATAACACAGACGCAAACCCCTATCGGGAAGACCCGACGGACATAAAAGCCATTTGCTTCAGTGCAAACGGCGACATCCTCGGAAGTAATATATATAAATGCGATATTTGCGAAATACTTACATCTTATATCCCGAAAGAATAATTTTTTTATTTTCCTACTTCCATTTTTTCGAAAAAGTGTTACAATATACTTTGTATTTTTCTTTTTGAGAAATGGAGAGTTTTTTTATGTTGAAAACTGAAAAACGGTCTGCGTTGCAGGAAATAGTTATTGTTCTCATCGGCGGTCTTCTGATGGGCATGCTCTGGCGAGCCAGAGGTGAACACGGTTGGGGCTCGGAATCGGGCGTGCTGATGGTCGGGTTTGTTTATACGTTGTTTGTAACAGTTGTGCTCGGACAGCGTAAAAAAATGGATCTCGGTTGGTTTGCTTTTACTGTATCATCCTTTGTGTTGACAACACCGGCGTGGGGCACGCTGCTGAATCAGATCACAGGTCTGTTGAATGCCAGTGCAACGGTGGATGATGAGATTCTGACAGCTGATATCTCCGTCTTTTCGGGTGTGTTCATGATGCTGTGTTTGGGGCTGGGGATGGCAACCATTTACGGCATTCTGCTCGGCAGAGGGTACAGTGACAAGCAGTGGAGAGTACGTGATATTGTGATTCTGCTTATTGTGTTCTATGCCGTTGACCTGATTACGAAAGCAAGTGTTTCACATTGGATCATTCAGCTTGTGCAACCGCAGGCGGCTGAATTGTTTGAAGAAGGTCTTGCAAAAGCAGGGATCGAAGGCAATGCGTACAGTGTTTATATGGAGCATTTTGCAAGTATTCCGTGGAGTAAAAAGATTCACGGCGGCAGAAACTATTTCTCTGAAGTGCAATGTGTTTCCAATGCCATCAAAGCGGTGGTTTCGTTGCTCACGGTACGCTTTGTAATCAAAGACAAGATTGCTGCCAAAGTGGGTACGTTTACCTGCCTGGCATTTGCCGTTTCCATTACGGTTGCCGATCTGTTTTTCTTCTTCTGCAACGGCGGTTTCAGAGGTTCGATTCTTCCGTATTCGGGTTCGTTTGTCTATGCCTGGTCAAACTGGGAATACTTCACGGGATTCATTGCCGGTATCATCCTGACCGCTTTCCTTGTGAAAATGCAACCTGCCGACGACACACACGAGCTTGCATTTGCAGGTGTGCCCGAAAAAATAAGAACGGTGCTCATTGGCATCGGCGGCTTCGGTGTGATTGGGGTGAATATCATCCGTCCTGCCATTCTTCGCTTTGACACAACGGATATATCCACCATCATCGGTGCGGTCATCGGTGTTGTGATTGCTGCGGTCATTATCGGCCTGCTGATTAAATTCGCAGGCTTCAATGCCCAAAAGCTCGGCATGGAAGCGGTGAGCCGTGTACTTTTGCTGTTCTTCGTGACATTCATTGCCGTGTTCTATCTGTTTATCTGCACCGAGGAATACCGCAACATCAACGAAATCAATACACTGCATACCATTCTCTTTACCGTATCGGCAGTTTTGTGCATCGCATGGAGCACGAAGGAAGCCATTAAAATCAAGAATACATAAAATGCAAAAACTCCGACCGTGCAAGTCGGAGTTTTGTTTTTACAGCGTTTTAACAATTGCATCCACACATTCTTCGGGGGTCAGTGCGGTGCAATCCACCGTGATATCGGCATATTTTTCATACAAGGGTGCACGTTCTGCAAACAGTTCGGCTATTGTTGTGCCGTTCTTCATGGCAATACCGCGTGTCTTGATGTTGCAGATGCGTTTTTCGAGTTCGTTTGCCTCCACTTTCAGATACACGACGCTCGCGTTTTTGCAAAGATTGTGCATGGCATCTTCTCCGTATACGACACTGCCGCCTGTTGCAACCACGCAGTTGTCAAACTTTTGTGCGGCAATGATGCGGTTTTCGGTTTCAATGAATTGTGAAATGCCGATGTCTTTTATGATATCACACAGACTTTTGCCCCATTGTTTTTGTATGATCAGATCCGTGTCGCAGAAGTCCGTCAATAAGGATTTTGCAAGCAACACACCGACAGTGCTTTTGCCTGCACCGGGCATTCCGATCAGAATGATATTTTTCATGCGTAACACCTCAGAAAGTTTTGTATTATTTTATCATATTTGGCAGAAAAGAGCAATAATAATTCTTGAACCGCAGCATCTGTTGTGGTACTATGTGTGTATTATGTGTCGGAGGTTTTCTTATGAAAAAAGATACAACCGCGGTATTGGAAAAACGTCGCCTGAAAGAGGAAAAACAGCTTCGTAAATTGACCGCACAGCAGAATAAAGGGACATATGTCGGTTATTTTGCTGTGATTCTGTTTCTGATTACCTTTGTCAATGTAATCGATGAAGTGACGAGTAATCTGCCGAACTCCCTGCAATCGTCTTATATTACGGAATTTTTTGTCACGCGTGGTGTTTTCGGAAAGTTTTATGACTATGAAGCAGGCTTGGCTTTGCATCAGACGATCAATGTTGTCAGCTATGTGTTCGGTATCATCACCCCGTTTTACAAAGCACTTGCTGATCGTTTCGGCAGAAAACCGCTGTTTGCCATGTCCACATTCGGTATGAGTCTGGGGCTTCTGGTTACCTCGCTTGCTCCCAATTACGGTGTGTTTTTGTTCGGCTCGGCATTGATCAGCTTTTTTATGGGCCATGATATGCAGATTATCTACATTCTTGAAGTGGCTCCCAAAGACAAACGGGCTCGCATTTACAGTCTGTTGAAAGGCATCGGCATTATCGGTGTTGTTTTTGTACCCATGTTGCGTACGATTCTGATGGGGAATGATGCAACCCAATGGAGAAAAGTATTTTTTGCACCCTCATTGGTTGGCATGTTTGCCTGTCTTTTGGTTATTTTGCTGTCTCGTGAAACAAAGGTTTACCTGGAAGAAAGGATTGCCTTTTTGTCCCGTCCGTTTGCAGAGCGTGAAGCAGAAAGGAAAGCACGCAAAGAGCAAAAAAAGGCGGATGATAAAAACTACGGTGTGTTCAATGCCTGCAAATATATATTCAGCCATAAAGATACCAGATCTTTGATTATTGCACATATTGTATTTGATGCCGCAATCGCTTCGGTCGGTTTGTATTATGAGTCAGCCATGCACATTGCCGGCATGACAACCGAGCAGATTACACAGGCTTTGTTTGTGTTGCCCATCGTCTATGCATTGCAGACGTTTTGTTCGGGAATCATCGCTGACCGCTTCGGCAGAAAGAATACGATCTTTTTCTTTTCCTGTATTTGTGTTATTTTCTACATTCTCTTTGCCGTCGGCATCAACAACGGCTGGAATGCGTACCTCATCGGTGCGTTCTGCGGTTTCTACCAAGGCGGTTATTGGATCGGCCGTGATTACATGAACATCATGATGACCGAAAAAGTGCCGACCGAAATCCGTGCATCCATTGTCGGTGCGGAAGGTCTTTTGGTGACAGTGGGTATGGCGGTCGGTTATCTTGCGATGGTGCTCGGTATTCTTGCCTTGCCGGTGTGGGCAACGTGTCTGCTTGTTGCTCTTCCTTGTGTCGGTGTGGCTGCGGTTCTGCTGATGCGTACGGTAAAAGAAACAAAAGGTGCAGATCTGGAATCTGCCGGCAGAGGGGAAGTAATTTGAAATGAAAAAGAAAAAACCTGTCATATCATCGGCAAAACTGCAACTTGCTTCGTCGATGGTTATTTTCGGAACCATCGGGTTGTTTCGACGTTTTGTTCCGTTTTCTTCGGGGGTGCTTGCATTCTTCCGCGGTGCGATCGGAACCTTGTTTTTGTTGGTTTTCTCAGCCATTCGTGGTGAAAAATTGTCATCAACAGCCATTAGATCCAATTTGCCCGTTTTGTTGCTGTCGGGTGCGTTCATCGGCTTTAACTGGATTTTTTTGTTTGAAGCGTATAATTATACCACGGTGGCAACCGCAACACTTTGTTACTATTTTGCTCCCATTTTTGTTATATTGCTTTCTCCGTTGGTGCTGAAAGAGAAATTGACTGTCAAAAAAGTGATTTGCGTGTCGGTTGCTTTGGTCGGTATGGTTTTTGTTTCGGGAATTTTACAAAGCGGATTTCAGTTCGGTGCCGATATAAAAGGGGTTCTGTTCGGATTGGCAGCTGCCGCATTGTATGCTTCTGTCATGCTTTTGAATCAGAAATTGCAGTCCATATCCGCCTATGAAAAAACAATTATGCAGCTGGCTGCGGCTGCAGTTGTTGTGTTACCGTATGTGCTGATCAAAGAAAGTGACGGTTTTCAGATACCGGATGCAAAGGCAATCGTGATGTTGCTGATCGTATCCGTTGTGCATACAGGCATTGCTTATGTCATGTATTTCGGTTCCATGAAAGACCTGTCTGCTCAGACAGTAGCCGTGTTCAGCTATATTGACCCTGTTCTTGCGGTTCTGCTTTCTGCAATTGTTTTGAAAGAGAATATCGGTGTAACAGGCTATATCGGTGCATTGCTGATTCTCGGTGCAACCTTTGTCTGTGAGTTGGATGGCATGAAAAAGAAAGCTGAATAATAAAAAGTCTGCCGCATTTGACTGAATGCGGCAGATGTTCATTTTTCAGCGTTTTCCGTTGTAATAGTCGTCAATGAGCTTTTGTTTGCAATCCCACAACCGTTGCGAAAGGTCCACATAGTAGTTGTGCGGATATTCAAAACGAACCACTTCTTCCCACAGACTGTCAATTTGTTCCGTGCAATACGCGCGAATGTGAGCAGGGGATTCCTTTTTGTGTATATCTTGTCCGTTTTTAAAATATGGAACAAGCAGTTGTCTTGCAACAAAACCGCTGACGGTTTTGCGTTTCCATACATAGTCAGGGTCAAACAGGTCATATTGCTGGCAAGAGCTGATGTCTTCATCTTCCAATGTCAGCAAGTCGGCAATGGCTTTTCCTGTTTCGTTGTCAAACAATCTCCAGAGAAGTTTCGGACAGGGGTTTGAAATCTTGGAAACATTTTCGGATACTTTGATTTTGGGAATAATCTTTCCGTCCTTTTCAATTGCCGTTAGCTTGAAAACACCACCCATGACAGGTGCAGGAGCTGCTGTCAGAATGCGTTCACCGATCAGGAAACCGTCAACGCGTGCACCGTTCTGAAGCATATCACGGATGATAAACTCATCCAACGAGTTGGATGCATAAATATTGCAATCCGGGAATCCTGCTTCGTTGAGTGTGCGGCGGATTTTCTTTGATAAATAGGCAAGGTCACCGGAATTGATGCGAACACCCTTCGGACGTTTGCCCATGGGAACGAGTACTTCATTGAATACGGCAATGGCATTCGGAAGTCCCGTGTCCAGCACGTCATAGGTGTCTATCAATAATACGCAATCATCCGGATACTGTTTCGCAAAGGCGGCAAAAGCCTCTTTTTCGGAATCAAAAAGCTGCACCCAGGTGTGGCTCATGGTACCGAAAACGGGAATGTCGTACTGTTTTGCAGCGGAAATATTGGAAGTTGCCACGCAGCCTGCTATATAAGATGCTTTGGTTCCGTTTGCGGCGGCATCGGGACCGTGTGCTTTGCGAAGTCCGAACTCAATAACTTCACGTCCCTGGGCAGAACGGACAATGCGGTTTGTCTTGGTTGCAGCAAGTGTCTGGTGATTCAGACTCAACAGCAACATGGTTTCAAGCATTTGTGCCTGAATGACTGGACCGCGGATTTTGACAACCGGTTCATTTGCAAATACGGGAGTGCCTTCCGGTACGGCCCAGATATCGCAGGAAAAATGAAAATCTTTTAAATAGGCAAGGAAAGAATCAGCAAGCCCGAGTGTTTTCAGGAAAACAAGATCCTCTTCCGAAAATTGCAGATTGTTAATATAGTCGCAAACACTTTCAATACCTGCGGCAATGAAAAAACCACCGAGTTCTTTTGCGGGTCTGAAATAAACATCAAACCAGGCAATCGTTTCATCAATCCCTTCCGATAAAAAACCGTTTGCCTGTGAAAGTTCATAAAAATCAAAAAGGAAGTCTTTATTGGCAGCCATTTGTTAATCACCCTTTCTTACTGTAATCATAGCACAATATGCATCGGTTTACAATTGTTATTTTTTTAAGACACTGCAAAAAGATGTCTGATTTTTATTAAGAAGTATTAAAAATGTATAAATTTGTCTTGACGAAAAGTATGCCGTATGCTATTATACAGATATGTTCATAGTTTAGACATAATTTGTAAAGAAGGAATACTGTAATGAGAATCAGAGAACAACAGCTTGGCACGCGGAATATTGTCGGAGCCCGTGTTGAGCAACGTAGAAAAATGATCGGGATGAAACAAAAGGACTTGTTGGCACAGCTGCAGATCAACGGGATTGATTTGAATGCATCCGGTCTCTCCAAATTGGAAGGCCAGATCCGCAGCGTACAGGATTTTGAACTGGTTGCTCTTGCAAAAGTATTGGATGTTTCTGTCCTTTGGTTGCTTGGTTTGGAAGATTGACAGGTTGCTTTTTTTGAAAAAGGATGATATACTGTTACCGTTGATTGCATAATTTGCATTTCGACGGTATTTTTTGTTTTTGGGAGTGGGTACATTTGTTGATTGATAATCTTCGTTATGCCCGTAAACAGTGCGGTTATACGCAGCAACAAGTTGCTGAATTTTTGGGAATCAACCGTTCTTCTTACACGTATTATGAGGTTGGCCACAATGCTGTGCCTGTTGAGCTGTTGCCGGGGTTAAGCAAACTTTTCGGTGTTTCTGTCGATTGGCTTTTGCATGATGATTTAAAACTGTGCAGCAACGATGACGTTTTGCTCAGTTGGGAAGAAAGCCGTTTGCCCGGTCTTGCAAAACTGACCAACGAAGAGCGTTCCTTACTTTTGCTGTTGAGAAAATATGATCTGACCGATTCTGTCAGTGACTATGTTCAGAAAATAGTAAAAGAAAAGGAGGAACAATGAGTAAACCCGTCATTGCTGTTGTCGGTGCAGGTGCATCGGGGCTTTGTGCTGCGATTGAAGCGGCTGTTGTCGGCAACGGTCGTGTAAAAGTGGTTATGTTTGAATCATTGGCACGTTGCGGCAAAAAAATTCTTGTAACAGGGAATGGTCGCTGCAATTTGTCGAATACCGACACAGAGCTTTCTCATTATCACGGGGAAAGGGAATTGGTGCGTTCTGTTTTTGAAAAGTATTCTCCGCAGTCAGCACTTGATTTTTTCCGTGACCTGGGTTTGTTTTTGCGTGCAGACGCTGCGGGAAGAATTTATCCGTTGAGCAACCAGGCATCGGCTGTGTTGGATGTGCTCCGTTTTGAAGCAGAGCGTCTGCAAGTGGAAATACGAACGCAGACTCCTGTTGATAAAATTGAAAAGAACGGCAGCGGATATCTGCTCAACGGCACTTATTATGCTGACAGTATTATACTTGCCTGTGGCGGCAAAGCGGCCCCCGTACATGGCTCTGACGGATCGGGATACGCACTTTTGAAACAGTTGCAGGTACAGGTCACACCTGTCTTTCCTGCATTGACTCCGTTGATCGCTGAACAGTTTTCAAAAGCTCTCAAGGGAATCCGTGCAGACGGCAGTATAACCGTCAAACACCGTGGAAAAGTGCTTGCTTCATCAGCAGGGGAGATTCAATATACGGATTACGGACTTTCCGGTATTCCTGCGATGCAGGTGTCGGGGGTTATTGCTTCCTTTCTTGGCGGGAATCCGGGTGTACCCTGTCAGGTTGTTGTTGATCGTGCACCGAGTGTAACGGCTGAAGAATTAACGGCATACATTCTGCGGCAAAAAAAAGACCGACCGAATCTCCTTTGTGAAGATTTGCTGACCGGTCTCATGCCGAAACGTCTGGGGATAACGGTTTTGACGGAAGTCTCCGTACAGCCGCAAAAGAATCTGAATGCTTTGAATCCGGGTGCGGTTGCAGCCTTGGTGGAGAATATAAAATCAAAAAAATATAAAATTAAATCCGTTTGCTCGTTTGCCGAAGCACAGGTTACAGCCGGCGGTATACCGATGTGTGAGATCAATGAGGACACACTTGCATTGCACAAAGCTGAAAATGTCTATGTGTGCGGTGAAATTGTGAATGTTGACGGGGATTGCGGCGGATACAATCTTCTTTGGGCGTGGAACAGCGGCCGTTTGGCAGGCAGGAGCGCCGTAAAAGGATGTCTATGTTAAGAATAAATGAAATTGTTATGCCTTTGGGAGCTTCTCCCGAGGAAATAAAGAAAGAAGCGGCCGCACAGTTGCGGGTGCCTGTGTCTGCTTTTACACATTATGAAATTGCAAGGGAAGCCATCGATTCCCGAAAAAAAGGCAATATCCGTATGGTGTATTCCGTACAGGTTGCCGTTGACGGCGATGAAGAAAAAATTGCATCCCGCTTTGCACAGAATAAGGTAAGTCTGTGTGAACCGTATGTCTATGAGTTGCCTGAAAATAAACGAAAAAGCAAATATCGTCCCGTTGTTGTCGGCTTCGGTCCTGCCGGAATGTTTGCAGGATTGATGTTGGCGCGTGCCGGTCTGCATCCGCTGATTCTTGAACGCGGCAACGATGTGGATACGCGAACCGCTGATGTGCATAAATTCTGGACACAGAGAACGTTGAATACCCAATCCAATGTGCAGTTCGGAGAAGGTGGTGCCGGTACATTTTCAGACGGCAAACTGACCACGGGTATCAAAGATAAGCGTGTGCGGGAAGTTTTTCAGGTGTTGTGCGAGTTTGGAGCACCGCCCGAAATTGCTTATTCCGCAAGACCGCATATCGGTACGGATAAACTCGGTGGTGTCGTAAAGAACATCCGAAAAGAGATTATCCGCCTTGGCGGTGAAGTGCGTTTCGGTTGCCGTATGACAGATATCATTGTTGCAAACGGTTTTATTCACGGTATTCATATTGAGGATAACAGCGGATTTGCAACGGATCTTGAAACCGATTGTCTTGTGCTTTGCATCGGTCATTCTGCACGCGATACGGTGGAAATGCTTTATCGCAGAGGGCTGAAAATGGAGAAAAAACCGTTTTCGGTCGGTGTGCGTATCGAACATCCGCAAGAGATGATCAACCGTTCACAATACGGAAATGAATGGAACAATCCTTTGCTTGGTGCGGCTGATTATAAATTGAGCAATCATCCCTTACACGGCAGGGGCGGCTATACATTCTGTATGTGTCCCGGCGGTACGGTTGTGTGTGCATCTTCGGAAGAAGAAATGGTTGTCGTCAACGGTATGAGCGAGTATGCCCGTGACGGTGAAAACGCAAACTCCGCTATTCTCATCGGCATTGAACCGGAATATTTTGCAGACGAACATCCTTTGGCCGGTATGCAATTCCAAAGAGAAATTGAACGCAAGGCATTTTTGCACGGCGGTAAGGATTATACGGCTCCTGCACAGACCGTGGGTGATTTTCTGAAAGAGCAGCCGTCATCCCGTGGCGGTGCAGTGCATCCTTCTTGTCCTACCGGGGTTGCATGGACGGATATCCGTCGTGTTCTGCCGCCTGTTGTAACGGATCAACTTGCCGTTTCCATTCTTGCGTTTGATAAAAAACTCAGAGGGTTTGCATTGCCGGATGCCGTTCTGACTGCACCCGAAAGCCGCAGTTCTTCACCTGTCCGCATCGTGCGCGACGAATGCAGGCAGGCGAGTGTAAAAGGAATCTTCCCGTGCGGAGAAGGTGCCGGTTATGCAGGCGGCATCGTATCTGCTGCCGTGGACGGTATTCGTTGTGCCGAAGCGGTATTGTCCGATGAATATTGGGACTGATGAATCGGATTTGTTTTTTATTTGTTGTTGCAATGCAGCAATGAATGTGTTATAATAAAAATGAAAAGATTACAGAAAGAGGTGTAATTATGGGCGATCTTGATATTGGTGCAATGTTGACGAGAATCATGCCGATTCTTGATTATTACATTACGTACTTCACAAAACTTCTTACTAATTTTGCAGCAAGCCTGGGCTTTGATCTGGATGCTATGCTTGAAGAGGAAAATGCAACCGAAGGTACGGTTGAAGAATAAGCCATAAGAAGGTAAAAAGCAGTCGGATTGTCCGGCTGCTTTTTTTTGAAAATATTTATGCGTTTTTGAACCGTTTCCACGGTCTATATGCAAGAATGCAGCAGAGGATACCCACAACAGCAATCGCCAACCAGCTTCCGATCGTAACGGTCCAGCCGGCATATTGTTTTGTCAGTGCAAAACCTTCCGTCGCAAGGGCACTGCCGACATAGGTCAGGGAGTTGATGAGGCCTGACATGGTGGATACAATGCCGTATTTTTCGAATTTTGCAGGTACAACACAAACCAAAAACAGGTTGACACCGTGCATACAACCCGTGATGATGGCGGCAAGGATAAGAGAGATGATTTCGTTTTTGTCGTAGCAGAAAAACAGTGCGATGCTGAAAACGAAACCGCCGATAAAAATAACTGCAGCTGCAAGAATTTCATCGGAAACAAATTTTCTTTGTACAAATTGTGAAATCTTCAAGAACAGCATACCTGCGATCGGCAGAAGTACGGATTTGAGGATTGCATTGTGAGAATCAACACCGAATGTGTCCATCATGAATGACGGCACCCAGGTGGAAACACCGTCACGCAAGGCACCTTGCATGATGATGGCAATTGCAATCAGGGGAATGCCGGATACAAGCAAAGCTTTTTTCGAAAGCTTGGTTGTTGCTGTTGTTTCTTTTTTGCGGACGGTCGGTCCCGGTTGCGGTGTTTTGCGGGCAAGGAAAATCCAGAGTATATCAATGATGCCGCACAGGAATGCCGAGAAGAAAAATACATATTTCCAGGACAGGTACGGTATCCATATAAGGGAAGCCGTCAGATAAACAAAGACCGTTCCGCCGATACCTGCAACGCTGACATTGACACAGGTTTTGTTGTATGCATCTTCTTTCATGGATGCAGCCATGATGCGAACAAGGGGAGGCCACAGCATGGATTGGGCGAAACCGTTGATGCACCACAGAACGGCACGGATATACGGATCTCCCACGAGGGCCATACACAGGTTTATGACCGTTGTTGCGGTCAGACCGCAGGTAATGATGGTTTTTGGTTTGAATCGATCGCCGAGTACACCGCTTATGATTTGCCCGAACCCGTAAGAAATCAGGGCAAGCGTATCCGCAAGAGCTGCATCTGTTTCACCGATTCCTTCAGCCACGATGATTTCAGCAATTACGATGGCATAATTCTTTCTTGTTATGTAGCTTCCGAAGTAGATGATCGGACAAAGAATGCCGAGAAGCTGCGTACCGTCAATGGTTTTTTTCTTTTGCAATGTGCTCATTTTCTTCCTGTCGAACCGAATCCGCCTTCACCGCGAAGTGTATCGGACAGTTCCTCCGTTTCTTCAAACTGAGCCTGTGCAACGGGAACGAGTAAAAGCTGTGAAATGCGTTCACCCGGTTCAACGGTTTGCGATTCTGTTCCGTGGTTGTGCAACGCAACCATGATTTCGCCTCTGTAATCAGAATCAATAACACCGACTTTGTTGGCAGGTGCCAGACCTCTTTTTGTTGCAAGGCCGCTTCTGGCAAAGTTCAGACCTGCATACCCATCCGGGATTTCCATTGCGATTCCGGTATGCATCAGGACGGTCTGTCCGGGTGCAATGACAACCGCTTCTTCCATGCAGGCATATAAATCTGCTCCGGCGGAAAACGGTGTACCGTAGGTTGGTACAATTGCGTTTTTATCCAGTTTTTTGAATTTCACAAGCATAAAAATCTCTCCGTTTGGAAAATAATATCAATAACACGCAAAATTATAGATTCAATCTAACGGTTTGTCAATCTGTTTTTAAGAAAAATAAAAGGATGTTTCTATATCTTTAAAATAATATACGACGAAAAGCTGTTGCATTCGAGTTTGTGTTGTGGTAAAATAAAACATCATTATGCCCTTTGGAGTTATTATGGACAGTTTGTATTCTGTTTTTGTTCGATCCTATTGTCTGCGTGAAGTCCCGGATGAAGAATTTCATGCCTTGGTGGAAGATATTTATTTTACCGAAGAAGTGCAGAATCTTGCACGATATCCGCAGCACAGTACGGTCAATCGTTTGAATCATATCACCGCAGTTGCCTATATGACCTATTATCTGGCTAAAAAATTCGGTCTCGATGCCAAGGCTGCTGCACGCGGTGCGGTTCTGCATGATCTGTTTTATTATGATTGGCACGATAAAAGCTGGGATCATCGTCCGAGCGGCTATCGCCATCCCGGTTTTGCAGTTGTCAATGCACGTTTGCTTTGCGGCGGCACACCCGGAAAGATTGAAGAAAATATGATCCTGCGTCATATGTGGCCGCTGACCCCCATTCCGCCAAAGTATAAGGAAGGTTGGATCCTGACGTTTGCAGATAAATATTGTGCAAACTGTGAAATGTTGCTAGCAAAAGAAGGCAAGTTTTACCGCCGGTTCCGTGCGGATGTTGCCATTTGTAAAAAGAGAGTGAAAAAATGATTACTGCCTGTAACTACATTTTTATGTTTTTTGCCTACAGTGCGTGCGGTTGGTTCGGAGAATCTTTTTATCGCACGGCAGGTGCCTTTTTGCGTAAAGGGGGAGACCGCCGCATTATCAACAGCGGTTTTCTGTACGGACCGATTTGTCCCATTTACGGTGCAGGTGCATTGACTTTTACAATCGCTTTGGTCAATACCGGCCTTGCAACGCCTGATGTCGGCGGTTTCCTGAAAGTGTTTTTCATCGGTATGATACTTGCTGATGTCGTGGAATATGTCACATCCTATCTGATGGAAAAGCTGTTCAATGCCCGTTGGTGGGATTATTCCGATAATTTCCTCAATCTGCATGGCAGAATCTGCTTCAAGCATTCTATTATCTGGGGATTTGCTTCGCTGTTGTTTGTATTCGGAATCAATCCGCTGTATGAATATATCAGAAGCTTCATTCCCGATGAATCGCTTATTATTCTGACTGTTTTGATTTTGATTCTGTTCTTCTTTGACCTGGTTATGACGGTGTATGCCACCATCGATGTCAGAAAGTTCATTCTTAAATTCAATGATTTTAAAAATACCGTCAATATTGTCGGAACAATCATCAAGGACAGCTCCGAAATGAAGGCGGAGGAAATGCGTGAATCCATCGAAGAACAGCTTGAAAAACCGATCAATGCCATTGCAGAGCAATTCTCCGATGTAAAGAATCAGTTTGATCGCTTGCTCGGCGGCAAAACGGAAGGCAACAAAAAGGTCAGGGGCAGTAAAATGTTCCGCAAGGCAGGTACGTTGCCCGAGCGAATCGGTTCTTATCTTGATGAAGCCGATGAGGGATTTAAAAAATATGGTGTCCCTGTGCCGGAGCAGTCACAATGTCAGTCCGAAACACCCCGGACGGAATCGGAAGAAAAAAAATAAAAAATTAGCAAAAAAAGTGTTGACAACGTGGGTTAAAGTGTGTATAATAACTCGCGTAGTCCAAATGGCCCGGTAGTTCAGTTGGTTAGAACGCTAGCCTGTCACGCTAGAGGTCGACGGTTCGAGCCCGTTCCGGGTCGCCATTTTGCTGCTATGGCTCAGGAGGTAGAGCGCATCCTTGGTAAGGATGAGGTCACCAGTTCGACTCTGGTTAGCAGCTCCAGAAACCTTGAAAACCCTTGGTTTTCAAGGTTTTTTGTTATTCTGAGACTTTTTCCATGACCTTATCCCTCACTCCGAAATTTCGAGGAAGGATAAGGTCATCTTTTTATGAAGAAAATTGAAATGCCGGCACAAGAAACAAAGATCTTTTCAGAAGTTTTTGAGATGTTTGTAATATCTCAGACAGCAAAAGGGGTTGCAGATATTACAATCCGCAATTACCACTCTCACATGAATAACATTAGTCATTACCTTGACACAGAAAAACCTTTTGAAGATGTTACCAAAAGAGATATTGAGGCAATGATTGTTGCCATGCGTAAAGCCGGAATACTAAAGTTGTTATGATTAACTTGTTTTAGTATAAATAGCGGCATGTCGAAATAAATACTTTTATGTTGTTGACATTGTTGTATTGTGGATGTATCATTTTTATAAATTTAAAATTTACTTAAAATGGAGGAAATGTTTGTTGTAAAATTAAAGAATATATGTTATCATTAAGTTAAACGTCATTATTTTTTTTGATCAATGGACGAAATTAACGAAAAGGAAAGAGGGATAATTATGAAAAAAGTAATCGTGTTACCCTTGGTACTCGTATTGAGCCTGTCCCTGTGTGCTTGTGGTGGCAGCAACGATACTCACGAATCAACCATAGAATCAACCACAGAAACAACCGTGGAATCAACCGTAGCCACAACCGTAGAAGCAACCGTAGCCACAACCGAGAATACTATTTTATTAGATAAAAATGATGTTTCCAATTACATCGGAGTTTGGAAATCAGCAAACTATGCGTTTACGTTTAACAAAGGTGGAATAGGACGTTGTGAGGTTCTTATGGAAGGTTATACGAATCATCGCTTTGACTTTACATATGAAGTGCGCGATGAGGCGATTGTTATTCTTAGAGATGGACTATATATTGATGAAAGGGCTAGCTTTGAGCTAAATGACGACGGTACAGCGTTATCTGTAATTCAACACGATTTAAGCTATGCAATTGGTAATCAACAATACATAAAACAGTAAGATAATATAAACAGGCAGGGGACCGAGATTGTTCCCTGTCTGTTTTTATTTCCAAAAGTCCAATGTATTTATAAACGGTTGTTCGGGAGGCCAGGGGATGGTGCTCTGTCTTGTTTCGAGCGAAGCGAGAACAAAGGGGTTGTGCCGGCGGACACAAAACGATATTGCACTGCGTGCAAACGTGTGATATAGTAATGGTGAGGTGATTTTTGTGAAAATATACAGAATCCTTATATCAATTGTTTTGTGTTCTTTGCTGTTGTGTGGTATATTGCCGCGTTCTATTGTTTATGCAAAAACTGTAACAGTTGGGCTTGATTATGAAAAAACAGGAATCACAATTGATGATACCTTTATTTCGGATCCTGCTGTTGGAGTGGAGTACAGCGGGAACGGTTGGCGTTTGTTGACGGAGCAAACCGCAACACCGGGGGTGTTGGCTTATACTATTTTTTTACACAATTATAATGGCGATGCTATTTTCGTTCAATCTGCTGTTTTCGATGTGAATCTATCAATTGTTGTTGATGGCGATTGTGCTATTACCGCACCGAGTGATTGTGGCATTTTTTTTGAATATTGGTCCACTGCTGAATACGATGCTTTGAATGCGGAATATGAAGCCAATTTGAGTCAATATAACACACTATTAGCACAATATCAGACAAATGTTGCTTCTTATGCTGAACAAAAAGCACTTTATACCACTGCATATGCGGAATATTCTGCAAATTTACAAGAGTATAACACTGTAAGAAATTCTTACACGCAAGCGCAGGCACAGGTTTCAACCACAAAAACCATGATTACTGAAACGCAATCACTGTTAACAATGCTTGAAGAAAGACAAAACGGTGATTTTTCAAGTACAGAAATGGATGACATTATTAAATTCTTCCAGATAATATATCCCGGCATCAATGAAGATATCATCGGTTCAACAACGACCGGTGGTCTTGCTACGGAACTTGCAGCATATGCAAAACCGATTCTGCAGCAATATCAGGCAGAATTGATTGTGCAGGAAGCTGAACTTAATCAGCTTGCAACGCAGCTCGATTCCATGCAGGCACAGCTCACACAAGCAAATGTCACATTGACATCAACCAAACAACAGCTGGATGCCGCTGAAATTGAATTGACAAATTTATACAATCAGTTATTGAATTATTCTCTTGAATTGCCAGAGTTGGAACAACAACTTAATGATATGGAATTCAAACAATCAATTTCGAATGATAGTCCCATTGCTTGCCATATTTATTTGAAGCAGGGGGCATCTTTGAAATTCACCGGTGTTGAGGGAAAGAGTACGAATGCCCCGCAGCCTTGTTTATTTGTACTGCCCGGAACCACTGCTCAACAGTTGTTGACACAGATAAATTGTAAAAACAGTATACTTTTGAATAAAGATGGTACAGCGGTTACAGATCAATTGCTGTCAACCGGAATGACGCTTTCTCTTTCTGACAACAAGGTTTATAAAATTATAAATATTGCCGATGTTGATGGCGATGGTGCTGTGACTTCTGCCGATGCACGTCTTGCATTGAGAGCAGCTGTCGGACTTGAATCTTATTCCGAAGATTCTGCGGAATACATGGCTGCCAATGTCGATCAGGAAGCAAAAATTTCATCTGCAGATGCAAGATTGATATTACGTGCGGCTGTTGGGTTGGAAGATCCGAAAAACTGGATGCATTGATTTGTGAAAAGGGAACGGCTTTGGTCGTTCCCTTTGCTTTTGCCGGCAATAATTCCAAATCACTCCTTGCACTTTTGCTGTGTGAATGCTACAATAGGAAATGAGAAAATCCCTTTCAGGAGGAACGTATGAAGCATTATCTTTTGCCTGCAAGCGGGCAGTTTTATAAGGCTAATCTGCATTCGCATTCCACCGTTTCCGACGGTACGCTCACACCTGCTGAAATGAAAAACCTTTATAAATCCCGTGGCTACAGCATTCTTTGCTGCACCGATCATGAAATCATGATTCCCCACCATGACCTGACGGACGATGATTTTCTGATGCTGACGGGCTTTGAACTCGGCTTTGACGAGAGCTGGCGGCCTGATTTTCTGGATGCAAAAGTGTGTGACCTGTGTGTGATTGCACTTGACAAGGACAACATCACCCAACCGTGCTTTCACCGTACAAAATACCACAATCCTGAGCACAACAGTCAGATCTGCATTGATGAAAACGAGCCTGATTTTGAACGCGAATACAATGCCGATTGCATCAACACCGCCATTGCAAAATGCAGAGAAAAGGGATTTTTTGTGACTTATAATCACCCCACCTGGTCGCTGGAGCATTATGAGGATTATATAAAATATAAGGGCATGCATGCCATGGAAATCTGCAACTATTCAAGCTTCATTGACGGTTACGATGAGTACAATGCCAAGGCTTATGATGATTTTCTGCGTAAAGAGCAGCGAATTTTCTGCCTTGCCACGGACGACAACCACAACCGCCGTGATCCTGTCTGCAGAATGTGGGATTCATTCGGTGCGTTCACCATGATTAAGGCAAGGGATCTGACCTATGAAAGCGTGTCCGAAGCACTCGTGAACGGATGGTTTTATGCTTCTCAAGGACCCGAAATCTATGGTCTTTGGATGGAAGACGGACGGCTTCATGTGGAATGCTCACCTGCCGACAAGGTGGTGTGTACGGTCAACAAACGAAGATGTATGTCCCGTTATAACGAAGACACCGGCGAAATCACCCATGCAGTGTTTGAAATTCTCAAAACCGATGGCTTTTTCCGCGTGACTGTCATTGACAAAAACGGTCTGAAAGCCGACACCAATGCCTTTTTTACGGATACCCTCAATGTACCGTATTTCGCACCTGAAGATTAAATAGGTTTTTTGTGTAAATTATGGTTTAGCGAACAGAGTAGCCAATCATGGGGACGGGTCCGTGGTTCCGTCCCCTGATTTGCGGAGATTTTTATGGAATCTGGTTTGTGCAGGTCGTAAATCAGGGGACAGTACTGCGATTGCCCTTGAAAAATTGTTCGGCAATCACAGTAGCCGTCCCCGTGATTGACTCCCCGACTCACCGATAAACCATAATTTATCAGCTTTAAAATGAATTAGCCAATAAATAACAACACCGCATCCCGATACTTTTTTTGCAGGGGATGCGGTGAATATTTTTTATAAGTTATTTGATATTAACAGGCAGCTCCCAACGGTAGTCCTCGAGCCATTCGAAGGTGTAGAAATTTCTTGCACGGATCACCAGCTTGTCCTGATAGACTTCCGCAGTCACACCGAGGCTGAGAATATCCTCACCGGTGATGTCGTCTTCGGTGAACAATGCACTGGGCAGCAGCAGGCTGTAGAAATTGTCAGACACGGTTACAAGCGTATCTGCATGGAAATTTCTGTGCAGATGGCCGCAGACATATACGGTAGTAAGTCCTTCGTCGGCATACTTTTTGACAACAGCCTTGATCTTGTCGGAAGCTTCACCGAGGTTTCTGGATGCCGGGACATTCGCATCATCATGCGTTCCCATGAGCAATTCGTGAGAGATGATGAAGCAGGGCATACCCGTCTGGGCGGCTTCTGCGAGCAGGGAATCAACCCATTCGATCTGTGTGTCGGAGATGTAAGGATCGGGCATGCTTTCAGTTCCCAATACGATGAAGTAGCAGCCGTTGACAACTTTGTAATAATAATTGGTTTCGGTTTCGATGCCTTGCGAGTGCAGGAAATTCTGAAACAGGGAAGATCCTTCATCAAAATAGGGTTCTTCCACACAGGTAGCACGGGAATCGTGGTTGCCCATCGCAGGGATAAGATTTTCCGATTTGTTATACATGAGCAGCATGGCTTTGAGGTTGATGTATTCTTTTCTGTTACCACAGTTTGTGATGTCGCCTGCAATGGCAATCGCATCCAGCCTTTCTTCGGAGGCATTGATATCGGCAAACAGACGGCGCAGGTTGTCGTTTCTGTCACGCACAGGGTCGCCGTCGGCATGAATGTCGGCAATGAGCACGGCATTCATCAGCACTTCATCAGGCTTTTCCGCTTCGTAGGTTTCTTTGTAAATACCCAGAGAATTCGGAATCAGAGAAAAAATACAAGCGATGGTTGCAAAAAAAGCCACAATTTTTTCAATAACGATCATCTTCAACAACTCCTTGAAATCTGTATTTGAATTTATAATACACCATAGTATTCACAGATTCAATACCCGACCGGTATTTTTGGCAAATTCAGAACAATGAAAGCACAGTCTTCGGTCCTTTTTGAAGTTGTAGTTTGGATCAGTCGCATTTAATTTTGCTCTGTTGTGTGCAAAGCAATCAAAATGTTCCCCAAAAATCCCCTATTCTCCGTCGTAATGGGGATTTTGTACTGTTATTTGATTTTTCTATTGCAAAATCAAAAATTATTTAATATAATATATCACCGTTAATATTTATTACCATACCCAGAGGTGTTTTTATGCTTAAAGTAGTCAAGTTCGGCGGTTCATCCCTTGCCGACGCAAACCAGTTCCGCAAGGTTGCGGACATCATCAAGAGCGATCCCGACAGAAGATATGTTGTTGCTTCTGCACCCGGCAAGAGGGATTCGCATGACACAAAGGTCACGGATATGCTTCTGCAGTGCTTCCGCCTTGTAAAGGACAAGAAGAGCATTGACGAAACATTCGATAAGATCACCGAGCGCTACAACGGAATCATCCGTGATCTCGGCATTGATTTTTCTCTTGAAGAGGATCTCAAGGCTATCAAGGTTGCTATCATGCACCGTGCAAGCCAGGACTACATCGCAAGCCGCGGTGAATTCCTCAACTCCAAGATTCTTGCAAATTTCCTCGGCTTTGCTTTCATCGATGCAGAAGAAGGCATCTTCTTCGATGAAAAGGGTCTGCTTGATGTCGAAAAGACCGACAAGGAGCTTGCCCGTCTGCTTTCTTACCACGAATATGCAGTTGTTCCCGGCTTCTACGGCGCAACGCCCGACGGCATGATCAAAACCTTCTCCAGAGGCGGCTCTGACGTTACCGGCTCCATCGTTGCACGTGCCTGCCATGCAGACATCTATGAAAACTGGACCGACGTTTCGGGTATGCTCATGGCTGACCCCCGTGTGGTCGAAAATCCCCAGCCCATCCCCGAAATCACCTACAGAGAGCTTCGTGAGCTGTCTTACATGGGTGCTACCGTCCTGCATGACGAAGCAATCTTCCCCGTAAGAAAGGCAAGAATTCCGATCAACATCCGCAACACCAACTGCCCCGATGCCCCCGGCACCATGATCGTGCACAAGGCTTCCAGCAACGTTGTTCCCACCGTCATCACCGGTATTGCAGGCAAGAAGGGCATTACCGCCATTCATGTTGAAAAGGATATGATGAATGCTGAGCTCGGCTTCGGCAGAAAGGTTCTCGAGGTTCTCGAAAACCACGGCGTTTCCTTTGAACACCTGCCCTCCGGTATCGACACCATGAGTGTGCTCGTTTCCGCAGATGCACTCGGCTCCCACAAGGGCTCCATCACCGCAGACATCGTCAAGAAGGTCAATCCCGATTCCATCACCCTTGTCGAAGGTCTTTGCCTTGTTGCTGTTGTCGGCAGAGGTATGGTCAACACCGAAGGCACTGCTGCAAGAGTTTTCACCGCCCTTGCAAACGCAAAGGTCAATGTCCGCATGATCGACCAGGGCTCGAGCGAAATCAACATCATTGTTGCTGTGGACGAAAAGGATTACCACGCAACCCTCGAAGCCATTTACAAGGAATTTGTTAAATGAATTTAAACAATGAAATACAATATTTTTGAGGTGAGTCGTATGAGCGTCAAAGATGTTGTAGCCTTGCGTTTTGCGCAATTATGCAAAGAAAAAAATATGAAGCTCAATGAGCTTGCAACCCGTGCAGGCATTACACCGTCAACCGTTTACAGTATGATGGATTCAACGCGCCGCGATGTGTCAATTGTGACAATCAAAAAGCTGTGCGACGGATTGGATATCACCTTGGGTGAATTCTTTTCGGTTGCTTGTTTTGATGAGCTTGAGCAAGAGATTCAATGAAAAATGACCGACTGCTTTCCGTTCGGATTGCAGTCGGTTTTGCAATTGGTGCCTTTAGGTGTGGAAATAAACCCCCAGTTCTACTGGGGGTGAAAGAAGACTTTAGTAAAGCCAAAAACGGGCGAGCTCAAAGCCGCCCGAAAAAGAACTAACGGAAAGAAGAAACCTCCTGATATAATAGTAAA
>JAZNGB010000052.1:0-15707 GCA_045576275.1 Acutalibacteraceae bacterium
AAGGGGAGATGTCTGCGGAACGCAGACAGAGGGGTTCAGGCGGTTATATCAGACTATTTTGACCGAATTTGTGCAAACTTGGTTAACCCCTCTGTCACTTCGTGACATCTCCCCTTTCAGGGGCGACAAGTATTTGACGGATTCCGTCAGTAAGATAAACCATAATTTATCTGTTACAAAATCCCCCACATTTCCGTGAAGAGCCAAAAAAATGCACCCAAAGCAAAGACCTCCCGCCGATTGGCAGGAGGTCTTTTTGTTGAAGTGTTTGATTGCTTATTCAGCAGCCGGAGCACCTACGGGGCAAGAATCTGCACAAGCGCCGCAATCGATGCAAGCATCTGCATCAATAACATAAATGCCGTCGCCTTCGGAGATTGCTTCTACCGGGCATTCACCTGCACAAGCACCGCAGGAAATGCAAGCATCGGAAATAACATATGCCATTTTTAGTTGCCTCCTTTTTCTTTAATATATCTAACATTGTAGCACAAGCTATATAAATATCAATAGGGAAAAGAAAAATAATACAATATATTTATATGAAATAATATCAATTATTCAATATCTTTCAGTGCTTCCATCTCTGCCTTGTCCACACGGATGTGACCATCCTTGAGCAGCTTGCAATCTTTGCGGTTCACAACAAAGGGAGCCGCATCCGGACGACGGTCCAGACGCACCTTCAGAACACCGGTCAGAAGGTTATTGTCCACAACAATACCTCTGCCCTCCACCGTTTCCACAAGTGCACCGATTTTGGGAGTGATCCGCAGCAGATGCTCATAAGACGATTGCTCGTATTTCAGACAGCACATCAGTCTGCCGCAGGTGCCGCTGATTTTGACAGGATTCAATGACAGACCCTGTTCTTTTGCCATACGGATAGAAACAGGCTGAAAATCGGGCAGAAACTCCTTGCAGCAGAAGGGTCTGCCGCAAATGCCCAGACCGCCAAGCATTTTTGCCTCATCACGCACACCGATCTGTCTGAGTTCAATACGAACACGGAAAACGGATGCAAGATCCTTTACAAGGCTTCTGAAATCGACTCTGCCGGGTGCCGTGTAGAAAAACAGGAGCTTGGCACAGTCAAATGTATATTCCGCCTCCACCAGATGCATATCCAGATTGTGGGCAGCAATTTTCTGCTCACAAATGGCAAAGGCTTTCTTTTCTTTTTCCATATTGGCAATCAACTGCTTTTCATCCTGTGCGGTAGCAGGACGGATGATGGGTTTGAGGGGTTTTACGATTTCTTCTTCGGAAACTTCTTTATTTTCCTGTGCAACCGTGCCGCATTCCACACCCCGTACGGTTTCAACAATGACTTTTTTACCCTTTTCGATTTTATAACCGACGGGATCAAAATAATAGACTCTGCCTACATCTTTAAAACGTACGCCGATGACTTCAGCCATAAATACATCTTCCTTTCAGGCAACCGTAAAGGCTGCTTTATACGCAAAACAAACGGCTTTGTTTATTTCGCAGTCCAGACCTCTGCAAGTCGTGCCGTCAGCACGCACAAGAGCAGGTTTTCATTTGCATTTTTATCCGCATACTCACAAACCTCACGCAAAACCGCCATGAATTGTGTGATCTCATGCATGCCGAACGCATTGCCGAGGAGCATCGCTTCGCGATCACAACCCGACAGGGTCGGCACATTGGCATCGCTTGCAGCCGCATCACGCAACAATGTCTGCAAAAAGACAGCGGTTTTCTTAATCAGCTTGCGGTTTTTCTGCAAGGGTGCCGCCGCAAGGATCAGCTCAAATTCGTTTTTACGGGCAAGTGCCGCGGCAAGTGCTGCAGCTATATCACGCTCGGCACCTTCCTTTTGCACTTTTTCACCCAACGAAAAGGCGGTACAACGGGAAAGAACCGTTGTGAGCAGCTTTTGTTTACCGTCGGCTCCCAGGACAAAACTGACATAGGAGGGCGGCTCTTCCAATGTTTTGAGAAACGCATTCTGTGCTTCGCGGGTCATGCCGTCCGCATCAGGCAGGACATAAACCTTGCGTTGTGCTTCATTCGGGGACACATACAGGCTTGAACGGATGGAATCGCGAATGGTTGCAATGCCGACGGAATGGGTTTTCTCGGTACCGGTGTAGATGCTGATATCCGGATGCGAACCTGCCTTGGTTTTGATACAGGCCTTGCATTTTCCGCAGGGAGCCTGTTCGCGGTTTTCGCACAAAAGTGCCGCAGCCGTTGTTTCACACGCTTTTTTGCGGCTTTTTTCGTCCCCTCCGACAAGCAAAACCGCATGGGGACAGCGACCCGTACGGATCAGTGTCAGCAGGGCATCGGGAATCGATTCGGTTTTGACGGTCGATGGTTTCATTCTTTCTCCGGTTCAAGCAAAGCAAGGTTTCGCAGAATCGCATCGCCCCGCCATGCATAGGCTCGCTGCGGATCGTTTTCCGTCACGGTGCTTTTGGCACTGTTGCGGAACGAATCATCAAACGAAACGTGTGCTTTTTTGTTTTGGGGGCAGGCAAGCTGACAGCGGTCGCAGCCCCACAGTACAGTATTCTCACGCAGCAACAAAATATCGCTTTGTGTCAGTTTTCTTTTTTGTGAAATGTGAGAAAGGCAACGTTCCGCACAAAATCCCGTTGCGGACAATGCACCTGTCGGACAGGCAGATACGCAGGCATTGCAGCCGCAACATTCTTGCGGCGGCATCGCATTACACGGCAATGCAAGATCCGTGACAATCTCACCGATAAAGACCCACGAACCGTATTGTTCGGTCAGCAAAAGGCCGTTTTTACCCACAACACCCAGACCTGCACAGGCAGCGGCATACACCTCGGGTACAGGCGATGCATCCGCAAAAGCGACAAAGCGGTTTTCGGAAAACATCGTCTGCAACTGCGAACACATGGCAGAGAGCTTTTCCGTACAAAGCAGGTGATAGTCTTTCGGCACGGCATAACGGGACAAACGCGGGTCGGTATAGACATCCTCCTCCAAAAGATAGGGAAAGAGAACAACAAAAATACTTTTCGGTTGTTCGGGCAAGCGTGACACACTGCGTACAGGCAACAAATGCGATTGCACGGCATCAAAAGGACAAAGTCCCCACGGATGCTCCCCGAACACCGCCTGCAGGTCTTCCCTGCCTGCGGCACTCACAGTTTTGCAAGTGCAATAATGCAGGGCATTGTCAACACACTTGCAAACGTAGAAAAGGTGACGGTTTTGGTCGCAACACCCGTATCATGTCCGTACATGGCGGAAAACATGACGGTGTTGTTGGCAACGGGAGCACTCGCCTGAATCAGCGTAGAAACCAGAAGCGTGCCCGTTACGGCACCTGTCCCCTTGAGAACAACAAGCATAATCATGGGAACAACGATGTTTTTTATCAAGGTAACGAAGTAATTGTTTTTATCCGAGAACAAGCCTTTCATGCCGCAGTTGGACATATATGTACCCAACAGAATCATGGCAAGAGGCGTATTCATCGAGGCAATTCCGCTGATCGGCTCCAGGACAAAGTCGGGCATTCTGATACCGAGCAGAAAAAACGGCAAGCCGAGGACAACACCGATGATACCGGGGTTGAGCAGAATTTTTTTGATGCTGAACTTTGTTTTTTCTTCCGTTTTGTTCATCAGGCTGATGCCGTGTGTAAAACAGAAGGTCTGAAAAACAAGCACACCCATCGAGCAATACAGCACACCTTCATCCCCGAGCAAAGCCTGTGCCAGTGGCAATGCCATGTAGCCGAAGTTGCCGTAAATGCAGGCATATTTATAGATCACATCATGCGGTTTGCCCTTGCGGTACAAAGGCAAAGTCAGCAATATCCCCAACACATGAGTCCCCACCGCACACAAGGAAGCCATCAAAAGCTGCTTTGCGGTTTCAGGGGTGAAGGGTGTGGTCGCGAATGACTTTACGATCACCGCGGTGGTGATGACATAAAACAGGAGATTGTTGGTCAATCTTGCGGTTTTTTCGGTAAACAGCTTCGTGCGGTCACACAAAAAACCGACAGCCACCATCAGATACAGGATCAGCACCTGCCGTGCTGCGATCCATACATTCGATAAAAACAGTTCCATCATTCAACAGTAAAGGGCAATACGGGGATGCTGCCGTCATCACCGGCAGATTCGGGGATCTGTTCTTCGGGTTTCTTGTCGGCAACACCCTTGAACACGCACGACAACACGGCGGTCAGGGAGAAGATTGCACCGGCTGCAAACAGCCAATCCATACCGAAGCCTTCCACCGCACCGGCACCCACAACACTTGTAAACAGACGCGGAATGCTTGCAAGTGCACAGAACAGGGCACTGATAAGACCCGAAGCCACAACCGTCCATGTGTTGCCGTCTGCTCCCGTACGGGTGACAAAACGGGCATGACAAAACAGGAACAGCATCAGGAACAAAGCCGCATACAGTTCGCAGAACAATTCGGCTGCAACCAAATAGCTGATGGTATAGGAGAAGTAAGAGAGAATGCGAAACACACCCCACATCGGTCCTGCAAGGAACAGGACAGCGGTGTATTTCAGCCAGCGACGCTTACCCGTAAAGCAGGAAACGGCATACAGCACATACGCAATCATGGCAACGGCACTCATCAGCATTTCCAGCATATCGCGGAAACCGCCGTTGAGTTTTGCGGATTCAATCAGTCCCAACCCGGAGCTGACGGCAGTGCTTTGCAGATCGCTGAGCAAGGGCAATACCGTATAACCGAAACCGGCTGCAAGCAAAAGCGATGCAATACCGCTGAACGTGGCTCTGACTTCAGCCGGAGCCGATCCGGGCATTTTGCCGCAGAGTACGGACAGCACCGCAATGACAACGGATGCTGCAACGGCAACAATGTAAAATGTATACACAAACACGTTCTTTTCAAGGAAAAAACCGGTTGCAAGGTCGGTGTTTGCAAACAGCTGCCAGATACGCAACGGCAACAAAACAGCAGCCGCAACAGCCGCAACGATCATGGGAGCAGCAGGTGTAAGATTGGCAAGGCTGCCCTTGACTTTGATTTTTTTCATACTAAAAACACTTCCATTCTGATTGGTGCAACTCAGCCGCGCTCGGCAATGGCTGCATATTTTTGTTTCTGTGCAAGGCTCTTGAATGCAGGACGGACGATTCTGCCGTCCGTGATCAATGCTTCCATGCGGTGTGCACACCAACCGGCGGCTCTTGCACAGGCAAAAATGGGTGTATAAAGATCTTCGGGCAATGCCAGAATGCGGTAAATAAGACCGGAATACAGGTCCACATTGGCACACATTTTCTTATTATTACCCTTTTCTTCAAGAAATACCTTGGGTGTCATACGCTCGATGTTGTCAAGCAGTTTCCACTCGTCACCGAATCCTTTTTTCTCGGCAAGTGCACGGGCATTTTCTTTCAGCAAAACAGCTCTCGGGTCGCTGAGGGTATAGATTGCATGGCCCATACCGTAGATCAGACCCGACTTGTCACCGATTTCACGGCGAACAACCTTCCGCAATGCGTTTGCAACCTGTTCTTCGTCGGTGATGTCGGTTACATTTTCGCGGATGGCTTCCACCATTTCCGCAACCTTCATGTTTGCACCGCCGTGCTTGGGGCCTTTGAGAGCACCGATACCGGCTGCGATGGCTGCATAGGAATCCGTGCCGGAACTCGTCAGGGTTCGCACCGCAAAGGTCGAGCAGTTACCGCCGCCGTGTTCGGCATGCAGGATCATGCACAAATCGAGCAGCTTTGCTTCATCATCCGTGAACTTGCGGTTGGAACGGATGGAATTGAGAATGCTTTCCGCCGTGCTGTGTTCGGGTTTGATGGGATGGATATACATACTCTTGTTCAGATAGTTACGGCGTTTGACCTGATAAGAATAGGTCATCAAGGACGGCAATCTGCCGATGATCTGAATGCTCTGACGCATGATGTTTTCGGGCGAGAGGTCGTCTGCCTGCGGATCGTAAGCATACAAAGCCGCAACCGCACTCTGCATACGATTCATCACCGAGGGGGAGGGTGCTTTCATGATAACGTCTTCAATGAACGAGGACGGCAGCTCGCGGTAATGAGAAAGCACACCGCGGAATCGCTGCAACTGATCGTTTGTCGGCAGGAAACCGAACAAAAGCAAAAAGGTCAGCTCTTCAAAACCGAAACGGTTCTCCGCCACACAGGCACCGACCAGGTCATAGATGTTGACACCGCGGTAAGACAGTCTGCCTTCACGGGGGATGCGTTCACCGTCGTCAATGTAGTAACCGTCAACGTTACAGATCTGGGTCAGACCTGCCATAACACCGGTGCCGTCGTCATTACGCAGACCTCTTTTGATGTGGTAACGGCTGAAATCCTCCGGCTGAATATGCAAAGAAGCACGGTACTGTTCGCAAAGCTCGGACAGAAAATCGGCTTCATACTGGTTGTTGTCGTGGATCATATTTTTTCAACTCCGATTTTAAGGAATACAATTTGAATTTATATTATATTATTATTTATGCAATTTGTCAAGCATACAGTCAGACAACAGCCAACAAACAAGAAAACGGCTTCGCCGTAACGCGGCGACCGTTTTCGATTCGTCCATCTCTAAGGGACATATAATCTTTTTTGCTTTATGGAAACGCAGTTTCCTATAAAGCAAAAAAGCGGGATTGCTTTTTCGGCAAATCCCGCACAAAGACTTATTTCAGATTATGCTCCGGCGGCAGCAAGGTAATCGATCACCGTCTGGATATCATCCACCAAAGCACCGCTCAGCAGCAAGCCGTCAAGCTGCACCATCGTCAGCGTATACTGCGGATCTTCGGCAGGAAAACTGCTGGTCAGCCAGATGTTGTTACGCACATCCGAAATCTCTGCCGTACCCGTTTTTGCATACACGCTTCCCGGTTGTCCGTTCCAGAGCAGACCGTAATCATTGCCTGCCTGTAACATTCCCTGTTTTATGACGGCACACGCAGCTTCCGAAACGGTAAAGTCAAGCTTTTGTGCCTTGCCTTCTTCGCTCGTTTTGTTATCCGGACCGACGGAACGCAACAGCATATACGGCACACGCATTTTTCCGTCCGTGACGGCTGCGGAAACAAAAATGTTCATATACATCGGACTCAGCAAAAGCTTTCCCTGTCCGAACGAACTTTGCAGCAGCTCCCAGGTATCGTTTGCGGTGATGCCGTGGGATTGCACAAGCTTGCCGAACTGTGTCTGCACAGCCGAACCGATTCCCAGAGCTTCGATGCCGCTGATGTAGGTATCCATTGATTTCTGTGTGATCAATTCCATCGCTGCACGGCTGAACCAAACGTTTGAGGACTTCTGAATGGCTTTGTAGACATCGACATTTGTGTAGGCATAATCCCCGTAGTTTGCAATGGTACCCAAACCCTGATAGGTATATTGACCGCCGTCATTGTCAAGCAGAATCAGAGCATCGTTGTCCGTCAGCACAGCAGCACTGACAAGCTTGAACACCGATCCGGGTGTGAGCGATGCCACGGCATTGTTGACATATTCACCGTTCTGATAGAGCTGTGTGGCCTCTTCATAAGACACAGACGGATCATAGGACGGTGTGCTGACCATCGCAAGCAGCTCCCCTGTTTTGCAATCGGTCAGAACGGCAGCACCGACCGTACCTTCCAGCAAGGTATAAAGCAGCTCCTGCAGATTTACATCCACCGTCAGATACACATTGTCGCCGCGTTGTGCATCTATGTTTTTCTTTTTGAGTCCCACGAGCAACTGGTTAAAATAAACCTCAGCCCCCTCACTGCCGTAATAGGCACCGGGTTGTGCACCGATGACATGGGCAAGACTCTCTTTGTAATACAGTTTTCTTTGGGTCGATCCGTCCTCATTCTGCAAGGTTTCGGCAAGAATTTTCCCGTTGCGGTCATAGATCGATCCGCGCAGATTTTCACGCTCCAGGCTGACACTGACGATGCTTTTGTATTTTGCACTGTCACCGTCAAGACGGTTGTTGAGCATAACGGAAAAGGTGACGGGAATGAGCAGACAGATCACCAGAAACAAGGCAAAGGACATCCTCGTCAGGATATACAGCGAACGGGTCGTCATGGTCGGACGCGGATTGTCCAGCAGCAAGCGGAAACGACCGGGTGTTCCTGCGGTTTTGTGTACGGGAGCAGGACGATCATCCCTTTGCGAACGGTTCATCATTGACAAGGAAACAACCCCCTTTCGTTTCAGTAGCCTGTGCAAAGTTTTCGGTATATTTGAGATTGGTGCGACGGTAATGCAGGTCGGTCACAAGAATGACGGCAATCATCATAAAACTGACCGCAAGACTCGAACCGCCCTTGCTGACAAGCGGAATGGTAATACCTGTCAGGGGGAGAAGATTGTTGACACCCAATACGTTGATACACATCTGCACAACAAGTGTCGCAGCCATCAGGAAAGCACCGTACCGTCCGAACAAAGGACAGTTGCGGCAGACGATGTCAAGCGTGGTATCCGCAAGCACCAGAAATGCGGCAAGCATGACAAGCACACTCAGATAGCCGCCCGATTGCAGAACGGAAGTATAAATATAGTCCGATTCCCCGACGGGAACATAGGTAAAGACAGGACCTTGGGTAAAGATGCCGCTGATGCCGATGGCATTGAGTGCACATCTTGCCTGGTAGACATAATATTCCTGAATCACATCGTGCAATGCCTGACTCAGATTGGGATCGGTACCGTCAATATCCACGCAGACCATGAAACGCATATAGACCTTTTCATAGTTGGAAGTGAATTTTTCGAGCACGGTATTGATCAGCTTTCCGTGATCCTGCTCAAAAAACGACGGCTCTTCCTGCACTTCCTGCACAACCGCATCTTCCGCAGGCGGATCGGCATATTTTTCGTCGATATACATATTGCCGAAGCTGATCAGTGCAGCCAGCACAACACATACAAACACGGCAATAAACGCAAGCAAACCGCCTGTCAGCAACCAGCTCTTGCTGTAGATGACAAGAAACAAGGCAAACACCGCAGTGACAACCAGCAAGCTTCCCAATTCACTCTGCACAACATAGGTCAAAGCAAGCAACAGATACACAGACACCAGATAAAACAGCTTTTTGCGGTAGCTCATGTATTCTTCCGCAACACCTGCCACGAGGGCAGCAAAAAACAGAAAGCCGAATTTGATGAATTCACCCGGCTGCAAACGGCCGTCAAACAGCCATTGCGAGCCTGTTACGAGAGAATATCCCGCGGTAGCCACGGCGGCAAGACACAGCAACACACAGAAAAACGGAACGGATTTTGCCTGCAACGGCTGCCTTGCGGAATGCATGACCCAATAGCAGACCGCCATGCAGACACCGCCTGCGACAATACCGACACCGATGAAGACAAGACTGTCGGTTACAATCTCACGCACCTGCATACCGGTGGTTTCCGGGAAGGTATCCACAAAAACACATTGTGCACAAAAACCGGTCGTCAGCAGAAGGTCCACCGCAAACAGCAACGGTGCATTCAGACGCACAAGCCGTGCAACACCGAGGAACAACACATCCATGACCCCGAACAACAGCAGGATCATCGGAATATCCACACGGATATTGTACCTTGCACCCAGACAATACAGCCAATAGGCCTGATAGATAACCGTAAACAAAACCTGAATCAGAGGATTGGCGACCGATGTGCGAAAAAACAGCAACGCACGGTTGCCCGCAACCGGCAAATTCCGCAAAGAGAGATTATTCTGTTTCATGCACCGCACCTCCCTGTACCGTTGCCGCAGCAAGCTGTGTTTCCTTCTTTTCCTGCAACGGTTTTTCTATATACGCTTTAAAACGGAACACTTCTGCAATGTGGAAATAGACAGGCTCTTCACCGACCACAACCGAATCGGTGATAACCGTTTCATAACGGCTCTCCCCGGCTGCAATGGCATAGTCACCGGGACGGTAAATCTGCTTGCTTCTGTCGGGCAAAAGCAGAAATTCACCTGTCGGCTGCACAAAAACATACTCATTCCGACGGTTGTCATAAAAAACGGAGCAATAAATATCTCCGACCTCATAAGAGGGATCCAGACAAAGGTAAAAACCGTCCGCATTCCCGATGGTAAAGCTTTCCTCACGCACATACACCGTACGGCGATTGGCAGCCGTATCCCCCGTCCAGACCGTCAGACACAGAACAGGCAGATCCGTGCGATCGCGTAAGGCGGCAGCGTCCTTTGTGCCGAAACGGAAAACAGCAAGCATTTCCTGCCATTGGCGGACAAGTCCCCGTTTTACCTTTTGCAGCAAAACGCCGATGCTTTTGAGCATCGCAAACAACAAATCTGTCAAAACAAGCCCTCCTTTCAGCAGACAAGTGACACAATCGCAGCCGCAAGCATGGTAAGACCCGGTGCAAGCAAAACACCTGCAAGCTTCTTTTTACGCAACACAAGATGCAGAACAACAAACACCGCACCCAAACCTGCAAAAAGCCAGGGCATTGCTGTCTGCAAAGCGGTCGGCTGCATATCCGCTGTCAATGCGGCAGGCTGCACAAACAGCAACACCGCACACAGCACCGTCACAAGGGTCTGCATCAGCCACGGCAGCACCTTTAAAACAGCCGAAAGCACATTTTTTGATGCCGAGCGATTGTTGAGAGAGCAATCCGCAGCGTTGGTTGTCGGGTACAAACGCAGACAAAAATCCTTACGCATACGCACCAGGAAACCTGCAAATTCCCTGTGTTCTTTTTCACTGACAAGCACATCCGGAACAAGCACCACAAGCTGCCTGCAAAGCACCGTTTCCAGTCGCAGATGCAAAGGTGTGGACGGCATATAGGAAATATTTTTCAGAATTTCGGGCACACAGGTGCGGATATCCTCCCATGTGCAATCGGCAGCCAACACCTCCGTCAGACGCTGCAAGGCACTCTCACGAACACGCTGTGCTTTTGTTTCTTCATTCGGCAGACGCAGCGTTGTCAGACTTTGCAGGCTGTCATATTTATCGGAAAGCGGCGGCACGGCATCGGATACGGGCAGATCCTCTTCGCGAAGCTGCAAGGCTTTGACACAGACAAGCAAATCGTCATAGGCAATATGCTTTTTCATAAGAATCTCCAGAACAGCTCTCTGCCTTGCTTTGTCCTCTTTCAGACCGACGGCACACGCACCGCAGAACCATGCAAGGGCGGTTTTGTCCGTGGTTTTTTCGAGCAGGGTTTCCGCCCTTGCAAGCAGGCACGCAAGCACCGCCTGTGCCGTAGCAGGGGCTTTGTAAAGCTTATTGATACATCCCAGCCAGTTCGCATCCGCATCCTCAAAATAGGCATCGAGTGCACGGTTGACAACCGCCTGTGCATAGGCAGGATTGTCGGTTTCCAATACACGCAGACCTTCATAAAACGAGGTCGGGGTGGGTTTTTCGGGCAGAGAAAAGGTAAAACGCATTTTGGCTTTCATATCGGCAAGCAGAGAAAAACTCTGTGCACCTTCTCCGAGCTTTTCGGAAAGAATCTGCAAAAAAGAGGTTTTTTCCTGTGCATCCGCAAAGGAATAACTTGCCGCAAGAAGAGCCAGAAAACCGTCCTGTTCCTTGCCGTCATACGCATCGATGTTGCGTTCGGCAAGGGCATTGCAGTTTGCAAGCAAACGGTCTCGAAGGGATTTTGCCTGTTGTTCGTCAACAAGTGCTGCACCGATGGCAGTTCCGCAAAGATCAAACCATTCGGCATCCGCATTGGTATAATAAAACGAAAAAGCGGAAAGATCGGCATTTTTTACAGGCTGCAGAATCTCGCTTTCGGCAAGCAGCAGCTCCAGCAGCAGCAACCGCAACTGCCTTTCACCGCTGCAACCGCGAACCCAGTTTTCCATCACGGGACATACCTTTTTGCGGTATGCGGAAAGACCGTTTCTGACAATATACGCACCCAGTTTTTCAAAAACGGGAGCAACAGCCGTCTTGGGTGTACGCTGCAAAAGATCAAATGCCGCATCGGGTGCATTGGCAAGCAGCAAATGGCTGCAATCAAAACTCTTAGCATAGGTTTCGCTTTCTGCCGAAAAACGCAGCCGCACCTGTTTTTGCAGGCTTTCGGGCAGCAACAGCAACATAAGCGAAGCAAGGGCAAGCATTTCGTCGGATGCCGTGAAACCGTTTGCGGAAGCACCGCCGTAGGGAGCAGACAGCACAACGGGTGTGCCGCCGTTCATAAAGGGCAAAAAGGTACACTGCAACAAGGATGCAACGGCAAGCGGATCCCTTGCAAGCAGGTCGCAAAGGCTGTCCGCAGGAAGTGACATTCTGTTGTTTTCGAGCTTCGGCAATACACGCATTTCGTGAATGACATCAGCATCGCTGCGAAGGGTCAGCACCGCCATGAGATGATCGGCTTTCTGCTGCACATCGGCATTTTCTTTGAGAACACAGCCAGCATCGGGAACGGTCATGTGGAAAAACTGACCGCGGCCGTCTCGCCTGATAAAAATCTTGGTGAATCTGCCCAGTACCGGACAGAACAAAAAGCGTTCCTCATTGCAATATCCGCTGAAAGAAATACGGGAAATGAAGTCGCGCAAGGCAGCCGAAAGGCGTTCGTCGGCAACGGAACCGCCGATGATCTGTTGTCCGACACCGGGCAGGCTGCCGTAATAAAACTGTTCAAAACGCATGGTAAATTCCTTGTTCATCATGTCCCTCCTTTTCAGATTTTACTTAAGAACCAATAAAGCGGTTCGGTCAGATTGACGGGATCCCAGTTGTCTGCATCAAAACGCTGCACGGCATTTTCCTCAAACGCTTCCATACCCAGAGCCGAGATGGGGAAAATACTCAGATCCCGTGCATTTTTGCTGCACGCAGCCATATTGATGCTGTCGGCAGGGAAAATATGCCGCAGATAATACTGCCGCAGAAGATTTTTTTCTTCGTCAAAAATCACTTCGCAGCCGGTTGTATCCGTGGGACGTTCATTGTGGGTAAACAGGCGGTTTTCGGCAATGCCGGCAAGCCAGAATCTGCCTTCACCGGGGACAAAATCACGACGCATCTGCTCGTCTTCGCAAATAGTTGAAATGACTTCCTGCAAAGTGACGTTGTTGCCGCCGTCTTCCCTTTCGACGGAATATTTCACAAGGGAACTGCGGAACAGAAGATCGGAAAAACGGTTGATGATATAGCCTGCAAGCACTTCGGGAGAACCATGCAGATACTGTTCAACAAGGCGGCTGCAAAGCTGCGAGAGGGCATTGGTCTGCACGGTGCAGGTCGGTTTTGTAAGATGAAAACGCATGATGCGTGAAAAGGTTTCGGTAAAATCTTTTTCCGTGGCAGCGGTCAGTTGCTGCAGGAAATCCCCCTTGTCTGCCTTGGGAATCACAAGAGCAATGTGCGGCATTCCCTGACTCAGAGAATTTTCAATAAAGCTGTTGACGGATGCGAGTCCCGTCTCCGATGTACAAAGGTCGGCAAACAAGAACAGGGCATCCGCCGTGCGGTAAAGGTCTGTATTGTTGACACCGGCTATGTGCATGGCGAGATTTTCACCCGGGAAATCACATATATTGACAAAACGGCTTCGCATTTTGCCGTTGACTTTCTTATGCAGAACAAACAGAAACGGAATCGGACGCGAATCCTGCATACCGCTTCCTGCACCTGCCTGCGGTAAAGAAAATGCAAAAGCATCCTGCGTTTCTTCCTGCATGGCATTTGTGGCGGCATTGAAAATATCCGTGGCAGACATGGATTGCTGCGTGCGGCTGCCGACGGGCATGGCACTCTTTTTCAGATTCTTATCGTCAATCGCCTCACGCATGGTCTGGTTTGGAATGATACCCTGTGCGAACTTTCCGATACGCTCGGCAAGTTCTTCATCCAGCGGTTCGGGGATGCTCAGATAAAAATCGCCCGACACGGGAACGTTTCTGTTTTTATAGAGATAATACAGCAAAGCGGTCTGCCAGACGGTTTTGCCGACTTTCGGATCCCCGATGAGGTTGATGCTCAGCGGATCGTCCGTGATATCCAGAAACACATTCGGCAGCAAGCGTTTGCAACAGGGACAAACAGGGGTCAGGGCAAGGGCAAGCTGGTATTTTTCGCTTTTCAGCTCCTTGTCCTTGAAACGCAGTTCCATGCGGTCCATACCGTCCACACGGTTGCGAAGAATCTGCAGATGCGGCATGGTCTGTCCGCTTTTGCCCGAACGCATTTTTCTGCGTTTGAGATAGGCATCGCGGAATGCCCAGAACCAGACGGCATTGAGCACATGGCATTTTGCCGATCCGTGGTAATTAACAGGCTCAACAGAAAAACGCGTACCGAGCGAATACTGTGCCAGATCAAACAGTTCCTTGTAGTCCTGCGGAATATCGTTGTGAATAATCATCCATTGAATGCGGCGGTATTTTGACTTTTCTTCGAGGGATTGGATAAACGCAAAAGAACGGTTGATGTTTGCGTTGTCACCGAGCATATCCACAGGCTGTGCCGCCCCCAGACGGTGGGCAACGGAACGATCATTCTGCTTGTGATTCTGATGTGTCTGCATGGCCTGTTTGTTGGCTTTATAGGCTGCTTTTTCAATACGGTTGCCGTCGAGCAGATCCATCGCTACGGTCTCGCGGCAATACGGACAGCGTTTGAGTTCAATTTCCATCGTGATGCCTCCTTCCCTCAGGTTGCAGATACTTGCCAATGACAATGCCCCGAACAGATGAATTTGAGTGTGAAACTGCGTTTTTCATCCGTCAGCAGATAGGCGGTGTCCTGCTTGATGTACAACGAACGGTCATAGAGTTTGCCGGGATCACCGACCGTTTTTCCGTTGGGCTGCAATTCATAGAGATACAAAACAGGGCCGCTGTATTGTATCGTTCTTAAATTCATACCTTTTCCGACACGGTTGGGAGCAAGCCAGATCCGCAGACGGTTGCCTGCCACCCGACGCAGCGTTACGCAGGAAACGGCAACCTCGTCATTGCCCTGCAAGCCGACATCGGAGGGAGAGAATGTATGCAATGGCTCAAAACGGAATTGCTCGCTGCCGAAAGAAATATTCTGCGGCTTTTCGTTCGACACGGCACACATACCCAAATAGACCCTGCCGACTTGCAGCGGATCTTCGGGATTGACGAAATATTGACAGGTGGTATAAAGCGTATGTGCCGTTTGTTGCACCAGGAGCTTTTCCCCCATTGAACGCGTGGATTGCTTTTCAAAAAGCCGAAGTGCAAGCTTTTGCCTGGACCGTTGCAAGGACTTTCGGATGCTGTACATGCAACTTACCTCCGTTTTGTTGTGTATTTAAAGAATAATTATCTAAGTTATATTATATGCAATGCACCTGCTTTTGTCAAATTACAAATACAATACAAGACAATATAAAAACAGGCAATGTACATTACGGTTTGTCGAACTGCATTCGACACATTTGTGCAAACAAATATATCATCCGCAAAGCGGGTATCATCACGACGAAGTCGTGATATCATGCGCCCCAACGGGGTGTATATCATTATTGCGGTTTGTTCAACAAACGTAATTTTTGGGCTCTTCACGGAAATGTGGGGGATTTTGTAACAGATAAATTATGGTTTACAGCACAAAGTGGGAGACCCCACCAACCCCTTGTCGCCCCTGAAAGGGGAGATGTCTGCGGAACGCAGACAGAGGGGTTCAGGCGGTTATATCAGACTATTTTGACCGAATTTGTGCAAACTTG
>JAZNGB010000053.1:0-27038 GCA_045576275.1 Acutalibacteraceae bacterium
ATCCGCAAAGCGGGTATCATCACGACGAAGTCGTGATATCATGCGCCCCAACGGGGCGTATATCATTATTGCGGTTTGTTCAACAAACCATAATTTAAACATTGCTTTTAATTGCAATATTCCCCCAACTTTTCGTGAAGAGACAATAAAAAGGACCGCTTTCGCGATCCTTTTACAAAACTTGATTCAGAAATTAACCGACTGCTGCTTCTTCGTCTTCGCCGTAGTCATAGTCTTCGCCGTAGTCGTAGTCATAGTCATAGTCGTAATCATAATCATAATCATAATCATAATCGTAGTCATTTTCGTCTTCGTCTTCGGCTTCATCTTCATTGCCTACAAGGTCATCGAGGTTGACGGTGGGTTCTTCCCCGGTTGCATCCTCATCCTTGTCGGCTACAGGTTCTTTTTCACCTTCGGCATTCACCTTTTCATCGTTGAAAAGCTTATTGACAGCAGCAATGACATCCAAAGAGGACAGGCGGTTGGTGTTCAGGCTGATGTTGGAAGTGGTATACAGACGCTTATGCAAAGTCTGTGCTTCAACAGGAATATCCACAATCAGGATCCAGTCGCTGTCTTTGTACTGCTGGGAATTTTCTGCATTCGGAATGGTGAAAGCGACAACCGTGTAGGATTTCCAACCGCCGAGAAGAGTCTGCTTGAGAGCATCGACAAGATCCATACCGCTGAGATCGGTGTAGCAGTTTTCTGCAAGCAGTTTGACAAGATCAAGACCGTCTCCGAAAGCAAATCCCTTGACCTGGTTGATAACGGCTGCAAGCAGGTCAGCCTGTCTCTGGGAACGGACAATGTTGCCGTCACGTTTTTCGCGAAGCAGGCTTGTGACATGAAGACCGGACAGCTTGGAGCTGCCCATGGTGGGAACAGCAACATTGAAATCCTTCATGATCATATCGGCAAGTTCCTGGGTGATGCTGTACTGGATGCCGCCGATACCGTCCACCGTTGCAGCAAGGCTGTCCATGGTGAAGGTCAGATAGTGGTCAATGCGGATTTTGAAGTTGATCTCGATGGTCTTTTCAAGCAATTCAATACCGCCGTTGGCATAGGTGGCATTGAGTTTTGCATAGGTGGCACCTGCATCGGACTGGATATAGACGAGCATATCTCTGTCCAGATTGACGACGCTGACGGTGTCGTTGTTTTCATTGACGCTGACGAGGGTCACGATATCGGCATTGCCGTAGTTGGTCTGTTCGGAACCGCCGTCTGCACAGACAAGCAGATAGTTGGTGGCATGGCCGGAGAACATGAGCGAATCGTTGTTATTGGTTGCCCAGGTGCTGAGAATATCGCTCAGGTCTGTCATTTCACGCAGTTCGCTGAGATAGTTTTTGTTCTTTTCGGAATTGCTGTCCACAACGCTGACAAAAGAGGGTGTGGTCTGTGCAGGCTTGGACTCGGGAAGGAATGTGCAGTTTGCAAGTGTTACACCGACAACTGCACATGCCAGAAGCAGCACAGCAGCAACAACGGCGAAGATAATAAGAGCTTTGTTAGGGGTATTTTTTACTTCTTTACGCATGGCTTAATCCTCCTGTGCGGATTCGGTTGCTGCGGGAGCTTCGTTACCGTTTTCATTTTCGGTTTGAGCATCGGCTTCCGTGGTTTCCTCTTCCGATTTTTCTGTACTTGTGATGGTTACAACGCGTTCTTCGGGGTTGACTTTCATCACGCGAACGCCTTTACTGGGTCTTGCACATTCGCGGATTTCGGTTGCAGGGATACGAATGATAATGCCGTCGGACGAAATGAGAATGATATCTTCTTCGTCCTGTACCACACGGATTGCAGCCACATGACCGTATTTTTCGATGTGGTAGTTGTTGGAGCCCTGACCGCCTCTGCCCTGGATATGGTAGTCGCTGAAATCGCTGCGTCTGCCGTAACCGGTTTCGCTGACGGTGAGCACCTTTCCTTCTCCTTCAAGGATTTCCATACCGACGACCCAGTCGTCTTCGTTCTTCATCGTGATTGCCTTGACACCTCTTGCGGTTCTGCCGATGACACGGGCATCCGTTTCATTGAAGCGGATGGATTTACCCATGCGTGTGGCAACCAGCAAGTCATCCTCACCGCTTGTCAGCTTGACCCATGCAAGATTGTCACCTTCGTCGAGGTTGATGGCAATGATACCGGTCTTTCTGACATTGCGGAAATCGGACAGTGCGGTACGCTTGAGAATACCCTTTCTGGTAATCATGCAAAGGTACTTGTCTTCATCTTCGGGGGTAACGCAGATCATGGCAGATACCCACTCGTCTGCCTGAATCGGCAGGATGTTGACAACATTCATACCCTTGCCTGTACGGCTGCTTTCGGGTACTTCGAAGCACTTCAATCTGTAAACTCTTCCCAGATTGGTGAAGAACATAATATGGTCATGTGTACGGCAGGTGAACATGGTTTCAACCATGTCTTCCTCACGTCTTGTCATACCTGCAACACCTCTGCCGCCGCGTTTTTGCTGACGGTAGGTGTCAATGGGCTGACGCTTGATGTAACCTCTGCGTGTGAGTGTCATGACAACAGCTTCATCAGCGATGAGGTCTTCGATATCCACTTCGCCCGAAACATTGACGATTTCGGTACGGCGGTCATCACCGAATTTATTGCGGATAACTATGGCTTCTTCCTTGACGATGGAAAGAACAAGGTCATGAGAAGCAAGAACTTCGAGGTAATATTTGATTTTTTCCTGCAAAGCTGCCATTTCGTCAACCAGCTTCTGTCTTTCAAGACCGGTCAACTGACCCAGACGCATCTGCACGATGTGGGTTGCCTGCACTTCGTCGAAACCGAATTTTTCCATCAGGCCTTCTTTACCTTCCTGGATGGACTTCGATGCACGCAGAAGAGCAATGACCTCGTCGATGCAATCAAGAGCACGAAGCAGGGCTTCCAGAATATGTGCTCTTTCCTGTGCTTTTCTCAGATCGTACTGCGTTCTGCGGACGATGATTTCGCACTGGTGGTCTATGTAATGTTGCAGCATCTGTTTGAGAGTCAGTTCTTTCGGTTCACCGTTGACAAGTGCAAGATTGATGATACCGTAAGAAATCTGCAACTGTGTGAGTTTGAACAGCATATTGAGAACGACCTGGGGATTGGCGTCCCTCTTGAGGTCGATGACCATACGCATGCCGAGTCTGGAAGAATAGTCGTTGACGTCGGAAATGCCTTCGATACGCTTATCCTTTACAAGTTCCGCAATGGACTCGATGAGTCTTGCTTTGTTGACCTGATAAGGAAGCTCGGTGACGACAATCTGGTATCTGCCGTTCTTGTTTTCGACAATTTCCGTTCTTGCTCGCACGGCAATCTTGCCTCTGCCGGTGGCATATGCGGCACGGATACCGCTTCTGCCCATGATGATACCGGCTGTCGGGAAGTCGGGACCTTTGATATGCTCCATCAGGTCTTCGAGCGAGGCATCGGGATTGTCGATCAGGCAGCACATTCCGTCGATGACTTCACGCAGATTATGCGGAGGAATGTTGGTTGCCATACCGACGGCAATACCCGTTGAACCGTTGACAAGCAGATTCGGGAAACGTGCAGGCAAAACGGTAGGCTCTTTGAGACGGTCATCGTAGTTGCCCATAAAGTCAACGGTTTCTTTTTCGATATCGGTGAGCATTTCAACGGAAAGTTTGCTCATTCTTGACTCTGTATAACGGTAAGCAGCAGCCGGGTCACCGTCAACCGAGCCGAAGTTACCGTGACCGTCTACGAGAATGTAACGCATGGAGAATGTCTGTGCAAGACGGACCATGGCATCGTAAACGGATGCGTCACCGTGGGGATGGTAACGACCCAACACCGAACCGACGGTATCGGCACACTTACGGTAAGCCTTGTCGGGGGTGAGGTTATTTTCGTACATGGTATAGAGGATTCTGCGGTGAACAGGTTTCAGGCCGTCGCGCACATCGGGAAGTGCACGGGACATGATAACCGACATGGAATAGTTCAGGAAAGATGTACGCATTTCCTTGTTGATATCCACATCCACCACTTTACCGGTATTTACAACAGCCTCGTTTTCAGGCTGACCGGTTCTGATTTCGTCGTCCATTTATATATCTCTCCTGTTTAAATATCCAAGTTATTTGCAAATTTTGCGTTGCGTTCAATAAATTCACGTCTGGGAGCAACCTGGTCACCCATGAGAATCGAGAACACTTCGTCTGCTTCCATAGCATCTTCCATGGTGACTCTGAGCATGGTACGGAAGGACGGATCCATGGTGGTTTCCCAAAGCTGTTCGGGATCCATTTCACCGAGACCCTTGTAACGCTGGATGTCGCAGCTGCCGCCGAACTGTTCAATCAGTTCGTCACGCTGTTCATCCGAGAACGCATATTCAAATTTCTTGCCTTTGCTGACTTTGAACAGAGGGGGCTGTGCGATATAGACATAGCCGTGATCAATCAGCGGGCGCATATAGCGGAAGAAGAAGGTAAGAAGCAAGGTACGGATGTGCTGACCGTCAACGTCGGCGTCGGCCATGATGACAACTTTGTGATAACGCAGTTTCTGAATGTCAAAATCATCACCGATACCCGTACCGAGAGCCAATACAACAGGCATGAGCTTGTCATTGCCGATAACCTTGTCAAGTCGGCTCTTTTCGACATTGAGCATCTTACCCCAAAGAGGAAGAATCGCCTGGGTTGTGCGGTCGCGGCCTTCTTTTGCGGAACCGCCTGCGGAGTCACCCTCTACGATGTAGATTTCTGTCAGTTCCGGGTTCTTTTCGGTACAGTCGGCAAGTTTACCGGGCAGAGAGTTGCTTTCAAGTGCGGATTTTCTTCTGGCGGCTTCTCTTGCTTTTCTGGCAGCTTCTCTTGCACGGGATGCCTCGAGAGCCTTGGTGAAAATTGCTCTTGCAACCGAGGGATTTTCTTCAAAATGGGTCATGAGTTTTTCATAAACCATCTTACTGACCATGGGGGTGATGTCAGTATTGCCGAGTTTACCCTTGGTCTGTCCTTCAAACTGTGCATCGGTGAGCTTGACGGAGATAACAGCCGTCAATCCTTCACGGACATCGTCACCGGACAGATTCTTGTCTGCATCTTTTAAGATATTGTATTTTCTGCCGTATTCGTTGAACACACGGGTCAGAGCGGTCTTGAAACCGTTTTCATGTGCACCGCCGTCTTCGGTACGGACGTTGTTGGCATAAGAAAGAATGTTTTCGTTGTAGCCGTCATTATAAAGAAGTGCGATGTCTGCACTGCGGTCGCCTGCAACGGTATTGAAATGAATGGTGTCTTCATGCAGCTTGATAAGACCGCGGCTGTCATTGAGCCATTCGACATATTCGCGGATGCCGCCCTCGGCACAGAACTCTTTTGTGACGGGATTTTCCATGTCGCGGTAATCAGACAGCGTAATCTTGAGTCCTGCGGTGAGGTAGCTCTGTTCACGGATTCTGCGTTCGAGGATCTCATAATCATACACGGTGGTTTCGGTAAAGATTTCCGGATCCGCTTTGAATTCAATGTATGTACCCGTCTTGTCGGTTTCACCGACCACTTCAAGGTCGGTTACAATGTGACCGCGTTCAAAACGCTGACGGTGTACTTTTCCGTGCTGGCTGACTTCGACTACAAAATATTCACTCAAAGCATTTACGACGGATGAACCCACACCGTGCAAACCGCCCGATACCTTATAACCGCTGCCGCCGAACTTACCGCCTGCGTGCAAGACCGTCAGAACGACCGTTACGGCAGGAAGTCCCTGTTCGGGTTTGATATCAACGGGAATACCGCGTCCGTTGTCGCGTACGGTGATGATGTTTCCGGGCAGAATCTCGACATTGATTTCGGTACAGAAGCCTGCAAGAGCCTCGTCAATGGAGTTGTCAACAATCTCATATACAAGATGGTGCAAACCCCTGGGACCCGTGCTGCCGATGTACATACCCGGACGCATACGGACAGCTTCCAGTCCCTCAAGAACCTGAATCTGTTCAGCGCCGTAGTCTGCGGAAACGGCGGTATCAAGCTCGCCGTCCGTAAATTCGACAGCGGCTTCGGCAGAAGCCTGTTCGTTTGCGGCTTCCAACGTCTGCAAATTTTCGTTTTCGGTGTTGTTCATAGTTCCTCCGTGTTTCATGCGGCATATTCTTTACCGCAAGGCTGTGAAAAAAATATAAATTATTGATTGTTTTATTTATTTTCCGTAATGCGTTTTTTCAGCGTTGCTGCCGCTACGGGACAAAGGTAAAGATAAATCTTCCCTTTTTCTGCATACAAAACAAAGCTGCGCGGCAATTCGCTCTCTGAAACCGTGATAACCTTGTTTTCACGTTGGGCAGTGTTGAGCAGATTGCGGCTGTGTTTGGAAACGGTTGCAGCATCGGTGTCAAAAATACCGATTATATTCTGCGTTCGCAACAGCGTATGACCGCCTACAGGCACATACATCGCTTTCCCTCCGTAGACCGTTTTTTACGGTCATCAGATTTTTTGCGTGCGGATGACAAATGTGTCTCTGCCGCAACGAAGCTCGTCACCGTCGGTCAGTTTTTTTCCGCGGACGGTGCAGCGTTCCCCGTTGACAAATACACATTGTTCTTCGGTGATCATAATTTTGGCATGACCGCCCGTCTGTGCAATGCCGCAGAGTTTCAGTGCCGCATCGAGTTTGATAAACGGTGTGCTGATAAAAAGGTCGGTTTCAGTCTGTTTGGCAACCTTGGCTTTGACGCGGATCACTTTTTTGGGTTTATTTTGATTCATTTCCATATTCTATCCCTTATTTCAGACGGACAGGCAGAATCAGATACATGAAATGATCGCCTTCGGTCGGTAAAATCAAGCAAGGAGACACAGGTCCGTTGAGGTCAATGAGAACTTCATCGGCTTCGCAGGAACGCAGTGCATCCAATACATAACGGCTGTTGAAACCGATTTCCGTATTTTTACCCGTGACGGATGCATTCATACGGTCGGTTGCACTGCCGAGAGCCGTGACAACGGACATACGGATGGACTCATCCGAGAAATTAAAACGCAGGGGACTTCTCGTTTTTTCGGAAACAATGACGCTTGTTCTTTCGATACAATCCATCAATTCCCTTGTACCGACACGGACGGTCGTGGTTTTGGCTGTGGGAACGGCCGACTTATAATCAATAAATTCGCCTTCCAAAAGTCTTGAAACAATGTTGTAGCTGCCGATGGTAAAAATAATGTGCCGTTTGCCCAGACGCATCGTAACAGGCTCATCATCGTCTGCCAGAAGCTTTACAAGTTCATTGAGGGTCTTACTGGGTACAATAAAGGAGAATACTTTGCCGTTATAATCCACAAATTCCTTGCGAATTGCCATTCTGTAACCGTCCAGGGCTACCAGACGCAGCTCACCGGGAGAAAACTCAAATTTGACCCCTCTGTGGACCGTTTTGGCTTCGTCAACGGATACTGCAAAAATCGTCTGCAAGATCATGCTGCGTAAAACCTTATTTGGAATGGTGATGACATTGTCATTTCCCAGTTTCGGCAGCTCCGGATATTCGGCTGCATTCATTCCGACCAGCGTATATTCAACATTACCGCTTTCAATGGTGCAGATGTTTTTCGGATTGATGTCCAGCGTCAACCGGTCTTCCGGCAAATGACGCAGAATATCGCACAACATTTTGGCATTGATGACGGTTGCACCTTCTTCTTCAATTCTGCATTCGAAGGTGGTCGAAATACCCAACTCCAGGTCATAACCGCACATTTCGATTCTGCCGTCTTCGGTGGTACGCATGAGGATACCGTCGAGCAGGGGCATGACCGCACGTGTGGGAACACAGCGTTGTACATTCTGGCAAACTTGTGTAAGAACGGATGTGTTGCATACGATTCTCATAGTCTTCCTCCGTAGAAGCTGCCGTCTGTCTGAAAACAAAATCGGCACGTTTTCTCAATAAATGGATAATTGGATTATACAGTAGTAGTAGTAGGGGGTGTGGAAACTGTTGAAAACTCCTGCAAACCCTTATACGAAAGGATTTGCAGACTGTTTTCAGTTGTCGGAAGTTTTTCAAACAGAATGTTGAAAAGTATCTGGTAAAAAATGGTTTTTGAAAGTGTTGAAAACAGGAATGTTGAAAGTTTATAAGTTGTTGAAAACTTAAAAGTCATTATCCTCAATATTTTTCATCAATTCATTGACCGTTACCTTGAACTGGCTGTCCGATTCAAGACGCATTTCCACCTGTTTTACGGAATGGTGCACCGTTGCGTGGTTCTTTCCGCCGAAATATGCACCGATGTTCTGCAGTTGCAGACCCGTGTTTTCACGGATGATGTACATGGCAACCTGCCGTGCAAGGGAAATATTGGCATTTCTCTTGTCGCTCTTGATGTCGTTGACGCCGACACCGTAGTTGGCAGCCACTTCTTCGATGATATGTTCCACCGTCATGCTGACAGGTTTGCTGTCGGAAATAAGATCCTTGATGACATCCTGTGCGGTGTCGATGGTGGGATTGATGTTATGAAGTTGCTTGAGTGCGTGCAGCTTTTTGACACTGCCTTCAAGCTGACGGATGTTGTTTTTGACACGTTCTGCAATAAATTCAACCACCGTGTCGGAAAGTTCAAGACCCAGTGCTTTGCTTTTGCGATTGATGATGGCAATTCTGGTGTCAATATCGGGCGGCTTGATGTCTGCAAGCAGTCCCATCTCAAATCGGGTACGCAGACGGTCGTCCAGCGTTTCCATTTCTTTCGGCGGACGGTCCGAGGTCAGCACGATCTGCTTGCCTGCGGTTGTCAGAGCATTGAAAGTGTGGAAAAATTCTTCCTGCGTGGAAGTACGGGCACGGATAAACTGAATATCGTCAACCAGCAATGCATCGACATTGCGGTATTTCTGGTGAAATACTTCCGTGCTTTTTTCTGCGATGTGGTGAATCAGTTCGTTTGTAAAATCTTCGCCTGTTGTATAAATGATAACCGCCTGCGGATTGTTCTGCCTGATCTTGTGGCAGATGGCATGCATCAGATGGGTTTTTCCCAAACCGGAACGACCGTAGATCAACAAGGGATTGAATTCGCGTCCGGGACTGTCTGCAACACGGTTACAGGCTGCATATGCAAAATTGTTTGACGATCCGACAATAAAGTTTTCGAATGTAAAAACATTGGTTTCGGAATCATTCTTTTCTTTGTTTTCAACGGTTTCCTGTACGGGAACATTGGTAACAATGTCGATATCCACTTCAAAACCCAACAGGTCCTCAAAAGCTTTCTTCAATTCCGGCATGAATTTTTCGACAATGATGTTTTTCTTGAATTCGGAATTGACCATCAGAACCGCTGTATCATTTTCAAATCTGACAGGCTCGATCGGTGCCAGCCAGATGCTGTAAATCACGCTTGTAACCCTCTCTTGCAAAAGGGCACAGACCCCTTTCCAGACGTCTGCAAATGAATCCATGAACACTCCTCCATTATAGAATTGTATATCTAATATATGATATCATAAGTAATTATGATTTTCAATAAGTTTTTTAATAATTATAATTAAAATAAAGAGAAAAAATAAAAGAAATACCTTTACTTTTTTGTACAAAAAGTGTAGAATAAAAGTTGTATTTATTTTTATACCCAACAGTCCTTTAAAAAAGGACGGAGAAAGAGGAGTTTTCATTATGTATATTGCAGTTATGGGTTGCGGTGTTGTCGGTTCCGGTGTTGTTGAACTTATCGCAAAGAACGGAAAACAGATCGCAGCCAAAACAGGTGTGGATTTTATTGATGTAAAATATATACTCGACCTGCGTGATTTTCCAGATCGTCCGTATGCCGACAAAGTGGTTCACGATGTAAACATCATCCTCAACGATCCGGAAGTGGAAATCGTTGTTGAAACCATGGGCGGCCTGACGGTTGCTTATAATTTTGTTTCCAAGTGCCTGCAGGCAGGTAAAAGCGTTGTCACTTCCAACAAAGAACTTGTTGCTGCAAGAGGATATGACTTGCTGCAACTTGCAAAAGAGCATTCCGTCAGTTTTCTGTTTGAAGCTTCCGTTTGCGGCGGCATTCCCGCGATTCATCCGCTTGCAGATTGCCTGGGTGCAAACGAGATCAGCGAAGTTGCCGGTATTCTCAACGGCACAACCAATTTTATTCTGACAAAAATGATCCGTGAAAATATGTCCTTTGCAACCGCACTCAAACTTGCACAGGAAAACGGCTATGCAGAAGCCGATCCCACCGCGGATGTGGAAGGATTGGATGCTTGCCGTAAGATCTGTATTCTTGCTTCCCTTGCATACGGCACCCATGTTTCCCCTGTTGAAGTGCACACCGAAGGAATTACCAAAATCACACTCGAAGATGTGGAATATGCAGAGGATTTTGATTGCGTTATCAAGCTGCTCGGCAGAGCAAAACTGGTTGAAGATAATAAGATTTTCATCATGGTCAGCCCTGCTTTTGTCAAAAAGACCTCTCCCCTTTCAAGTGTGGATGATGTTTTCAATGCCCTGTTTGTACGCGGTGATATGGTCGGTGATGTTATGTTCTACGGCAGAGGTGCCGGCAAATTCCCGACTGCAAGTGCCGTTGTTGCCGACGTAATGGATTGTATGCGTCTCGGTAAAAATACAAAAATCGGTTATACATGGGGTCCGCATGCCGACTGCCGTATTGCCGACTACAAAGAAATCCCCACCCGTCTTTATATCCGCGGCTTTGCAAAAGACAAGCAGGCTGCTCTTGTATCACTGCGTGAAGGCTTCGGCTCCATCGAAACGCTTTCCCGTAAGGATGCACCCGAAAATGAAATTGCTTTCCTGACTCCCCTCATGCCCGAGGGTGAACTGCGTGAAGTGCTGCTTAATACCAAGAATTTTGCAGAAGCTTCCGTTATCCGCGTAACCGATTATTAATAGCAAGAGGTCATCATGGAAATTCGCCGTTTACAGATTACAGGGTTCCGCAATCTGGCGGATCTTACCATCGAACCCGATACGGGTGTGAATATCATTTACGGCGAGAATGCACAGGGTAAAACGAATCTGCTCGAAAATATATGGTTGTTTTCGGGAATGAAGTCGTTCCGCGGTGCGAAAGATGCCGAACTTGTCGGTTTCGGAAAGGATTTTGCACGTTGCGAGATGGATTTTTTTGCTGCCGACCGCGAGCAGAAAGCCGTTCTGACGATACAGGGTAACCGAAAGATGATGCTCAACGGTGTTTCTCTCGGCTCCCCTGCCAAGATGATCGGTAAATGCAGCATGGCTGTTTTTTCTCCTGCTTTTCTGTCGCTTGTACAGGCAGGCCCTTCGGAGAGAAGACGGTTTCTGGATGCAGCTTTGTGTCAGCTCAAACCCTCTTATGCCACGCTTCTTTCACGGTATAACCGTGCATTGAAGCAGCGCAATTCCCTTCTCTGTGATGTGTCCGGGCATCCCGAATTGCAGGAACTTCTGGATGTGTGGGATGAAAATCTCATTTCTGCAGGTGAAGCGATTGTCAAGGCAAGAAGAGATTATCTGACCTTGCTGTTGCCTGCTGCCGCAAAGGTTTATGACGGTCTTTCCGGTTCGCGTGAAGTGCTTTCTGTTTCCTATTTGCAGAAAGACAATCCCGATGAACGGCAGTCCTTTTCTGATTTATTGCATGCAAGACGTCGGGAGGATATTTTCAACAAAACCACTTCTGTCGGTCCGCACAGGGATGATCTCGGAATCACTGTCAACGGTGTGGCTGCCCGTACATTCGGCTCGCAAGGGCAGCAACGCTCGTGTGCGATTGCTCTGAAACTGGCAGAAGCACAGATTCTGAAAGAGAATACCAATGAACAACCCGTGATTCTGCTCGATGATGTCATGAGTGAGCTTGATACGGGCAGACAGGATTATATTCTCAATCATCTTGACAACAGACAGGTATTTATTACCTGCTGTGATCCTGCATCTATTTTAAGGTTGTGTGAAGGAAAAACATATAACATAGCAAACGGAAAGATAATTTGATTTGAAATGCATAAAAGGAAAGGAATGATCTGTTTTGAGAAAATGGATTGGCAGATATCAGCGTGTCGGCGCACCTGCAACCAAGAAGTTTGATTTGCATAAACCTGCCATTTATCAAAATAAAATCGTCCTGAAAGTTGCAGGATGGAATTATCTTCTGCTTCGTAAACAGATGACCCGTACACAGGTAAAAAAAGTGCGTATGGAAGGGCTGAAACCGCCTTATATCATCATCTGTAATCACAATGCATTCATTGATTTTTATGTTATGGCAGCAACACTCAAACCGCATACGGGTGTCTACCCTGCTGCGGTGGATGATTTTATCGGCAGAGAACTGTTTTTAAGGTGTTGCGGATGTGTTCCCAAGCGTAAATATACATCTGACCTGAATACCGTCCTGCAGTGCAAAAAAGCACTCAATGACGGTCAGAATTTCGGCATTTATGCAGAAGCCCGTTATTCTCTTTGCGGTGTCACGGAGCTTGATGCACTTACCGATTCTCTCGGACAACTTGTGAAAATGATGGGTGTTCCCTGTGTGACTTATAAAAATATGGGACATCATATTTATGATCCGTTCTGGGGCAATCATATTCCCCGTTTCCCTAAAAAGGTGGAAGCTGTTTTTACACAGCTGTTCACCGCTGAAGAAATCAAAGAAGCCACCGTTGATGAGATCAATGCAAAAATAAAAGAAGCCATCTACCACGATGACTGGCGTTGGCAAAGCGAAAATCGCGTTGAAGTCAAACGCAAAAACCGTGCGGAAGGACTGCATAAACCGCTTTATATGTGCCCTGCCTGCAAAACGGAATACAAAATGGACTCGAAAGGTGCTTCCCTGTTCTGCAATGCCTGCGGTAAGAAATGGAATCTCAATTATTACGGCGAACTTGAAGCTGAAAGTGGTGAAACCGAATTCAAATTCCCGTCCGATTGGTATTTGTGGGAGAAGGCGGAAGTTGAAAAAGAAGTCAACGAAGGCAGATATCATTTTGAATGCGATTGCCATGTCAATGACCTGCCGAATGAATGGGGCTTCATTGCACTCGGCAAAGGCAGAATGGTGCATGATATGACGGGATTCCGCGTGTCGGGTGTGCGTGATTACGACGGCGAACCGTTTGAAATGTATGTCGATTCCTCGTTGCAGAACAGCATTCATGTGGAATACAATTACCGTTTCGGTCAAAAAAAGGATTGCATCGACCTGAATACCATGAAAGATACATGGTATGTCTTCCCCGATAATTGTGAGTTTTCTGTCACAAAAATCACCTTTGCAACCGAAGCAATCTATAAAAAGGTCTGGAAAGATAAAGAAGTCAAGAAAAAAATAAAATAAGCGTTTTGTTTTGCATAAAGAAAGCCTCGGTTTGTCGGAAACGGCAGACCGATTTTATTTTTTATAGGAAACTGCGTTTCCATAACGCTGTGCGTGCTCGGAGATGGACGAATCGAAAACGGTCGCCGCGTTACGGCGAAGCCGTTTTCTTTTGAAATGTTGAAAACATTTACTTTGTCGGTTGCAATCGGTGAATAAAAATGATATACTATTTTGTTGTATCAATTCAGGAGGAAGCGTATGGACTTTTTTTCAGGAAAATATGATGTAGCTGTTATCGGTGCCGGTCATGCCGGTATAGAAGCGGCTTTGGCTGCGGCACGTTTGGGTTGCCGTACGGTCTGTTTTACCATCAATCTCGACTGGGTCGGCAATATGCCATGCAATCCGTCCATCGGCGGCACAAGCAAGGGTCATCTTGTTCGTGAAATCGATGCTCTGGGTGGTGAAATGGGAAAAGCTGCCGATGCGACGCTCATTCAGAGCCGTATGCTTAATGTCGGCAAAGGTCCTGCGGTACACTCCTTGCGAGCACAGATTGATCGTCGCGAGTACAGTAAATATATGAAAAACTGTATGGAATCGCAGGAAAATCTTGATCTGATTCAGGCAGAGGTGACCGATCTCATCAAAGACGGTGCTGTCTGGCGGATGCAAACGGAACTCGGTTGTGTCTATGTTGCCGATTGCTGTATTCTTGCAACGGGTACATTCCTTGACGGTAAGATTTATGTCGGTGAACATGTTCGCAGCAGCGGCCCGGACGGTATGTTCCCTGCTTTGGGTCTGTCTGATGCCTTGAAAGCCATGAAAATGCCCTTGCGTCGTTTTAAGACAGGTACTCCCTCCCGTGTCAATCGCCGTTCGGTTGATTTTTCATCTCTCGAAGTCCAGGCTGGTGACGAGCATATTGTTCCCTTTTCTTTTGAGAACAAAAAGCTGCCTGAAAACAAGGCTGTCTGCCATGTGACTTATACGAATGAAGAAACCAAACGTATCATTATGGAAAATCTGCATCGCTCTCCCCTGTTCGGTGGTGTGATTGAAGGTGTCGGTCCGCGTTATTGTCCGAGTATTGAGGATAAAATTGTCCGTTTTGCCGACAAACAACGGCATCAGATTTTTATTGAACCTTGCGGTCTTGATACACAGGAATTGTATTTACAGGGTCTCTCCTCTTCCCTGCCCGTGGATGTGCAGGATGCTTTTCTGCGTACCATTCCGGGACTTGAAAATGTCAAAGTGATGCGAAATGCCTATGCCATTGAGTATGATTGTACCGATCCGCTGGCTCTTCGTCCGACGCTTGAATTTTTGGATTATGAGGGTCTTTTCGGTGCAGGACAGTTCAACGGTTCATCCGGTTATGAAGAAGCCGCAGCACAAGGTCTTGTAGCCGGCATAAACGCAGCACACAAAATATTGGGTAGAGAGCCGTTTATTTTGGAGCGTTCTTCTTCGTATATCGGAACACTTGTGGATGATCTTGTCACCAAAGGATGTAATGAACCTTACCGCATGATGACGAGCCGTTCCGAGTACCGTCTGATATTAAGACAGGACAATGCGGACTTGCGATTGACGGAACGCGGCTATAAACTCGGTTTGATCAGTGAAGAACGCTATCAGGCTTTGCTTAAAAAACAGGAGTTGATTGCTGCTGAACGCGAGCGTGTTGAAGGTGTTGTCTTAGCTCCGAATGAAGCACTCAATGAAGTACTTGTTTCACGTGAAACATCTCCTATGCAGACAGGTGCCCACCTTGCAGATCTGATTCGTCGTCCGCAGCTTGATTATGCCTGCCTGACACCGTTTGACAAAAACCGACCCGATCTTCCCTATGAAGTTTTTGAACAGGTCGAGATCGATCTGAAATATGAAGGCTACATAAAGAGACAATATGCTGCCATCCGTGAACAGCAGCGATTGGAAGAAAAAATTATCCCCGAAACTATTGATTATATGCAGATTATCAATTTGCGTACGGAAGCAAGAGAAAAATTGCAGAAAATCCGTCCGCGCAGCATCGGACAGGCTGCCCGTATTTCGGGTGTCAGCCCTGCGGATGTATCTGTGCTGATGATATATCTTGCCAAAAATAATAACAACGCTTGAAAGGTTTTGTCCTTATGACCATTTCCAAGGAATTGTTGCAGCAATGCTGTGCTCAGTTTGATGTCGCAATCAGTGATGATTGTTGCGACCGTCTGGATACATATGCAAAGCTTCTGATCGAATACAATGAAAAAGTCAACCTGACCGCCATTACGCAACCCGATGAAATTGTACGCAAACACTTTGCAGACAGCTTGTATTTGCTGAAGTATGTAAAATTAGGCGACGGTGTGCGTTATGCGGATATTGGTACGGGCGGCGGTTTTCCCGGTGCTGTGTTGCTCTGTGCAGAACCTGCTTCCGAGGCTGTCCTTGTAGACTCTATTCATAAAAAGCTTGAATTTGTGCGTTTTTTGCTGCGTGAGTTGGATTTGAAAGCGAAAGTCCTCACGGCACGAGCCGAAGAACTCGGAAAATTGCCCCAATACCGCGAGAAATTCGATGTCGTCACGGCACGAGCCGTTGCACAGTTGAATCAGCTTGCCGAATACTGTATGCCGTTTGTGAAAGTCGGCGGTGTGTTTGCACCGATGAAAGGAAAACTGGAACCCGAAGAGCAACAACGCGGTTTTGGTGCGATCGCGAATTTGGGCGGCAAGGTGAAACAAAACGAAAGTTTCTTATTGGACGGTGCACAGAGACATATTGTAATTGCAGAAAAAATATCGCAAACTCCGACAAAATATCCGCGAAACCAAGCTCAAATCAGCAAAAAGCCATTGTAATCTTGCGTAAATACATAAAAGCAACACCCAAAATAGGTGCAATATTTTAAATCAAGTGTGGTATATTGGTCATGCAAGGACAGCTTGTCCGACCGATATACCTCTTTTTTTCGGAGAAAAAGCCATGACAGAAGAAAGTGCAATTCGTGTCAGTCGCGTGTTTTGGGTGGATGTAAGACGAATCGAACCGAATCCGGCACAGCCACGACAATATTTTGAAACCGAACGCTTACAGGGTCTTGCACAATCCATAGCCGAAAACGGAGTCTTGCAACCGTTGTGTGTTCGGCAGACAGGGGAGAGGCTTGAATTGATTTCGGGAGAACGCAGACTCAAAGCAGCTGTCATTGCAGGCTTGCAACGTGTACCGTGCATTGTTCTGGATGCAACGGACCGTGAAAGTGCCGTTTACGCATTGCTTGAAAACATTCAACGAGCCGATCTGCATTATTTTGAAGAAGCAACTGCAATCCGAAATCTCATCGAATGCCATCATCTGACACAAGAAGAGGTTGCTATATGTCTCGGAAAAAGCCAGCCTGCTATCTCCAATAAACTTCGTTTGTTGAAAATTCCGCAAGATATGAGAAAAATCATCACAGAAAGTGAACTCAGCGAGCGTCATGTCAGATCACTTTTGCGGTATGACAACGAAGAGGATATGAAACTGGCATTGCAAACCATTATAAAAAAGAAAATGAGTGCTGCACAAGCTGAGGAATTTGCACGCAATAAGAAAAGGGCAGCGAGTGCATCGTGTAACCGTGTTGTGTTCAAAGATCTCCGCATTTTCATAAATACATTCCACCGTGCTGTCGAAGTAATGCGAAGTGCAGGCATCGATGCAGGTGCACAAGAGGAGGAAAACGACGAGTTTTATATTTATACTGTAAAAATACCAAAAACTTCTCCAAATAAAGGAAGAAAATAAAGGACCATATCTTTCTTTCTCTTACCCCTCATCCATACAGGCAAGCGACCGTTTTGTGACGGTCGTTTGTCTGTTTTACGGGAATTTTTAATGTTTCACGTGAAACATTTTTGCAAATACAGTTGATTTTTTCAGATCGCTGCTATATAATACTTATACATTTATATATATAGGAGGATTTTATGGCAAAAACAGTGTCCATCCTCAACCAAAAAGGCGGTGTAGGAAAGACCACCACCGCAGTCAACCTTGCCGCAGCCATCGGCTTGGAGGGAAAAAAGACCTTGCTCGTTGACATAGACCCGCAGGGAAATTCCACAAGCGGATTCGGCATCAATAAAAGAGGAATTGAACATTCATCATATGATGTATTAACAGGGAAGTGCAACGCAGCACAGGCGATTGTACATACTGCGTTTGAAAATATTGATCTCATGCCGTCCAATATGAACCTTGCAGGTGCAGAAATCGAAATCATTGAGATTGAAGGCAGAGAAAGCCTGCTGAAAAAGGCACTTGCAGCCGTTTGGGACAAGTATGACTATATTTTCCTGGATTGTCCGCCTTCGTTGGGACTCATCACACTCAATGCCCTGACCGCATCGGACACATTTTTGGTGCCCATTCAGTGCGAATATTATGCTCTGGAAGGTCTTTCACAGCTCATGGCAACCGTCCGTCAGATCAAAAGACTCTACAATCCTTATATTGATCTGGAAGGAGTGCTGCTGACAATGTACGACGGCAGACTCAATCTGACGCAGCAAGTCGTCGAGGAAGTCAAAAAATTCTTCCCGAAAAAGGTGTTCACCACCGTTATACCGCGTAATGTTCGTTTGTCGGAAGCACCGTCGTTCGGTCAGCCCGTCATGTATTATGACCGCAGCTCCAAAGGCAGCGTTGCATATTGCGATCTTGCAAAAGAATTTTTGGAAAAACAGGCAAAATAACAGAAAATTTCTTACAAACAGGCATTCTCATTCTTATATTTGAAAAATTAAAGGAGGATTGCTATCATGGCAACCAAAAAAGGCGGACTCGGCAAAGGAATCAGTCAGCTTTTTGTTGAAAACGCACCCGAAGATGCATTGACCGAAGGCACGACCATGCTGCCCATCGGTGATATAGATCCCGACCGAAGTCAGCCGCGTACCGAATTTGACGAAGAAGCATTGCAGGAACTTGCCGACAGCATCGCTTCCCACGGCATTCTGCAGCCGATCCTCGTCCGTCCGCAGTCCGACGGATCGTACCGCATTGTAGCAGGCGAGCGTCGATGGAGAGCCGCACGAATCGCAGGACTCACAAAAGTACCCGTTGTTATCAAAGTATTGGACGATAAAGAGGCAGCCGCTATTGCATTGATTGAAAATTTGCAGCGTGAAGACCTCAATCCGATGGAAGAAGCACTCGGAATCCGCAGATTGATGGATGATTTCGGTTTGACACAGAGCGAAGCTGCCGAAAAACTGTCTAAATCCCGTCCTGCTGTTGCAAATGCACTGCGTTTGTTGCAGTTGCCGGATGATTGTATCGAACTTGTGTCTGACGGCACTTTGTCGGCAGGGCATGCCCGTACGCTGTTGGGTCTTGAAAACAAGGATATGATTTATGACGTGGCTTTGACCGTGTCTGAAAAGGGCCTGAGTGTCCGCGAGACCGAAAAACTCGTCAAAAATCTCAACAAACCGCCCAAAGAAGAAGCAAAAGCTGAACCTGTAGCCCATTGGCACAGTGAAGTTGCCCTTGCACTGACCCAGACATTGGGCAGAAAAGTCACCGTTACCACCGCAAAAGGAACAGGGAAGACAGGCGGCAAGATCGAGTTCGAATTTTTCGATGACGACGATCTGAAGAAGCTTGCAGCCCTTTTTGAAGAATAAACACATTGATGAGGAGAAAAAGTCATGATTGATATTCGTTTTTTGAGAGAAAACCCCGAAATTGTTAAGCAGAACATCCGCAATAAATTCCAGGAAGAGAAAGTTGCCCTTGTTGACGAGGTCATCGAACTCGATGCCGAAAGCCGCCGTATCAAGGGTCTTGCAGACTCACTTCGTGCCGACCGTAACCGCTATTCCAAGATGATCGGCGGACTGATGGCACAGGGCAAGCGTGAAGAAGCGGAAGAAATGAAGAAAAAGGTTACCGAACAGTCTGAAGCACTTGCAGAAGCCGAAAAGAAGGAAGCAGAACTCAGTGAACGCGTAACGCAGATTATGATGGTCATTCCCAATATCATCGATCCCAGCGTTCCGATCGGCAAGGATGACAGCGAAAATGTGGAAGTAGAGAAGTTCGGTGAACCGCTTGTTCCCGATTTTGATGTACCGTACCATACCGATATCATGGAAAAATTCAACGGCATTGACATCGATGCAGCAGGTCGCGTAGCAGGCAACGGTTTTTATTATCTGATGGGGGATATTGCCCGTCTGCATTCGGCTGTGATCAGCTATGCACGCGATTTCATGATCGACCGCGGATTCACCTATTGCATTCCGCCTTTCATGATCCGTTCCAACGTCGTGACCGGTGTTATGAGCTTTGCAGAAATGGATGCTATGATGTATAAAATTGAGGGCGAAGACCTCTATCTCATCGGCACAAGCGAACACAGCATGATCGGTAAGTTCATCGACCAGATGATCCCCGAAAACACATTGCCGCAGACTTTAACCAGCTATTCACCCTGTTTCCGCAAGGAAAAAGGTGCTCACGGCATCGAAGAACGCGGTGTTTACCGTATTCACCAGTTTGAAAAGCAGGAAATGATCGTTGTCTGCAAGCCCGAAGAAAGTCCGAAGTGGTTCAACGAACTCTGGAAAAACACCGTTGACCTGTTCCGTTCTCTGGATATTCCCGTGCGTACCCTCGAATGCTGCTCGGGTGACCTTGCAGATCTGAAGGTGAAATCCGTTGACGTCGAAGCATGGAGCCCCAGACAGAAAAAGTATTTCGAGGTCGGTTCCTGCTCCAATCTCGGTGATGCACAGGCAAGAAGACTGAAAATGCGTGTCAAGGGCGAAAAGGGCAACTATCTGCCCCACACCCTCAACAACACCGTTGTCGCTCCGCCCAGAATGCTCATTGCCTTCCTTGAAAACAACCTCAACGAAGACGGCAGCGTAAACATTCCTGTTGCACTTCGTCCCTACATGGGCGGTAAAGAAAAGCTCATTCCGAAAAACTAAGATAATATAAATTATTATAAAAGATATGCCCGATATTTCACATATTGGGCATATAACATATATAAGGAGAAAATTGAAAGATGAAAAAAGCAATGCTCTTATTGCTCAGCATTCTCATGGTTCTTTCACTTTGTGCTTGCGGAAATGCAAGTAAAAATGCGGTGGGAGAAGTTGATAAAATTGATATAAATACGGAAAATGCATCAATCCGTTATTTGGGTTACGAATTTGTTCCGGAAGGCTTTCATATTTTCGGAAGAGAAAGCTTTGATGATAAAACAATCTACTTGAAATTTGAATACACCAACAAAACCGAAACCCCTAAAAATGTAAGAAAAGATTTTGAAATTGTTGTATCACAAGAAGAAAATGTATTGAGTTATCCAACTGCGTGGAACAAAGAATTTGATACAGAGGAATTCAATAACTATTTATTTAATGATGCCCTGAATGAAACATTGTCAGTTTATTATGCAGTTCAATTAAATAATTATACTCCCGTTACAATATCTGTAACAACTGTAGAGGAAGAAAATAGTATCACGCAGACAATGCTGCAAGAAATTACGGTTCCCGATGATGTTATTGTACCAAATGAATTGGAAATAGATGCTGAAGACCTTTATGGTGATTGGATTGATCTTGCAAAAGGAGATATCTTAACATTAGAAGAAGGAAAAATCAGCGACACCAAAATAAAAGGGTATGCAAATCTGGAATATAAGAATGCTTCTGTCGGTGTTACCGGAAAAAACGGCTTGAATTACACAATCGAGGGCGACGTTATAACCATTTCAAAAGAGAGATTCATCATTACGATAGAAAACGAAAAGGTATTTTTAATCAGTCAGGATACTGATACAAAATATGAAAGAATTCTTGATTTTTATCGATTTGAAGATACAGAAGTTTTTTCATACGGTGATACAGTTGCAACAGATGTGTTTGAATTCAGATTGGATGCATCCGATTATGAAGAAGTAATTGACAAAAATGAGGTTCATGCCGAATATTTTTCAAGTGATAAGGATGGAAAACCGGACAATAATCAGATATGGATAAAACTTTCATTTAATATGACAAACGCAGGCAGAGAGGAATTGGATTGGCGTAGTTTCCGGATATATCCGGTTCGATTATTTGTCGTATATAATGGTGAATATACCTTTGAAACGGGTCTTAATTTTACATTGAAAGGATACAATTCTGACCAACATCTGATTTTTGAAGGAGCATCCCACGGATCCGGTGTTTTTCTTTTACCGCCTTTGACTTCGGAAGATTATGATATGTGGATTCCTGTATCAAACCGACTTCGTGATGACGCTTCGGGATCAGTACATTTGCTTGTGTTGTTGCAAAACACAGCTGACAGTGAAATGTTTGTATATAAATTAAAGTAAAAAAATAACCAAGGAGCTGCGAAAACGGCTCCTTGGTTGCGTTTATAGGGATTTACTGTGTGATGTCCTTGAGTGATGCTGCAAGGCCTGCAATGCCCTGGATTTCGGACGGAATGATGATCTTGGTTGCCTGACCGTCGGCAGCCTTTTCGAAGGCTTCAAGGCTCTTTATGGTGAGCACTGCTTTTCCGGGGTTGGATGCATTGAGCAGTTCAATACCCTTTGCCGTGGCTTCCTGCACACGCAGAATGGCCTGTGCTTCACCTTCTGCTTCGCGGATTTTGGCTTCCTTGATGGCTTCTGCCTTGAGGATGGCTGCCTGCTTCTGTGCTTCGGCATTCAGAATCATGGCTTCTTTTGCACCTTCTGCAACGAGGACGGCACTTGCTTTTTCACCTTCGGCTTTCAGAATGGCTTCACGACGTTCGCGTTCTGCCTTCATCTGCTTTTCCATGGCATCCTGGATTTCCTTGGGCGGGAAGATGTTTTTCAGTTCCACGCGGTTGACCTTGATGCCCCAGGGATCGGTGGCTTCGTCAAGAATAACACGGATTTTGGAGTTGATGGTGTCGCGTGAGGTAAGGGTGTGGTCGAGTTCAAGTTCACCGATGATGTTACGCAGCGTGGTGGCGGTCAGGTTTTCGATCGCAGATACGGGATTTTCAACACCGTATGCAAACAGCTTCGGGTCGGTGATCTGATAGAAAACAACCGTGTCAATCTGCATAGTGACGTTGTCGCGTGTAATAACCGGCTGCGGTGCGAAATCGGAAACGAGTTCTTTTAAGTTGACGATCTTTGCAATGCGTTCAATGAACGGGATTTTGATGTGAAAACCCGTCTGCCAGGTGGTGTGATACGCACCCAGACGTTCAATGACATAGGCTTTGGACTGGGGAACGATCTTGATGTTGGCTACAGCAACAAGAAGAATAATAAAAACAACAGCGAGAATGGCAATCAGGGGAGCGGGCATAAGAAAACCTCCTAAATTAAATATTATTTTTGTTATGATTTTTTGGACACAATCGCTTTGACACCTTCGATTTTTTCGACAACAACGATACTGCCTTCTTCAATCACAGTGCCGTCAAGGCTTCGTGCCGTCCAGATATTCGGACCGATTTTGACACTGCCGGTGCCTTCGAGGTTGTTGATTTGTTGTGTTACCACGGCATCAGCACTTATGTTGCGGTCTGCATTGGTAGCTTCCTGTCGTTTGTTGATTACTTTTTTGACAAGCGGACGCGTTGCAACCAACACAATCACCGAAACCAATGCAAATGCAACGATTTGTACGGCGATACTGTCCACACCTGCAATATCAAGCAGCAGGGCAACCAATGCACCGCAGGCAAACCAGATGGTTGTCAGTTGTGCGGTAAGAGCTTCCGCAATCAAAAAGAGGACAAAAAGTGCAATCCAGAACCAGAGCATATAGTCTTGCATGGCTGCTACCCTCCTTTCTTGATGGTATCTTTATTATACAACATTTTTTTGAAAAAAGAAATAGCAATAACTGAAAAAAATAAAGCTTTATTTTTACAATCAGTGAAAAATTTCGGTTGCAATTTATGTACAAAATAGGTATAATGTCCTTAATATTTATTAAGAATTGAGTGAAAGAGTGATTGTATGAAGAGCAATTCTTTAAAAGTCGTATCTGTACTTTGCATTGCATTCCTGTTCCTGTTTGCCCTGCAGCCTGTTTTTGCGGCAGCCGGTACAAACTTTTATCTTCTTGGTGATATCAACAACGACGGCCTGATCGGTGCGGAGGATGCAAGGCTTGCACTTCGCTACAGCGTCAGCCTTGAAAACGAAGAAAGTCTGCTTGCTTTGTGCGGAGAGCAATATGCCTGGTTGCTGTCACTGGATGTTGACAGAAACAATGAAATTGATGCCGCAGATGCAAGACAGATTCTGCGTTGGAGTGTCAATCTGGACAACCCCGACGAAAAGGAATATACATACAGCAAGACCGCTGTGGATGCCATCTGTAAAGAATACGATGCCAAGAACGTGCAGGCGGCCGTGGTACGCAACGGAAAGGTGGTCGGCAGCTACAACTACGGCATTGCCGACAACAACAATACCCCCATCACCGACAACACCAAATTCCGCTGTGCATCCCTCTCAAAACTCATGACGTTTTCGGTCTGTATGGCTTTGTACGATGCAGAAATTCTTGATATTGATGCCGATATCAGCACCTATATGGGCTACACCGTACGCAATCCGTATTATCCGAACAATCCGATCACGCTTCGTATGCTTATGACCCACACCGCAGGCATCAAGGACGGTTCTTCTTTTGAAACCTCCCTGTACGGCGGTTCGTCCGTTCCCATGAACACCCTGTTGACCGACGGCTACAACTATTATTCATGGATCAAACCCGGCAGCTATACGGTTTACAGCAATTTCGGTGCAGCCATTGTCGGCAGCGTTTGCGAAATGGCATCCGGAGAGCATTTTGAAGATCTGCTGCAAAAATACATCGTCAAACCACTCGGACTGGATGCCGGTTTTGTCGCAACGAGTATCACCGACCAAACATTTGCCTGTCTGTATTCGGGCAGCTATGTGGACTGGAGCCTGAACAGCTACCTCAACGGTAAATTCCACGCCACACTCGGACAGACCTGCCACATGGTGCAAGGCAATCTCAAGATCACGGCAAGTGATTATGCAAAATTCATGGCTATGCTGCTCAACGGCGGTGTCAATGAAGCAGGGGAGAGAGTCTTGCGTCAGAACAGTGTGAACGAAATGCTCAAAGTGCAGTATGAGGATCAGTACGAATCCATCGGTTACGGCACCTACATCATTGACAATCTCTTCAAAAATACAATTTCCTATACCCATACCGGCAGTGCTTACGGTTTCTACGGTGCCTATGCGATGGACAAACACTTCAAAAACGGTGTTGTCGTATTCACATCGGGCTGCAGATATTCCAAGGATGCCGACACGCAGATTTATAATGTGTGTCAGGAAATCATCAAAACGATGATGCCTGCGTTTGAATAATCGCGGAATTTGTATAAATATTTATCAATTATTCTTCTTCTTCTGCACCCCCGTTTGACAACCTTTTTGCAGGATTATTACAACATTGTGTTGAATTGCGATAAGATTTTGTTTCAAATATGTCCATTGTGTGAATCTTTTCATATAAGCAAATTTAATGCTTGCAAGAAGTGTTAAAAGGTGCTATTATTATTGTGTGGCTCAATATGCTGCATAAGAAAGTTCCGGGAGGTGACCGTATGAGAGTCGGAATTACTGAAGACGATGCCAACAATGCTGTTTCTTCGCTTGCCAAGTGGGCTGCCTGGTTGGTTTCCGTTATTGCTGCATTGCGCAGTTTCCTCGCTTCCATCGGCCTGATTGAAGAGGAACTCCCCGAAAAGAAGGCAGAATGAGTTTTTATGCACGGTTGTAATTGTTTTTACAATATAAATTTACTACAGAAAAGAGGTCAGACAAATGGACGAAATCCTCGGCATGTTTACCGGCATGGGTGAAACTGAAGACATCCCTGCTCTCATCAATAATTTCGCACAGATCCTTGCTCAGATCGTTGAAATTATCAAGAATTTCCTGAATGGTGATTTCTCCGCTATCACCGGCGGCACCACCAACGAAGAAGAAACCACCAACGCATAAGAAATTGAATGATGAAAAAAGACCGATGTTTTTTACATCGGTCTTTTTTTGATTGATTATTTTACATCCACTTTGCCGGATCATCGAGATTGACGGATGCACGCAGGATCAGACGTGCATCGGCTGCACTGATTCCGTTTGAGCCGTCCACGGAGGCGGCATTACTTGTTGCACCCGAAAGGGTTTCAAGACCGACCGAAGCACGCAATGCAATACGTGCATCCGCTGCGGTGATGATGCCGTCACAATCCGTATCACCGGGGACGATAACCGTTCTGGTTTCGGTGACTTTACCGTTGCTTTCAATCGAAATCTGCATACCCGTAGCAAGCGTTACGGCAGCACGGACAATGCCGCCGGAGCTGTTTTTTGCATAGGTGAAGTTGACACCGTTGGCTTTGGCTTTTCTGACGGTGGTACCGTTGAGAATGAGGATGTCACTCGTGTTTTGCAGAGCCGCAAACGAAGAAGCCTTCGAGGAAACGGTGATCTTAGTGCCTGTAGCAGCGTTTGTTTTGCAGACCAACAGGGAAGAACCGACATAGCGTTCATCGCCAGAAGACGGAATATTACGCAATACAAGGTCGCTGTCGCTTGCACGTTGTGTGATCATGAGAGAGGAGTTGCCGCCGTCGAGTTCAAGGGCATCCACGCAACCCAGGGCAATGAGAATATTTGCCATTTCCACGTAGGTGTTGCCGACGGATTTGAGCTGTCTGCCGTCTCCGACAAACAGAATGACGTTGCCGTTAGCTTTGATACCCACGGCCGAACGCGGTTCACGCTTGGTGGACGGAGCGACATTGACACCGTTTTTGACCAGTCTGGTGCCGCCGCCGACGGCTTCAACCACATCGGCTGTGGATTGTGTGGATTCGCGGATCACCGCCGTACCGTCTTTGAGGATGGCAAAATAGGAATATTTGCCGACCGGATGGCATTGCAGACCGTTCATCACCAGCAGGCCGCGCGGCTCACCGGTGGAGGTATTGTAAAAATCACCGTTGATACCGGCTATGACATCGACCTTGTGAATGCTCTCGGCAGCGGTGGAATGTCTGCGTACGGTGCGGTATTTCCAGTCGTCCGCATCTCCGTCACCGTAGCCTGCAAGAATGGAAACATCCGGTTTGGACAGATCGACTTCAATTGCAAAACATCTTTTCGGAGCGTCATCGGAAGTGTTGTTCAGATAAAAATCCGATTCCACGACACCGCTTGTCAGCGTGTAATCCACCCAGGAGGTCACGCGGAACCCGTCACCGAGCAGACTCTCGTTGAGGGCAGCCGCAGCCGAGGGGGCAAATGTCGTGATAAAAAGCAATGCCGCACAGCAAGCGGCAATAATTTTATGGGATAAACGATTCATACTATGCCTTCTCTTTCAAAAATAAAGAATAATGAAGACATTATATAACAGGAAAAACACAGAAGTCAATACTTCCTGCCGAAAAAAGAGGCCGGCACGAGAATGTGGGGAAGAATAAGAAAGATAAATTATGGTTTATCGAACTCTTACTTGGTTGCTCCTCAATCCCCTTGTCGCCCCTGAAAGGGGAGATGTCACGAAGTGACAGAGGGGTTAAAGGAATCAGAAGTGGCTTTGTCAGAGCTTTCAGCAGATTTGGTTG
>JAZNGB010000054.1:0-6626 GCA_045576275.1 Acutalibacteraceae bacterium
GGTTAACCAAGTTTGCACAAATTCGGTCAAAATAGTCTGATATAACCGCCTGAACCCCTCTGTCTGCGTTCCGCAGACATCTCCCCTTTCAGGGGCGACGAGTATTTGAGGGATTCCGTCAGTAAGATAAACCATAATTTATCTGTTACAAAATCCACCACTTTTCCGTAAAGCAACAATTTTTTTTACTTTATGGAAACGCAGTTTCCTATAAAGCAAAAAACCACCCTTTCGGATGGTTTTTGTCTGATGCATTACTGATTTGGTTTATTCTTCGATGTCTTCATCATCTTCGAGGATGATGTCGCCCATTTCAAGAACGGTGCCGCAGTTGGGGCATTCCAGCTCGGTTTCTTCTTCAAACAGTTCTTCGTCAAAGAAAACGATTTCGTGGCAAGCAGGGCATTCGATTTCGTAAACAGCTTCTTCGTTGAAACCGTCGCAACCGTCGCAGCCTTCGCAATCGCCGTCACAGAAATCATCATCGTCTTCTTCGTAGACATATTCTTCCAGAAGTTCGAGATCTTCGTCAACAGCATCGATCTGATCGGTCAGATCTTCAACGCTGAGTGCGAGGTCGTCGAGCACGTCGATGATGGCATTGAACAGCTTGCCTTCTGCAGAGTTCTTGTCCAGGTTCAATCCGTCAGCAAGACCTTTGAGATAAGCTACTTTTTCGGGAGTGGTCATTTTTAAATCCTCCTTAGGGGGTATAACTTAAGCGCGGGACATATATTCGCCTGTACGGGTGTCAATGTTGATCATTTCGCCTTCGTCGATGAACAGCGGAACTCTGACAACAGCACCGGTTTCAAGCGTTGCGGGCTTGAGGGTGTTGGTAGCGGTGTCGCCCTTGAAGCCGGGTTCGGTTTCGCTAACCTGCAGGGTAACGAATGTGGGGGGTTCCACACCGAAAACCTTGCCCTTGTAGGACAGGATACGGCAAACCATGTTTTCCTTAACGAACTTGAAATTATCGTCCAGGTCATCCTTACCGATCGGAATCATTTCATAGCTTTCGGGATCCATGAAGTAATACAGATCACCGTCGTTGTAGGAATATTCCATTTCTTTTCTTTCAATGTATGCGGTGGGATATTTGTCGGTGGGGCTGAAGGTCTTTTCAACAACGCCGCCTGCGATAACGTTCTTCAGCTTTGTACGGACAAAAGCTGCACCTTTACCGGGCTTTACGTGCTGAAATTCAACAATCTGCCATACGGCTGAATCCATTTCAAAAGTTACGCCGTTTCTGAAATCACCGGCTGATACCATAATAAATCAAATCCTTTCCGTTTGCGGGCAAATGCCCGATAGTTTAACAAAAGTATTATAATATATTATTCTGCAAATTGCAAGTATAAAACACAGATATATAGAAAAGCATGAAAGAAAAAACCGAAAACAACCGCACGGCTGCTTTCGGTTCTGCAATACATTGTGTTGCTTTATCTTTTTTTAATCAACATTATTCCATGTCGCTTCTGCGTTTGGTCTTCATTGTGATAATCACGGCAGCAACGACCATGCCGACCAGAACGATCACCATGACCACACCGATAACGGTGCCGTTGCCGGAAAGCTGTTCTGCCACGACGGGCGGTTCGGCAGCCACGGTACCGGCTTCACCGTTGTTGAGCACATCAACCGAAACCGAATAATAATTCTCGGCAGCGGTGGTGTTCATCAAAGCAGTGTCAGCGTAGGTTGCATCTCCTGCAGGTTCTGCGGTGGGCTGTGCCTGTGTTGCGGCAGCAGTGGTGTTTGTCTGTGCGTTGGAAAGCGATTCCTGAATGGACGATGCCACGGCAGATGCGTTTGCGGTGGTGGAAGCAGGCTTTGTTGTAGCAGCTGCTTTGGTGGTTGTGGTTGCATTTGCCTTGGTGGTGGATGCTGCCTTGGTGGTTGTGGTGGTGTTATTGGTTTTGTTGTTATTGGTGTTTGCTTTTGTGATGGTAGCAGCCGTTGTCGGAACATTGGGGGACTGCGGATTGCGGTTTGCTGCATTGGCAGCCTGTTCTCTGGATGCTAAAACGGATTCGGCAAGTGCATCGTTGACAGTTGTGGTGTTCTGTACCGTATTTCCGTTGTTCTTTTTGGTGGTGGTTGCGGTGTTGTTATTGTTTTTCTTCGTTGTTGTGGTTGCATTTGCAGATGTTGCATAGTATGCGGAGATCACTTCATCAACCGATTCATAGGGATCTACGTTGTTGATGGCGGCAGCCGTCTGCAGGGAAGAAGTACCGATAACACGCGGAGAAATCAGGTCAGCCATTGCTACGGCACCCAACGAAGTCAGATGTGCACCGTCGGTTGTGAATGCAGGCAGCAGGCTGGTGGAATCCACGGGACTGCTCAGAGGAGCCATGTCGAAATAACCGTCGATGAGGTTTGTGGACTTGATCCATGCATCCAGCTGATCACACAGAGCCTGTGCTTCCTGTGTCCAGCTCAGATCGCCCGACTGACCGAGGAAGGAACGCTCGTAACCGTTCCATGCCGACTTGGTGAAGAAATAAATCTTCTTGCCTGCAGCGTGTGCTGCGGAAATCAGCTGTTTGTAACCGTTGATGATATCGTCAACCGATGCATACGGTGCAACACCTTTCATGCTTTCGGTCATGGGATGCAGAATGTCGTTCAGACCGATCTTGACAAGAATCACTTCACAGCCGGTAATGTCGAGTGCATCGCGTTTGAAACGGTCGATAACGGCTTTACCGTAGAGGTTGCCGATCAGACCGACTCCGTCATACAGCAGGCGGTTTGCAACGATGGAGTTGTTGACAAAACCGACATGGGAGTATCCGGAAGCGTATGCACGCTGTGCAAAATAGTGGTGTACTTCGTTTGTGAGGGTCGAGTCACCGATGAAAACAACGCTGAAACCATCGGAATAGTCGGCACGCACATCAATACCCGTCAGGAACGGTGTGGTGTGGTAGGTGATGGTGCCGGATGCAATGTTCACTTCCGAAGCCATCGGCAGGGATGCATCGTCAACGGCATCTGTGGAAGATGCGACTTTCAGATAGGTTCTGCCGCCGTACAGACCTGCGGTTTTGATGTAGGTCGTGTTGGGGACAAACATGGTGACCGATACATAAGCCAACGGATCGGTGGGGAAGTAAACGGTGTCTGACCAGATCACTTCACCCGGCTGCACCGTAACGGAAGCTTGTCCGTCGTTGAAGGTGATGGGTGTTGCGGTGTCGGCATGAATGCGTGCCGTACCGGGGGAGTCCGTCAAAGCAACGGAAACCGCATCAAGTTTCAAAGCGGAAGTACCGTATTCGTTGGAGAAACGGAAACGGGAATATGTACCGCCTGCGGAAAGCTGGGTTTCAATACGGATCACGGAACGGGCAGGAATGAAGTCATTGAACTTCAGACCGGAAATATAGTTATCCAGCGAGATGGTGCTGTCAACAGCCGCCGTGGACCAGGATGCGATCCATGTACCGGGGGATGCAGCTTCAGCTTCCGTTACAGGCAACACATCAGCCGGCAGAAGCGAAACGGCAGCACCGAAAACGAGCAGCACAGCAAGAAGAAGCGATGCCACTGCTTTTATTTTTCTCATAACTTATAAACCTCCATTGGATTATACATAGATATACATATTACATTATATCAACACCCAATTTGTTCGTCAAGGCTTTTTTTGTAATATTTTCTGTTTATTGTCCGATTATTGCACAAATCTGATCGATTGCAAACAACGGAAGATTCACAAGCCAATCCTCTTGTTTATAATCTGCCATCGAGCTGCGTACACAAAGTGAAGGATTGAAATGCTCACGATACATTTTCAGACTTTTTGCTCTCAGATTTGTTTCTGCATTCACTTCAATGGGAACAATCTGTTCACCGGTGTCAACAATAAAATCAATCTCGCAGGACTACACTTTTTACAACGAATAATTGTAATAGCAGACAGATATGGTTTATATTATTTAAAACAAACCGTCTTTTCGCAGCATGGCATCCAGCACGGAAATGTCGGATGCAATATCCAGTTCCACCGCACCGTACAGCTCGTCGGTTTTCTTGCGGAATGCCGTTTGCAGCGAAGCAAATGCTTCTTCAATTTCACGCATGGTCTTTTCTGCAGTCGGGTTGGAGGCGGCAGCGGTCTGTTTGCTCAGGTCCAGGTAGGCGGCACAGAATTTTTGCAGCGTGGGGATGTAATAGCCGAAAAATTTTTGCAGCTTCGGCAGCAGATCGGGACAGCGTGCCAGGGCAAACAGAATGCAGCGATGCAGGCGGCAGATGTCCTCGAGCATCACGGCTGTGGCTGCGTGACGGCGGTAAAGCTGCGTTGCACAGTCCTCGGTAAATTGCAGTTGCGAAAGCTGGAATTGCACCACGCTGTCCACGGTTGCATCACCCGACGGAGGAATGTGCAGTTCTTTTTCGTGCGTGTGTTGCGGTTCTTCTTCCACAAAGGGAAGATCTTCGTCGGCAACACGCGGTTGCGGAGGAGTGCGTTGTTTTTTGTTTCCGAACAGCGAAAACAAAAAGCGTTTAACCCCTGCAAGCAAGACCTGCAGGGGGGATTGACCTGCGGCAACGGGGGCGGTTTTTGCCTTGTGTACGGTCTGCGATACGGTTTGTCCGGCATTGCGTACACTTTCCCGTGCAGAGGACAGGTCGATGTTTACTTTGTTTTCACGCAGCACGCTGCTGACACGTTCAAGTGTCCTGTCAATGCCCTCAAAAACGGCATCTACACGTGCATCGGAAGAAGGGGTGTTGTTCATGGTTGTTCAATCCGTCAAGACTTCTAATTTTTCAACAATCGCATCGTCTGCTTTGCGGTTGTTGTGCGTGCGTGCAAGCATGGCTTTCACGTCTGCGACAGCTTCTTTGATTTTTTCTTTTTCGGCATCGGAAAGCTTGTCCTCGGACAGCATCTTTTCTGCTTTTTGCAGGTATTTGTTTGCTTTTCTCACATCACGCGCTTGGTTGAACTGCGGAAAACGTGCATCCGAAATATCTTTTACATCGTCCGTTGCAATGTTCACAATCAGCCGCAATGCGGTGTTGTTGGAGCCAAGTTCGTGTTCCTGTCCCTCAAAATACCAGCTTGTATCGGGGAACCATGCCGTTGCGGCATCGATGGTTTTGTCGGGGGAGAGACGGCTGTTTTCGGTTTCGGTGAGGGTGCAGCCGCATTTTGCCCAACGTGTACCGGGTACGGTGGACGAAATCTGAATCACCGAGTCGGAGTTGGTTTCGTTTGCACTTCCGAGCAGGCTGAGAAAACCGAAATCGGATTTTACACCGCCGAATGTGATGTTGTAGCCGGCAATAAAATAGAAGTCAATGCCGCATTTGTCGCGCAGGGCAAACATTCTTTTTTGCAGATTGTTCTGTGCAGCGTGGTAACGGTAGGCTTCTTCCTTGACTTTTTCGTGACGCAGGACACTCTGCTTGCGGTTTTCACCGAAGAGCTTGTTTTCAAGAGATGCAAAACGGTTCTTGGGAATGAGAGCCATAAAGGTGCTGATGTTCAGCAGCAGATTGTCCAGCAGACCGTCCACCAGTCTGACAAGCAGCCCGTTGACAGCCTTGCGGTCAATCAGGGACATACACTTATATAATGTGTCGTTGTCGAGTGCTTCACGCAGGAAACGGTCATAAAATTTTTCGTTCCAATCGTCTCCGCCGTTGCAGGCAAGCAGATCTGCAAGACCGTCGCTGCCGTCCCATGCACCCACAACGGAAATCACCTTCGAGACACGGTTGTCTCCGATGCAGCCGTCGTCGGTGTAATATTTATCGAGGTAGGCACTGACCACCGTTGCACCCATGCTCATCGGAACAAGAATGACCTGTGATGCACCTGTTTTGTCTTTCTGGTCTTCGATGACCTGTCCGATCATCGTGTGCAGCTTATCGGCATCGGTGTACAGGTCGGAAAAGGTCGAATAGTTAAAGCAATACATATTTTCCGCACCGTATTCAGCCGCAAGTTCACGGCAGGGAATGTCGGCATAAATGCGTTGCAGCAGACTTTTGCCTTCGTCATCGGTGTATTTTCCCGTTGCAAAATCAACATGGGCAAGCTCTGCAAACGAACGGGAACCGTAAATGCGGACATCGACTTCCTTCGGCAGATTGCCGTCCGTGTCCACCGTGCACCAACGCAGAACATCCTGCAAAACACCGTCAATGTGCTGTTTTTGCACCGCATCGCTGCCGAACAATGCCGTCCGCAGACAACGCAATGCAAACGATGCAATGCGTCTTTTGCCGCCTTTGGGGTAGTTGTAAAACAAAACTTCCGTGTCCCCCGGGAACAGGTTCCAACGGTGATCGGGATCGCTCTGCAAAGCAGACCATGTCTGTCCGATACCTGTTACAAAAACAATGGGAGCTTTGGCTGTACCGGTTTTTTTCTCTTCCATGATTGTCCTCCGATTTGTTTTTTAGTTCATACATTTTTAATGTATCATAAATAAACGCATTTGTAAAGCAAGAGATAAATTATGGTTTACAGCACAAAGTGGGAGACCCCACCAACCCCTTGTCGCCCCTGAAAGGGGAGATGTCTGCGGAACGCAGACAGAGGGGTTCAGGCGGTTATATCAGACTATTTTGACCGAATTTGTGCAAACTTG
>JAZNGB010000055.1:0-6170 GCA_045576275.1 Acutalibacteraceae bacterium
TAACCCGAATAAGTAAGCAAAAATAAACAGCCGCACGGGAGCGGCTGCTTGAAATAGTAATGCGGTGCTAAACTTCAGGACCCCTTTCAGGGGTAAAGCCAGTAACGGCCCCTTATAGGGGCAGAGCAAACCACCGGTTCAACCGGTGGTTTTGTTTTGTTGCAAAGTGTTGTCAATTGTGTAAAAGAATCACAACCTTTCCAAAATGTTGCAGAAAAGGACTTGTAAATTTGCACAATACCTGCTACAATTGTAAAATGTATTATAATGAGTTTAAGGAGAACCCAAAATGAAGCAGCTTATTTCTGTTGTTCTTGCTTTTGTGCTGCTGTTCAGCTGCATGCTGCCTGCTTTTGCGGAAGATACGGAGCATCCCACCATCTACATCACCGGTGCACAGACCAACACCCTGCTGAATGCCGACGGCAGCCAGCTGTATCCCATTCAGGATGATGTTGAGCCGATGGATGTTGTGAAGGAAAAAATCGGCCCCTGCCTGAAAAAGCTTGCTGCAGGTCTTGTAACAGGCAACTACGAAGAGTATGCACAGGAGCTGTATGATATCATTGATCCCATTTACGGTGTCATTGCGCTCGATAAGAACGGTGAAGTCAGCGACGGCAGCCGTCCGCAGAACACCATTTACACCGTCAATGTGAAGAAAAAGACCGCAAACTACGGTCCCTGGGACTATCAGTTCTGGTACGACTGGCGCATTTCTCCCATGGTTGCAGCCGATGATCTGAAGATCTATATTGATATGGTTCTTGAAGCCACCGGCGAAAGCCAGGTCAACCTGACCGGCCGCTGCTACGGTGCAAACGTAATTGCCGCTTATCTTGTCAAGTATGCAGACCATGCTGTGCAGTATGTGGATGATGTTTCTTATCTTGCATCCTCCGTGCTCGGTATTGACCTGCTGGGTGCTGCTTTCTCGGGTGAAATCCTGCTTGAAGGCGAATCGATGAACAATTTCCTCAATTATTTCATGAGTGGTGAAAATCTGATTGAGGATGATTCTCTGAATCTGTTCCTGCTGACCCTGGTTGAACTGATGAATCAGATCAAAATGCTCAACCTCAGCGGTGCTGCCCTGACCGCATTGGTGGACAAAATCAAGACCGATGTGATTCCCGATATCGTCCGTGACACCTTCGCATCCATGCCTGCTTACTGGTCCATGGTGCCTGCTGAATATTATGAAAAGGCAATTGAATTTGTTTTCGGCGATTGCAAGGAAGAATATGCAAAGCTGATTGAAAAAACCGATGATTTTTATTACAACGTGCAGCTGACTGTCGAAGAAGACATGAAGGCATTCAAGGAGCAGGGCATCGGCTTCCACATTTTTGTAAAATACAATTTCCCCGATTATCCCATCTACGAAGATTCCAATGCACAGGGTGACGGCACAACCAGTGCAGTCCGTCAGGCATTCGGCGGTGAATTTGCCGATTACGGCACTGTTTTTTCACAGGATTACATTGATTCTCTTGAAGACACAACCTACCTTTCTCCCGACCTGAAAATCAATGCTGCAACCTGCCTGTTCCCCGAAAATACATGGTTCATCAAGAATCTGCATCATGATAAGTTCCCCAATGTCATCAACAACTTCGCAATGGACATCATGAACAAGAATGTCTGCGTGTCCGACGGTGTTTATCCTGCATTCCAGGAATATGTGGATGGCGCATTTATCACCATTGAAGGCACCGACGAAGATGCATCTCCGGCAAAGAAGAATTTCTTCCGGCTGATTGTTGATTTCTTCAAATCCCTCATTGATGTTCTCAAAAAGCTGTTCAACGGCGAAATCGCGCTGTAAAAAGCACACAACCAGTATTGCTTCATGCAGTACCGGCTTGTTTTTTTTCAGATCAAGCAGCGGACTGCTCAGTGATTGACAAAAAAATGCGGTTGTGATAGGATAAAATGTGATTAAGATGGGATTATGAACGGTTGTGATTGACGCTAAAATATATCAACAACAGTCAATCACAGAACCGTCCCATGATTGAACCTTGCTCAAGAAATAGGACATATGGCCGATTTATTTTTCAATGTCACAAGAGATGACTTATTGTCTTTAATGGAAAGGTGGGTTTTTTATGGGTGCATGGGGAACTTCACTGTATGCAAATGATTCCGCAAGCGATATCCGAGGAACGTATGAAGACGGATTGCGTAAAGGAAAGACAAACGAGGAAATTACGCAAAAAATACTGCATGACAATCGCTCGATTATCGGAGATGTCGAAGAAGAACCGCTTCTGTGGTTCTCCTTGGCAGATTGCCAATGGAATTACGGCAGGCTGATGTCGGAAGTGAAAGAAAAAGCACTGTATTTTCTTGACCGCAAGGAAGAATTGGAACGCTGGCGTGAATCAGGTGAACGGCAGCTGCTTGCATGGCAGAGAACATTGGAAAATTTGCGCAGTAAACTGAATTCACCGCAGCCGGCCGAAAAGAAAGTCAGAAAATATAAATTGTATACATGTCCGTGGAAACTCGGAGATGTGTTTGCCTATCGCTTTACAAGTGATTACAGTAAAGAGAAAGGGTTTTACGGCAAATATTGTGCTTTTCGCAAAATATCCCAAAACAATATACATCCCGGAAATATTGTTCCTGTGGTAAAGTTCTATTTTTGGATCGGGGAAGATTTACCGAAAGAAGAAGAGTTGAAAACATTCAATTATTTGCCGCAACTGTTATTTGTAAGTGAATTTCCGATTTTTTATGCCACAGAGATTTCTATTGATTCCGAAAAAAAGATACCAACCGAAAATCTGATTTATCTGTGTAATATTGACGGTGATGACATTGATTATAACGGAGAAATTGAATGGTCGGTAGTCCATGGAAAGACATATGTTGGTTGGGAAGCAAGCAAATGTAACAACAAAATTGAGCATTGCATCATACAACGCTACCTTGAATGGTCGACCCCGGAAGGCTTGGCACGCTTTGAGCAGGAATTGAAGGAAACGGATGAGCAGCGCAAAGCCCGTATTGTGGCATTGAAAGAGAAAAATCTGCAGGAAATGTTAAACAGAAGAAAGAACAGGCAGTAAACTAACATCAGGCACAGGGGAGGACAGGGGACGGTTCTCTGTCCTGACATAAATCATCTGTCCGACGGCACAAATTAAATGTTTTTTGTTCTGCCCTACCCAAGTTTCTGCACTCCGCCGAGGATGATTTCAGCCTCCACCGCGTTCATCTTCGGCGGTTATTAAAAATGCAACCGTAGTATAAATCATCAGGTTTTTCAGCTGTTCTTTCTCTGCATCCCTTTTTCGCGCCGAACATCCTTGCCGTGGATTCTCCCACCACCCTCGGTGCAGGGCAGGGGCTGATTGAGGGAATGTAAGTGTAAAATGGAATTTTTGATAAAATCAAAGAAATATGCCAAGTGCAAGGTAAGTCCTGCGGTTGGTTCTTTGAAGTCATCAAAAAGCTGTTCAGTGGTGAAATCACGCTGTAAGATGTCTTATAAAAAGAGTAAATAAAAAATGACCGGCTGCGTTCCGTTTGGATTGCAGTCGGTTTTTTGATAGTATTTATTCTGTTGCGGTGATTTCTGCTTGTGCGGTCTGTGTGCCGTCGGAAACGGTCAGTGTGATTGTGCCTGCTGCCTCGGCACGCACAATGGCAAGGGCTCTGCCGTAATAGGTGGTGAAGCTGCCCGTGTGGTATTGCTCGGGGGTGCACGGATTTGCACTACCGAAGGCAAGCAAAGTACCATTCTGTACCGAGGCGGTCAGGGGGCGGTCTGCGTTGCTTTCCGTCACGCCGTTTTCACCCTGCAGCGAAACGGGGATGTAGGCAATATCACCGACTGCAATCGCCGTCTCTTCGGGCGTCAGCGTAATGCTGATTTCACCCTTTGCCGAGTGCATGGTGTTGGTTGCAATCAGCTTACCGTTTTTATCATACGCATAGGCAACAATGTCACCATCGTAATATTTTGTTTCAAAAACAGCTTTGCATTCCTTTGTCTTTTTTCTGCCTGCACTTGCGCCGTTGATTTTCAGTTCCACACTGTCAGCGGTACTGTAAATCTCCACAACCGCCTTGTTTCCATTGCATCCATTCCAGCTCCAGCTTTCAAACGCATTGGTGCCTCTCCAGATGGATTTGGACGGTCTGACACCGGGGTAGTTGACAGGCTGCACGGCAATCACGGGCTTGTCTGTTTTGCCCCAAACGGTTGAAGCGTAACGGCATGAGCCGTCGGGGATACCGAGAATATTGATGACACCGCCGCCGCCGATAATCCACGGATACGGACGGTTGAACGGCACACCGCCGTCATAGCTCCATGCACCGATTCCTGCTTCGCCGAGGTAATCCCATGCCGTCCACATGAAATCTCCGATCACTGTCGGGTATGTTTTAATTGCTTTCCAGTTTTTATAAATATCCTGCGGAAAGGTTTCCGAGCCGAACACAATGCGGTCGGGATATTTTTTGGCATCTATGGCATATCGGCCTGATGCATAGTTGTAGCCGACGAGGTCAAGCTCTTTAAAAAACGGCGCGGCCTGCTTTTCAATGAAGGACAGGTTTCCGAGACCGTTCATAACAGGCCCTACAATGTTTGCAGCGGTATTAAAAATCAGACTGCCGTTTTTGACCTTGCCGTCGCCCTTGTTGAGCTTCACATCCGTTACACCGCCGTCGCCGCCGTTATAGAAGCCGCCGCCGATGGCCGCCATGGCAAGAATTGCCAGGTTGATGCCGCAGGTAACGGGACGCGTGCTGTCGAGCCTGTGAATCAGTTCAATCTGCTCCTTGCCGACCTTGCGACCCTTTTCGCTGCCGGGCTCGGCAACCTCATTGCCGATAGAATACATGATGACCGACGGATGGTTATAATCACGATTGACCATTGCGGTCACATCACCACGCCAGCAGGCTTCAAAATCCCTGCCGTAATCGTGGTAGGTCTTGCTCGAATACCACATATCATAGGTTTCGTCCATAACGAGCATGCCGAGTCTGTCGCAGGCATCAAGCAATGACTTGGAAGCAGGGTTGTGCGCACTTCGGATGGCATTGAAGCCGACCTGCTTCATAATGCGCACTCTGCGCTCCTCGCTTTTTGCGTAAGTAGCTGCCCCCAAAATTCCGTTGTCATGGTGAATGCAGCCGCCGCGCAGCTGTTTTTGCTTGCCGTTAATGAAAAAGCCGTTTTTGTTCCATTCGATTTTGCGGATGCCGAACACCTCTTGCGCGGTGTCTTTTGCCGTTCCGTCAACGGACAGGGTGACACGGCAGGTGTAAAGGCTCGGGCATTCATCGTCCCACAGCTTGGCATCGGGAATTTCAATGTTGCAATCTCTGCCCGAGCCTGTTGCAACGGTTTTTTCTCCGTCCAGAATTGCAACAGCCACCTCGCCGTCCGTGCAGTCGGTTTCCACGCGGATAACGGCAGGGGAGATCGACAGCGTTGTCACACGCACTCCCTCGAAGCGGATGTGCTGCTTTGCAGCCGTCCACAGCCAAACAGGACGGTAAATGCCACCGCCTGTGTACCAGCGTGAATTCGGCAGCCTTGAATTGTCGGCAACAACAAGTATTTCATTTTCCTCGCCGTAACGAAGCGCATTCAGCGCAACCGTAAAGCCTGTGTAGCCGTAGGCATGAAAAGCAATCTGTTCACCGTTGAGATAAACAGCTGCGTTTTTGTAAATCCCTTCAAATTCAAGCAGGGCTGTCTGCTCCTGCATGCTCTCAGGTGCAAAAAAGGTTTTTCTGTATTCATATTTTCCGCCCGGGAAATACCCGTGCCCGCCGTCGGAATAGGCAGGATCCCTTTGCTGCAGAATCTGCGCATCGTGCGGCAGGGTAACAGCCGTGCATTCCTTTTCGCCGCCATAACGAAAAATCCAGTTTTCATTGAAGCTTTGTTTTTTCATTTCCATACCCCCTTGGTTGCTTTTATTATATTCCATCGCCTGCATTTTTACAAGAGGCAGATCGCTTTTGCAGGTAGGACAGGGGACGGTTCTGTGTCTTACGAGAATTGACAATTTCAATTCAATTTGCTATGCTGAAAAAGGTGATTTGTATGCCCAGACAAGCGCGTGAAAAAAGCGACAACGCAACCTATCACATCATGCTTCGAGGAATCAATCGACAGCAGATTTTTGAAGAAGCAG
>JAZNGB010000056.1:0-6369 GCA_045576275.1 Acutalibacteraceae bacterium
TGTGGTACAATAGCCATACGGTGAAAGCCGAATTTAATTTTGGAGAATGCTGTTTGAAGAAGAACAACACCTTGGAGATTGTATTGTAAACGAGAGGTTTGCAAATAAAGTCGGAGGCCAAGCGGTCTTAGGAAGACAAGACCTGATAACAACTCCTTGGCTCACAGAACGACATGGCTACGATCCGACTTCTCAAAATACGAGAGGATTGCGAGATGTATTTGCAAACCTCTCGTTTACAATACAATCTCCAAGGTGTTGTTCTTCTTCAAACAGCATTCTCCAAAAAATAAATTCGGCTTTCACCGTATGGTAATTGTACCACAAACTTGGCGATATTGCAACCTGCCATATCAATCATTGCGCCGCAGTAGACAAAGAAAAAGCCGAAGAAGAATCAAACGATTCCTCAGCGACTTTTTGCTATCACTCAAAAGAAACAGGCTTTGTATCACTCGCGGCGAATGCGTTGGGACCGGGATCCGACATGGAAAAATACATTTTTGCGGCTTTGGTTGTGCCGAAATCACGGTTGGAGCCGGAGTTCTGCACCTTGTTAAAGGCATCGCGGAACATGTGATTGTGTGCTTCCTCGCGGTTCAAGAGAAAATCAATGGTCTCGCGCACCTTCTTGTCGGCGATCTGGCGGTAAAGGTATTCGTAAACCACCTTCGCGCGCTGTTCGGACGCGATGTTGCTGAGCAGGTCGGACATAAGTCTCCCGTCACCGTCACGTAATCACCCGTCCAGGAGTAACCCGAAGCGTTGATAAGCCCGGGGTTCAGACCGAGAATCACGTGGGATTGGATCTCGCCGCAGGGGACGGTTGTTGCGTCCACATCGTGACCGTTTAAGAGATTGATGGTCTGTGCCACCATCTCCATGTGACCGAGCTCCTCCGCCGCAATGTCGAGGAACAGATCCTTGATCTCGGGGTCTTTGATTCGAAAGCTCTGGGACATATACTGCATCGCCGCCTTCAGCTCGCCGTTGCCGCCGCCAAGCTGTTCCTGCAAAAGCGCTGCATACTGCGGATTGGGTCTTTCCACCTCCACGGGATGAAAAAGCATCTTTTCGTGTTTGAACATTTCACTACCTCCTCTTGTTTGATATAAGTTATTTTTGCCAATCCGGAGATAGATATTCAAACACCCCGCCAAATCTGTATCGAGTCAACAATAATCCCGCAGTAGACAAAGAAAAACCAGAAATATCCTCAACATTTAACTTGAGTGATTAAAATTCCCTTATTATTGATACAATATTGAGGGGATGTTCCCTCATGCTATTGACATTCCCTTATATTATGCTATAATTTAAGGGAAAGAATGCGAGGTTAAGGTCATGAGAACATTTAACTACTCAAAAATCAACGAACAAAAATGGGATTCGGAGCTTCTTGGCTTGATAGCGGCAATTTACAAAGAAGCCGGAAAGCAGGAAATGTTCCTCAAGCAACGCCCGGAAGAGCTTGAAAAGCTCGTTGAGATTGCAAAAGTGCAAAGCACCGAGAGTTCCAATGCTATTGAAGGTATTGTTACTACAAATACGAGAATCAGGCAGATCGTAGAGGATAAGACCGCACCTAAGAACAGAGATGAGCAAGAGATAGCCGGATACCGTGATGTATTAAATATCATCCACGAGAGCTTTGATACCATCCCGATCACTCCCAATTACATTTTGCAGCTCCACAAAATTTTATATAGCCATATGAATAACCCTGCGGCAGGCAGAACAAAGAGCGTACAGAATTATATCAGCGCAACCTATCCCGACGGTAGTACGAGAACATTGTTCACTCCACTCGATCCATTTGAAACGCCGATCGCACTCGAGAGCATATGTAACGAGTTTAACCGAGTAATCGGTAATAACGAGTTGGAACCGCTCATAGCGATCCCGGTATTCATTCACGATTTTCTCTGTATTCATCCTTTTAACGATGGAAACGGAAGAATGAGCCGTTTGCTCACAACTCTGCTCCTTTACAGAAGCGGGTTCTATGTTGGCAAATATATATCCCTCGAAACAAAGATCGCCAAGGATAAGGACCTGTATTACGATGCACTTGGCGAAGCGCAGAACGGTTGGCACGAAGAAAATGCGGATACCGTTCCGTTCATCAAATATCTGCTTGGCACGATACTTGCAGCCTATAAGGATTTTGAAGACAGGTTCGCGCTCGTGGAAACAAAGCTGCCGGCACTTGAAACTGTTCGCCGTGCAACGATGAATAAGATTGGCAGATTCTCAAAGCAAGATATCCGAGAACTTTGTCCTTCGCTTAGCATAAGCTCTATCGAAGGTGCGCTTCGCAAATTGGTTGCCGAAGGAGAGATCAAGCGCGAGGGAAATGGAAAGAATATAAAGTATTTCAGGCTCAAATAAAACTGTTTGAGGAAGAATAAAGGGCTCAACGATTGCCCCGCAGTAAACAAAGAAAAGGCTCAGGAAATCAACTGTTTCCTGAGCCTTTTTTGGTCGGAGTGGAGGGACTTGATTCTCGCACTGCGGTGCTCGGTCAGGCTCGGCTCTGAACGTCCCCCGGACGTTCATTCACTCCCTCGCCGCTTCAAGTCCCTTTTGTTCAAAAAAGAAAGAAGCCCACCGTGCATAAAGGTCGTTGAACTTCTTTTTGAATTATAACGCAATTTTTGATACGGGTTGCATTGGGTTGCAAAAAGTTGCCTTTTTGATTTCGGGTTGCATTTGATATGCAACCTTTTTCTATATGCAACCATTTGATAAACTTGTCATTCTCTTCCGTAGATACAAATGTGAATGATTGCAGAGATGTCCTCAATGCTTTTTTGGCAACCATCTTTCAACCATTCCGTAACGATTGCGGTAATGCCCTTGAGATAGAACATCATAACATAGTTTTGCTCATCTCTTGGATAGTGAAACCTATCTAATATGGGTTTGAATATGTTGTCAAACAGCCTTTGAAAAATAGCCATTGAGTCAAATGCTGTTGGCTGTGATAACACCGCAGAAAACACTCGCTGGTTGTCTTTGATAAACGAAAGATAAGGATGCAGATACTTCTCATTGATAAATTTCAAATCCTGCAAATCGCAGTTTGCAAATAGGGGAACTACACTCTCAGCATCAACGGAAAAATAGGAAGCAAAATTGTCAAGCACATAAGCTGTGGTTTCTTCAAGCAAATCACTGGTGTTTTCGTAGTGCAGATAAAATGTAGAACGATTGACCTCTGCCGTTTCGCATATTTCGCTAATAGTTATATACTCAAACGGTTTCTTTTCAAGCAAGGAAAGAAGTGCCTTATTAAATCTGATGGCAGTATTAAAATATTTGCTTTCTGCCTTATTCATAAGCATTCCTCCTTTGTTTGATAATTACTGTTCGCTGATTTTACGAGCAAGTTCCACAATTTCATAGGCATACTTTGCCTTGCCCTTTTCAAGCATCTTTTTGTAGATGGGGTAATTGACGCTGCAACCAGCAAGACCAACGATGCCCACAACAATACCAAGCACCAAACCTGCCAAACCACTGCCGATTACCTGCATTGCCAAACACATACCTGTACCAAATACAAGTGCGGAAATGATACCAAACGAGTATGTGAAAATGGTTGCAGGAAGTTTTGCTTTGTTATCCAACTTTTTCAGGGCAACGATTTTGGAACTTTCTTTCGGAGCATAGTCCTTTGCGATAGATTCTGCAATGATTTTGTCTGTGTTCATATAAAGAACCTCCTTTTTGATTTTGTAGTAATATTTTACCGCACAAAAAGGAGGAACTGAACAACACGAATTTGGAATTGTGTTGAGTTAAGAAAATTCTTATTTATCGAACTGATTATATCACAAAACTATTCTTTTTGACAATGAAACTTTTCTACCACAATGAAACTAATCTCGGTCACAATGAAATTATTTTTAAGAGAAAAGTTTCATTGTGAATTTAAGCAGTGCTGCAAGGGGTCAAATCGCCCAGGGCAGTACCGAATTGATTGCCGGAGAATAACACAATGAAATTATTCTTTTATTCCCCACAACGAAAAAGCCTTGTGCTACGGGCGCTTTTAATAAAAAGAAAAGAACGAAAGTTGCAATACGGGTGGTATCATAACTTTCGTTCTTATGTGGTCGGAGTGGAGGGACTTGATTCTCGCACTGCGGTGCTCGGTCAGGCTCGGCTCTGAACGTCCCCCGGACGTTCATTCACTCCCTCGCCGCTTCAAGTCCCTTTTGTTCAAAAAAGAAAGAAGCCCACCGCGCATAAAGGTCGTTGAACTTCTTTTTGGTCGGAGTGGAGGGACTTGAACCCCCGGCATCCTGCTCCCAAAGCAGGCGCGCTACCAACTGCGCTACACCCCGATAAATAATTAAATTGTCATTTGATTATTTCAGACCGCAGGCTGCCTCCGGCATCCTCACTCCGTGCCGACTTGCGGTGCCCGAAATTCCTTGCTCGCTGGCACTCGCGGAATTTCGACCGCTGCGCCAACAAATGCTCCCTTTATCCGCCCCCGGCGGCGCTCGGAAACGTCCCCAACTGCGCTACACTCCAGTATGTTATTTTTTTGTATCGAACGGAATAATATTATATACAATTTCTGGGAAGTTGTCAACTGCTCAATGATTATTTTTTCTTTTTTGTTCACGGTTTTTGTTTTTGGTGTATGTCTGCTCTGTTTTTGCCATAGACTAAAACAGAAACAAAAACGGGAGTGACGAGGAAAATGAAGAAGGATTACATATCCGCTGTGTTGCTGTTTTGTCTTTTTGCGGTGATGTTGTTTGTGCGTATGCAGGCGGATGCAAGTCCGGTACAGACGGCAGAAGCGACCGCTGCGGCAATGCAAACGAATGAACAGGCAGACGGAATGCAGAATGCCGATTCTGACGCAACATCTGTGCCGTCGGAGGGGGTGCAGACAGAAAATGCAACCGCAACAAACAAGGCTGCGGCTGCAACGGAGACGATTTTATCAAGCGAAACGCAAGCGGATCCCTTTCAAACGCAAACCGTATTGGTTTATCTCGCACAGACGGGGGAAGTATGTCCGATGTCCTTGCGTGCATACTGTATCGGTGCGGTGGCTGCGGAGATGCCGGCTCTTTATGAAAAACAAGCCTTGTGTGCCCAGGCGGCAGCATCCTTGAATTTTGTCCGTGCCGCCATGCTCAAAGGTCCTCGGGATTCGCTTGACGGGGCACATATTTCTTCCTCTTCTGCCGTGGATCAGGCATATCTGACCAACGAACAGTTGCGTGCACGGTGGGGGAGTCAGTACGACGTGTATTATGCACGCATTGCCGAAGCGGTGGATGCGGTGTTGCCTTACAAAATCGTGGACGGAGACGAATTGTGCGTGACGGCTTTTCATGCGGTTTCTCCGGGACGGACAGAGGAAAGCGAAAATGTCTGGTCGGGAGATGTTCCCTATCTTTCAGCGGTAGACAGCTCTTTTGACAGTACATCACCCGACTATCTGAGTCAGAAAACAATCTCTGCATCCGAATTCGGTGATGCACTTGCTACCCTCGGCTTTGCATCTTCTGCGGATGCTTCGCAATGGCTCGGAGCTGCCCGTTACAGCGATTCGGGAACATTGCTTTCGCTTGCAGTCGGGAATATTTCTGTCACGGGTGCACAGTTGCGGTCTGTTTTCGGTTTAAAAAGTGCTGCCGTAACGGTGGAATATACAGACGGAAAGTTTGTTCTGACGGTGCGTGGTTACGGTCACGGTGTCGGAATGAGCCAATACGGTGCGCGGGCTATGGCACAAAACGGAAAAACCTATGATGAGATTCTGAAAAAATACTATACGGGCGTAACTCTGGGAAAAGTCCGTCAGAAGAAATAAGAGACTCCGCGACTGCTTCGTCGCGGAGTCTTAGCGTGTCGTTATTCTTCGGAAACTCTTGAGCTTATGCGATAGTCCTTCGGGCTCATCTTATAATGGTCCTTGAAATGACGGTTAAACGAGGAAAGTGTGTTGTAGCCGACATCAAGCGCAATATCGGAGATGCGCCTGTCGCTCATATGCAGAAGCCTGCTCGCCATTCGCAGGCGCATAATGAGAAGATAGCGGAGCGGAGACATTCCGGTGACGGCCGCAAATTTCCTGCGGAAATGTGTAAGACTCATATTGCAGAGAGAAGCAAGGCTTTCGATGTTTATGTTATCCGGATAGTGTTGAGTTATATATTCGATTGCAGGATATACTTCGGGCAACCCATCACCATAGTTGAAGAAGGTCTGACCGTCAGCATTGAGTCTTCCGGCACGAATGAAAAGGATGCTGAAAAGGTTTCTGATAACCTGCATATATCCGTCAGACTTGGGATTGCTCTTACAGACGGTCTCCGGATGTAAGAAAGACTAAGG
>JAZNGB010000057.1:0-24743 GCA_045576275.1 Acutalibacteraceae bacterium
GAAAAACAGCATTCTTTTCCACCCTGTTTTCTCATACAAAAAGTGCCGAAAAGCCCGATATGAAAGGCTTTTCAGAGGGTGAAAATTTTAATTTTAAAAAATAAATTACGGTTTATCTGTTTAAGTCACACATATTTCCGTGAAAAAAACAAAATATTTTCACTTTTTTTGTGTGTTTTTTTTTCTTTCTTTTTTCCTTTCTTTCTACATCACCATTCTATATACCATTCTATAATACATTCTATTAATCATTCTTTCTTATATAATGGTATGTACGGCTTGCGGTATTTGAAGTCACCGCTCGCGGTAGCGGTTACAGTACAGCTTACGGTACAGCTTGCGGTAAGCAAGCCACCAACCCCCCGAAAAGCCTTTATTGATGGGCTTTGTAAGCCTTTGTCGGCTTGCAGTACCGCTTGCAGTGCAGCCGTGATTACCGCTTTGGGTAATTGTGCAATCGGCTTGAAAAGCTCTTCACGAAAAAGTGAAAAACGCATATTTTTGTCTTGACTCCATATGCAATCCGTTTTACAATAGAAACATTAAGATAAAGGACGGTTTTTCTATGATCGACAAATACAACCGCTTCAGATATCAACCCTGTCTGCCCTTGGGGAAAGACGGCAGACGCGTGACAGCATCCAAAGAACACATTGCACTTTCAAAACAAGCCGCAACAGAAGGCATTGTTTTGCTGAAAAATGAAAACAATGCACTCCCCTTGCAGCAAGGTGAACGCATTGCCCTGTTCGGAAAAGCCACCATCGAATACATCAAAGGCGGTGGCGGCAGCGGTGATGTACATTGTCCGTACATCCGCAATATTTATGACGGTTTTGCAGCCAAAGAAGACGAAAATAAGGTCTTTGTTTACAAACCGCTGGTTGAATTTTACAAGGACTATGTCCGCAAAGAGAGTGTGAACGTGCTCACACAGGAACAGCTCGATGCACGTTGGGACATTGTCAACAACATGGAATTTTGTCAGAAGCGTGACGACATGACCTACGACACCTTTGCAGCCATGCACGTCACAGAAGCAGAAGTCCCCGACAATCTGATTGTGTCCGCAGCCGAATATGCCGAAACCGCCATCATCACACTCAGCCGTTTTTCTGCAGAAGGTGTGGACAGAAGACCGCAAGGCAGCGACTACTATCTCTCCGACCTCGAAAAAGCACTGCTTGACCGCTGCTGCGAATTGTTCGGAAAAGTAATCATTGTCATCAATTCCGGTGCCACCATCGACTGCGAATATTTTGCCGAAAACGAAAAGATCGGTGCTGTTCTGTTTGCATGGCAGGGCGGCATGGAAGGCGGCAGTGCTCTGGCAGACGTCATCTGCGGTGACGTGACTCCCTCGGGCAAAATGGCTGACACCATAGCCAAATCCTATGATGTCTACCCCACCAAGGAAGACTTTTGGGAATGCTTTGACCATGTGGACTATTCGGACGATATTTATGTCGGCTACCGCTATTTTGAAACCATTCCGGGTGCAAAGCAACAGGTTCGCTATCCGTTCGGCTTCGGTCTGTCCTATACAACATTCGCTCTGTCCGATCTGCTTGTGTTTGAACACAACGGCAAAATCCACACCGTTGTCAATGTAAAGAATACGGGTTGTGTTGCAGGTAAAGAAGTCGTGCAAGTGTATTACAGTGCACCGCAGGGACTGCTCGGAAAACCTGCAAAGCAGTTGGCTGCGTTCAAAAAAACCAAGCTGCTCGCTCCCGACGAAACCGAAACCGTGATGCTCACTTTTGACAAGGCACAGATGGCATCCTTTGACGATCTCGGCAAAATCCAAAAATCCGCGTATGTGCTCGAAAAAGGAGATTACACCTTCCATGTCGGCACATCCGTTCGCGATACACAGCAGGCGGAGTTTGTCTGTACCGTTGCAGAAAACACCGTCACCGAGCAATGCACAGATTGGTGTAAGCCTTTTAAACTCGCAAAAAGAATGCTCTCCGACGGCAGTTTTGAAGCACTTCCCACGGGAGAAGCAGACTATTATTACGGTGAAGTCAAGCCGGGTGCCGTCACAGCACCTGCCGAAACACAGATTTTCGACAAAGTAGGCGAAAGCCTTACGATGGACGAATTTGTCACCCAGTTGACGATTGACGAACTCTGCTTCCTTGTCGGCGGTCAGCCGCCCACAGGCGTTGCAAACACAGGCTGTTTCGGCGGTCTTAAAAGATTGGAAATTCCTGCCGTTCCCACCGCAGACGGTCCTGCAGGCCTTCGCCTTGAAATCAAGACAGGCATTCCCACCACCGCATGGCCCTGTGCAACATTGCTTGCCTGCACATGGAATACCGATCTCATTGAGAAAGTCGGAGCCGGCGGCGGTGCCGAACTCAGGGAAAACAACATCGGTGTGTGGCTTGCACCAGCTCTCAACATCCACCGCGATCCGCTTTGCGGCAGAAACTTTGAATATTATTCCGAAGATCCGCTGTTGGCAGGCAAATGTGCGGCTGCATCTGTCAGAGGCATTCAGTCGCAGAAAGCAGCCGTTTCCATCAAACATTTTGCCTGCAACAACAAGGAAGCAAACCGCTTTGCAAGCGACTCAAGACTTTCCGAAAGAGCATTGCGTGAAATTTATCTCAAACCCTTTGAAATCTGCGTCAAGGAAGCAGACCCATGGACGCTGATGTCCTCTTATAATCTCATCAACGGTCTGCACACAAGTGAAAGCTGGGAACTGCTGACCGGCATTCTCCGCAACGAATGGGGATTCAAGGGCATGGTCGTGACCGACTGGGGCGTCAAAAACCGCCCCGTTGTGGAAGTCAAAGCAGGCAACGACATGAAGATGCACTGCGGTTACCCCGATGAACTCAAAGCCGCATACGAAGCCGGAGAACTGACCCGTGCAGAACTCGAGCTGTGCGTAAAAAGAATCCTTACAATGTTTACAAAACTGATATGATACAAGATATAAATTCACTCTTTTACAATCAATACAAGCCCGAAAAGCCCACAGAATCAGACCTTGTTCTGTGCTGCAAAAACAATGCGGTGCTATGTGCTGAGAGCAACGGCAGGCTTTGTTTTCCGACCGTCGGGGAAATGAAAACGGTTGGAGAATATCTGTTTTCAATTGGTGAAGCACGGTATTTTGCAGGCGAATCGGACGAATTTGCCGACTACGCATATTGCAATGCACGCACCGTCGCAAACCACCCCGACCGCGAACAAGCCTTTGCGGCTGTAACAGGGGCACATCTGCTGACATGGTATGCAGACAACAAATTCTGCGGTCGTTGCGGCAGCAAAATGCACCACAGCGCAGCCGAACGTGCCATGGTGTGTGATTGCGGCAATACCGTGTATCCGAAAATCAGCCCTGCGGTGATTGTTGCAATTATTCATGACGGCAAGATTTGTCTTACCAAATACAACCACAGCTATGCCCATTGGGCGTTGGTGGCAGGTTTCAACGAGATCGGAGAAACCATTGAACAGACCGTACACCGCGAAGTCTCGGAAGAAATCGGATTGAAGATCAAAAATCTTCGTTATTACAAGTCGCAACCGTGGGGACGTTCTTCTGCCCTTTTGTTCGGTTTCTTCTGCGAATTGGACGGCGACAGCACATTTTGTGTTGACAATACGGAACTCAGCACAGCACAATGGTTTGCACCGGAAGAAATCGACTTTGACAACGACAACGTTTCACTGACGAGGGAAATGATCAGCATTTTCAAAGACGGAACATACAAAAACCTGACAAAGTAAAATATGACTCCCTTACATCCCTGCAAACCGTAATTTATCTGTCTGAATCCCTCCAATTCCCGAAAGAACCAAAAGAAAACGGCTTCGCCGTAACGCGGCGACCGTTTTCGATTCGTCCATCTCCGAGCACGCACAGCGGGCGACGGAGAGACATACAATCTTTTTTGCTTTATGTTTCCTATAAAGTAAAACAAAGGAGCTGCGAAAACAGCTCCTTCTTTCATTTCTTTTGCTTCTTATTTCATTAACTTTGCTGCACTTCGCAACGCTTCTTCGGAAAAAGACGGGATTCTGCCCAAGGCATCGGGACCGACATTCAGAAGATAATTGATTCCCATGTTGTTGAGTTTCTGTCTGCGTTGTGCAATCTGTTCGGGAGAAATCCAATTCTGATCGTAATATTTATATCCCCACGAACTGTTGAGTGTGCCTGCGGTTTCATACAAACCGTAGGGAGAATATTTCATCCCGTCCAGGCTGTTCGGATCTGCATTTTCATCCACTTTGAACGAGGTCGGATATTCATTGTCGCCCAAAGAAACATAGTCATACGCACCGTTCCCGATGCGTGAATTGATCAGGCAATCCGGCTGATAGTGCTTGACAAGATGATGCAATTCCAGGCTTTGTTCCTTTGTGATGGTGTGCGGCACATCGAACCACACAAGACACAGCTCCCCGTAGTTTTTCAGCAGCTCGGTCACCTGCGGTTTGATTTTTTCTTCAAAACAAAGGGAAAAATCCTTTTTGCTGCGATCGGGATAGTCCCAGCTGTTGTCCCACGAAACGCCCGAACAACCTGCAAAATTGTCATAACCGCCGCCGTGGGGATGGTGCCAGTCCAGCTCCTGCGAGTAATAAAGACCGAATTTCAGACCGTGTTTATAGCAGCTCTCTGCAAGCTCGGCAACCACATCTCTGCCGAACGGTGTTGCATCAACCACATTGTAAGCATCTGCCCGGGATTTAAAAAGTGCAAAACCGTCGTGATGCTTGGATGTAAAAACAAAATACTGCATTCCGCAATCCTTTGCAAGTCGGATCCACGCATCGGCATCAAAATAAACGGGATTGAAGACACGGGCAAGATTCTCATATTCGTGATTGGGAATCGCCATAAAACTCTGAATCCATTCCGCATAATCACGCACACGGCGACCCTTGTATTCACCGCCAAGCAAGGAATACAAGCCCCAATGTACCATCATACCGTACTGTGCCTGACGGAACCATTCATGATTGTCCATTTTAAGTTCCTCTTATTCGACTATGTTTTTCACTTTTTCGGGTGCTTTCGGATTCTTGAATCCGTAAAATGCGACCGCATTCTCACCCAGCAACAGACTCTTGTCACGGTCGGATATCTTATCGGTTTTTTCTATAAAATCAAGACTCATTTTATAAGTAACGGCGGTCATGGTACGCGGATAATCGCTGCCCCACATCAGTTTTCCGAATCCGACCAGAGAAGCAGCTTCACGTATGGCATCCACCGCCGACGGATACGGATAAAACTCGTCATTGAACAGCCATGTGATGCCGCCGCTTTCAATGAACACATTTTCATGCTTTGCCAAAGCAATCTGCTGCAGCCAACCGTCACGCGTGACCATGCCGAAATGCCCGATTGCAATGCGAAGATCGGGAAAACGACGGGCAATCTCAGAGAGTGCTTCGGTCTGCAAAGCACCGTCTGCCAGATCGATCGAGATAAACTGTCCGTTCTGACGGGCAACCTCAAAAGGATGCAGGTGGTGCAGGAGATTTTTTTCTTCCAGTCTGCCGGCACAAATTTTGATCCCGTCAAATCCGCACACATCACCGAGTTCTTTTTCTTCATACAAAGCACAGATCTTTATTCTGGCACCGTGTGCCTGTTTGCACGCAAGCAGATAGGCATCCTGGTTGCCGTCGATATATTCCTGCGTAATGACCGCACCGGCAACCCCGGCATAGTCCATATTCGCAAGCAAACGCTCGACGGTATTTTCCCCGTCGGTCATGTAAGGCGGCATCATCTGACGGATTTCACCGCCGAAATCACTTTTTCCGCCGCCGATATCAAAAACAGGTTTTCCGTTGACACGGCCCTGCTGTTTTTTCCACAAATGTGCGTGTGCATCAATGACAATCACAATGTTACACCGTCCTTAAAAATAGCAATTTCACGGCAACCGTTTTGCTCGTTGACCGTTTCCTGTCCGTTGGCAATTTTCTGCAAAAGCTGCAAGAGTTCTTCCGCTTTTTTCCGTTGCTCTCCGAATGCCGAAAAATCGATCCAATGCGGCTTCTTTTGTGCAATACCGTCATTGGTCGCAATTTTGACGGTCGGCACGGCACCGCCCAAAGGGGTACCCCTGCCGGTCGTAAACAGCACAAGATGGCAACCGACCGCTGCGAGATTGGTGACGGAAACGATGTCATTCCCCGGTCCGTTGAGCAGCGATACGCCCGGTTTGGTTACAAAATCACCGTAGTCAAGCACATCCGTAACCGCAGCACGACCGCCTTTTTGCACGCAGCCGAGGGATTTTTCTTCCAAGGTCGTAATGCCGCCTTCTTTGTTGCCGGGGGACGGATTCTCGGACACGGGCTGTCCATGATTTTTGAAATACTGTTTATAATTGTTGATAAGAGCAACGCTTTTTTCAAACACTTCTCTCGTTGTGCATCTTTCAAACAAAACCGTTTCCGCACCGAACATTTCGGGCACCTCCGTCAACACGGCAGAAGCACCCATGGCACAAAGCGAATCGGTCACAAGTCCCACGACCGCGTTTGCCGTGATTCCCGAAAGACCGTCCGAGCCGCCGCATTTCAGACCGACTTTCAATCTTGCGATCGAAACCTGTTCACGGCTGTCGGATGCTGCAATGTGTTGCAATTCTTCAATGATCGTTCTTCCGATTGTCAGTTCATCTTCGCAATCCTGCACATTCAGAAAGCGAACACGCTCGGTGTCATACGCACCGAGTATTTTTTTCATTTCCGCAATGTTGTTGTTTTCGCAGCCGAGTCCCAACACAAGCACACCGCCTGCATTCGGATGGCGGATCAGACCACGCAGAACGTATTGCGTACGGGTCATATCATCCCCGAGCTGGCTGCAACCGTACGGATGGGTAAATGCAAGAGCACCCGTCTGTGCCGCCAGACGAAGGGCAATGTTGTTCACGCAGCCTACGGTCGGCACGATCCAGATGTCATTGCGTATACCGATGTCACCGTTTTTGCGGACGAAGGCAGAAATCTCCGTCGGCTCGCGGTGTTCGGTCTGCAGAGCAACGGGGTGGTATTCATATTCCAGAATCTCCCCGAGTTTGGTTTTCATATTATGCGTATGCACAGCTTCTCCGACGGCAATATCCTGCGTTGCCACACCGATCGGGAAACCGTATTTTATGACATCTTCCCCTGCTTTGATGTCACAAACGGCCCTTTTGTGTCCGCTTGCAAGATCAACGCAGACATTGTCTTTTTCATTTATTCTGACAGTATCCATTGCATCGCACCTGCTGCACCGAGCTCTTCGATCTTGTTGTAATATGTACCGACAATCTCTGCCATGTCGGACAGATCCGCCTGCCACAAAGAAACATTGCCGAGCAGCTCGGGAATGTTGTCATTCTGCATTGTTTCAACCACCGACGGCAAATCCTGCGGTGTATCTTTTTTATAAAAATACAGCAAAAAGGCAAGTGACATCGTCAATCCCTTCGGGTACACACCGTTCTGTTCGCGGTATGCAAGCAAGGTCGGCAATACGCGTACCGAAAACTTGCTGACGGAATTGAGTGAAATGGAACGCAGTTTGTGATGCACGAACGGATTTCTGAAACGGTCAAACACACTCTTTGCAAAACTTCTGCTTTCTTCGTTGTCACCGATGGTCGGCAGAATTTCCGTTTCCATGCACTTGTTGAGAAAGGCAGAAACCGTATCATCCGCCATGCAATCTCCGACCGTTTCCAAGCCTGCAAGCAAGGCTGCCGGCACCATGGAAGTATGTGCACCGTTGAGAATACGGACTTTTATTTTTTTATACGGCTGCACATCATCCGTCCACACGACATTGAAACCTGCCGCTTTCAAGGGCAATTCGTTTTCAAAATTCCCCTCAATAACCCACAGATGAAACAGTTCTCCCGTATTGAGGTACGCGTCATCCGGATGCAGTTTTTCCGTTCCGTCATCGGGATAACCCGTTACAATTCTGTCTACAAGCGTGTTGGCGAATACATTCTCATTTTTCACCCAATCAACAAACTCCGCTTCAAGCTGCCACAAAGATGCATACTGCAAAATGCATTGCAGCAAGCTGTCTGCATTGGCATCGATCAGCTCACACGGCAAAAAGACGAGTCCGTTCAATCCGTTCTGATACCGTCTGTAAAGCAACTGTGTCACCTTACCGGGGAATGAAAGGCACGGACGGTCGGTCAGTTTGCAAGTGTCGTCAAATGCAATGCCGGCTTCGGTGGTATTCGACACAACAAAACGAAAATCGGGTGCATCCGCAAGGGCGAGGAACGCATCAAAATCCTTGTACGGATCCACGCAACGCGAAACCGATTCCACAAGCGTGTGTTCCTGCCGCACTTCCCCGTTTGCAATGCCACGCAAATAAAGGTTGTACTTGCAATCCTGTGCTGCAAGACCTGCCGTTTTGCCGCCTGCACGCGGTTGCACGATCACGGCCTTGCCGTCATACAAGCCCTTTTTGTTCATCACATCCAGAAAATAATCAAAAAAGCCGCGCAGGAAATTCCCCTCACCAAATTGTATAACCGTTTCTCTCATATCAATCACCTATCTTGATCAGCAGCTTTGCAAGTGTGCCGTCGTTGTTAGCCAAGGCTTTGAATGCATCCAGGGCTGCATCCATATCGTACACACCGCTGACCATTTTCAGAACATCCGCCTTGCCTGCTGCAACGGTTTCGATGTTGTTGATAAAATCTTCTTTCAGGGCATTGCGGCTGCCGTGGACATTCAGTTCTTTTTTCAACAAAACAGAATGCACAAAACTCGTTTCACGCTTGCCGTTGCCGATGAGAATGATATTTGCGGCAAATGCAGCCGCATCAATGCAGCCGAGGAATGTTTCGGGTGCACCGCAGGCTTCGATGCAGACATCAAAGCCGTTGCCGTCCGTAAAGTCATTGACAAACGCTTCCAAAGACTGCGTTTTTGTATTGACAACCGCATCCGCACCGTATTCTTTTGCCAACTGCAAACGGTTGTCGAGAATGTCTGCCACCGCAATGCGTTTGCACTTCTGTTTTGCCGCAAGCAACGCAAACAGACCGATGGGACCTGCACCGATAATCAGCACATTGTCGGATTCTTTGATCTGTGCTCTGGATACGGCATGCTGCGAAATGGAAAACGGCTCGATCAATGCCAACTCCTGTGCAGACAAGCCCTTGCCGTCATAGATTCTTTCAATCGGCATGGATATATATTCGCAAAATGCACCGTCACGCTGCACCCCCATGGTCTGATTGTCCGTACAGCAGTTGACAAATCCTCTTTGGCAGGAATAGCAGGTCGTACAGTTGAAATACGGATTGCAGGTGACGATATCACCGACCTGCAGTCCGCGGTCATTTTCGGGAATTTCCACGATTTCAGCCGAAAACTCATGACCGGGAATCCGCGGATAGGTCGTAAAGGGTTGGTTGCCCGTAAAAGAAGCCACATCCGCACCGCAGATACCCACATATTTTACTTTCAGAAGTGCTTCCCCCTCTTTGACAACGGGCATGGGCACTTCTCTGATTTCGATTTCATTGGGATTGGAAATAACGATTGCTTTCATTTTATCTGTCCTCATCAATAAATTCTTTGTTCCAGATCACACCCGTTTTCAGAGGTGCGTTTTTGCAGAATATTTTGTTTTCGTATGCATCCAGCGGATCCGCTGTAAATTCATCTTTTCCAATCAGTTCCACCACTTCATCATAACGGCTGTCGACAAGCACACCGATGGCTTTTTCCATGTGTTCCTGTCTGAAATTGATGGATGCAAAAATCAGATGGTTCTCAAAACCAAACGGCATGGTATCGTACTGCACCTGCGGCCCGAGTGAAAAACTGTTGTAAATGCCGTTGCAACCGAGCACTTTATGTTCAAATGCAATTCTGTGTTCCGTGTTGGAGCCGCTCGTACCTACAAACATACTCGCCCTGCCACCAAGCATCCGCATGATCGCTTCGGCAGTTTCCTTTTCGGAAAGACCTGCCGTGCAAAGATAGTCCGCTTTTGTGATCTCCTTGGAGAATACGACCTTTTTGCAATTTTCTTCACTTCTGCCGACAAGAAGAATTTCAGCATCCGGATGATGCATACGGATCTGATCGGCAATGAAAAGTCCCGTCATACCGAGACCGAAGATAACCGTCTTGCGGAAGGTGTTCTCTTTTGCAAGGGCTCTCGCCTGTGCTTCGGAGCATTTGTGCTTTGCCATTTCCACTCTGAAATTGTGTGCTTCCCCGAGGTCTTCCATGCGTTCAAGCTGGAATATCGCACAGGCATAGGGGTCAGCAAAGGACAGTTTTTTTGCAACCGAAAGCGGAAGCTTTTTCAGATCCGCATATTCTTTCGGCAAGGGCAGCAGCATATCGGGCAAAAAGTAATTTTTGTCACAAAAAAGACCGTCCGCCTTGTCGCAACCGTATTCAAAATAGGTTTCGTCCTCGGTATATCGCGTCGGATCCCAACTGTCACCACCGCGGATGAGTACAATCGCAAAACGGTTTTCGGACGGCACCCACACAACACCCTCATGGCCGTTGATGAGACGATTTTCGCCTTGCGGAAATTTCGCAAGCAGCTTCCCTGCACGTCCCATTTTCATCAATTCAAAATCCGTTCCGCAGAACCCCTGAAAAACAGGCAATGCTTCCATGCCTTTCTGCAATACTTCCCCTCTGAGTCGCTGCCTTTCGGGATTTATAAGATTGACCTCCCCGTAAACGATGGGTTTTTCCGCATCGTTCTGAAAAAAAGTACCGTACGTTTTCATGCTTACCTCTCCTTGCGTCACATATTAAAAAGATTCCTGCCCAAAACGGCACACATACAATTTATTATACCATTGCAATAAAACAAAAACAACAATAAATTACACCTGCATTGTACATTCCGAAGATTATTTGCAATTTACATTTTGCCGGTTTGCTTTATCATTGCGGTCATTTTAATTTTTTTTCATTTTCCTCTTGATTTTATAAAAGAGTTGGTATATAATACTGCTACATTTGAATATCGGGGTGTGGCGAAGTTTGGTATCGCGCTTGGTTCGGGACCAAGAGGCCATGGGTTCAAGTCCCGTCACTCCGACCATAGTGAGTATTCATTACACAAGTGAATACTCACTTTTCTTTTTTACATTTCCTCATAGTTAAATAATATATAATCGTTATGTATCGAGCAGGTTTTAAGCCTGCTCTTTTTTGTTATGCCGTGAGATATTCAACGGCTACACCTTGTCTTGCTTCAAGGACTATATTCTCCTCTTTAACAGGATTTTCAATAACCCCGATAAAGCGATAATGAATTACAATTCTCTGTGTTTTGTTTTTACCCTTACCCTCAATAGAATGAACTTCAATTTTCTCAATCAGTTCATTTAAGAGTGCAGGTGTAAGTGTTTCCATCTGCATAAACTTACGGACTGCTAATGTGAATTGCTCTTTGCTTGTACGAAGATTTTCAATTTCTGAAAGTTCTTCCTGATACTGTCTGATTTTTAGCTTCAGCTCGTCACGCTCTGTTTCATACTTCTGTGAAAGCTGCATGAAGCTTTCTTCATTGACAATTCCGTTGATGTGTTTTTCAAAGAGTTTTTCATACATTAAAGCAACCTCTTTTGTTCTTGCTGTTGCTTTATCAATACTGCTTTCAAGAAACTTTTGCTGACTGAGCATGTTCTTGTTTGTCTTCGCTTCAAGAATATCTGCAAAGGCTTGCTCATCCTCCGCAAGAAAGTTCGCTAAATTTCTCAGCTCAAGCATAACAATCTGCTCCAAAGAATCAGCTCTGACATAATGTGTACCCTCACAAGTGCCTCTGCGACCTTTGTAATTTGAGCACATAAAATACTTGATGTCAGTATTAGGATGATTAACATTGAACCATAAAGGACTGCCGCAATCAGCACAATACAATAATCCGCAAAACATATTCTTTTCAGCGTGCTTGGGATTTGGTGCTCTGCGTTTTGCTTTTGCCTTCATTTTCTGTACCGTTTCAAATGTGTCTCTGTCAATTATGGGCTCGTGTACGCCCTTAAAAACCTTCCAGTTCTCTTCAGGGTTAAGAATCCTTTTCTTGTTCTTAAAGCTCTTGGAATAGGTCTTAAAGTTAATAACATCACCGCAGTACTCCTGCTGTTCAAGTATTTTGCCAATAGTAGTCTTGCACCATTTGTACGGGTCAGGCTGAGTTTTCTTTCCGCCTCTGTCAAGACCTTTGCTCTGCCAATACGCCATAGGTATCATCACTTTGTTTTCCTGAAGTATTCGTGCAATAGTTTCATTACCTTTACCTTCAATGCACATCATAAAAATACTCTTGACTACCTCTGCCGCTTCGGTATCAATTATCCATTTCTTTTTGTTTTCGGGACTTTTCATGTAACCGTAGGGCGGTTGAGATAAAGGTTCGCCCATATTACCTCTGATACGATGCGAAGAGCGTACCTTTCTTGAAATATCTCTTGCATACATTTCATTCATTATGTTCTTGAAGGGTGCAATTTCATTCTCGCCGTCATTACTGTCAACCATATCGTTGACGGCGATGAAGCGTATGTTATGTTCAGGAAAGAAGTTGTCTGTGTAATGACCGACGGAAACATAATCTCTGCCGAGACGGGACAAGTCTTTTACCATTACTGTTGTTATATATCCCATTTCAATATCTTCAAGCATTGCCTGAAAACCGGGACGATTAAAATTTGTTCCAGTATAACCGTCATCAACATAGAACTTTGTATTGGTGAGTTTTAACTCTTTTGCTTTTTGTGAGAGCAATCTTTTCTGATTTGCGATTGAGTTACTCTCACTATCTGTTCCGTCATCACGGGACAGACGACAATAGATTGCTGTTATGCCTAAATTATCCGACTGCATTTATCCTCCTTTCTCCGGCATTTGTATTCACACATTCTGCAATCATTGTATCATTACTTTCCGCAACTGACAAATGTGCGAAATCACTTCCGATAAATTTTTCTAATCTTTCCTTCATTGTTATCTTTGTTTCTTCAAAGCGGGATGAAACAATATACCTTACTCCGTTTATCACATACTCGTTACATTCGGCACGAATGTCATCGAGAATACATAACAAACAAATTTTAAAATACTTAAATATTTTCATTCTCTTACCTCGCATCTCTTTGCCGCATCAGGTACCGATGATAATGCTCGACGGCTTTGATTACAAACTCTTGCTTTTGTTTTTCGGTGAACCTTGATTTAAAATATCTTTCAATACTTTCAGTTGGTATCTTAAGAAAATCTTTTTGATTAGCTTTTGCTTCAGACATAATTTCAAAAAGCCTTTCATCGGTCAGCCTGAACTCTTGCGAAAGCTTTTTCAATCGAACAGATTGAGAATATGACGGCGTTACTTCTTCGTTTTCATAGAAGCAGTAAACCTGTTCTTGTTCGTAACCGTCAAGGTAAGATAGCTCAACTGCAGGTGTCAGAGATATTCTTCCTTCATCAACAAGCTTTAAGATTTCGGGAATGAGATAAGTTAACCGAATGTATCGCCTGACAGTTTCTCTGCTCTCGTTGTTTTCTTTTCCGATCATTTCATCTGTACGGAACTTCGTCACAGGCTGTGTCGAAGTTAAATCCGTCCTTGCTCCTTGATTTTTAAGTGCATCCATTTTCATTTTGTAAGCGTGAGCTTTCTCGCTGGGTAATACCTCATCTCTCTGCAAGTTAAGGTCAACGAGTATAACCGTTGCTTCATCTCTTGTAAGCTCCTTAACAATGCAAGGGATAGTTTCAATACCAAGTCTTCGGCAAGCCTCAGTTCTTCTATGGCCGCTGATGATTTCATACTGTCCATCGTCAAGTGTTCTAACAATTATTGGTGTAAGTACTCCTAAGTTTGCAATGCTTTCGATTAACAAATCAAAAGCTGTGTCCTCTCTGAAAATGAAAGGATTGTTTTCAAATGGTTTTAAATTTTTAATTTTGATTTCTGATAATGTTGTCATAATAGACCTCCTAAATTTTAAAATAGATTTTGATTTTTGTTTTCAAGGAAGGATGTATGAATTCAAAAAGACTTGCAAAAGTTTTTTAATTCAATTCCTTGAAAAATTTTCTGACGATTTTTTTATCGTGAGCTCGTCTGCTTCTCACAAAAATTTTCTCGGGGTTTTAGGGGACTTCCCTAACAAGCGGAATTTGGATATTCAAATTCATTGCTTGCTGATACTAATGCCACGGCATTTAAGTAGAAGCAAGTGAATTTGACCGTACAAATCCATTGCTTGTTAATACTAATGCCACCGCATTAAGTAGTAACAAAGCAAGGATTCTGAGTACTCATATCCATTGCTTGTTAAGACACGTGCCATAGCAAAGTGGTCGCAACAAGTAAATCTGCCCGTGCAAATTCAGTGCTTGCTGATACTAATGCCATTACATTTAAGTTGAAGCAAAGCACGAGTTGTGAGTACCCGAATTCAGTGCTTGTTGATACTGATGCACCTAAAATCACATTCTTTGTATTCTGATAATTGTAGTCGGTTGGGTTTGTTGTTCTGAACTTTTTCTAACTCCTTTCCAAATGTTTTGAGCTTTTTGTTTTGATGCAGTAACAATTCCTCACTTATTAGGACTGGGAGAGGCCAAGTGGACACCCAAAATCGAAATTGTTTTCAATTTGTTTACAGACTACTGTCAAAACAACTCTCACCTATATGCACTGAGAGGGGCTGAGTGGTAACCCGAAAGCTGAAATATTTTCAAAACATTTACAACCCGCCGCAAGAAAAATTGCAAAACAAAAAAGCCGCTACATACTTCGGGCAACAGAAACAAGCGTGGAAGAAAATTTCTTTCCGCGCCGGTATTCTGTTTTAAACCCAAAATATGTAACGGCTTTGAATTAAATCAAAGAAAAAGAAAAAGAAGAGAAGGGTTTTACATCTGTCTCCACATCTCGCTGAAAGGGACAGCTACCTTTTGTCACAGCGAGCCTAACTTTTAACGTCTGTGTTGACGGGGCTATTGTACATTAACAAGAAAAATTTGTCAATGCGGAATTTGTCGAAGAGTTTTAAAAATTTTTTACTGTCAATAATATTTGGCTTGGGCTTTTGAAAAATATTTTTCTCTCCATATATATAACGACATCAGAACGCAAAAATGTTCCTGAGTTTTGAAAAAAGTAGAAAAAAATTTTTGCTTCGCACCTGCCGCCAAAAAGAAAAAGTTTTTTCTTCTGAGTGTTATTGGATTATTACATTCTTCCTTGAAGAATCATTTTGATAACCTTAACGGTTATACGGCGAGGGTATCACCCTCGTAATTACAAAAGAGCACAGAATGTTTTTATTGTCAAGAGAAGAAGCAAAGCGGCTCTTGATAATGAAAACAGGCTGTGGTAATGTCGTGAAAATTTTTTTAGTTTCATTAAGGAGGGTAAAGCGGATTTGTGCACTGTATAGAAAGTGGCACCACCAAAAAAATTTTACTTATTATAAAAGCACTTTCATCACAGAATAAACTCCGCCTTGATTATCTTGTGTTTCGCTCACAACAATGATCCCTAAAGATTGCATCATGTACACCATTGCCCATGCTTCATCAAATTGTGCCGAAAGTCCAGGGTATCCGTTCATCAAATCAAATGCGATATCGTACGGCGAAAAATTGGGAGCACCGCATTGATGGTTGTCTTTTAGTATTTCTGCAATGTCCTTTGCCAATTTTGAATTTCTTACAGCAGATTTATAAGAGAAATCCTGCAACAGCTCGCACTCAAATTCATACATACTGTCATCTTTATCCGGACTATACCAATACAAATAAAGAAATATTGAAGACTCAAGATCAGCTTCATCTGCGGGATTCCATGTTTTCATGATTTTGTAGAAGCGAACCATGAAATTATGAAGTGTACGGAAATCATCTTCAGATAAAAAACTGCCTTGACGAATCATAAAATGTGTTTCGTTATTTCTCAGCCGTTGCAACAGTTTGAGTTCTTTTTTCAACGTTTCTCCTACTTTTAGGCTGCTTCCAAAGATCTTTGTGTGCATCGAAATTAGCTTGTTAAATTTAATTGTGCTAAATTTCGAAAGCTCGTCATCTGACAGCGAATTAAAAAAGCCATTCAAGTCGGTTGCCTTGAGATAATTAAGCAGCAGTTGTGCGTCGGCTTCATTTTCCGGACTCCTTACTTCTGCAATACTGTGATCATTATTATTCAACATCATTTGCTTCATAATAAGTTCAACTGCATTATGAAGCGAAGATACAAAGTTTTTCTGATATTGGAGAGTCGCCTTTCCGTCTTTTATATCATTACAATAACGTATGGCTGCCGCCCATGCTTCAAAGGCATTATCCATCAATATTGGTTTCATATTCTGCTCCTTGGTCTTTTGGAGTAATTGATAGACACCCATGCCAGCAATGATGAAACCCAATGGTTTCTCTTACTGACATGGTCGTTTAGCTCTGCGTTTCGATTCGTAATCTATCAAGTGGTTTTATTTGAGTTCCTTAAAAAAAGTCATGCACTTATTTAAATCTTGATGTTCTTCATGCAAATCTGCATTTCTGTTATCTTGTAAATCTTCAGCATGAATAATGTCGTGAGCATATTCCACCACCTTGGACAGAATACTTTTATTATCCGCCATCCACGTTCCTGTGGGTTTATTTCCTTGACTCAAATAGTTTTCGCATACATCGAGTTGACGGCTAAGAACATAAATCTCATGAGCAGAAAATTTATTGTCTACTTGAATATGTATACGATATTTTGTGAGAGCACGAGCAAGTGTGTTTTCAAGCATTTTTCATTATCCTCCATTCAAGAGCGGATTACTCATCTATATATTCAACTCGGATAGTCATATTGTCGCCATGACCATATGCATTTCCATATATAGTAATCCATTCGCCTTCAATTAGTTCTTCTCGGCTACTGTTATTCCAAATTTGGATAGTCTCTCCGTTTTCGGTAATAATGTAGTACTCAGCATTTCGTATGTGGCTTTTTACTTGTGCATAAACCTTCACATCGATAGAACTAACATAATTCAAATCATCTACGTATACGATTTCAGTACAGGATGATTTATAATTCTCGACTTGTTGTAACTGTAATGAAATGGCGGTATCTATCAATTCCTTAGAATCCTTATAATCGCCCAATTGCTCAAACAAAGCAATTGCTTCTTCGTATTCGCCATCCTCAAGCAGATTGGTGGCATTCACGTATGCTTCTTCCTTGCGATTAGCTTGAATTTCTGCATCTGCAAAGCGTTCAAATTCTACATGGTTCAAAAGCATTTGCATCTCTGGTTCAAAGAAACGTTCATCGTATGCGAAGTATTGAATTTTGTAAACGAGGCCTTGACAGACAACATAATAATCAATCACGGAGTAAATTTCATCGACATCGACTTTTTTACTTAATTCACGCCTGATATATGCTTCTTCACAGCCAACAACCGTTGTGGACGAATAATCGTTGTTTCTTCTCCAACCATCATCACCATCACGAACAACCTGATCAATTGACCCCATGCACTTTACATACCATGTTAAAAGAGAATCTTCATCAGAATCTCTTGCACTTCTAATGTAAGGATCACTATAATTTTCAATATACCAATGCTCGGGGATATTGATAACAAGACCATTTACATCAAAAGATTTATATTGGATTCTATCAACTAACGAATTGTAATACTCTTGCTTTTGTTCTTCGGATAGATCACTATATATAAGAGAATTAACTGCTTCTTCGTATTCTCCATTATTCACTTGATTTTCGATAGTAGAAATTTTTTCTTGATATATCCGCTCTTCTTCTCGTTTTTGCATATGTGAGTTTATCAGAGCGGACACCAAAAGTAAAATTAGAGCAATAAGAACTGCAATACACCCAATGCGTATTACTTGTTTTGTTCGCTTTTTTCGAAGATCAACAGCTGCAGCTTTTCGTTTTTCTTCTTCTATCCTATTTTTTTCATCTTCTTCTCTCTTTAAATTGATTTTTTTGATAATATCTTGTCTTGATTCTTCAAAATTAACAGTTATTTTTCCAATGAGGAAGTCATCAATCTCTGATTTTGATTGTAAATGCACATCCGCAGGTAGAAACGCCTTGATTTTCTCAAGCAAATCAAGATATCCGCATTTGTTAACAAGTTGATTCCATATTGAATCTGTAACAATTGAATTAACCTGTGCCTGAGCAGTGCCACGAGAAATCACTTCACCTGCCAATAGGTTTTTTTCACTTAACCCCCTTATAATTTTGTAACATTGTTCTTTGTTTGCAATCAATTCAAAGGCACTTTGATATGCTTTTATTAATGCTGATACATATTCTTTTGTTTTAGCCTGAAGAATTGTGACAACATCGCTTTGCGTAAATTCTGCCATTTTTTCCGCAGAATCATAATTGATTTTGAATTTTTTAGGATATTCTACATCTCCTAAATTGCTAACAAGAGAAAATATTATATTTTTGCCTTGTTTGAAATATTCTGCCGTTTTATAGCTTTCATAATCTAATAAGCCATAATTTAATGCTCGTGAATACACCTGTAAATTATAAGGGCAAGCCTCAAAAGCTCTATATAGGATTTCTTCTTTGTTAGATGAAAGTGTTAAGTTCTTCAATAAATCATTAGAACGGTCAATGTTAATATACTTTAATGTATTTTCATCCATTTTACCATTTTTGATTAAATCAGAAATATATGTATCTAAAAGTTCATATGCAAATACGGTAATAGCCGCTTCCATATGAGGGATATATGTATTAGAAATATATCTCTTTTCATCTTCAGATTTTCTGCTTTCGAGACGTGCATCTAATTCCGCCATATCTCTCTGATATTCTTTGGCGGCTGCCTTTTCTTGAGCATTCACCTTAGAGGCTTCCATAGCGGCATAAATTGCGTGATTAACAAAACTTCCTGACCAAATAGAAAAACCCAACCCGGTTACACTTGCATCTTTCTTTTGAACGGCATCCTCATATCCCTGAAGCCAATCAGACATTTGTTGATTCAGTGCTCGTTTTGCTTCAGCTAAGGAAGAGGCATTGACCTTGGAAATTAATTTATAACCTTCATTTTTACAAAGATAATCATTGATTGTTCGGTCAAAAATACCATGTTCAGTAAGTTTGGCAATAAATTTTCCTGTCTGCTGTTCGATATCAGGAGCCATAATCTCATCATCAAGACAGCCGACATTACCTTTATCAAGTTCATTTCGCAGTTTTCGCACAAAAGAATTTGTTAACTGCTTCTGTATATTATTTGTAAAATCCAATAATTCAATATAGGTTAAAACATCCTCTGGAATAGAATATTCTTTACCTACAAATTTTACTGTAATGTTACCCATTTTTACACCCCTTACTTTTATAAGTGGAAAGTTTTCAACTTATATTTTAACAATTGAAAGATGATGATATATTTTTTGTGAATCAATATCAAGCATTGTGTTTTTTCTTAATGGTTCATCAAATATTTTATCATATTCTGAACTGCTTTCATTCTCTTCATTTGCGATTCTGATTTCTTTTTTTAGTGCATCAACAATACTATCAAACTCATTTGGATGAGTTCTTGGAAGCCATTCGTTAATTAGAGTATATAAATCAAGTTCTTTAATTAAAGTAGTATCTATCCCGTTTTTCAAAAGAAGTTGTAATACTTTTTCTTTGTACTTTGGCTTTATAATATATACTAATCTTTTATTTGCGATTGCATCATTAATGTTTCTTATTTCGTAATAATTACCAGCAATTTGCAGTTTGTCTAAATACCAATATTCATGTGTTAAAGCTGCATCAGGCACAAGGTTATTCTCGTATAAATGCTGCCAACTTAATAATTTTTCATCAAATAATGAGAACTCATTTTCCCATACAATAATGGTTGCTTTATCTGCAACTTCGTAATCCCCAAAGTTATCTTCAGCGGCATTTAAACATCGCTCTATTGAATCACAAAAACAAATTCGAGGAATAGATTCATCTTCACCTGTTGCCGCATTATTAGGGATTTTTGGTACAAACTCTTTTTCTAACGGTTCTGTTAGGTCATAACTTATATGATATAGTTTTATCTTTTGCATATTGTTCCTCACAACAGTATTTAGACAATTATACCATCTTTGTGCGAGAAAAACAATTATCTTCTAACACAAATAAACACTTGATTTTTTAGGCATATGTAGAAAGATTTAAAACATCTATATTCCATATTAAATTAGATGCTTGTTTGTTTACTATTACTTGACTTTTGTGAGTTGCATATCTATAATATAAACAAATGTTCGACAGGCAATTAGTGTTACTTTTTTACAATTTTTGACACTATATTCATATAAGGGAATTTATTTTAGTATTTAATATCCGTAAAAATATAAGGAGTAGTAAAGATGATAAATATAATAACGAATTTTCTTTCCGTTGAAGCAACTGAAAGATGTAATATTACATTTGATGCCATATATAAATATGCGGATTTTATCGGTATATTATTCGGTATAGTAGTTAGCTTGACTACATTGGTTATTTTAGCCAAAACATATTTTTTAAAAAACATCAAAATATTAAACTGGGTATGTTCAACCGGAATGTTTGATGGCTCACAAATAGGACTAGCAATTCAAAATCGAAGTTTAGCTACTGTTTCTATAGATAGTATATACTTAATTTTGGATAATAAGGAGCGATTCATTATAAAACACAGGAATCCTTTGGTTTCCGAAGAAACCGAAAAGCCGTTAATTTTAAAACCGTTTCAGAGTGCAGAGGTATTTAGTGATTATTATACCGAGCCAATTTTAGCTAAAGAAAAAAAGTATTCGTTGGCTAGCTATGATTTGAAATTACTTGTGGTGTTTTCAGATAGAAGTTTTAAATATTTTAAACACAAATATAAACCGGATAAAAGCTACAAATACACAAAAAAATATGAAATGATTAAGCCAAAAAGGAAAACTATCAAAGGTGTTACTGTTACCGATTATATAAAATATGTTGTAGAAGTAATAGATTCTTCGGGTGTAAGACATATACATAAAATTTGTGAAAAAGGAGAAATAAATGAGCCTTTTTACGGCATAACCCACATTCCCGTTCAACATTTAAAGGACAGTGATACTTTAAAAGAATACCTTATCAGTGTTTCAAAAAATAGTTGTTGCTCTATTGAGGTGTGCATGAACGATATTTTTAAAGCTCGTGGAAAAACAATTAAGTATTCCATTTCAAAATGTGACGATTAGATATTATAAATTATCATCTCCGTAAAATCATGATTACGCAAAAAAATCAATAAAGTAGTAGGTGTCAATTATGAAAATTGAAGACATAGATTATGATCTTTCTTCTGCGCAAATTAATGAAGAAGATTTCAATAAGGAACAATGGCTATTAGAACATCCAGTGGATTATTTCAAATTCATATATCAATTACTGATAATCACAGAAAATGCTCCTACCGATCTACCTAGAAACATTAAAATGGCGGCTGCTTTTGATGCACTTTATTCTGTAATACGATTGTATATGCCAGATACACTTTATAAATTCTACTCGCTAAATAACAATAGAAAGCTCAATAAACAGAAATTTAAGACATTGCAAAACAAACAGATTTTTATGTCTAAAATAAAGGATTTTAACGATCCGTTTGATGGCAAAGCATTCTTTTACGATCCCACGCAGTTAGCCGATATAGAACGGTTAGAACACGTTAACGGTAAAATTATTGATGATTTTACAGCGTTTCATAGAGGCACCGCACTTACAGAAAACAACACAAGTTGTATGCCTATGTGGGCGCACTATTCAAACAATCATCAAGGTTTTTGTGTTGCTTATGACATGAAAAATCCCGAAAACACAGCACTGGCAGGATGCACTTTCCCCGTTCAGTATACTGATGAACGCCTAGACATTACAAGCTATATGAAAAAATATGCGAAAATGATTTCATCAGAAATTGATAAACAAATGGGAGTTGGTAAAAAGAAAATAAGGATAGATGATATATCTCTAATCTATATGCAACTATACCTATGTAATGTAAAGCATTCGACATGGAGCTATGAAAAAGAGTTTAGGTGTACAACGGGTGCGCAATCTAAAGGAATGCCGTACATTGATGCTGTTCCTAAGGCAATCTATATTGGAATAAAGTGTTCCGAAAAAAATCGAAAGAAGCTAATTGAGATTGCCAAACAACTATCAGTTCCAATATATGAAATGAAACTGAATGACCTCAATGAAAACTACTCTTTAGAAGAAGTTCCGTTGAATATTTAATTCTATAATGGTGATGTTATGGCAAAAGGATTATTATTAGGCGCAGGCTTTTCTTTTGATTTAGGAATGCCGTTAGCCTCCGAATTTTCAGATACACTATTTAGCTTTTTTAACGCTGAAAAGATGTCATGTATCATAAATAATATGAGAGGTCATAGACCATATAGCAATGACAGAACACTATGTGATGCGACATTAAGCAAGTTCATTGAGATTTATAGCGAATTTCTTAATTCAAACAATAAGAATTACGAGGAGTTATTTAGAATTATCGAGGATTTGCAATTATCAAGTAGTGTAGCACAAGAAACAAGACATTACTTTTTGGGGAAATTAAGAACAATTATTAACGAGTTGTTCCTCATATACCAAAAAAATACATATTTGTATTATCTACTAAATAGAGATAAATACAGATGGTTAATTGATGAATTCACGAAAGACGAATTATGGGTCTTTACATTAAATCACGATCTTCTTATCGAAATGTTGTGCCTTGATTATAATATTCCGTTACGTGAGGGTTATTCTCATACATTCCAAATTCCTCAATCCAATCTGAATTTGAAAGACATTTTTGAATTTGGTCGCATTGATGCTACGGAAAAGAGTGTTGATAACTTAAACTACCCCACAAATTCAAAAGGCATAAACCTTTTGAAAATACATGGTGGACTCAACGAATATTTTCAAGGCGATGAAAAGAGTGGTAGGTATCGATTGCTTTTTCCTATAAATAATTGCAAGAGTTCTTTGGAGTATTTAACTAAATTAGACCAATTTGTTCACACCCCGCATTACTACATCAATGGTCGAAAACCTAATGTTGAAGGCGAGTTGTGCTTTAGTAATTTTGAAGGAACAATGCAATTTATGCAACCCTCTATATTAACAGGAAGCAAAAAATACCATACAACACTTTCCAATCACCGGCGTGAAGAAAAAATAGAGCTGTTTTCTTCGGGACTTAAAAAAATTGAGGAACTATACATTATCGGATATAGTTTTGGAGATAAACATATAAATCATAGAATTTCTCACGCTATGCATTTGAATAACAATCTAAAAGTTACAATTATCAATCCGACTTATGAAAAACAAGAAATCTTTGAGCCGTTTGACTATGATGCGAGAGTAAGATATTGTTCTACCGTCTTCCCTATATGGGCAAACTATGAGCAAAAAGGAAACTGGGATTCAGGTTTTCATAAGAAAATAGAAGAAGAAACCTCCACAATTAGGAACCCAATGATAGCAGCTATAAAAGAAAACCTACTTAAGTCTGCCAATCAAACTTAGTTTGTGGATTATTCAAGCGGTTAAGCGCTTTGGACTCAACCAACTTATCTGCCTACGAATAAAATAGACAGCATTTGTTGATTGGTTAAAAGCTATAAGTTTTTCTCGATACTTAACAAGCGTAAATTTTCATACCATATAAGCTAAAATTAATCGCAATCAAGCACAACATTTAGTATGACTTTTTTGGATTTTGCTCTGTATGCGATAGAATTTTCTGAAACGACCTTATGTACTGTCCGAGAAAAGCCAACGGATAAAAGGCATTTTTTTATGCTAAAAGCAAAGTACGACCTACATTTATCGTAAGTCGTGCTTTGCTTATTAAATTCGTTTTAACTGTAAATCAACTCATTGCAAACTATCTCTCTTGCTCGTTGCTGAATGTTGCCCATTATCTGCACCCATTCAAGTTGGTCTTGCTCTTTTAACTGTTCTGTAACACCTTCTGCCTTTTTCATTTGCTCAATCAGAAGGTCGTACATTTCATTTGCCTGACGGTCAATATCTGCAAGATAAGGCCAAAGGGTGCATTTGGTTACCATTAGCATAAATATACCTCGCTTATTATGTTCAAGGTAGTTTTTGTGTAGCATACCCCATTTGCCAATGATGATATTTGCTTGTTCAGGCGGCAGGATAATATTAGGAATTTTAAAGTCGCCAACCTGTCGATAAGTTATCTTTGTTTTGTTTGACATAGTTCTGTCCTCCTTATTTTTCATAAGTATCAATGAGTTTTAAAAGCAGTTCATCAACATCCTCGGTGGGTAAATCCTCCGCCAAAAGCATATTGCGAAACTCATTCATACCATTGATAAGTAAATTGCATTCAAAGCTGTCAAGTTTAAGTTTGATTTTCTTACTGAACATAAAATTTTACCTCCTTGTATTTTGTAATTACATTGTACAAGGAGGCTCGACTTTTGTCGAATGTGTGAGATATTATTTTACAAAAGTATCATATGCAAATTTCGCACCCAACCTGAACCCTGAAATAAAACTGTCAGAATTACTGATACTTGAAAATTCATTATATGCACAGGTGTAATTTGAAAACAGTTCTTTTTCTGCTTCAGACAGCTTTGAAGTCAATTCTTCCTCTTTCTTTACAAGCTCACTT
>JAZNGB010000058.1:0-94580 GCA_045576275.1 Acutalibacteraceae bacterium
AAAATAAACAGCCGCACGGGAGCGGCTGCTTGAAATAGTAATGCGGTGCTAAACTTCAGGACCCCTTTCAGGGGTAAAGCCAGTAACGGCCCCTTATAGGGGCAGAGCAAACCACCGGTTCAACCGGTGGTTTTGATTTTCAGAAAGTTGGAAAAATATGGATATTAAATTGTTGCGAGAGAAAGCAATGAAGTTGCCTCTGACACCGGGTGTGTATATTATGAAAAACATGAACGGTGATATTATTTATATCGGTAAGGCAAAAGCATTGCGTAATCGAGTGAGTCAGTATTTCGGTTCACCGCATAATCACAGTATAAAAGTCCGTAAAATGGTGGAGAATGTCCACGATTTTGATTATATCCTTGTTGCCTCCGAATTTGAAGCACTGGTATTGGAATGTTCTTTGATAAAACAACACCGTCCAAAATATAACATTCTGTTGAAGGATGATAAGGGCTATGGATATATTAAAGTAACCAATGATGGATGGCCGTCTATCGAAGCTGTTAAACAAAAACTTGAAGATAATGCTGTATATTATGGACCTTTTGCATCTGCAGGTTATGTTTCAAAAGCTGTACGGGATGCAAAAGCTATTTTTGGTTTGCCGATTTGTAATAAACAGTTTCCGAAAGATATCAACCGTAACTGTCGCCCCTGTCTGCATTATCACATCAAAAATTGTGCTGCTCCTTGTTGCGGTAAAATGAAAGAGTCGGAATATTATGAATCTCATGCAGATGCACTTGCTTTGTTGTTGGCAGGTGGTGGGGATATTATGCGTAGATTGAAGACGGAGATGCAACAGGCGGCAGAGAATCTTGAATTTGAACGAGCTGCAAGATTGCGAGACCGTATTGCCTCCATTCAAAAAACATGGCAAAAGCAAAATGTTGTAGCTGTTAAAAGCGGTTTGCAGGATGTGTTTGCTGTAGTTGACGGCAGAGAAAAATCATGCATGACAGTCTTACGCTATTCCGAAGGTCGGCTCTATGATACGGAAAGCTTTATTGTAGATAAACTTGAGAATCCGCAGGAAGATCGTTTGCGATTGTTGACGGAATATTATACAATACGAGATGATATTCCTGAACGTATTTCTATGGATGAACAACCTGAGGATATCCTTTTGCTTGAGAAATGGCTTTCCGGTAAACGAGGAAAAAAATGTGAGATATTTATCCCTAAACAAGGTGATGGACTGCGGCTGATTGTGCTTGCACGTGAAAATGCTGCTGAAAAGCTTTCCAGGTATTCCGGTAAAAATGAAAAGCATTATCATGTGCTTGAAAACTTGGGCGAGGTATTGGGTTTGCCGTCAACACCTGAATGGATTGAAGCGTATGATATTTCTCATACGGCCGGCAGTGAAACAGTCGGCGGCATGATTGTTTATAAGGATGGCAGACCATATAAAAAGGCTTATCGCCGTTTTGCAGTGCATGATATACAGAATGATGACTGTGCTGCTATGGCACAAGTGCTGGAAAGGCGTTTTAATGAGTATCAAAAAAATATAAAGAATACGGATTCATTTGGGCATTTGCCGGATTTGATTCTCTTGGACGGTGGTAAAGGCGAAGTCAATGCTGTTCTCGCCGTAATAAAGCGTTTGAATATATCGGTTCCTGTGTTTGGTATGGTTAAAGACGGCAAACACAAGACAAGAGCTATAACAACGAGTGGTGCTGAAATAGCAATCAACGAAAGCCGTTCTGTTTTTGTATTGGTAGCCGAAATACAGGAAGAGGTGCATCGTTTTGCAATCGCTTATCACAGGCAAAAACGCGGAAAAGCAAATCTGACTGCTACACTTACACAAATTGAAGGCATCGGACCAACAAGAGCTAAGTCATTGCTGAAACATTTTGGTACATTGACTGCAATCCGCGAAGCTGATCTGAATTCTTTATATGCCGTTGACGGATTGACGACTCTTGCTGCTGAAAATGTCTATTTCTATTTTCATTCGGATGTACCGACGGAGGACAATGATAATGTATAAAGCTGTAATTTTTGATCTTGACGGTACATTGACTGATACTTTGGATGATCTTACGGATGCTGTAAATTATGTTTTAAGAAAGCATGGTTTACCATTGCGTGATCGTGATGAAATCCGCACATTCATCGGCAACGGTTTGTCATTGCTTATGCAAAGATCTTTACCTGCGTTTGTATCAGATGATGTTTTGGAAAAGTATGTAAATGACTTGAAGTTGTACTATAAAGATCATTCATTGGATAAAACAAAACCGTATGACGGTATTGTTCCGCTTTTGCAACAACTGAAATCTATGAATATGATTTGTGCAGTTGCAACAAATAAAAATGAAGCCGCAGCTGTACATATATGTCATCAGTTTTTTGATTCTTTGATAGATGTTGTTAAAGGTGATAACGGAATGCGTCCGTTGAAGCCGAATGCAGATTGTATTGATGAAATATTGACTTCCTTTTCATTGTCAAAAAAAGATGTATTATATGTCGGAGATTCTGAGCCTGATGCTTATACGGCTGCAAATGCAGGTCTTACCGGTGTTGGTGTACTTTGGGGGTTTCGTTCAAAAGAACAATTAAAAGCGGCAGGATTTGAGATGTTTGCTGAAAATTGTGAAGAATTGCTGAATATTATCAAAAATGCAGTTGACAAAAGCAGTATTTTTGTGTCATAATAAATAAAAGAATTTTAATATTTTTTGAATTGGGGAATTCTTTTGCGAGTAATTACGGGTTCTGCAAGGGGCAGAAAGCTTGTTGCACCTGACGGATTTGAAGTGCGTCCAACGCTTGATAAGGTTAAGGAAGGGTTGTTTAGTGCGATCCAGTTTGAGTTGGAAGGCAGAGATTGCTTGGATTTGTTTGCCGGATCCGGTCAACTCGGTATTGAAGCTTTGAGTCGTGGTGCTGCAACTTGTGTGTTTGTTGATAATGCTAAAAAGTCTTTGATGGCTATCAATGCCAATCTTTCAGCATGCGGATTTATGCAGCAGTCGAATGTGATTAACGGAGATGCGTTGTCATATATACGATCTTGTATGCAAAAATTCGGGGTCGTGTTTTTGGATCCTCCGTATGGTCAAAAATTAATCGATCGTGTGCTTCCGTTTGTTGCGGATCATATGACAGATGGCGGCATTATTGTTTGCGAATCGGATTTAAATGAAGTATTGCCGCAAACAACAGGTGAATTTGAGATAGAGCGAGAACGAAAATATTCCCATACAAAAGTAACTATCTATAGACGAAAACAAGCTTGAGGGTGAATAGTATGCAAAAAATAGCAGTGTGCCCCGGCAGTTTTGACCCTGTTACCCTTGGTCATGTCGATGTTATAACAAGAGCTGCCAAAGTGTTTGATAAGGTTATTGTAACCGTTATGTATAATTCAAAAAAACGAAACAGCGGACTTTTTGAACCTTTGGAACGCGTTGAATTGATTCGTAAAAGTGTGGCACATTTGCCGAATGTTGAAGTTGATTTTCATAGCGGATTGCTTGCTGATTATGTCAGCAAGGTAGGTGCTGTTGCTATCGTTAAAGGGTTGCGTGCAGTATCGGATTATGAAGATGAGTTTCAGCAGGCTTTGACGAATAAGCGTCTTGCTCCTGATGTAGATACAATGTTTTTTGTAACAAGTGCAGAATATATGTTCTTGAGTTCGAGCCTGGTTCGTGAAGTATGTAGTTATGGCGGCGATATCAGTGCATTTGTACCGAGTGTTATAATTGATGATATAAAAATGAAAGCAATGATTAATAAAGGTTGAAAGGTGATGTTGTTATGAGCGTTGAGGATTTGTTGAGTCAGATTGAAGATTTACTTGATGAGGGAAAACCCTCTCTGATGAGTTCCGGTAAAGTCAGAGTTGATTCTGAAGCTATCCGCAGGATTATTGGTGAAATCAGATTGAGTATGCCTGAAGAAGTAAAGCAGGCAAGAAAGATTGCAGCGGAACGCAAAGAAATTCTTGATAAGGCACAGGCTGTTGCAGCGGCAAGAATCAAGCAAGGCGAACTGCAGGCAAATCAGATGGTTGAAGAGCATGAAATTACAAAAGCTGCACAGCAAAATGCTGCTCAGATTATCTCTGAAGCAAGAGGTCAGTCTGCTGACATAATCGAAAAGGCCAAAGCAAGTTCTGCTGATATTATTAACAATGCTCAGAAATGGGCTGGCGATCTTCGTTTGAGTGCAAGTAATTTTGTTGAGTCTATCATGAATGAAAGTGAGAGCATTCTCACGACCGGTATGGAAGAACTTGCTGTCAGCTTGAGTAAAGTTCGTGCTGTAAATCAACAGCTTCGCGGCACAAACACAAAAAATGATGACGAAGAGTAATTAATTGTACATACTTTATTCAACCACCTCATATCATTTTGATATGAGGTGATTGATTGTGTTTTGTATCCACATAAAACCTAAGCGAATCCATTTGTTGTTTATATGTGCACCGTTGTTTACATTATGTGCTGTTTTTGCGTTGGTGTGTCATTCTCCTGCAAGAGTGGCCACAATGGCAGGTGTACGCACAAGCGGTGATTCTTCATCTGAGCGTCTTGATTTTATTCGTCAATTCGGATGGGAAGTGGAAGAAGACCCGGTTGCTGTGGAGGACGTGATTATACCATCGCAATTTGGCGATGTGTACGAGAATTACAATGCATTGCAGTTGCAACAAGGGTTTGATTTATTACCATATGCCGGACGTGTTGTAAAAAAATGGACTTATGCGGTGACGAATTATCCGGGATACTCTGATAGCTCCGTATATGTTCGAATAACATTACTTGTTTGTCAGGGGATTATCATCGGCGGTGATGTTTGCTCTGTTGAATTGAATGGTTTTATGCATGGTTTTGCTTATGAGTCTATGAACGGAACGTGATTGTGTAATGAGTCTGATCAGATTAGATAAGTATATATCAACTGTTATTCATACTACACGCAGCGAATCAAAAAAGAAGTTGCGAAATGGTGAAGTAACAGTCAATGGAATGATTTGCAAGAACGCAGATGCGAAAATTGATACTGATAAAGATGTTGTTTATTGCTGCGGAACGAAATTGGACTGGAAAGAGCATGTTTATATCATGCTCAATAAGCCTTCTGGAGTTGTCTCTGCGACTAATGATCCACGCGAAAAGACAGTTGTAGATCTTGTTCCTGATGAGCTGAAGCGTGCAGGATTGTTTCCGGCCGGAAGGTTGGATAAGGATTCTACGGGATTTGTATTGATTACGGATGATGGTATGTTTGCACATAATATCCTTGCTCCGGGAAAACATGTTCCTAAAACATATATTGTACAACTTGAACGTGCAGTGACGCAGACTGAAATTTATGAGCTTGCCGAAGGACCGATGCTGGATGGTGAAAGGTTGCTTCCTGTTTTTGTGGAGTCTCAAGCTGCAGATGCGTTGCAATATCGTGTAATATTACAAGAAGGACGATATCATCAAATAAAAAGAATGTTTGCAAAGCAGGGAAATCAGGTATTGTCTTTACACAGAATAAAAATGGGAGCTCTTAGATTGGATGAATCTTTGGCTCCCGGAGCATGTCGAGAATTGTTTCCGGAAGATATTGATTTGATTATAAAAAAAGACATATCTTGTGTTGAATGAAATATTGATTCTATATATATGTATATTTTAGTCAAAATTCACAATGGGCAAGTTGCTGAAAAATAGCACTTGTTTATTGTGTATTTTTTTTAGTAAAAAGAGCAATGTAATGCAAAATGTGCAAATTATTTCGAAATTATTGGTACAAATTTATAAAAAACACTTGCAATTTCTTGAAAAGCAGAGTATAATAAACTCGAATTGTTGTGATTTTGCATAAAACTAATCAGAAGGGGTTTCGTTATGTCAAACAGACTTTTTCAAGGCATTGTGCATCAGATGAAAGATTCAGTAGGCCGTACAATCGGTGTTATTGATGAAAATGGTACTGTGATTGCTTGTAGTGAGCTCGGAAGAATCGGTGAAGTTGTCGGAATTTCTCCGACAGCGGTATTTGCAGCAGGTCAAACACTTGCAGCCGGCGGGTTTACCTATCGTAGTTTCGGATCGCCCGTGCAACCTGAATATGCTGTATTTGTCGAAGGAAGCGATACTCTTGCAGATAAGTACGCAGCTATCATCGTTATTTCCCTTTCAAGCGTAAAGCAATATTATGATGAAAAGTATGATCGCGGTAATTTTATCAAAAATGTTATGCTTGATAATATTTTACCCGGCGATATTTATCTGAAGGCAAGAGAACTTCATTTTAATAATGAAGCATTACGTTGTGTCGTTCTTATTCGTATGGAAACAGCTTGTGATGCATCTGTATTTGATTTGGTGCAATCTTTATTCCCGGATAAGAATAAGGACTTTGTTATCAATGTAAATGAAACCGATATTGCTATTATTAAAGAAGTTACAGCCGGTACCGAATCTCGCGATCTTGAAAAACTTGCAAGATCTATTGTAGATACGCTCAGTTCTGAAACGACAGTTGATATTGTTGCAGGTATCGGTACTGTAATCAAGGGGATTCGCGATCTAGCACGCAGTTTCAAGGAATCGCAGGTTGCTCTTGAAGTCGGTAAAGTATTTGACACGGAAAAGATCATTGTCAGTTATGAAAACCTCGGTATTGCCAGATTGATCTATCAGTTGCCCAATACATTGTGCGAAATGTTCCTGCGCGAAGTATTCAAACGCGGTTCCATTGAAACACTTGATCACGAAACCTTGTTTACAATTCAAAAATTCTTTGAAAACAATCTGAATGTGTCTGAAACATCAAGAAAACTTTTTGTTCACAGAAATACGCTTGTTTACAGACTGGAAAAAATTCGCAAACTCACCGGTCTTGATCTTCGTGAGTTTGACGATGCGATTGTCTTCAAAGTTGCACTCATGGTTAAAAAGTATATTGATACTTCGCCCATTAAGTATTAAGTGCCTTTTAAGTTACACATTGTATTGTGTATATGCTCCGTTTGCAGGAGTAAAGATTTGAAGTATACGGGGAATACCCCATCGGTTTTTGATTAAACCGGGAGGATTTATGATTGATTTTAAGCATGTAACAAAAACATACAAAAATGGCACAAAAGCCCTTAATGATGTGTCGCTACACATTGAAAAAGGTGAGTTTGTGTTTATTCTCGGTGCTTCAGGTGCAGGCAAGAGCACATTTTTGAAGACACTGATGCGAGAAGAACTGCCGACAAGCGGTGCTGTCACGGTAAACGGTATTGATCTTATTAACATCAAGCCGAGAAAGATACCGTATTTCCGCAGAACCCTTGGAATTGTTTTTCAGGATTTCCGCTTGATTCCGACGATGACGGTATATGACAATGTTGCATTTGCAATGTATTGTACCGGTGCCAGATCCAAAGAAATTTCCAGAAGAGTTGCTTATGCTTTAAGCTTGGTCGGGCTGAGTCAGAAAGCACGTAACTATCCGAATGAACTTTCGGGTGGTGAACAGCAGCGCGTTGCTCTTGCACGTGCGCTTGTAAATAAAGCAGAAATCATCATTGCGGACGAGCCTACGGGTAATATTGACCCCGAGATGTCTCGTGAAATTGTTGATTTGCTGAATCATTTGAATATGAATAACGGCACAACAATCGTTATGGTTACTCATGAACATGAGCTGATCAAGCAGTACAATAAGCGTGTCATCACGATCAAAGGCGGTTGCGTAGTTTCTGATACAGCACATCCTGACATTGCTGCAAAAATGGCTGATGTCGAAGAAGTGAACATTGCAGCTCCCAGCGGATTTTATCATCCGCCAACAGAGAATATTGAAATTGAGAACTTTTTACAAAGCTACGGTGAAGCCGATGAGCAATTTGCGGAAATCGGTGATGATACCGCTGATACAGCTCTGAAAGCTGAGAATAACTCTCAATCGCAATCCTCTGTCGATTCCGAAGAAGCTGTATCATCTGAAACAGTTCAGGATTAACGGAGGGTGTAAAATGAAACAAAGAGGTAGTATTCGTTATCTTGTATCTGAAGGTTTTCGCAATCTTCATGTTAATCGTCTGATGTCAGTTGCATCCATTGCTGTACTTGTTGCTTGTCTTGTTATGATCGGCAGTGCAGTCATGCTTTTCCTGAATGTGGATGTAGCTGTCGATAAGGTTGGTCAGCAAAATATTATCATGGTATTTCTGCAGGAAGCAGCTGATGAGACGGAAAGAGAAACCAATATCGCAAATATGCAGAATGCCTTGCAAACAATTGATAATATTTCCGATATCAGAGTTGTAAGACGCGAAGACGGATTCAAGGATATTCTTGATGATCTTGAAGGCAATGCTTCCGTTTTGTCGGAAGCCGATGCATCTTTTTTGCCTGATGCTTTCCGCGTAACAGTAGATAAAATGGATTATTTCAATGATACTGTTGCTGCGATTTCTGCTGTTCCCGGAATTTTGCACATTCGTCAGAATTCAGATCTTGCGGCTCGCTTGCAGCATATCAGTCAGGCTATAACATATGTAAGTTTCGGTATTATTGTGCTTTTACTTTTGGTTGCATTGTTCATTATAGCAAACACAATTCGTATTACTATGCATTCCAGAAGACTTGAGATCAGTATTATGAAGGCGGTCGGTGCTACAAATTGGTTTATCCGTACCCCGTTTTTGGTTGAGGGTATTGTATTGGGTACCATTGCTGCTGTTTTAAGTATTCTTTTGTTGTTTGCTTTGTATACTTCTGCCGGTACAGCCTTGCAGAATGTTTTCAGTATTTTTAATTCAGATGTTATTCCGTTTATGAATTATGCTCTTCCGATTTTTGTCAGCTTCCTTGTTATCAGTGTTGTCACTGGCGGACTTGGCAGTATTTTCAGCATTGGTAAATATCTGAAAGAGCAGGGAGGCGTTGTTATCAATGAAGAAGAATAAGATGAAACGCATTGCTGCATTAATCTTTTCACTTATTTTGTTTGTTGCATCAATTCCGTTATTTGCTTCTGCGAATGAGGCGGATCTTACTGATGAAGAAAAGAGTGTTATCGAAGGTCTGCGTCAGCAACAGGCTGAACTGGATGAAAAGATTGAAGAAGCATATGCTTCAATTGAAGCATTGAAAGATGATATTGAAAATGAACAGGAGTATGCTGAGCAACTTACCCAGCAGTTGAATAATCTTGATCAGCAGATCACTGTTTTGAATCAAAGTATTGCAGCTTACGACGATGATATTGAGAATCTTGATGAGCAGATCAGAGCCAACAAGGTTATCATTGATAATCTCCAAACTGATATGTATGCATATCGTCAAAAGTCAATTGATCTTAAACAACTTAAGGAAGATACGCTTGTGCAACTTCAGGACAGATTGCGTTATCTGTATATGACAGGTGAAGCAACAGAACTTGAAGCTTTGCTTGATTCTGATAATCTGTATTCATTCCTCATGCGACTTGAATTAATGAACGGCATTGCGGAATATGATAATGCATTGTTCAAAAAGTTGTATGATAGTATTGAAGGTGCACAAGAAGCTGAAGTGCTTTATCAGAAAAAAGCGGATGCTCAAGCTGAGGTTATTGTTCGTCTTGAAGAAGATACTGCTGAAATTGAAATGCAGAAGACTGAAGCACAGACTGCTCGTGAAAAACTTGAAGTAACGCAGGAAGAACATCATGAGTTGTATGTAGCTGCAATGGATAATATCAGTGCTCTTGATAAAGAGAGTGAAGAATACGAATTGCTTGTTGCTACTTATGATGCAGACAGAGCAAGTTTTGATGCAGAGATTGAACGGTTGATTGAAGAATATAACAGCCAACATGCTGAAGAAGCAAGTATCGCTGCATCCATCTCCGAATCTGCATCCATCGAGGCTGAATCCAGGTATCAGGCAAGTCTTGAAGCTTCAAGTGCACTTGCACAGGTTACAACGACAACGCAGCAATATATTCCGCCGACAACGACGGCTCCGACTCAGAGCGGTAATGTTTCGTCGTCCGGAATGATTCACCCGTTGTCTCAGTATTCGGATATTTATATTTCATCACCCTACGGTAACAGAATTGAGCCAGCAACCGGATCAACAGGCTTCCATACCGGAACTGATTTTTGCAGTTACTCGGGTACAATGGGTAAGAATGTTGTTGCTGCTGCTAACGGTACTGTTGTAACAGCCACCTGGCACTCTTCTTATGGTTATTATGTACTTATTTCCCATGGTAACAATCTCTATACGTTGTATGCCCATAACTCCGAATTGCTTGTAAGCGAAGGTGATTATGTAACACAGGGACAAGTTATTTCGCATGCAGGATCAACAGGTTATTCAACCGGAGCTCATGTTCATTTTGAGGTGCGTGTCAACGGTTCTACTACAAATCCCATGTCTTATGTTACCCTTTGATGTATAATTGAAGAATTATTATTTCAGCTGCCCGTTATGTTTATTACATTTCGGGCAGTTAATTTTTTTTGTCAGCTTGGTTTCGACAGAAAGTGAGTCATGAGATTAATATAATATAATCAAACGGTTGCGGAGTTCGATGATGAGAACAGTTATATATGTAGATATTTTACTTGTTACCAATTTTTTGCTCAACTTGTTGTTGCTTCTGACTACAGCAGCATTTTTAAAGATGAAAATAAACATTTTCAGATTTCTTGTTGGAGCATCTGTGGGAGCGATTTATGCATTAATAATACTTGCTCCGTCTATTGGAATTATACTTTCATTGTTATCTAAATTATCAGTCAGTATATGCATATCTTGTATATCATTTGGCGGTAAAACATTGAGATCAATTACAAGACAAACAGCAATTTATTTTATAATGAGTTGTGTGTTTGCAGGTCTTATGTTGTTGATTAAAACTGTATTTTCATCATCATACATTTTGGTTAATAATTCTGCATCATATTTTGCTGTTGGATTCAGACAGATTGTTTTAATAGCTACTGTGAGTTATTTGTGTCTTCACATTATTATCAAGAAGATGCATGTTCATAAAACCGGAAGAGAGTGTTATACAGTAACACTGTTTTGCAATGAAAAGCAAGTTACATTAAATGGTTTTGTTGACAGCGGAAACGGTTTGTATGAACCTATAACGCAAAATCCGGTATCCGTTGTTGACTATCGTTCAGTTTGCAATCTGTTTCCTGCGACAATATGTAATTTTATGAAAGGTGAATTATCTCAGATACATGATGAACAGGATGAGTCATGGCGGAAGCGGCTATATGTAATTCCCGCTAATTTTGTTGTTGGTGAAGCCCTTTTGCCTGCATTCAGGGTAGACAGGATGCTGTTAAGCAACGGTGAGAGATCATGTATGCTAAACGGATCGTTACTGGCTGTTGCAAAACATGAATTTAATTTCGAGAATGCCTCTGTGTTGTTGCACCCTGCAGTTGTTCAACAAGAATGTAATCAGGAGTTGAAAAATTATGAAACGATTGCTCAATAAAGGCTTGCTTTTTCTTTTGCACAAGGTAAAAACAGGCGGTAATTTGTATTATATTAATACACCACAAATGTTACCTCCTCCATTGTCAAAGGATGAAGAAGAAAAGTTAATGGATATGATACGTCGAGGTGATCAGTCTGCACGCGAGCCATTGATAGTACATAACTTGCGACTTGTTGTTTATATAGCTCAAAAATTTGATAATGCAGGTGTGCAACAAGAAGATCTGGTCTCTATCGGTACCATCGGATTGATAAAAGCTGTTAATACATTTTGTCCTGACAGAAATATAAAATTGGCAACGTATGCCAGTCGTTGTATTGGGAACGAAATACTGATGTATCTGCGAAAAACCGGAAATATGAAAACAGAGATTTCCCTGGATGAACCCTTGAACACGGATTGGGACGGAAATGAGTTACATTTGAGTGACATTCTGACTGATCTTGATGCTACCGTAGGTTCGAATATAGAAACGGAAGATGAAATCAGTCTTTTGATGCAATGTATCAATAAGTTACCTGAACGTGAAAAAGAAATAATAACAATGCGATTCGGAATTAATGGTGAAAGGGAGTTGACGCAGAAAGAGGTGGCTGACCGTTTGCAGATATCTCAAAGTTATATTTCAAGACTTGAGAAAAAAATATTAAAACGTTTAAAAGAAGAAATAGAAATAGCTGAAAAAATTTAGAAGGCGGTCAATTGACCGTCTTCTTTGCTATTGAAAATATAACAAAGAAGTGTTATAATAAATACAATTATTATAATGGAGGGATAGTGCATGATTTTATCGACACAAACCCATGAAACTGCTGAACGCTTTGGTGATATTGAGGCAATAAAACATCTCGCTGATGCAGGTTATGATGCAATTGATTTTACCATGTTTGAAGATTATAATGAGCAAGCACTCTATTATGATTCAAATTATGAGGAATATGCTTATAAACTTTTGCAGACCGCAAAAGAATGCGGTGTGTTTTTTAATCAGGCTCATGCACCATTTCCTTCGTATAGAGTTGGTGATGAAGAGTATAATAAAAAGACAACACCGAAATTGCATCGCAGTATTGAAATTTGCGGCATTCTTGGTGTTAAGAATATTATTATACATCCTGTAGATTTCAAGGGCGATAATAAAAAACGCAATCTTTCCATGTATCAATCCCTGTTGCCGACTGCAAAAAAAACCGGTGTAAAGATTGCTTTGGAAAATATGTGGCACTATGACTCCAAAAGATGTTGTATTTCAGCGAATGTGTGTTCTGTTCCGGAAGAATTCAATGCTTTTCTCGATGCTTTGGATCCTGAATGGTTTACAGCTTGCCTTGATCTTGGACACATTGGGCTTGTTGGTGAGGATGAGGTCAGGTTTATTCATGAATTGGGTGGTCAAAAACTGACAGCTCTTCATGTTCACGATACAACTTTTGTTCAGGATTCCCATACATTGCCTTTTAATGGCAAAATGGATTGGGTGTCTATTACAAAAGCTCTCAAGGATATTCATTATCGTGGTGATTTTACTTTTGAAGCTGATAATTTCCTGCACCGCGTACCAACCGGTTTCTTTGATACCGCACTCAAATATATGCATGATTGCGGCAGATATTTAATTAGCATGATTGAGGATTAAAACAATGAAAACAGTTGCTTTGATTATTCCTTGTTACAATGAATCTGATGTTCTTGGGATGCTGCGTACAGAACTTTACCGAGTGTGTGATCCTCTTAAAGGATTTCAGTTTGAATTTGTTTTTGTTAATGACGGTAGCAAGGATACAACTCTTGATATCATAAAAGATTTTGCAGCAGAAGATAAACGTTGTAAGTATATTTCATTTTCCCGTAATTTCGGAAAAGAAGCAGCAATGCTTGCCGGTATGCAGTATTCCGTGCATGCGGACTACATTGGAATCATCGATGCCGATTTGCAGCATTCGCCTGACTTGATTCCTGAAATGTTGGCTGCTTGTGAAGAAGAAGGATATGATGTTGCAGCAGCAAGACGATCTGACCGTGAGGGAGAAGAAGCTCTCAAAAGTGCTCTGTCGGGTGCATTTTATAAAGTCATTAATAAGATCAGTGAAATCAATATCAATGACAGTGCTCAGGATTTTCGCATTATGAAGCAAAAGGTTGTGCGGTCTATTCTTGCGATGCCTGAACGTATTCGCTTCTCAAAGGGGATTTTCACATGGGTTGGATTCAATACAAAATGGTTCAGCCATGAGAATCGTGAGCGAGCAGCAGGGGAAACAAAATGGTCCATTCGCAAGTTGGCAAAATATGCAATGGACGGAATTCTTGGTTATACGTCATCCCCATTGCGTCTTGCTCTTTGGTTAGGAATTTTGTTCTGCGTGGTCGGATTTGTATTGGGTATTTATGCTGTTATACGTCGATTTGTAGAGGATGAATTGCTCATGCAGTCATTTGTCTTGCTCTATGGTGTTCTCTTCGGAAGCAGCGGGGTGTTTATGATATTGCTTGGTATTCTTGGAGAATATCTTGCACGCGTTTATACGGAAATTAAGGGTAGACCTGTTTATATTATTTCAGAAACAAATACAAATGATTGATTATAGAAAGGAATTTTTATTATGACAGTTACAAAAACAACAAAAATCGGAGATATTCTTGACTACGACAGAGGTGTTGCACCTTTCTTTTTGAATATGGGTATGCATTGTCTCGGATGTCCCTCTGCAAGAAGCGAAACTCTTGAGCAGGCTTGTGCCGTTCACGGTGTTAACGTTGATACGCTTGTTGCTCAGATCAACGAATACTTTGCCAAGAAGTGAATCCGGGAAAACGATTGCTTGCGGCTGCGCAAGCTGTGCGTGCAAACCGATTAACGGTTGATGTTGGTACGGATCATGCCTATTTACCTGCATATCTTGTTTTAAGCGGCAAGACTAAACACTGCCTTGCCGTCGATATTGGTATTGGCCCATTAAAAAACGCAGAAAAAACCGTAAATAAATACAGTCTTGCTGACTCAATTTCGTTGCGGATTTCTGATGGGTTACAAGCAGTTTCTCCATTTGAGGCGGAAGATATAACCATTTGCGGAATGGGTGGCACTTTGATGACAAACATTCTTGCAAATTGTGCGTGGTTGCAAAAGGAAGATTTGCATCTTGTATTGCAACCGCAATCACACATCTGGGAAGTGCGGTCTTTTCTGTTGCAAAACGGATTCAATATAACCACTGAGAGCATTCTCGAAGAGAATGGGAAGTTATATATTACTATGGAAGCTGTATTTGATGGTATGCATAGGCAGTCTGTTCCCGGAGAATGCTTTTTTGGGACATTGTTAGATGCTTCCGATATTCTTTCAATGCAATATACCGAAAAGCAATATAATCAATTGTGTATTCGTTATCGGGCATTGCAAGCAGCCGGAATAGAAAATGAAGAAACACAACATCTTTACTCGTGTATTCAGTATTACTTATCAATTAAAGAAATAGCGGACGGAACATAACGTGAAAATTTCAACTGTTTACAATTACATAGATACGATTGCACCTTTTGAGATGCAAATGTCATTTGATAATGCCGGTCTTTTGGTTGGTAATGTTGACGGAGAATTTGAAAACGCTTTGTTGGCACTTGATATTACACCGCAGGTGGTCCGAGAAGCGGTTGATAAAAACTGTCAGCTTATCATTTCGCATCATCCTGTTATTTTTCAACCACTCAAAAAGTGCCTTGCTGATAATCTTGTATATCAACTTGCACAAAATGGTCTGACAGCGATTTGTGCTCATACAAATTTTGATATGGCTGTCGGTGGTGTTAATGACGCATTGTGTCAGCTTCTTGATATCAATGTCAAAAATGTTGATCAAGTATCTTCTGCGTTTCGAATGGGAGCACTGCAACAGTCAATGACAGCAAAAGAGTTTGCTGCTATTGTTGCTGAAAGACTGCATACGGTCGTGCGATTGACAAATGCAGAAAAGATAGTGCAGACGATTGCAGTTTGCGGAGGTTCGGGCGGTGATTTTTATGCTGATGCATTCTGTGCCGGTGCACAGATGTTATTGACAGGTGAAGCAAAACATCACGAACTGCTTGATGCACAGGCACTCGGCTTTTCTCTTGCCGTTGCAGGTCATTTTGCGACCGAAACCGTTGCAATGCCATTTCTTGCAAAGCGTTTACAGGTTGTTTTTCCGCAAAATAAATTTTTGATCAGTGAACAGACCAATCCTGTGATCTCGGTGATGTAATGGGAACAGACGGCATTTTTCTTCACTTCTTAAAGAACGAGATCGCTGACTTCGCTGTTGGTGCTCGTGTTGAAAAGATTTATCAGCCCGCTAAACACGAGGCTGTTCTTTTGCTGCGTACAAGGACACAGCAGCAAAAACTGTTTTTCTCTGCGTCCGGTAATTATCCCCGTGTTCATTTTACATCGATGGCTGTTGAGAATCCGATGAAACCGCCAATGCTTTGTATGTTATTGCGTAAGCATTTAAGCGGTGCGATTGTGAAATCTGTTTCACAGGTTGGACAGGATCGCATTTTACGTATTGATTTTGATGCAACCAATGAAATCGGAGATCATGTCAATAAAGCCCTTGTTATAGAAATTATGGCACAGTACAGTAACATCATTTTGTTGGACGAAAACAATGTGATTATTGATGCTGTAAAGCGTGTTGATGAAAGCAAGTCAAGTGTTCGTGAGATATTGCCGCATGTGCATTATGTATTGCCTCCGCAACAAAACAAGCTTTCCTTTACTCGAAATTCTGTCGAGGAAATGATAGGAAATGTACTTGAAAAGAAAACAAAACTCCTTTCATCTGCGTTGCTTTCTACTATTGAAGGAATTTCACCACTGCTTGCAAGAGAGATTGCTTACAGAGTAACGTTGGATGACTGTTTAGTGTCAGACATAAACGAAGCAAATACAGACCGCCTTCGTTTGGAGCTGTCTGAATTGCAGAATGCTGTGGTTAACAATGTTGCAAAGCCGTGGTACTGCACCGATGCAGACGGGCAGATTGCAGAGTATTCGTATATGCCGTTGACACATCATCCTTTGCGTTCTGAATCTTCTTGTGCAGAAAGTTTTTCTTCCTTGCTTGATACTTACAGTTTCGGCAAAGAGCGGTATTTTCGTGCGAAAGCAAAAGCGGTTGATTTGTTTAAATTGATTGAAACTTTGACAGAGCGAACATCTCGAAAAATTCTTCTGCAAAAACAGGAACTTTCTGCGTGTGCTGATAAAGAAATAAAACGCATTTATGCTGAATTGATCAATGCTAATTTATATCAGCTTGAAAAAGGTGCAGTCTTTTATGATTTACCCAATTATTACGATGATTACAATATTGTACGTATCCCTGCACTTCCGCATTTGTCTCCAAGCGGAAATGCACAACGATACTATAAAGAATACAGAAAATCCCAGACTGCTGAAAAATTGTTGGTTGATTTGATTGCAAAAGGTGAATCTGAATTGGCTTATTTGCAAACGGTGGAAGATACACTCAGTCGTGCACAGACAGAAAGAGAATTGTCTGAAATCAGAGACGAATTGCGAGAATCGGGCTATATTAAAAAAACACAGAATGATAAGAAGAATACCAAACCTTTGCCACCATTGGAGTTTATGTCTCCGAACGGATTCAAGGTGTTTGTAGGAAGAAACAATTTGCAGAATGATCGTCTGTCCTTGAAAACGGCGTCAAAAAATGACTATTGGTTCCATGCTCAAAAGGCACCGGGCTCGCACGTTGTTTTGTCTCTTGAAGGTAAAGATGCACAAGTTGAAGATATGGAATATGCCGCAGCCGTGGCTGCATACTTCAGCAGCGTTAAGGAAAGAGGGGCTGTTGAAGTGGATTACACCTTAGTTCGAAACTTGAAAAAACCGCCTGCATCGGCTCCCGGTTTTGTTATTTATCATGTGTATAAAACCATGCTTATTCAACCTATTGACCCTGAAAAACGATGAAGCTTAATAAGGAATTTTATCTTACCGATGGATTAACGTTGAGTCGTAAATTAATCGGAAAGGTCATTTGCAGAGCCACTGAAAACGGTGTTTTAAAAGCACGTATTGTTGAAACGGAAGCTTATATGGGAACGGGAGACAAGGCAGCCCATGCTTCAAAAGGTCGAACGAAACGTACAGAAGTTCTTTTTCAAAATGGCGGGAAGTCCTACATTTATTTAATATACGGAATGTATTGTTGTCTGAATATTTCTGCCAACACTGTCGATCAACCGGATTGTGTTTTAATCCGTGCGCTTGAGCCTTTGCAAGGGTTGTCAGAGATGCGATTAAACAGAAGAAATGCAACTGACCAAAACCTTTGTAATGGCCCGGGTAAACTTTGTAGTGCAATGCAATTGACAAAGAATGATAACGCGACAGATCTGACGGGGGATATCTTGTGGATTGAGGATGACGGCTATGTTGCCGATCAAATCCTTACTTCAAAGCGAATCAATATTGATTATGCAGAAGAAGCAGTCGATTTTCCGTGGCGATTTTATATTGCAGATAATAACTATGTATCTGTCAAAGAAAGGAAGAAAAGAAATGTATAAGATACTGCTCTTGTTGAGCGTTATTCTTTTACTTTTTTGTTCATGTACAAATGATACGGAACACAAAACGGATGAGCCATCAAACAGTACCACCCAAGCTGTTACAGTAGATTCATCACTTTTGCCCGTTGTGTATGAAGATGAATCTGCTTTTGATGAAGTATCTCAAATTGAAATGATTGCACCGACGGGTGCTGCTGAAGTTACAAGAATCATTTTGTACGAAGAAATCAATCAGATGCAATTTGTCTATAATGGAATTTTTTATACCTACCGTTCTGCGTTTGCTTCCACTGGACGTCAAGGTTCTGATCTGACAGATATTGTTGAAGAATTAAACTATCTTGATGATGAAGTCACTTATACAAATAAAAATGAAAATTATTCTTATGAAGCACATTTGTTAGAAGGCGGCAATCTGTTGCTGTGGTCTGACGGAAATATAAATTACAGCTTAGCAAGTCTCGGCGGTTCATTTGACGAACTTTGTGCCGTTGCGGATCTTATAATAAAATAATTTTGAATGTGAGGAAAATACAATGGCAAAATATGCAATCGGTGTTGATTACGGTACTCTTTCCGGCAGAGCTCTTCTTGTTGATGTGCAGACAGGTGAAGAGCTTTGTTCAAGTGTTTTGGATTATCCCCATGCTGTTATGGATGAAACATTGCCTTCGGGTAAAAAACTCGGTGTAGACTGGGCATTGCAGCATCCGCAGGACTATCTTGATGTTCTCTATACAACCATTCCGCAGATTTTGAGAGAAAGCGGTGTGGATGCAGCTGATGTTATCGGTATCGGTCTTGATTTCACCGCTTGTACATTGCTTCCGGTTAAAAAAGACGGTATGCCTTTGTGTTTCCTTGAAGAATATAAGGATGAGCCTCATGCTTATGTTAAGCTTTGGAAACATCATGCTGCACAGGCACAGGCAAATAAGCTCAATGAGATTGCCGAAAAACGTAATGAGCCTTGGCTTAAAAATTACGGCGGTAAGATTTCTTCCGAATGGGCAATTCCGAAAATCTGGCAAGTTCTCGATGAAGCACCTGCAATTTATGAAGCTGCAGATTCTTTTATTGAAGCAGCGGATTGGGTTACATGGCAGCTTTGCGGTCAGGAAAACAGAAGTGCTTGCTGTGCAGGCTACAAGGAAATGTGGAACAAGCGTACAGGCTATCCGTCTAAGGATTTCTTCAAAGCTCTTGATTCGAGACTTGAAAATGTTGTTGAGGATAAACTTGGTAAAGAAATCAGTCCGATGGGTGGCAAAGCCGGTGTACTGACTGCTGAAATGGCTGCAAAAACAGGCCTTTGTGAGGGGATCGCTGTTGCTGTCGGCATTATTGATGCACACGTTTTTGTTCCTGCTGTCGGTATTGCTGAAGCAGGAAAAATGCTTGCTATCATGGGCACCTCCACCTGCCATATGCTTTTAGGTAATGAAGAAAAACAGGTGCAGGGTATGTGTGGTGTTGTTGAAGACGGTATTCTTCCCGGTTTCTTCGGCTATGAGGCAGGTCAGTCCTGTGTCGGTGATCATTTTGCATGGTTTGTTGATAATTGTGTGCCCGAATCCTATAAAAAAGCTGCAGCTGATGCAGGAATGAATATTCATAAGTATCTTCGTACAAAAGCTGAAAAACTCAAAGCCGGTGAAAGCGGTCTTGTGGCACTCGACTGGTGGAACGGCAACCGTTCCTGTCTTGTGGATGTAGATCTGACAGGTATGATGCTTGGTATGACCTTGCAGACCAAGCCCGAAGAAATTTACAGAGCACTCATTGAAGCTACTGCATATGGTACCAGAATGATCATTGAAACATTCCGCGAATATGGTGTTCCTGTTGATGAATTCTATGCTGCCGGCGGTATTGCAAAAAAAGATCCCATGACCATGCAGATTTATGCAAATATCATTCGTATGCCTATTCATATTGCAGGCAGTGATCAGGGTGGTGCTCTCGGTTCAGCTATATTCGGTGCTTGTGCAGCAGGAAAAGAAAACGGTGGCTATGATGATGTATTTGAAGCTGCAAAGAAACTCGGCAAAGTTATGGATACGGTATATTATCCAAATGAGGAAGAAGCCAATACATATGATGCTCTTTTTGCTGAATACAGACTTCTGCACGATTATTTGGGCAGAGGAGAAAATGATGTAATGAAGAGATTGAAAAATATCAAAAAGAAGGTTGCAGGTGTCTGATATGAAACAGAATAAGTTTTATTTTATAGTCGGTTCGCAACATTTGTACGGACCTGAAGCTTTGCAGGCTGTTGATGCCGATGCAAAAGTTATGGTAGATGGCTTGAATGCGGATGCCTCTATTCCTTGCGAACTTGTTTTTTTGCCTTGCGTCAAGACATCTGCAGAAATTGCAGATGTTATGAATAAAGCCAACAATGATCCTGCTTGTGCAGGTGTTGTGTGTTGGATGCATACGTTTTCTCCGTCAAAAATGTGGATCAAGGGTCTGTCCATGCTGCAAAAGCCTTATCTGCATCTGAATACACAATTTAACCGTGATATTCCGTGGTCTACGATTGATATGGATTTTATGAATCTCAATCAGTCTGCACATGGTGATCGCGAACATGGTTATATCACTGCTCGTTTGAATTTGCCTCGCAAGGTAATTGCAGGACATTGGGAAAATGCTGATTTTCGCATTGAAATCGGTACCTGGATGCGTGCTGCTGTAGGCTATAAAGAAAGCATGTCGCTTCGTTGTCTGCGAATTTCCGATAATATGCGTTCTGTCGCTGTTACAGATGGTGACAAGGTTGAAGCACAGTACAGACTTGGTTGGGAAATCGAGCATTACGGCGTCGGTGATATTATTGCTTATGTTGATCAGGTAAATGAATCTGAAATCGATGCCCAGATTGAAGAGTATAAAAAGTATTATACATTTGCGACCGATAACATGGATGCAGTTCGTTATCAGGCGCGTGAAGAAATTGCAATTAAGCGTTTTATGGATGAACGTGGCTTTACTGCATTTCATACGAATTTTGAAGATCTGCAGGCACTTCGTCAGTTGCCCGGTCTTGCTTCTCAAGATCTTATGCGGCAGGGGTATGGCTTCGGTGCAGAAGGCGACTGGAAAGTTGCTGCCATGACAAGAGTATTAAAAGTTATGAGTTCCGACATGTCCGGTGGAACTGCCTTTATGGAAGATTACACTTATCATTTCGAACCCGGTAATGAAATGATTATGGGTGCTCATATGCTTGAAGTATGTCCCACCATTGCACAGACCAGACCTGAAATTCAAGTGCATCCTCTTGGTATCGGTGGCAGGGAAGATCCAGCAAGACTTGTTTTTAAGTCAAAACCCGGATCTGCGATCGTAGTTTCTCTGGTCGATATGGGATCACATTTACGTATGATCGTCAATGATATTGAATGTGTTGAGCAGACCAACGAAATGCCTAAATTGCCTGTGTCCGGTGTTCTGTGGAAACCTATGCCCAATCTCAAAACATCCGCAGAGGCCTGGATTTATGCAGGTGGTGCACATCACAGCGTTCTTTCTTATGATGTTACAGCCGATATGATGCGTGACTTTGCGGAAATGGCAGGCATTGAGTTTGTTCATATCAATAAAGATACAAAGATTGCCGATTTCAGAAAAGAGCTGCAGTTCAATTCTGTGATTTTCGGTAGAGGTTAATTGAAATGTTTGAAGAATTGAAGAAACGCGTTTATGATGCGAATATGCAGTTGCCTGAATATGGTATAGCTCCTTTTACCTGGGGTAATGCATCTGAAATCGACAGAGATGCCGGTGTTTTTGCCATTAAACCTTCAGGAGTTGCTTATTCACAACTGAAACCGGAAGATATCGTTGTTTTAAATCTGAAAGGGGAAGTGGTTGATGGTGATTTGAATCCGTCTTCTGATACCCCGACTCACCTTGAACTTTATAAATCATTTCCTTCTGTTGGCGGTGTTGTGCACAGTCATTCTGAATTTGCTGTTGCTTTTGCACAAGCCGGAAGAGATATTCCTGCTTATGGTACGACACATGCTGATTTTGCTTACGGAGATATTCCGTGTTGTCGTGCATTGACAAAGGATGAAATTGAAGGCGAGTATGAGAAGAATACAGGTCTTGTCATTGCAGAGCATTTTATTAAGAATGCTCTTGATCCTTCTGCTATTGTAGCTGTAAATGTGAAGTCTCACGGTCCCTTTGCTTGGGGCAAAAACGCAAAAGAAGCTGCTAAAAATGCCGCAACACTTGAAATCGTTGCCGGAATGGCTCTCAAGACGGAGCTGCTTGGCGGCAGAGATAAAGTTGACAATAATTTACTTGATAAGCATTACTTCCGTAAGCATGGTGAAAATGCTTATTACGGACAAAAATAAGGAGTTCTTATGACACCCTTTACCCATCTGCATTTGCATACTGAATATAGTCTGTTGGACGGAGCATGCCGTATCAAACCCCTGATGAAACATCTTAAGGAAATCGGGCAAACGCATGTTGCAATGACAGATCATGGTGTTATGTATGGTACCATTGACTTTTTCCTTGCGGCAAAAGATGCCGGCTTACATCCGATTATCGGGTGTGAGGTGTATGTTGCACCTCGAAGCCGCCACGATAAGGTTCATGCATATGATTCTGACAGATTCCATCTTGTTCTTCTATGTGAAAATCAAACGGGTTATCAGAATCTCATTAAAATGGTATCAGCGGCATGGACAGAGGGTTTTTATACAAAACCCCGTATTGACCGTGAGTTGCTTGAAAAGTATCATGAAGGTTTGATTTGTCTCTCTGCCTGTCTTGGCGGTGAGGTTTTGCAGATGCTGCTTCGTGATGATTATGAAAAAGCGAAAGAAACCTGCATTTGGTACAATAATCTTTTCGGACAGGGAAATTATTATATTGAATTGCAGGATCACGGCCTGGATGAGCAAAAACAAACAAATCCCTTGTTGATTAAGCTATCCAAAGAAACCGGTATTCCGCTGGTTGTTACAAACGACTGCCATTATATACGCAAGCAGGATGCGGAAATTCAGAAAATTCTCGTCTGTGTTTCCACAAAACATACCATTGATGAAGATACCGGTATGGGCTTCTCTACAGAAGAATTCTATGTCAAGTCCGGTGATGAAATGGCGGCATTGTTCCCCGAACTTCCCGAGGCGATAGAAAATACAAATAAGATCGCTGAGCGTTGTAATGTACAATTTAAATTCGGTGACACAAAGCTTCCCATTTTCAAAGTTCCCAACGACCAGGATCATTTTGAATATTTCAAAGGTTTGTGCTATGACGGCATGATTCGATGCTATGGTGAGAATTATCCGCAGGAATACATGGATCGCTTGAACTATGAACTCGGCATTATCAATCAGATGGGATTCATTGACTATTTCCTGATTGTATGGGACTATATTAACTACGCAAAATCTGTCGGTATCCCTGTTGGTCCCGGACGTGGTTCTGGTGCCGGCAGTATTGCTGCTTTTACATGTGGTATAACCGATATTGACCCCATGCGTTACAGCTTGCTGTTTGAGCGCTTCCTGAACCCTGAACGTGTCAGTATGCCTGACTTTGATATTGACTTCTGTTATGAACGCAGACAGGAAGTTATTGATTATGTTGTCCGTCAATATGGTGCAGATCATGTTGCTCAGATTGCTACATTCGGTACAATGGCAGCAAAAGGTGCCGTACAAGACGTTGGTCGCGTGTTGGGAATGTCATTTGCGGATGTAAACGCTGTAAAAAAAGAAATCCCGGCAGAACTCGGTATGACCATTGAAAAGGCTCTGCAGTCTTCGCAGGACCTTAAGAATATGTATGATAAGAACTCTGAAGTTAAAAAACTTATTGATGTTTCCATACAGGTTGAAGGTATGATACGTAATACGGGCATGCATGCAGCCGGTGTTGTTATCTGTGACCGACCTGTTGATGAATATGTTCCTTTATTCAAATCGGGTGATTCTGTTGTTACGCAATATTATAAAGGATGGGTCGAAAAGCTTGGTCTTTTAAAGATGGACTTCCTTGGTCTTCGTACCTTGACAGTTATAGCGGATGCTGAAAAGATGATTCGCAGACGCGAACCTGATTTTGACATACGCAATATCGATATCGATGACCCTGCAACCTATAAAATGCTCGGTGAAGGTGGTACATTTGCCGTGTTCCAGTGTGAATCGGGCGGTATTCGTTCCTTGATGATCAATATGCAACCTCGAAATCTTGAAGATATTATCGCTGTTATTGCTTTGTATCGTCCCGGTCCCATGGATTTCATCCCTGCTTATCTTGAAAACCGTGCTCATCCCGATAAAATTACATATCACTGTCCCGAATTGCAACCGATTCTGGATGTTACGTGCGGAGTTATTGTGTATCAGGAACAGGTTATGCAGATTTTCCGTGAGCTGGCCGGATATTCACTCGGTGCAGCAGATATGGTGCGTCGTGCAGTTGCTAAGAAACAAGCTGATGTTCTTGCAGAGCAAAGAAAATATTTCTTATATGGTTCTGATGGTACAGACGGCGGATCCAAATGTGACGGTTGTCTGAAACGCGGCATTTCAGAAGATGCAGCCAATGCAATTTTTGATGATATGGCTTCCTTTGCATCGTATGCTTTTAATAAATCTCATTCGGCTGCATATGCTCTGGTAACATTTCAGACTGCCTATTTGCGATGCCATTATCCTGCTGAGTTTATGGCATCCATGCTTACAAGTGTCCTGAATAATACGGATAAGGTTGTTGCATATATTGATGAATGTGCGAACATCGGCATTGATGTTTTACCACCAAGCGTAAATGAATCCGGTGAGAAATTTACTGTTGTCAACGGTGCAATTCGTTTCGGATTGCTTGCCATTAAGAATCTTGGCGGCGGCTTTATTAATATTTTGATCCATGAGCGTGAAGAGAATGGACCTTTCAGTTCGTATTATTCTTTTTGTAAACGTGTTTATTGTAAGGAATTTAATCGTCGTTCCCTTGAAAACTTGATCAAAAGCGGTGCTTGTGATTGTTTTGGTTTGAACCGCAAACAGATGTTATTGATGATCGATGATATCCTTTCTTCTCTTGAAAATGACAAAAAATCGAAGATCGAAGGACAAATCGGATTTTTTGATCTGAATGCAACGCTCGCTCAGGCCAGTGAACCGAATGTGCCGAATGTTGCTGAAATGCCCGAACGGGAGAGATTGCAGCTTGAAAAAGAAACCACGGGTATGTATATGTCAGGTCATCCGATGACGGAGTATGTTGATCTTTCAAAAAAATTACATAGTGCCCGCGTGTCTTCTTTGATGACGTCTGATCTGAATGATCCTGAAAGTCCGTACCATGATGGTGATAAAGTTCGCGTATTGTGCTTGTTATCTTCTGTTCGAAAAAAGATCACAAAAAATGATACAACGATGGCATTTTTGGAAATTGAAGACACATCAGGTTCTATCGAAGTTCTTGTATTTCCAAAAAAATATGAACAATATGCTGATTTGCTTGTAGAAGATACGGTTGTTCTTTTGACGGGTAAACTGTCCCTACGTGATGATGAAGTTCCCAAATTGTTATTTGAAGAGGTTGAATCTGTTGAGGATTTAAAAGGGGACGATGATATTATTAAAAATTATCGTTTGCCACCTACAGATTACACACCAATGCACAGAAGTGATGCTTCCGATGTAACACCTATGGCATCTTCTGCATCAGACTCATCATTCCCTTCATTGCAGGATGAAGATGAAGACAGTTATGTTCCGTCGAGTGCTTATGATGAGTTGCCGCTGCCTGATGTGATGTATGAATCTGCTAAACCGCAAAATTACTTGATGCGAGCCTTGCCGAAAATGAACCTTCAAATACCGAATATAACAATAACGCAAGGGAATAAAACTAAAGGTTTGTTTATTCGTGTTGAAACGCAAAAGTCCGATGCTGCAGAAAGAGCTAAGAATTTGTGCAAAATATTTGATGAAGGAACTATTCCGGTTGTTTTCTTTTATGCTGATAAAAAAGAATATGATTTTAAATGCGGTATAAAAACAGAATGGAATGATGCATTGGCTGTCGGTCTGGCAGACATTTTGGGCGAAAAAAACATCGCGTTACGTCTGTAATTTGTCAGAAGTGGCTAAATGAGGGAATATGTTGTCCTTTTCTCTTGACAAAGTCAAAATAAGATATTATTATATATGAAAAATATATGTTACTACCCCTTAGGAGGAAGACCTATGAAAACGATTGCTGTACTTACAAGCGGTGGCGACGCACCGGGCATGAATGCTGCAATTCGCGCTGCAGTACGTACCGGTTGTGAGAATAATGTAAAAATGCTCGGTATTCGCCGTGGATTCAAAGGCCTTATGGAAGGCGATATGTATGAAATGAATCTTCGTAGCGTTTCTGATATAATCCATCGTGGCGGTACGATGTTGTATTCTGCACGCAGCACAGAATTTGCAACTGAAGCCGGTATGGCAAAAGCCATTGAAGTCTGCAAGGCAAATGGTATAGAAGGTATTGTTGTAATCGGTGGCGATGGATCTTTCAAAGGTGCCAGAGATCTTTCTGTCAGAGGTATCAACTGTGTTGGAGTTCCCGGAACGATTGACAATGATATTGCTTGTTCCGATTATACAATTGGTTACGACACTTGTCTGAATACGATCATGGATATGGTTGATCGTATTCGTGATACAACGGAGTCTCATGATCGCTGTTCTGTGGTTGAGGTTATGGGCAGAAGAGCAGGTTTCCTTGCATTGAATGCAGGTATAGCTGTTGGTGCTACCTCTATCCTTATTCCTGAAATTGATTTCAGCATTGATCGTGATATTATTGAACGTATGCGTCGTACGATGAAGACGGACAAAAAGCACTTTATTATTGTTGTTGCTGAAGGAATTACTGAAAAGCTTGAATCGCAGGGTATCAATGGTGTCAACGCTCTTGCAAAGTATATTCAGCATACTCTCGGTGTGGAAAGCAGAGCCACTGTTCTCGGTCATGTGCAGCGTGGCGGTTCTCCTTCTGTCAAAGACCGCGTAGTCGGCAGCCAGATGGGTTCTTATGCTACTCATCTTCTTCTCAACGGCATCGGAAACCGCGTTGTCGCTATGAAGAAAGAAGATATCATCGACTATGATATTGTTGAAGCTCTCAATATGAAGAAAGAAATTGACCGTGATCTTTATAACACGGCAATGGAAATTTCCATTTGAGTTTGTTGGGTTAAAACGGTTGAGAGTCACAAATGGGTGTGTTAAATGCAACATCCCATTTGTGACTTTCTTTTCATTTAACTGTTTTTTGTCGAACTTATGGTGAAATAATTTTATATATTGACTTTTTCATTCATTCGTGAGATAATATTTAAAAAATATGAGGTGATTATATTATGAAAAGAAATCTTTCTGTAGCTTGTGTATTGCTTCTAATTGTTGTCTTTTTTGTAGGTTGCTCTGATACAGCTCTGCAAAATGATGGTTCCTCTCCGATATCAGATTCTGATATTTTAGATGAAGTACAACAAGAATCTGAAGAAATGCAGCACGATGATTCGTCAGATGAACAGGAAATTGCGCGGTCTGCAAGTTATGAAATAACTAATACAAGGGTTAAGACTTGGACCAATAACATTGGTTCGACTTGGGTACAAACGATCGTTGAAATAACAAACAATGGTACCGCAAATCTTTATTTGTCCTCGAGTTCATATGATCTTGAGGATGCTTCGGGCAATTTGGTTTCCAGTAATAAATATGTATCTGTGTTTCCGAATGTGTTAGCACCCGGCGAAAAAGGATATATGTATGAAGAAACTACACTCGATGGATCTGTAGAGGGTGAATTGACTGTTTTACCTCACTTGAGTATCGAAGAAGCAACGGTTGATTTAATAAGATTGCCGATCACAGATGTAAAATTATCTGAAGATACTTATAACAGAGTGAAAATGATTGGCCGAGTAGAGAATACAAGTGATGAAGTTCAAAGTTTTGTTTATGTTGTTGCATTTTTATATAATTCAGAGGGGGAGTGTATTGGTCAATTGCTTACCACGCTTACAGATGATTTAGCGGTAGGGGATAAGATAGGTTTTGAAATGACTGAATTCTCTTTGCCTGATGATATTACCACAGACATCATTGCGGATTATGTAATATATGCATATCCCAGTCAATACCAGTTCTAATTATCAACGGAAACTTCAGCAGATCATACAAAAAAACAATCGGTTGCTTCGTTTTGAAGTGACCGATTTTTGTAACTGAAAACCCCGCCATAGTGGCGGGGTTCAAAAAAGGCTATTGCCTATGAGTATAACAAAAAACTCCTGATGTGTCAGAATAAAAACGTGACCTGACGGTTATGCAAAAAAAACACATCAGGAGGACATTAAAATGTAAGAACAAAGTCATGCCACACATGGTTCAGCACATACAAAAAATCCCAGATTCTGCAGAGTTCTTTTTAATGCTGTTTTTAAGGATGAAAAACATTTGAAAAATTCAACTGTTCTTTTCGTAAATCTTCATAAGACCTTTCAGCAGAAGATCTTCATCGATTGTGATATCATGCTTGCAAAGCGGTGCAATGACAGTGGACAGCCCGCCGGTGGCAACAACCGTACAATTTTCATTGAGTTCGTCATTGATTCTTTCGATCAGACCGTCAAGCATACCTGCGTTTCCGTAAAGCAACCCGCTTTTAATGCAATCAACAGTGTTGCTGCCGATTACTTTTTTAGGCTTTTCAAATGCGATCTTTGAAAGTTGCGATGTTCTGCTGATCAGTGCATCGTGTGATACTGCAAGTCCGGGGATGATCATGCCGCCGATGTATCGCTTGTCAGCATCTACAACGGATACAGTGGTTGCTGTTCCCATGTCAATGATAATAAGCGGAGTCGGATATTCACTGATTCCGGCGACCGCATCTACAACCAGATCAGAGCCGAGCTGACTGGGATTGTCAATCATTATACTCAGACCGGTCTTGATTCCGGGACCAATGATAAGCGGTGTGATATTTATATATTTTTCGACGGCTGTTTTTACCGTACCGGTTACAGCAGGAACAACTGAAGATATGATCGAACCGTTAATACTGTCTTTTTCAATTGCGTTCATTTCAAATGCTGTTTTAATTGTCACAACATATTCAAGTACAGTGGCGGTGTGGTTAGTTGAGAGTCTTTCACGGAAAATGACTTTTTCATCATCAAAGCAACCGATTACAATATTTGTATTTCCGATATCTATTGCAAGAATCATAATGAACGCTCACCTTTTTTAATGATTTTTGATTTATAAAGTATGGAACCGATTGAACCGGTTATTACAGTGCTTGCAAGCATCTCAAATACAGCATTGATGCCGACAAACGTACAAATAAAAACCAGAATATTTCTGCCGTCAATCAGATCTTGCATGTATTCCGTTTTTCCGAATATCAAAACCAGGGATCCCATGAAAAGGGCAGTGTTTAGAAACGCAGCAAGAAAACCCGTGATAAAACATGAAATCTTTTCTCCGAATCTGCTTACCATGATTTTGTGTAACAAGCCAATGATAAGACCATCAAGTGCTCTCGGTATGAAGCGTTGTATAAAAGCAAGGACAGGATTTATCTGAAACAAAACCGCACCCATTGCACTTACACCTCCAACGCCAATGCATTGCAGAAAACTTGTAATTCCAAAAACTGCTCCCATGGCCAAACCGCCTGTGGGGCCTAATGCAATTGCTGCAATGCCGAGAGGGATTACATTAAGAGTGATCGCGAGAGGGCCAATGTTGAGGTATCCGAGCGGAGTTGTGGACATAATAATCATGATTGCCGTAAACAACGCAAGTAATACCAGACGTTTTACTTTTTCATTGGATTTAGTCATAATTTGACCTCCTGAATTTGTTTTTGTTCTCAATTGAGATACAATACAAGTTCAGTATAACATATTTTTTTTAAAGTGTATATATCTTTTTTTACAAATATGTGTTATACTTTATAAAGTAAGTTTATAATTTTATCAAAGGACTGATCGTATGTTGAATGGAAAAACCGTTGTACTTGCTGTTACGGGTAGTATTGCTGCATATAAGATTGCAAATCTTGCAAGAATGTTGAAGAAACTGCATTGTAATGTGCAGGTACTTATGACACAAAATGCAACCAATTTTATCAATCCGATCACTTTTGAATCTCTGACGGGGCAAAAGTGTCTGATTGATACATTTGACAGAAATTTTGAATTCAGTGTCGAACATGTTGCTCTTGCAAAAAGAGCAGATGTCGTACTTATTGCTCCTGCTTCAGCAAATGTAATTGGTAAGATTGCTAACGGACTTGCAGATGATATGCTTACGACGACTGTAATGGCATGTCCCTGTAAAAAGATTGTTTCTCCGGCAATGAATCATAACATGTTCCACAATCCTATTGTGAGAGAAAACATCGAAAAGCTGAAAACTTATGGCTATGAAATCATTGAACCCGATAACGGAATGCTCGCGAACGGAGATATGGGCGACGGAAGAATGCCGGACGAAGAAGTTCTTCTTGCTTATATATTGAAAGAAATAGCTTATGAAAAAGATCTTGCTGGTAAAAAAGTTCTTGTTACTGCAGGGGCTACAAGAGAAAGTATTGACCCTGTGCGATTTATAACCAATCATTCAAGCGGAAAAATGGGTATAGCACTTGCAAATGCTGCTATGTTGCGTGGTGCAGATGTTACACTTGTTGCAGCACATACGGATGTTGAATTGCCGATGTTTGTTGACTCAATTCGTGTGAAAACAGCAGAAGAAATGTTCTGTGCAGTAACTGAAAAAATGAAGGACTTTGATTGCATTATCAAGGCTGCCGCCGTAGCAGATTATACTCCCGTTACGGTTGCCGATGGCAAGATTAAGAAGAACGACAGTGATATGTCGATTGAGCTTAAAAGAACAAAAGATATTCTTGCTTATCTTGGTGAGCATAAATCAGAAGGGCAATTTATATGCGGTTTTTCTATGGAAACAGATAATGTTCTCGAAAATTCCAGAAAAAAGCTCATCAAGAAAAATTGCGATATGATATGTGCTAATTCTCTTAGAGAACAGGGTGCAGGTTTTGGTTCTGACACGAATATTATTACTCTGATTACAAAGAATGATGAAATTGAGCTTCCAATGCTATCAAAAGCAGATGTAGCGCACAGAATATTATCTGAGATTTTCACTGTAAAATAAATGCTGATATGATAAAAGAGCTCCGCTTGTATTGACGGAGCTCAATTTTTATCAAAAGTTTCAGTTGCATTTGGATACAAGAGTGTTCATAAATTCCCAACTTTCCTCCGTTGCTTTAAACGGATCGTTATCAACCCAATCAATGTCCTGTTCATATACAATATAGGGAATTTTGAGCTTTTGGCATGCTTTGTAGCAATCTTCGAGATTGACAAGACCTTTACCGAGAGAGCAGAATTTGCGTTCACCGTCAGGCTTGATATAGTCTTTAAAATGAAGAACTTTGACCCTGTCTTTCATTTTTTCAAGATATTCAGCAGGATTGACCCCTGCATAGTGCATCCATGCTACATCGGGGATGAACCAGAACAAATCAGGGTCAGTCTCTTCAATTAAAATATCCATGATTGTTTTATCACCATCTACTTTTTTGAACTCAAAATCGTGGTTGTGATAACAGAATCTTTCACCGCGTTGACGCATTTGTTTACCAATTTCTGTTGCTTTTTTGATGAAAGCACGAACAGCTTCAGCAGATTCTCGTGCTTCACCCGGCATACCGCCAATTCCCATGCAGTCACAATTTATTAATATGTGCTCATCAATCATTGCTTCAAGATCGTTTTGCATGCGATTGAAATCTTTGTGTGTGACGCAGACATCCATATCGTATTTTTTTACTGTATTTGCTACCTCTTGCGGATCAACAGGACCGATTCCTGAAATCTGAATGACTCGAACGCCCATTTCGTATAATTTTTTCAGTGTGGAGTCAAAATCTTCGGCTGTCTGAATATGGTCCCTGAGTGTATACAACTGAATTCCTAACTTAATGTTGTCCATGCTAATACCTCCAATAGAACTTATTTTCAGTATATCACATACAAAAAATATCGCAAGTATTTTTCATTGCTCGATTCTTACAAAAATCGAGTGAATAATTTGTATATATTTTTTTGAATATGCTTTGACAAATCTTTCTGACAATGGTAAAATAATATTAATATATATTAAAGGAGAACTATAATGAAAAAAGTATTGGCCCTCATGTTGTCATTGTGTCTTGCGTTGCCCTTTGCGTTTGCTGTTAATGCAGAAACAAATGTATTACAGTTTGATGAAAACGGTGAATTTGTGATTATGCATCTTTGTGATTGCCAGGATGTTTTCCCTGCAAGTGATACGATGCTTGCTTTTATCCGCAATACCATTGAAAAGTATGATCCTGATCTTGTTGTTCTCGGTGGTGACAATACAGTCGGACCGAAGGAAACCAAAGCACAGGCGATTGAAGAATTGGTTGCACCTTTTGTTGAAACTGAAACATATTTTGCTGTTACATTCGGTAATCACGATGATGAACAGGGTGTTTCAAGAGAAGAATTGCTTAAACTGTACCAGCAGTACGGTGGTGAATATTGTCTGACCGTTGACATCGTTCCTGAGTTGACGGGTGTCGGTACACATAATTTGCCTGTACTCAGTTCAGACGGCTCTAAGTATGCATTCAATGTTTGGACCTTTGATTCCAATACTTATCATGAGGATGAAAATGTTAGTGGGTATGACTGCGTTCATGAAGACCAGATTGAATGGTACAAGCAGACCGCAGCAGCTCTTGCAGCTGAAAATGGCGGTGAAGTCGTTCCTGCAATGGCTTTTCAGCATATCATTGTCGCTGAAGTATTTCCTGCGATGTTTCTTCCGTATCCTTCTGAACTTGCTGTTCCTGATATCACAAAGACCGTTGATGGTGTAACTTATTCTTTTACGCCTCAGTACGACAGGTTTACAAGCGGATTGATTATGGAATTCCCTTGTCCCGGTGCTGTCAATTATGGTCAGTTTGATGCATTCCTTGAAGTTGGTGATGTAATCGCTACTCTTTCCGGTCATGATCACATTAACACCTTCACTATTCCTTATAAGGGTATCGATATTATCAATACTCCCGGTGCAACATTCAATTCTTATGCCGATGATCATTCTCGTGGCTGTCGTATTCTGACTATTAATGAAAATGATCCCGAAAATTATAAGAATGAACTTGTTACTGTTGCTGATGCAATTCTTGATGGAGAAGACGAAAATCTTAATAATACATCTGATGCATCCAAGTTTAATGCGTTCTTTGGTAAATTGATCGGAATGTTCCTTGAAATATTCACTAAAGCACTTGCATTTGTTCAAGGCATTGCTTAATTTATAAGCCTATGGATTAACGAGTCCGAATTGATTTGTTTGAGCAGTCAATTCGGACTTTTTCTTTGCAAAACAGTATATTTGCTTGTAACATAAATTTGATTTACGTGTATTGAGGTTTAATTATGAATATCGGTTTTACATCAACTACATTCAGAAATATCAGATCACATAAAAAAATAGTAGAAATTGCCTTACGTGCCGGTGTGGATTGTATTGAATGGGGTGCGGATGTGCATGTGAAAGATGTTGTCACCGCAAAAATGGTCAAGAAACTTTGTGATGATGCCGGAATTAACATCTGTTCTTACGGAAGTTATTACAGAGTCGGGTCAAAAGATATAAAGAAATGGGAAGCAATTTGTCAGACAGCATCTGCAATGAATGCTGCGTGGGTTCGTGTTTGGCTTGGAACTTGTGATAGTGAAAAAACAAACGATGTACAATATCGTAATATTGCGGAAGATGCAAGAGCCATTTGTCAGATCGCTGAAAAGTATGGCTTACTTGTCTGTCCCGAATGCCATGATAATACATTCAACAATAATACAGATGCTTTTTTGAAGATACAAAGAGATGTGGATTGTCATAATTTTAAAACATATTTTCAATCCCGATATAAGAAAAAAGAATACGATCTTGACCGTATTGAACGCACTATTCAATATATAAATTGTGTTCATGTTTCATATTCCGAATTGAGAAGAGAACAATTTCCGAAGTATGATCCGACTTATATGAATGCGTTGATTCAACAATTAACTGAAATGAAATTTGATGGTACTGTTTTGTTGGAATATACATATCTTTTCGGATATTTTGGTGTACCTTCATGTCTGATTCAAGATATTCAGAAACTAAAAAAAGGGTTTGGAGTTAAATTATGAAAATCGCATTGTTCGGAACAAATCAACTTCAGTTTTCTAAGGTATATACACCTGAAGTGCTTGAAAAACTGGCAACATACGGTACACTCTCTCAGAAAATAAATCGTAAAAATCTGAAGGAATACGCAACATTTTTAAAAGACTGTGAGATTGCTTTTGCAACATGGGGAATGCCTGTATTTACAACTGAAGACATAAAAAAATATATGCCGAATCTGAAAGCTGTATTTTACGCAGCGGGTACGGTGCAATATTTTGCAAAACCTTTTCTTGAATGCGGTGTCAAAGTATTCAGTGCATATGCTGCCAATGCTGTGCCGGTCGCAGAATATACTTTTGCACAAATCACACTTGCCGCAAAGGGTTATTTTCAATCAGCAAAATATTACCGCACTCTGCCGATTCGATCTTTTGTATTTGCAAATGCATCCACAGGTAATTATTCTTGCAAAATCGGACTTGTAGGCTTGGGGACAATTGGTCAAATGGTCGCAAAACGTCTTAAGGATCTCGATGTGAAAGTATTTGCCTACGATCCTTTTGTCTCTAAAGAAACCGCAGATGCATTGCAAGTGAAACTTGTCAATCTTGAAACTATATTTGAAGAATGTGATGTTATCAGCAATCACCTTGCTAACAAAGCTGAATTAAAAAATATTTTCAATTATAAGCTTTTTAAAAGAATGAAAAAGCATGCAACTTTCATTAATACCGGCAGGGGAGCACAAGTTGCTGAATATGCTCTTGCTCTTTCACTGTGGCTGCATCCGTCGCATACTTTTGTCGGTGATGTGATTAAAAATGAATACTTTCCTTATATCAATCCTCTGTTTTGGTGTCCGAACGCTGTGCTGACCCCTCATATTGCAGGTAGTACCGGAAATGAACCACAACGAATGGCTTATTATATGATGGATGAATTGGAACGTTTTTTGTCCGGTAGTGAGTTAAGATATGAGATTACTGTTTCTTCTCTTGAGCGGATGGCTTGATAATTATTGTTATCAGAATTGTATTTTACTCTGTCTTATTATTGTTTATATTTATTTTTTAATGGAGTAATAATCATAAATCTTTGTGGAGGATGAAATGATAGTAGTATACTTGTTATTTGCTATTTTCGGATTAATTCTCATTCTGACTGTAATTGAAATCATTTTATTGCTGCATAATAAGCCTGCACAGGAATTACCGGATGCTGATGAGTATGATTCTTGTTCTTGTGTTGTCAATGAGAAAAAATTTGAAGATTTATATCATTTTCTTATGCATGAACTTGAAACCAGTGCATTCTCTGAAGATGAAGTATATAGTATGCTTTTAAAGCAGTCTGCATATATGTCAAAGAGATTTGATTGTTCTGATTTCAGAGCACAGCTGTTATTTAAAATATATAAGGATTGCAATGACCGGTTGCCTGAATGTTGCCTGCGTCTTATCAAAAATACATTCCTTACATTTAAGTATTTTATGGATGAACCCGGGAATGACAGTATGTGCTATTGGTCTGAAAATCATCAGATCCTTTTTGCTGTATCAGAATACCTTGCCGGTCAGGAATGGCCTGATGACATTTTCAGTAACAATGGAATGACTGGCAGACAGCATATGAAAAAAGCAGAAGAACGAATCAATGCATGGATGTCTCAACGTTATTTATATGGTTTTTCTGAATACTTGAGTAATAATTATATTGCTGAAGACCTGGCACCTATGGCAAATCTGATAGCTTATTGCCATGATGAAAATATGGTCAAACAAATGAAAATCATTATGGATATCTTGTGGCTTGATGTTGCTTTGAACAGTGTCAACAATCGTTTTGTTGCTGTAAGTTCCCGAATGTATGGCAATAACAAAGCCGGCAATTACTATGGCAATAGCATACAAGCCGCGATGAATGTTCTTTGGGGGGATGATGGTGCTGCTCAAGTACTTTCCAATCCACACCTTTCTGCAACAGAAAGAGAAAGAATTCAGGAACGACTAACAGTAAAACCGAATCACATTCTTCTTTGTTTTACGGATCTTGTGAAAAAGAAAAAGTACATATTGCCGCAGGCAATCAAAGATATTGCTCTTTCAAGAGATTGTTTTGCAGTTAAGATGGGATGCGGTCTTTCACCTGAAGATATGCAAAAGGAAATGTTGATAGGGCAACAACCGCATCAGATTATGGCTCAGTTTGGAGCAGAAACATTTACCAATCCACAAGTGATTAACAACACATTGCAATATCTGAAGGACAATAGGATGTTCCGCAATTCATTTGTCAGTTATTTTAAATTCTTGAATCTCAGCATTCTTAAGCCGGTGCGGTGGGATGTTTTTGCTTCAAAACATAATGTTATGCCGCATGGCATTGCAACCGGCAGGGGAAACGTCTACACTTATCGCACGGCTCATTATTCCATGTCCACTTCGGTTTGCAAGGATGTGGATATGTGTGGTGCACAGGAGCATGTTTGGTCTGCAAATATCGGTGAGAATCTTGCGTTGTTTACAACACATCCTGCCGGAAATGGAGAAGGAAGATATGTTTCATCTCCCGGGTACTGGATTGGAAACGGAAGACGTCCTATGAGTGTTCAGTATGAAAGTGTTAATATAACAGTATATAAATTACCTGATAAAAAACGTCTTGGTGAAACGAAGATATCCAAAATGACACATGCATATTTCCCAATTGATTTTTATGATACATTTGAAGAATATGATCATGTTAATTTTGCTAAAAAAGATGGTGTCTTTGTTGCAATGATTACAAATGGAAAAACTTCCTATAAACCTTTCAATGCAGATTCGGTAAAAGGGATTTATAAAAACAGAACACATGGTGATAAATATTCAATCAACAGTTGTTTTGATTTGTGTTGTTATGATGGGCAATATCATATATATATTACAGAGTTATCCGACGTGGACAAGGAATCATATGATGAGTTTAAACAACGTATATTGAATAATCGTGTTGATTTTAGTGATGACGGAAGTGCGACATATGATACATATTTTGGTAAGATTGAAGTGTCATATGATGGTTTATATAAGTTAAATAATCAAATATTGGAAAAACAATTTGATCGCTATGACTGTAAATTCTGTAAAGTAAAAAGAAAAGCTGATGTAGTTTATGTTGACAGCGGAACGCATTCGTTGTTGCTGGATTATAATGCAATTATTCGTCAATCGAAATGATACTGAAATATTTAAAACGCCTCTTTTGCAATTAGCAAGAGAGGTGTTTTAAATAAGCGATTCAATTGTTAAGTATTATGGTCAGATAAGATTGCCGGTGCTGTCTACCGCTATAGTACCCCATTCAATATTGTCAACAATAATGCCTACTACATATTTCAAAATATTTTCTGCATCTGTTTTGCTGATTGTTTTGTCATTGTCTGTATCTGCAGCAACATGTGCAGTTGAGTCCAAAGTAATAATGTCAGCATTTGCACGAAAAGCAAGTCTTGCATCAGCTGTGGTTATTAAGCCGTCACCGTCAATATCACCACAAAGTCTTTCATAATAAGATTCGTTGCATTCAGTGCAAACAATTTCATTTGCTTTTGCTTGCTTGTTGAATTTAGGATCGGAGCCGATATGTCCGTCTTTGTTACAATCGTAATGTTTTACGGCAGGGACGATACGAGGTATTGAAACTGTATCTTCATAAGTACCGTATGTGTCATATCGTTGAATGTCAACTGTTTCATCATTGACATTGATAATCATACCGTAACCCTCTTTGATATAGCCTGCGGTTGCATATGTGAAATTGATAGTCTGTTCATAACCGCTTGCCGGGGTCATGGGTTCGCCATGTGTAACAAAATGCAGTGATCTGTCAACAGTGTGATTGTGTCCCCAAATATAAAATATATCAATGCTGTCTCCATATTCATTCAATGTCTCAGCATAATCAGAGCCATAATAATTGTCACCTCTGTCTTCATGTAAGGGAAGATGTGATATAATGAAAAGAGGTTTACCGGCAGTTGATTCATCAGAATTGTAGTTCTCCAAATAGGTGCGAAGCTCCGCATTTGCATAATCGCTGTTGAAATCTTCATAGGCGATAGAAAATACTGAAAAGTGATCATTCTTAAATGCTTCACCGGTTGGCATATAATCTGAACCGTAATCGTGATTTCCCATGCCATAGAGTGTTTTTGCATTCGGGAAATGATCATCTATCATACTGTTAATAGTATCAACTGAAACTTCATAGTCTCCACCAAATGCAAACAGTCCCACATCATTATCACTTTTGACATTTTCCAAAATGTAAGAGAGATTGTCTGTTCTTCCATGTACATCTGTTGCAAAGAAAATGGTACGAGCTTCATTGTCATCCGGAGGTGTGTGAGGCTTTTCCTTTGCTGATGCTGCAGAAGCTATGAGAAATAAAAATATTAATGCCAATAGGATTGTAAAACATTTCTTAAAGATCATTGTAATAACTCCTTCTTATTTGTAATGAAATTATATTGTATTATTAAAAAGGAGTCAATTGAATATCATAATTCTTTTGTGAAGTTTTCTAAAGAGAACAAGGACCGCTTTAAGCGGTCCTTGAAACGGTTAATGAACGACGGGATAAACAAGTTCACCCTTTATGGCTTCAATGCTTGTTTTTGTAACGTTTTTAATAATTGAGAATGTTGAATTCCAAAATTGTTTCTTATCTGTTGCATCTTGTTTGCGGAATCCGCAAATCATTTTCGGAACAGAAGTAGCAATTGTTTTTCCGAATTGAAGCAAACAATCAGCACCCGTAGCTTCAAAAGTGTTGTTTAAAATATTGCGGAATCCGGTGAAATTTTCAATGCCTGCTTCATTAATAACTTTTTCAAAAGCTACATCCTGTATTTTTCCCATCAATGAAAGTTCATCTCTTAATACAGGCATTGCACCGTCCAATTGCCATGTACCGAGGTCATGTTGAACAAGTCCGAGAAGCGGAAAGCTGCTTTTTACAATCTTAAAATCATTGTCATGATGCATCATAATTCCGAAGGTTGATGAGTCCGGTACAAAATGACGATATTTGGGTAAGAGCTCTTTGTATTCATCACCGGTAAGAAGGGTGCCATCTGCAAATCCGGGACCATCGTTGTTGTAAACACGTTTGATTCTCTTTCTGGTCTCATCAGAGCATGATAAGGAAGCATAAAGTGCCATATGCCCACCTTTTGAATGGCCGGCAACGATGAAATCACCTTTCAATGATTTTGCTGCATTTTCAAGATAGTTGACAGCCAGATCGTGAGATCCGGTTTTTCCTTTAATGAGCAGGTCAAAATCTTCAACCCAGCCGCAAACGGAGTCATCAGTGCCTCTGTAAAGAATTAGATTCATTTTGTTTGGCAGAATAAAAGTAGCGGCTGCAAATTGAACAGTATTTTCAGTGTCAATTGTGTTTTGCACTGCTGTGACTTTTATGGCTGCAAAACGTCTGCAAGATGACATTTTAACAAGACGGCGGCAGATGATTTTGGGCAACACCAACCCTGCCGGAACATGTTTGTAATCATGCATCGCATAAAAAGCCTGCGCATAATGGCCAAGTGTTTTCGGTTTTTCTTCAAATTCTGAAGGGGCTACTTTTTCTATGGGCATATAGAAAATGTTATTCAAAGCCAGATTGTCAGCATCATTAAAGGGCATTTCAGAAAAAGGAATGTTACCGAACTGTTCAATATATGTATCAATATTTGGCATAAGAATCACTCCAGCAATCAGATTATACCATTATTATAATACAAAAAACGACGGATTGCAATAATTTATGCATAATTTATAGCGACGGCAAGCATCATAAATACAACAGAAACTGCAAATTCCGCTATAAAAAGAGGTGCTGTGAACTTTAACCATTTTTTGTAACTGACTCCCACCATTCCGATTGCAATAATCATAATACCACTGGTTGGATACAGCAAATTGGTAAAACCGTCTCCCAGACAGAATGCAAGAATAACACTCTGACCGGTGATTCCTAACATGTTAGCCAACGGAAGAATAACAGGCATTGTCAAAAGAGCTTTAATTGAACCGCTGCCAATGAAAAACTCAAGTGCCATGATAATAATAAAAATAAATAAAATACATAAATATGGATTTAAATCTTCAATGATTGTATATACTCTGTGAAGAATTGTCGGAAGTATTTGTCCTTCGGTCAAGACAAAAATGATAGCAAGAATCAATATAAAAAACGGAAGAATTGGCAGAATTGTCTTTATACCTTTTCCGAAATTCAGGAAGAAGACTTTTCTGGACATTCCTGAAAAAACAGCCGCAAGAATAGCACCGAGAGCAAACATTACCGGCATGGCAGCGGATGAAATGGTGCCGCCCATATTCAGAATAAAGTCAAGAGCAATGAGCAGAAAGACACTTGCTAAGCAAAGCCCGAATGCTTTTGTTGCTTTAGCAATTTTTGCATTATTCAATGCATCATTACACAGTTCAACAGAATATTTTTCGTGCAGTGATTTATCGCTTTCATATGCAATAGATCTTGTCGGATCTTTTTCAATGCGTTTTGCATATGTAATCAGGAATGCAGTAAGAATAATGTAAACGAAAATAAATACAATTATGCGAAGACCAAGGCCGGAGTATATTGTAAGACCGGCCATTTTTTGTATGGTTACAACATTAAAAGGATTGAATGTCGCAGCAGTAAAACCGAAAGCAATGGCAATCAGACTCATTCCAAGGCCGACAAGTGAGTCCCATCCGAGTGCGAGTGAAATGGCTACAGCTATCGGAACCAACGTTATTGATTCTTCAAGTATACCGGCTGTCGAGCTGAGTAGCATACAAATAAATACGATTAATGCCAAGAGAAAATACTTCTTGCCAGAAAACTTTTTTACAACAATTCCCATGATGTACTTTAAAACACCACATTCGTCTACTACAAGAAAAGTGCCGCCAATTATGACAACGAATACAACAATAATTATGCCGGTCAAAAAGTAATCATTCGCAGGATTCAGAGCCAACACAGGTGAAAGAATTATTTTCCACCAAGCGAGAGGGCTTTGCTCAGTAAGCTCGATATAAGAATCGGGATTATATATTTCAACATTGTCAACAAGGGTTGATTCTGTGTACATTCCTTGCGGTATGATATGTGAAAGAACTCCTGCCGCAAATACAAGCAGTACAGCAAGTAAACTGATCAGCAATATTGTCTTCTTGTTAAGTTGAATTCCGGCAGCAACCTTACTGTTTTCTTTATCTTTTGTTTTCATAAAATCACCAATTTCTAATTATTATGTTTATTTGATTTAATTTAAAACGAAGTATAGCATATTTATACACAATATGCAATAGTGGTTTTGTTTGCAAATAAAATATTAAAAAATAAGCTATTGAAAATATATAAAGTTTGCGTTATAATGATTTTGTTCTTGGTAAACTTAGGAACAAATTTATTAAAAGGAGACTTTGAACAATGAAAAAGATTTTAGCGTTGACCCTTGCACTCTGTATGTTGATTTGCTGTTTTGCAGGTTGCACTAAGGATGAGACCGGTGATAATACGGTTAGTTATGAAATTGCCGTTCCCAATGATACTACCAATGAAGCACGTGCTCTTATGCTTCTTGAAACATTGGGTTTGATCAAGCTTAAAGAAGGTGTAGGCATTACTGCTACCATACTTGATATTGAATCGAATCCTTACAATATCACCTTCCGTGAAGTCGAAGCAGCACAGATTCCCAATATTCTGCAGGATGTTGATTACGCAGTTATTAACTCCAATTTTGCAATTGCAGCCGATATCGATCCTGTTACCCAGGCTCTCGCTCAGGAAGGTGCTGCATCTGCATACGCAAATATTGTTGCAGTAAAAGAAGGCAATGAAACAAGTGCCAAAACAAAGGCTCTTGTAGCTGCTCTTGAAAGTCAGCAGGTTGCTGATTATATTTCAGAAACCTATGGCGGTTCCGTTGTCAGCGTTGTCGAAGAACCCGGTGATGGTTTTGCTGCTGATGTCGATTATGCTGCTCTTGATGGACAGACAATCTCTGTTGCAGCATCTCCCGCTCCTCACAGCGAGATTCTTGCTATTGCAAAAACAATCCTCGCTAAAAAGAATGTGACTCTCGATATACGTGAATTTTCCGATTATGTTCAGCCCAATAAGGTTGTTGATAACGGTGAAATTGATGCAAACTACTTCCAGCATCTTCCGTATCTTGAAGATTTCAATGTTGAAAACGGTACAAAAATTGTTTCTGCCGGTGCTATTCACGTAGAACCCATGGGTATTTACGGTGGCAAACAATCTTCTCTTGACACAATTAAAGGCGAATAAAATTACATTGTTGCAGTCCGGTGCTCCGGTACCGGACTGTTTTTTAGAGAACGGATAAGATACGGTATAAGATTTGTACCGCATCTTATCTGCTGTCATACATAGGAGATTTATTCATGATTGAACTGAAACAATTAACAAAAACATTTTATACATCCGACGTTACTGTTGAAGCTTTAAAAGATGTATCATTGTCTATTCAGGATGGTGATATATACGGTATTATCGGTATGTCCGGTGCAGGTAAAAGTACACTTGTCCGTTGCATTAATATGCTTGAACGTCCTACGCAAGGACAGGTATTGATTGATGGTACTGATATGGGTGCACTTTCACAAAAGCAATTGCGTGATATGCGTCGTAATATCACGATGATTTTTCAAGGCTTCAATTTGCTTATGCAACGCACTTGTCTGAAGAATGTCTGTTTTCCTCTCGAGCTTTCGGGGATGAAAAAAGCAGATGCAAAGAAAAAAGCCATGGAATTGCTTGAAATAGTCGGTCTGCCTGATAAAGCCAATGCATATCCGGCACAATTGTCCGGTGGGCAACAACAGCGCATTGCCATTGCCAGGGCTCTTGCCACGGAGCCTAAGGTGTTGTTATGTGATGAAGCAACAAGTGCATTGGATCCCAAAACAACACATTCTATCCTTGAACTGATTAAAGATATTAATCGCAAACTCGGCATCACCGTGATTGTGATAACGCATCAGATGAGTGTTGTAGAAGAAATTTGTAATCGCGTTGCTATTCTTGACGGTGGTGTTGTCGTTGAGGAAGGGGTTGTTACAGATATTTTTGCAGCACCCAAATCAGATGCCGCCAGAAGATTGGTCTTTCCTGAAGGATTTGATGCACCCGTTGTCGAAAAATTTGACAACGAACGTCGCATTCGTGTTGTATTCAATGGTGCAGATGCTGCAGGTACGCCGTTGATCGCTCGTATGGCAATTGAAAAAGGTATTTGTGCAAATATCAAAGCTGCCTCTACAAAAACAATTGGCGGTAAAGCTTACGGAAATATGCTTTTGGGAATTAACGGTGATGATGATATGTTGCAACAGGCAATGGATTATTTAACTGCTGTTCAAGATGTTGTTGCTGAGGAGGTTGATGACTGATGTATGATAAAATATTTACACCTGAGTCTTTGCAACAAGCTTGGGAAGTCGTTCAATCTGAGTTTTTGATGGGTTTGTGGGAAACTTTTTATGTAACGGTAGTTGCCACATTTTTTGCTATTGTGTTAGGGATGCCGCTTGGAATTCTGCTTGTGGTCGGTGATAAAGATGGTGTTTTGCCATTGCCCAAAGCTGTTCTGAGTACATTGAATATTGTTATCAATCTTTTGCGATCAGTTCCGTTCCTGATTCTGATGATTATGGCTTTTCCATTGGCAAGATTGATTGTTGGTACAACCATAGGAACGGTTGCTTCTATTGTTCCGCTTGTAATTGCAGCTTTTCCGTTTGTTGCTCGTCTTGTTGAAAGTAGTTTAAGAGAAGTTAATCCGAACATCATTGAAGCAGCGCAGAGCATGGGTGCCAGTCCTTTTCAGATCATTTCTAAAGTAATGCTCCCTGAAAGTGTTCCTTCTCTGATTTCGAATGTTACGATAGCAATTACGACTATCCTTGGATATTCCGCAATGAGTGGTATTATCGGTGGCGGAGGCCTCGGAAAAATTGCAATCAATTATGGATATTATCGTTATAAATATCTTATTATGCTTTTGGCTGTTGTACTGCTTGTTATATTGGTGCAGATTTTTCAGAGTGTCGGTACAAAGCTGGCAACAAAACTTGATAAACGTTTGAAGAACAGATAAATTTGTCGGAGAAGTATGAAAATTTACTTCTCCGTTTTTAGATTTATATCTTTTACTTGTGAAAGGATGTTATCAGATTGAAAAAGATTTTTAAAGGAATTGTAACTGCTTTTACTGTTCTTTTTGTTTTTGTCGGTATTGCTGTCGGATTGTTCTTTTTAATGTATACGCCGACTGTTACATTTGATATATCTGCTCCCACCGGTGATGTAACTTCCGGAGCATCCGGTTATCTTTACGGAATTGCTGAGTATGGTGTGCCGAGTGCTGCGATGTGTGAAAGTGTTGATATTTCATCCGCGTCACAAAAAGTAGTTGATGGATTGCAGCATCCCATCGGTGATATTGATCACGTTTACACGATGTTATCTTCAACAGATTACAACGTAGTTTATCTGCAAGATAATTATGACACATGGTATTATTTGCATGATGAAATTATGCAGCAAAGAGCAGACGGGATTTATGATTGGCAGAAACTATTAGAGGAAGATTATTTACCTAAAGTCAGAGATAGCGTACAAAAACTATCTGAAACGGCTTATGCTGATAAGGTTGTTTATTGTATTTATAATGAATGTGACAACGGTGTTTGGTTTGGTGAAACACGAGAAACGGACGATCCTTATAATCGTTTTGGTGTATGGGCTGAATATAATGCTATCGGCAGAGATAATTTCAATTCCGCATGGAAGCAAACTTATGATGCCGTGAAGAAAGTGAATCCGGATGCTTTGATAGGAGGACCTGGTTTTTGTGATTATGATCATGATGAAATAGAATACTTTTTGCAATATTGTGTAGAAAATGATTGTGTTCCGGAGATTATGATCTATCATGAATTGCATGATGATTCGGTTTATTATTGGCAAGATCATGTTGATGATTATCGATTAATTGAAGAAGCTCTTGGCATGAATAAGTTGCCGATCATTGTAACTGAATACGGCAGAATGCAAGATAACGGTTATCCCGGAAAAATGGTACAGTATATTACTAAAATTGAAGATTCAAAAGTGTATGCCAACAATGCCTATTGGCGATTGTCTGACAACCTGAATGACGTATGTGCTGACGATAACAGTCCGAATGCAAATTGGTGGCTGATGCGATGGTACGCTGATATGGAAGGGCAAACTCTTGCAAGCACAAGTCATGATTTGTTTAGATCAGATTTTAAGAGATCTGTCCGCAATAAAAAGAGTCTTGATCATCAGGGATTTATGGGAATTGCTGCTTATGATGACACTGTTCCGGAAATGACAGTTGTTTGCGGTGGCCGAAACGGTGAAGCAAAAATTGTATTTGATAATGTAAAGGGAAGTGCTTTTGAAGATCAGCTTTTGCATATTACCATAGAAGAAACAGTTTATAAGGGATTATATGGTATAGTTAACAATCCGATTGTATTGCAGGATTATACAATTAAACAAAAAGGGAACAGATTGACTGTTGAATTCTCAGATCTCGATGAAGCCAATGCATATCATGTTACAATACGTATTGCCGATTATGAGATACTTGACGCAGATATTGACAATCGTCCGCAAAGAGTTGAGTTTGAACATGGATCATTGCTTGGCAATGCATATGTATATGATAGTTACTGTCCCAGTAGTGGTGATCAGCTCGGGATGGTCGGCGGCATGGAGAACAACGGAGATGGCGTATCACTTTCATTTTCTGTTGAGACTGCCGGTTTATATATGCTTGATATCGTTTACGGTAAAGCCAATGACGGAACTGTTTGGGAAAACGGAAAACCGAATCCGAACGATCGAGTGCATTCTGTTGTTGAGATGACGATAGACCAAGAAGTTTCAGAAATATATTTAGCAAATACGATCAAGAGTGAATATACATCTTGCTATAGTGTTTTAACCGAGCTTGTTGCAGGCGAGCATCTGATATCCATGAAACACATGGAAGGTACCTATGTTCTTGATTCTCTTGTTATTACAAAAGCAGATGTTGAAAATGATATTGCTGTACTTGTTGATCATGACAGGAGTACAGAAAATATTGAATCCTTCCTAGTTGTTGCACCGTCTGACGGATATTATGTTTTTCAAACAGATATAGGTAATATTGAGTTTCTTGCAGATAATGCAAGAGCACGTATTAATAATGACGGTCTTGCAACCGTTTATCTCAGACGCGGATTAAACTACATTGACTTTTTGACAGAAAAAGACATATCTTTTGATATCAGAGTGAGTGAAAAAGCATATTCATCCATCACTCTGCTACCTGAAGATGCAATTCTTGAACTGGCTGATGTGAAAGTAAATGCTAACGGTATTTCCTATATTGACGGAATCAGCTCTGACGGTGGCAGTGAATCGTTTGTGATTGATACGAAAATCGAAGGGGATTATCGTGTTACTTTGCTGTATTCGAATAATGATGAAGGCGGAGTGCATGATTATAATGTTGATCTGATTGAGCGATATGTGACTGTTTCTGTCGGGGATAGTGTGCAAAATGTTTTTTGCAGAAATACATACTCATGGGATACATTTAAGACGGTCACTTTTAATGTGTCGCTGAAAAAAGGTGAAAATACTATTGTCTTTACGAATGACGGATCGGTTCGATTTGCAGATAATGCTTCATTTGCACCTTTCATTTCAACGGTATCCGTAAATCCTGTTGTTCTTGAATAAATATAAAGTCCCATCGGTTGTTGGTTCCGATGGGACTTTACTTGTGTTAAATGATTTTAAACAGTATCAGAATTCGTAAATAAATCGAATAGAAAAAAGCTTTTATTTTATCAAAAAAGTTCTTTTCTTGCGACAAGTCTAATTTTGAATTGATATTTTTTCTCGGTGTTGTATCAGCCGTAAATCTCACATCATCAAAATTAAAATTTGTTACAGTGCTTTCGTTTGTAGTAAATGAAAAAGTAACACCTGTTACATTGTTCAAAATATTGTGTGAATAGGATTCAGCTGCAGCATTGCCGAACGGATGCAGTTGATTCAGATCTAATTTAATTTCATGCCATTGCCCGTCAGCCGGTATTGCATAACTGCCAGTGTCATCGTCTTCAATCGAACATGAAAACCAAAGCTTATTGGTTGTGAAAATATTAAGACCGTTAAAAATCAAATCTTGATCGGAGCTTACTTTAACTTTAAAAGACAGGGTTGCGTAGTTGCTCCAAACCGTATCAATGTCCTGGAATAATTCTTGTTCTCCGTCTACATTAAAAGTAAAATTCGGACTGATGCTGAATTGATTGCTGTCTGACGTTATAAGCAACGATGCATCTCCGTTGATTACTGTGTCGGTGTCAAATGCAATGCTTGCAGATTCTGCATTCCATGTATTGTAAAAACCGGTGTATTCATTGCTGTGACAATGCCAATATGAATCGTAGTCGCAATTTGTCCATGCATCATTTTGCCATGTTTGTGTAATACTATTTTTGTCGGAAATAAAGGGGGATACGGCAAGTAATTTTTCATCATTTCTTGATGCAAACAGATTTGCTGTGCCGTTATATTGAGAATAGGCATATGCTACGCTGACGGGAGTTTCGATTTCAGCACATGAAACAGAAACTGTATCGTCTGAGATTAAGGATGCATTTGCAGGAAGATAGACACCATTTTCACTACACATGCTGAAACCGTAAATGGTATTTCCGTCAACCATCAGTTTGTCTCCGACATTTCTGAAAGTGATATACGCATTCTTGCCTTCGAAAACAATGTCTGATACAGTTGCAGCAGTATAACTGTTATGTTTATTATAAACAAGTCCTTCAGCAGCAAAAGCCATTTTTTCACCGACAGGTTTTTTGCAAATCGGATGAATGGCATGTGTTGCAATCCAATAAGACAAAGGAATATCATATATGGAAGTTACTGCACGACTTTCAGGTTGTTGCTGTTGAAATTCGGTGAATTCCATATTCTTATTCTGTAATAGATTCAGATCACCATAGGAGTATGATGCAAGCTGCGTCAGTACAATCGGAAGTAATCCATCCTTATAACTGAAATGCTCAGTGTACGATTCTTGCAGCAGATTCAATGCACGACTATACTGCCCGTATGGCCATGACAGATCGCTTTCTCCCTGATACCAGATCATTCCCGAAAGACGGAAGTTTTTCAGTGGTGCTATTTTGTCGTTGAAATTGCAGGTCATGTCGATACCACAGTTTATTTTGTTTTCTTTCCAGGCAGAAAGTGATATGTATCTTTCGTTGTTGATACAATCGTTCAGAAGATCCGCATCATTTTCTATTGCAGATCTTGATAGCCATGTCCATATGGATGTACCGCCTAAATTTGCATTCAGAATGCCGACAGGCATATCTAGATCTTTGCTGAGTTTTTCAGCAAAGAAATATCCGACTGCACTTAATTCATATACCGCATTGCTGCTTGCTTTGTGCCATTTTGCAGCAAGACCATAGTCATCAATCGGCATTGAAGGAAAGTAATTCTCATTTCCGTTGTAAGCTCCCAGGTGCGGTACCAATAAAAATCGCACAGCATCACTGCCGGTTTTGTTGTTATTCTTCATCTGTTTTCCGGTCTCTGAGTATTCCAATGCCGTGTGCATATTGGATTGGCCTCCTGCAAGCCACAATTCACCGAAAACAACACCTGTCAATGTGCTAAAGTTCTTGCCGTTGACATACATGCTGATCGTGTACTCTTCATAACCACCTGCCGGTGCTGTGAAAGAACACGTGAATTTACCGTCCTTTGCAACAATTGCGGTTGTTGTAGCAATCATTGTATTGTTATTGTCATAAAGAGTGCTTTTGATTTCTGCACCGGGTGCAGCCGTTCCTGCCAAAACAACTTCATCAAGTTGCTTAAAAAGCATATCATTTCCGTAATAGCTGTAAAGTGTGGCTGTTACATCAGCTGCGAAGGCAATGGAAAAACATTGAACGAGCAGAATAAATGTAAGCAGCAGCGTGATCAATTTTTTCATACTTTAAACCTCCAATATCGTAGTTTGTAAATATTTTATCAAAATAAATAAAAAAAGTAAATATGAAAATATTCTTTTTTACCGATTAAACAAGTATTGCATTCTTGTATAAAAAAAATTATAATATAAGAAAATAGATTGAGGTGATCGCATGAAAAATAAGTTAGTAAAAGTTTCTTCACGAATTATAACGGCAATTTTATCATTTTTGATTTCCGTGCTGGGAGTCGTTGGTGTAAAAATGAATCGTGAATGGCCTGTTAGTGAAATTGTTGCCAATAACATAAATACGAATGAAACCGTTATCGATGAAGATGCTGAATATCAGACGATTCGCGGTTTCGGTGCATCAGCTTGTTGGTGGGCAAAGGATGTCGGTAACTGGGACAATGCAGAAGATGTTTTGTCATATTTGTATGACAGTGATAAAGGCATTGGTTTGAATATTTATCGCTATAATCTCGGAGCAGGTTCCGAAGGTGACAATAATATGTATGTGGAACAAAATCGCACCGAATCATTTTTAAAGGATGACGGTACGCTTGATTTTTCAGCTGATGCCGCTGCTCAAAATGTTCTTGCAATTGCAAAACAACTTGCCGGTGATGATTTGCGTGTCAGTTTATTTGCGAACAGTCCTCCTGTCAGCTTGACCAAAAACGGTAAATCTTACGCTTCTCCTGTCAGGGATGATGCTCCGTATGAAAGCAATCTGGCTCCTGAAAATTATGAAGCCTATGCTGATTATTTGTATGCATGTGCAGAGTATTTTCTCAATGAGGGATATCGCGTTGTTGATATTTCAGCAATGAATGAACCGCAATATGCCTGGAGAGCATGGTATAATGATGATGGCAGTTTTTCCTGTAATCAGGAAGGTTGTTACTATACTCCGCAGGAAGCTTTGGAATTGTTGAATGTTCTTGTTGATAAGTTTGATCGCAGCAAAGTAGATAAAAAAGGTTGTAAGCTCGCAATGTTTGAGTCGGGTGAAATACAGGGTGCCTGGAGTGTACCTGCAAGTTATATCGATTTGTTGCTCGGTGTTAATAAAGATGATTATTTTTATAATCGTTCAATCCGAAATTATTTTGATACCATCACAACACATTCATACTGGTCATCAACTGAAACAAAACAACAAGCAGCTGATTATCTGAATGCAAACTACCCGAATTATGATATTGCTTGTACGGAATATTGTCAGATGCTCAATGACTGGAATACAGGTGTACATGATTATTTTGAACAGTTCGGAGCCACAAACGGTCTTGGAATTGAATTTGGCATTGCAATGGCAAATGTTATTATAGACGATCTGACGATTCTCAATGCAGTTGAATGGAATTGGTGGCTTGGTTGTTCGTACGGTGTTTATACAGACGGTCTTGTATATCTTGATCGTAATGACAACACCAATCTGACAACCTCCAAACGTTTGTGGTGTCTCGGAAACTTTTCTAAATTTATTGATGAAGGTGCAGTCAGACTAGCATGTTCTTCCGGTGTTGAAGATTTACGTTCGGTTGCTTTTAAAAATCCCGATGGCTCGATTGCTGTTGTATATCTGAATGCAACTGATAACGAACTAACAACCTCTTTACCCGATTTGTCTTCTAACGGATATTCTGTTTATGTTACAGATGAAACTCATGATCTTGCTCTTATTGCAAATGAGAATGCAGTGCTGCAAGTGCCTTCCATGTCTGTTGTTACCGTTGTTACGAATGCACCCGTGAAGAGTGCTGACAAATTCTGTTGAACATTGAAAGGGGAAGAGTAAATTGCGTAGTTTTATGTCTGCGTTTTCAAGCGGTGTCCTGAGAGCTACAGGTTTTAAGAAAATCATGAATCATCCGAAACTGTGTGAGAAATATATGCAATATTGTGCTTTTGTCAGCTCCAAAACGTATAGGATACCATCTTTTATATCCATGAAATCGCAAGTTGATTATTACCGCTTTGCTGATACTGATATTGTATGTCTGAAAGCCAAAGATAGTAAGCCGAAAACTTTCATATTGTATTTACACGGTGGTGCTTATATGGAGCAACCGATTGTGTTTCAATGGAAATTCATCGATAAACTTGTCCATGAAACAGATACGATGGTTATTGCTCCCGTGTATAATAAAACTCCGAAAAATACATATCAGCAAGCATATGATATGCTCAATCAGGTTTATAGGAAAATTCTTGAATCTGTTCCGTCTGACAATGTTATCTTTTTGGGTGATTCCTCCGGTGGCGGTCTTGCATTGGCCTTTGCTAAATCGTTATTAAATACCGATTTACCGCAACCGCAACAGCTGATTTTGTTTTCACCTTGGTTGGATATCTCTATGGAAAACAACGATATGGATGCTTATGATAAATTGGATCCGTCACTCGGACGTATCGGTCTGCGAAGAATTGCCGAGTGTTGGGCATCCGATACAGATTTACATACCCCTAAACTGAGTCCGTTATTTGGTTCAAATAAAGGATTGGCAAATACTGCGATATTCGTAGGGGATCGTGAAATATTGCTTCCAGATGCAAGAAAGTATCGTGATATAGCAAAGAAAGACGGAGTTGTCTTAACTTATGTTGAACAAACCGGTGTAAATCATTGTTATCCGTTTTATCCTACTCCCGAAGCAAATCAAGCAAGAATATATGTTAATAATTTAATTAATTTAGGAAGGATATAATTATGTCTTTGATGTATCATCGTCAATTAGAGAATATCCATGTGAATACTCTTGCTCCTCGTGCATATTTTATTCCGTTTGATACGAGTGCTTGTAAAGATGTGCCGAGAGAGGAATCCGCATACTATCATTCACTCAATGGTGAATGGAATTTTGCTTATATCAATGATATTGAGAGAGCCGGTCTTGAAAAGGATGGTTTTGCGAGCAATATAAATTGTCCTGATACAATAACAGTGCCGAAATGCTGGCAAATGTATACTGACCGCGGATATGATCCGCCGCAGTATATCAATCAGGACTATCCTTTTCCTGTCGATCCTCCTCATTTGCCTGATGCAATTCCTGCAGGTTTTTATCGTCGTACATTTGTATATGCAAAAAATGATGATAAACAGTATTGGTTGAATTTTGAAGGTGTATCTCCTTGTTTTTACTTGTGGTTGAATGATCAGTTTGTAGGATTCGGAAGTGTCAGCCATAGTACGAATGAATTTGATGTTACGCCGTTTCTTGTTGATGGTGAGAATAAGATTGAAGTTCTTGTTGTCAAATACTGCGTAGGAACATATCTGGAAGATCAGGACTTTTTCCGACTTTCAGGTATTTTCAGAGATGTTTATATTCTGGAACGTGATAATAAGTGTATTCGAGATATATTTGTTCAACCTGTTGTAAATGAGGATTTAATGTCAACGGAAATTTTTGTTGATGTGGATTTTACTTCTGATACAGAACTTGCATGGTCATTTCGAGATCCCCTCGGAGCTCCACTCGACTTGCATGGTGTTGAAAATGGTAGTTTTTGTTTTCTGTTGGATAACCCTGTGTTGTGGAATCCTGAACAGCCGTCTTTGTATGAGTTATTTATTACTTGTGGTACGGAATGTATCAGCATTCCCGTTGCAATTCGTCGCTTTGAAATAAAGAACAAAACTGTTTTGCTCAACGGTGTCAAGGTGAAAGCTAAGGGTGTTAACAGGCATGACAATCATCCGGAAACAGGATATACTGTTACGGTTGAAGAAATGTTACGTGATTTATATCTCATGAAACGCGCTAATGTAAATATGATACGTACTTCACATTATCCGAATGACCCTCGTTTTTTGGAATTGTGTGATAAGCTTGGTTTTATGGTTGTTGATGAAGCCGATCTTGAAACGCACGGTATGGGATATAATTACGGTGATTGGTATTGGGATTATTGGGCATTCCTGTGTGATGATGCAGCTTGGAAGGACATTTGTTTAGATCGAGCTGTTCGCTTGTTTGAACGTGATAAGAATCATGGTTGTGTTGTACTTTGGTCTCTGGGAAATGAATCCGGTTGTGGTGAAAATCATCGACATATGGCATCCTATATTCGTTCTCGTGATGCTCGTGCTTTGATTCATTACGAGAACGCTCATCTTGAATACCAGGCTAGACTGAATAAGGATTTTACGGATATATCTGATGTTGAAAGCCGAATGTATGCTTCGATTGATTATTTGCATACATATCTCAATGATCCTGAGAGCAAAAAGCCATTCTTTTACTGTGAGTATGTTGACTCTATGAGTACAGGTGATGTTTATAAACATTGGGACGGAGTAGAGGATAATGACCTGTATTTTGGTGCATGCATATGGGAGTTTTCGGATCATGCTGTAAATATCGGTACAATTGAAAAGCCGAAGTATCGTTATGGTGGTGACTGGGGTGAGGAGCCGAATGATTTCATCTACTGTATAGACGGTCTTGTGTATCCTGATCGCAGATTACGACCCGGTTATTATGATATGAAAAAGGTTTATGAACCCTTTTCTGTGCAATTCAGAGACGGTGGTGTTTATATTCGTAACAAACGCTTTTATTCGATTTCTGATGATTGCTATGCCGTATGGGATTTGCAACGGGATGGTGTTAAATTGCGAGAAGGTATTTTAGAAGACCTGTCAATGCTGCCGAGAGAAGAAAAAAAGTTTGACTTTGTTGATTTGTCTTTGATTGACGGTACAGTGACGCTGAATTTATCTTTCAGACAGAAAGAATCTACTCCATGGGCAGAAGCCGGATATGAAGTCTGCATGACACAACTTGTTCTTTCTCAATCTGTTTACCCTGTTTTTGATACTATTGATGGACATGTTGTATTGAAAGAATTGCCTTATTCTTTCGTAGTAAAGACTGATAAGGTAATATATGAGATTGATAAGCTGAACGGTATGCTTGCTGATGTAATTGTTGATGGTAAATCTGTTTTGCATTTACCTCTGCAGATATCTATGCATCGTTGCTGGACGTATAATACTCGTGGTTATGATGATACATGGGGACGTGCACGGTACGATCGATTGCGTCAAAAGTGTTATGGGGTTTCTGTAAAGCAAGATTCAAATGGCAGTATATGCGTAACGGCTGAAATATCTATAGCAGCCGCTGCAATGCCTCCGGCTATAAAGATTGATATGGATTATACTGTTTTCGCAAATGGGTTGCTTCGTGTTTCTGCAAAAGCAAAGGTTACACACAACGCTCCTGCATTACCGCAATTCGGATTTGAATGGATTTTGCCTGAAGGTTTTGAGGAAGTGACTTATTATGGTTATGGTCCTCATGAATCTTATGCGGAACGCTGGAAAAGTACCAGTCTGCAAATGTTTGACACGACTGTGGCAGATCTGTATGAGCCATATATAGCTCCGCAAGAATCGTCTGCACGATACGGAACAAAGTATGCTTGCGTTGGTAATTCCGCTAACAACAGAATTCGTTTTTATGCAGTTCAACCGACAGGATTTTCTTTTAAGGCATTGCATTATACGAATGATGATCTTCGTAATACTAAACACCATGACGAGCTTATGTCACGACCTGAAACAATTGTTTCCACTCTATATAAAATTGATAATCCTTCGCAACCGTTTGATGAGAAGGAATTTACTTATGCAATTGATGTATTACCCTATTAGTGTTATCACCCTCGATTTTATCGGGGGTTTGTTCTTTTAAATAGTGATGTGTTGCAATTCTAACATTAATCACTGAAATGTAACATTTTGACGTAAAACAACTTTATGCAATAATTGACAATATTGAATAACATAATTATAATTAAATTGTAAATATGTTCTTACAACAATATTCTAAACTATTAATCAAGGTAGAATAAAGATATGGAATTGACGGATATCAGAACACTTAAAAATATGCTCGATTATGCTGCTGAAAAATATCCTTCTAATGATTTTATACTATATAAAGAGCATGGTAATGTAGCAAATAGAACATATCTTCAATTTCAGCAAGCCGCTGATGCTTTTAGTCGCATGCTTGAAGCAAAAGATCTGAAAGGTGCTCACGTGGCCGTTATCGGGCCGACTTGCTTTGAATGGATATTGACGTACTTCGGTACTGTTTCGGCTGATAGTATAATCATACCGCTTGCTGCTAATGAAACAGACGAGATGAATTGTCAACTTTGTGACTTTGGAGATGCTGATGTTTTGGTATTTTCTAAACAACATGAATCTCTTTATAAATTGTTGCAGAAGACTTTACCACGTGTGAAAATGTTTATCTCAATGGATGATATGATAACAGCAGATGATGTTATTTCAATGTCATCAATATTGAGCACGCATGCCGGTGAATATAATGGTATCCCTGATCCTGAGCGATTTTGCACACTATTGTTTACATCGGGTACAACCGGTTTTCCAAAAGGTGTCATGCTTAATCAACGGAATCTTGTAAGCAGCGCCATGAATGTGTGGGAATATGATACTGCTGCTCGTGTGTTTTGTTGCTTGCCGATCAGTCATGCATATTGTTTTACAACAAACATTGTTAAGATTGTTTTCAGGGGTGCTACCGTCTGTGTCAATGACATTATGAATAATTTACTTTCTGATATTCGATTGTTCAGACCGCAAAGTATTGTTTGTGTACCATTGATTGCGAATAAGCTGATGAGTGGTGCTTTGCGTTACGCACAATCAAAACCTGATATATCTGAAAGTGAAGCAGTTAAAGAGTTTCTTGGCGGATGCGGTAAAATCGTATCAGGTGGTGCACCTTTGGAGGCTTCTAATAATGCCCGATATACGCAAGCCGGTATGGTAGTGCTCAACGGTTACGGTATGACTGAATGTTCTCCTATTATTTCTAATAATACGCTGACTTATCGAAAAAATGGCTCTGTAGGAAAACCGATCCCCGGTATGCAAGTGAAAATTGAAAATGGTGAAATTCTTGCTAAAGGCAATGGCGTTATGCTCGGTTATTATAAAAATGAAGAAGCAACACGAGAAGTGTTTACTGACGATGGATGGCTACACACTGGCGATCTCGGCTATCTTGACGAAGAAGATTTCTTATTTATAACCGGTCGCTGTAAGAATTTGATTTTGCTTGATAATGGTGAAAATGTTTCTGCAGAGTTTCTTGAGGAACGTTTTACAAATGAACCATTGGTGCAAGAAGTCATTGCTTATGGTGAAGACGGAATGATTTGCGTAGAAGTATTTCTGAATGAAGAGTATATCCGCGAACAAGCCATATTCGATGTTGATACAGCCATGACAAATCTTTTGTCAAAAATCAATGATGGATTGGCTTCATTTCAACGCATTACATCTTATGTTTTGAGAGATGCACCGTTTGAACGAACATCGTCATCTAAAATTAAACGCACAAGAACCCAATCAATTGAAAAACTAATGCAAATTCAACCTGAAACAGAAGCAGAAAAACGTGTTTGTTTCGCTGTTTGTGATTTGTTGAATAAAGAAATAGTCGGTATTAATGAGAATTTCTTTTCATTGGGAGGAGACAGTTTGTCTGCTACTGAGCTGGCTGTTACTTTGCATATCAGTACGCAGGCAATATATGATCATCCGATACTCCGTGACCTTGCCTGTGTTCTTGAAGAGAATGAAAGAAATGATGATAAAGCTGTTGACGGAATCAATTCCTTGATAAGGAAGACATCCGGATCATCTGGTGCTTTTACTGCGTACAAGAATATATTGTTGACCGGTGCCACCGGTTTTTTAGGTGTGCATATTCTTAATGAGTTATTAAATAAGAACGTCAGAATATATTGTCTTGTACGCAATGAAAAGCGTTTTGCTGAACATCTGAATTATTATCTCGGTGATGTATCTCTTGATGCGGTTGAAGTGGTTATTGGTGATATCGAAAAAGACAATTTAGGTCTTTCTGACGAAATGTATCATTTCCTTTGTGAAAAAATTGATGCGGTGTTTCATGTTGCGGCAAATGTTCATCATGCAGGTGATTATGCAAACTTAAAAAAGACAAATGTTGACGGAACATGCAACTGTATCCGATTTGCTAAAGAAGCGAATGCTGTTCTTCATCACACATCAACTGTCAGCGTCCATGGCTCCGCTACTGTACCGCAGAGTGATAAAACAGCGAAGTTTGATGAATTTGTTCTTGATATCGGACAGCATTTCTCTGAGAATGTTTATATACACAGCAAGTATCGTGCAGAAGAAGCTGTTTTGACAGCACGTCTCGATGGAGTCAAGAGTAATATATATCGCATAGGTAATCTTACATGGAGAACAACAGACGGATTATTTCAAATCAATACAGAGGATAATGGTTTTCTTCATCGAATTCACGCGATGCTGAAACTTGGACTCGTCAGCAGTGCTGCTGATAAGTATCCTATGGATCTTACTGCTGTAAATGAATGTGCTAAAGCGTTTGTCGGACTTGCTTTTTCAGGTCATACGAATGAGATTTATCATCTTTATAATCCGCATTATTTGAGTGCTGAAAATCTGTTTCGTTCTCTTGATGTGCCTTATAAAAAAGTATCAACTCTTGAGCTTATTGAGACTGCGTTCGCAAATACGTCAGATCGGGATATTCAAATATATATGTTTTATATGCTTATTTCCGGTCGTTCTGCCTATATAGATACATCTTGCGATTTTACGATGCAACGATTGAATGCTTTGGGTATTTCGTGGAGTTATCCTGACGCTCAATATCTTAAGATTGGCAATAATTGTCTGTCATTTGCGTCTGTTAATTTGAAGGAGATGCGCAAAACAGGTGGTGTATTGACACCTATACAGAAGTTATTTGTCAGCACATTACGTAAAGTAAATCTGCCGGATAGCGATATTCTGCAAGGTTGTGATTCATTACAGTTGCTGCAAGAAAAAATGGTACAACAAGGCATTAAAAAGCCATTGATTATAACATTTCCTCTTGCATTACAATTTGAAAATGTAAAGAAACTGTTGCGAAGTTACAATGGAAATGTTGTTATTTTTGATGATATTCCAGGAGAACCTACGCTTGAAAATGTAAAGAACGCTTTGGAATTATACATACATGAAAGCTGCGATGCTGTGCTTGCTATTGGTGGCGGTTCCGTTTTGGATTGTGCGAAAGTATGTGCTCTTTGTGCGGGAAATAACGGAAAACATCCGGATACAGTGTGCGGTTTGCTATCACAAGCAAAGGTGAGTGTTCCGTTTTATGCAGTGCCCACGACTGCAGGTACAGGTTCAGAACGGACATTATTTGCGGTTTTGACTGATCAGGAGAAAGGTCAGAAAGTTCCTTATCTCAGCGATCGTTTTTTGCCGTCGGTTATAGCTTTGGATCCGACACTTACAACAGTTCTTTCTGCAGGTGTGTCTGCTGCAACGGGAATTGATGCATTGTCCCATGCGGTAGAGGCATATATAAGTCTTTATGCTGATTGTTTTTCAGAAGACAGAAAAGCCGCCCCTGATGCATGTAAGCTTATTTTTGATAATATCAAAACAGTTTGTGAGTATCCGACTGATCTTTCTTGTAGGCAAAATATGATGTATGCGGCAACACTTGCAGGACAAGCGTTCAGATGCATAGGTACGGGCTACATTCATGGTATTGCGCATCGTCTTGGTGAGTTATATCATTTATCGCATGGTGTTGCTATTGCAGCAACTATGGTTCCGGTTCTTCGCTTTTATTTACCGTATGCTTCTGCTGAATTGGCTTCATTGTCAGTATTTTGCGGTTTTGCGTCTAATCTTGATGAACCATTAAATGCGGCCAATCGGTTTATTGATTCAGTTGAAAGAATGATTGATGATTTGCATTTACTTGACAAATTGAAGCTTGATGATAAATATGTTAATATTATAGTTGAACGTGCACAAGATGAAGTCAAGTCACTTGGATATCCGAGACCGTTCAGTGATATACAGTTACAAGAAGTTGTTTTATGTATTCTGAATCAATACAGATAAATAAAAAATCCGTCGCAACATCATTGCTGTGACGGATTTTTTTTCATAATGAATGATCAGGTTTTGTGTGCTTCTGTACGAACTTCTGTGAGTTTCAGGAAATCGACTTTTTCAAGTCGCGTTCTCGGTAATGCATCAATAGTGCGAATGTCTCTCGGGACAGAGAATACAGTCAGTTTTTCAGAACAAAGTTGAATGATTTCTTGTTTATATTCGTCAAGTCTGTTTTTGTCTGCCGTTTCTGACAAAACGATATATAATCTTACAATTGGCTTTCCTTCATCGTCATAGCCTTGAACTGCACATGTTTCCTTGAGGAAATCTACAGGCTCAAGCAGATTTTCAATATCAGCAGGGAAGACATTGTAGCCGGAAATAACAATCAATCTTTTCTTTCTGGCAACAAAGGTAACGAAATTGTCTTTATCCAATGTTCCCATGTCACCTGTAAGTACCCATGGTGTACCCTTTTCATCTGTGTAAATTCCTTCACCGAGTTTGCCATCCGGCATCAGATATCCTTTCATAATGGAGTCGCCGGTAATGCCGATTTCACCAAGTTGTCCGATAGGTAATTTATTGGCTTCATCATCAAAAATTGCAACGCGGTTCTTTCCAAGAGGTACTCCGACAGTGCCGGCTTTGGTTGCCCAAGGAAGATTGCACACATCTACAGCACCGCATTCGGTAAGGCCGTAACCCGGCATCAATGTTGCACATGAATTATACTCTTTCATCATTGCATTGAAGCGAGTTAAGAAATCGAGCGGAACATAGTCGCCACCTGAAAAAGCATATTCAATATGTTGTAAATGTTCACCGGGGAATGCAGGATGATCCAAAAGCTTGCGGAACATATTCGGAACACCAAGAATTTCAAAACACTTGTTCTTTTTGAGAATCTCTATGTATTCATCCGCTTCAAAACGAACCATCGGAATGCATTTGGCTCCATTATAAATTGTTGAAAGGAGACCTGCACAAAGGCCGAATGCGTGGAAGAACGGAAGAGCAGCTATTTTACAACTGGTTCCCGGTGCGTTTTCATTCGGATAGATTTCACCGAGTGTATTGTATGCAACAGCATTCAATGCTTTACTGCTGAGCATGATGGTTCTACTGACACCTGTCGTACCACCACCGTTCATATATACAGCAGTTAATTCACCGCTTCGGCTGAGACTTTCAGTTGTTTTTCCTTCGTATTTTTTAAGAATATCGCCAAAATAAGTAAGCTCAAATTTTCCTTCTGCTGCTTTCAGCAGCTCTGCATCCGGTCGAACATAAGCCTTCTTTGAAACAGGTGCAGCATAAAGAACCGCCGTAGTGGTGACTATTGTTACATCCATTTTTGCAAGTGTATCGGCATGTACCGGAAGGAACTTGTCCAGGATGAGAATTCCCTTTGACTTTGTGTATTCTACGGAATTTTTCATGGAATCTGAAGGAAATAACGGATGAATCATGTTCGCTATGCAACCGATTTTGTTAAGAGCAAAGAACATTACGATTTCTTCTACTGTGTTCGGTGTAAACAAGGAAAAGGCATCACCGGGTTGCATGTTCAATTCTTCTTTGAAATAACAAGCAAGTGCATCAATATCAGCAAGGATTTCAGAACGCATATGGTCTGTAAACTTGAATTGCACCATTGGATAATCTTCTTTAAAACGTTTGGTGCATGCTAAATAATAGTCATAACAGCTAAGGTCAGAGAAATGGGGTACGAGATCTTGTGATGTGAAACGTGGGGGGGTGTACATTCGGTTGTCCTCCATGTAGCATTTTCTTTCAATTAAAAAAGTGACACAATGTCACAATTCAATCTGCTACAATTTTATATGAATCAATATCTTATGTCAATATACAGTATTTGTTGGATTGGTCAAAAAGTGACATCATAGTGTTTTTTGTAATTTTTATAAAAAAAGAGAGGTGATCTGCCACCTCTCAAATTGCAATTGAATTAAAGAATTTCGGTTAATTTCAAGAAGTCAATCTTTTCCATTCTCGTTCTTGGAAGTGCATCAATGACTTGAATATCACGCGGAACTGAAAAGTTGGAAAGATTGTCTGCACAAGACTTTATTAGTATTTCTTTGTATTCGTCGATCTTCTCAGGATCAGCATCTTCGTTAAGAACGATATACAAGCGAACAATCGGTTTTTTGTCTGCATCGTATCCCTGAACCGCACAGCATTCTTTTAGGAATGGCTGTGTTTCAAGTAAATCTTCAATATCGGCAGGGAATACATTGTATCCGGAAATGATGATAATTCTCTTTTTTCTTGCTACAAATGTAATAAAATTATCTTCGTCCATCTTGCCGAGGTCACCTGTGAGGACCCACTTTGTTCCTTCTGCATCAGTATAGATACCTTCACCAAGTCTGCCGTCCGGCATGAGATAACCCTTCATAAGGCAATTGCCGGAAAAAGCGATTTCACCTACAGTACCAAGAGGAACTTCCTTTTGATTATCATCAAAAATTTTGACGGTATTCGTCTTAAGCGGCATGCCAACCGTACCTGGTTTTGTTGCCCAAGGCATGTTGATGCAGTCAACAGCACCGCACTCTGTAAGACCGTATCCCGGCATAAGAGTAGCAGTTGATCCGTGTGCTTTCATCATATTGTTGAATCTTTGTAAGAAATCAATCGGTACATAATCACCACCGGCAAAAGCATATTTGACATGTTTCAGATGTTCACCGGGGAATTCGGGATGATCCAAGAGCTTTCTGTACATGTTCGGAACGCCGATTACTTCATAAATCTGATTCTTTTTCAAAATGTCAATAAATTCATCAGCATCAAAACGAATCATCGGTATGGCTTTGCATCCTGCGTAGATGCAACAGAACAAACCACCACACAGACCGTATGCGTGGAAAAAAGGTAATGCAAGAATTTTACAATTTAAACCTGCAGGATCATCTGAAGGAATGATGGGGGCGAGAGCATTATTTGTAACAGCGTTGAGAACTGTAGATGAGAGCATAATGGTTCTGCTGACTCCTGTCGTACCGCCACCATTCATGTATACAGCAGTCAAGTCACCGCTTCTGTAAAGCCCTTCCACAGATTTGCCCTTGTTTCTCTTAAGAATATCACCGTAAAACTCAAATTCAAATTTTCCTTCAGCAGCTTTTACCGCCGTTTCATCAGGTTGAATATAGTCCTTCATTGCAACCGGTGCAGCATAAACTTTGGGTGAAGTCAGGATAATTTTTACATCCATGTTTTTGAGTGTTTCGGCATGAAGAGGTGCGACCATGTCAAGCAAAAGCACACCTTTTGATTTTGTGTACTCAACTGAAGTCCGCATCGCATCAGAAGGGAATAGCGGATGAATGAGATTGGCAATGCAACCAATTTTATTCAGAGCAAACAGAACGACCACCTCTTCGATGGTGTTTGGAGTAAATACGGAAAATGCATCTCCGATTTGCATGCCGAGCTCTTCTTTAAAATAATATGCCATGGCATCAACATCAGCAAAAAACTCTGATCGCATATGGTCGGTCCCTTTAAATTGGAACATTGGGTAGTCTTCTTTAATATGATGCAAGCAAGCAAGAAGGTATTCATAACAATTCATGTCATAATAATGAGGAATGATATCCTGCATGGTAAACAAAGGTTTTTGATTCATCTTGATCCTCCGAATTAATTGTTGTAATATATGACAATGTGTCACAATTTATATATATTGTAATAGATATGAATTGCTTTGTCAATAAAGAATTTAATAATATGAGTATGTGTTTATTCTAAATTCTAATGTAAGATGTCTTTTGTAAGAATGTACATTCAATTTGCTGATTGACAATAGACATTTTGTTTGATAAAATTAATATAAGAATGGAGGGCTCATTATGTCTGTAACAAAAAAATTGAGTTGTGTTTTTCTTGTAGTTTGTATGTTGCTTACTTCTATGTTCGTTGGTGTTTCTGCAGCAGGCAGAAAATCTGCATTGCCAACATCTGCCGGTATACAAGCTTTGCGAAATCAATTTGAAAGTGATGTTGCACCTAAAGCCGGTGGTTATGCACTTGACTATTGCTATTATTCTCCTGTCGGCACAAATGACACTAATAAATATCCGCTTGTAATTTTCCTTCATGGTATCGGACACGCTGATTATGTAAACGCACAGTTGGATGACAGTGATTTCCCGTATTGGGCATCTGCTGAATTGCAGAGTCGCTTTTCGGAAGGTGGAGCATTTATTCTTTTGCCGCGTGCTCCTGAGCATAATTTGGTATATTGGAGTAAATCACTTATTGAATCTCTTCGCTCTGTTATTGATGATATGATTGACAAGCATGGAGATAATATTGACACTACTAAAATTTTTATTGGTGGAAGTTCTGCCGGTGGTGAAATGGCTTGGAATATGATTGTTGCCTTTCCCGAGTATTTTGCAGGAGCTTTTCCGATTGCTTCGACTGGTACGATTACCGCAAGTGATGTAAAGACTTGTTCTGATGTAGCAATCTGGATGATTTCAAGCACAAAGGATCCGGTTGTTAGTTATGCTGCAATTACAACACCTTTATGGAACAATGTCAAACAGTATAACAAGCATCCTGAGAATTGCCGGCTTTCGAGTTTTTCGAATGTTGTAGAACCTGCAGGTGCATCTGCAAGCGACAATCATCATATGGCAAAGGTTGTTACTTACGATTTTCATATGTTGGATGGTAGTACGTATCCCAATGTCAAAACAGTAGACGGAAACGGTAACACTCTGAATCTTTCAAGTCCTAATGGTATGATTAGTTGGATGAACAGTATTTCTTCCAATTACGGTGGTAATGAAGGAAGCGGTTCCGGTAATACGAATGTCAACTTTATAACGGATGCATTGAATGCTCTTCGCAATTTGTTTTTGAAAATCGTTAATATTTTCCAACGTCTCTTTGGTATATGATTATTTTCGGTTATCACATAAAGAAAGATAATGAAAAAAAGCGGGATCTGTATTCTGACTATCGCGATACTCGAGATACGGCTTGGAAAGTTCTTGCTGAAAATGATATAAGCGAATTACCTGTTAATGTGATGCAGTTGTGTGAAGCGGAAAATATAGAAGTATATTCCTATGATCACGCACAAGTATTAATTGATAGTCTTCATTTAAAAAAGAAATGTGCAGATTATCCGTATCTTGTTTTGTGTTTGGCAGACAGAAAGTTGTTGTTATACAATGATGCAGTACCTTTGAATATGCAACGTTTTTTAATTGCATCCGGTTATGGTCATTTTGTTTTGGAACATACATCCAATGCTGATTTTCAGGATGGTTGCTGTTGCATATTTTCATCGGAACAAAATGTGCAAGTCGGAATATTTGCAACTCGTCTCTTGGCACCTTTGAGTGTTTTATGGGGTATGGGGGTTGCTGATGCAAATGAAATTGAACGTATTTGTATGATTCCGCGTAAAACTGCAGAAAAGAGATTTGAGAGATTGAAGGATATTGATGCCAGAAATTTAGAACGAGGTATACGATCAGGTCAAGGGTCATTGTTTTTATCCGGATATGAAAGATCTGCTTATCGCAATTTCTCAGAATATATTGAGATCTACAGACGCGATCAATAAATCCGATTCTTTTTTATGAGTTAATAATGTATGATAATAAAAAAAGGCCGCGAGTTGCGGCTTTTTTTTATTGAATAAGAGACTCAGCGTAGTGTTGTAAATTTTGAAGTTTGTCATGAGATAATGCGGGAGTATTAATAAGCGGATTATCTACTCCCAATGCACTGTATTTATCAAATCCCATCGTGTGAAACGGTAGCAATTCCCATTCATGAATAAAGTTCTTGAAAGGATTTAACAGTTTTGAATATGCATCAAGTGCAGTTTCCGAGTCATTAAGATTCGGAATGATGACAGTGCGTATTGTAGTTGTAATATCGTTATCAGCTAAAAACTGTAATGTTGCTAAAACAGTATGTAGGTCTGCACCAGTATATTGTTTATATTCTATTTCATTATAAAATTTCAAATCTAAGAGAACGGAAGATGCAGCTAAAAATGTATTTTTTATATCTTTCGTGAGTTGTAGGCAACCTGACGTGTCAATGCAGGATGTCAGGTCATTATCTGCCAATTGATTAATTAGGAGATATAAATCTTTTGCTTGCAACATGGGTTCTCCGCCTGAAAATGTTACACCACCGTTACCGGCATCCATATATGGTTTGCAACGAATAATTTTATTTAATACAGCTTCAACAGAGTATTCATGACCGTTTACAATGCTCCATGTGTCCGGATTGTGGCAATATATGCAACGAAGAGGACAACCGGCAAGAAATACTGCATATCGAAGACCCTTGCCGTCGCGTGCTGCCATGGATTCAAAGGAGTGTATTTGTAGCATTACATTTTATCGTGGAATGTTCTTGCCACGACCTCCATCTGTTTGTCTTTTGTTAGTTTGTTAAAATTAACCGCATAGCCTGATACGCGAATGGTAAGATTCGGATACAGGTTCGGATCTTCCATTGCGGCAATGAGTTTACTTCTGTCAAGCACATTTACATTTAAATGATGTGCACCTTGCGAGAAATATCCGTCAAGTACTGCAACAAGATTATCATGTCTGTTTTCGTCATTGCTTCCGAGTGCATCCGGTGTAATGGAAAAAGTGTTGGATATACCGTCCTGACAGCAATCATAGTCCAATTTGGCAACTGAATTCAATGATGCAAGAGCCCCTTCTATGTCACGTCCATGCATGGGATTGGCTCCCGGTGCAAAAGGTTCACCGGCTTTTCTGCCGTCAGGAGTGGTGCCTGTCTTTTTACCATATACGACATTGGAAGTTATTGTCAGTACAGACAGGGTGTGTTTAGCACCTCGATAGGTGGGTGTTTTGCAAAGTTCAGAGTAAAAATATTCCGTAATCCACTGTGCAATTTCATCAGCCCTGTCGTCATCGTTTCCGTATTTCGGAAAATCACCTTCGGTAATAAAGTCTGTTATCAGCCCGTTTTCACCATGAATGGGTGTGACTTTTGCATATTTGATCGCTGAAAGAGAGTCGGTCAGAACAGAAAGACCGCTGACTCCGAATGCCATCAATCGTTCAAGTACTGAGTCATGGAATCCCATGATCAGGCGTTCGTAGGCATATTTGTCATGCATGAAATGAATGATGTTCATGGTGTTGACATAAAGCTTCGCCATCCAACCCATGTATTTTTTCAGTGTTTCTATGACATTATCGTATTGCAATACTTCGCCATCGGGAAAGACCTGACCTTCAGGTGCTATCTGTGATCCGTGAATTTCATCTTTGCCTCCATTGAGTGCCATCAGTAATACTTTCGGAAGATTGCAGCGAGCACCGAAGAACTGCATCTGTTTGCCCTCTTTCATGGCAGATACGCAGCAGGCAATTGCATAGTCATCACCGTATTCGGGACGCATTCTGTCATCGTTTTCATACTGAATGGAATCAGTATCTACTGAAACCTTGGCACAGTATCTTTTAAACGGAGTCGGCAGTTTTTCAGACCACAGTATGGTGATATTCGGTTCAGCAGAAGGACCGAGATTGTATAGCGTATGGAGTATGCGGTAACAGTTTTTCGTTACGAGCGTTCTTCCGTCTTCGCACATACCGCCTTCTGAACAGGTGACCCATACGGGATCACCTGCAAACAGGTCGTTATATTCGGGTGTGCGTAAGTGACGGATCAGGCGGAGTTTGATGACAAGATCATCCATCATCTCCTGGGCTTGTCTTTCGGTCAATGTGCCTTCAGCAAAATCTCGTTCAATGTATATATCAAGGAATGTTGTAATTCTGCCGATGCTGTTGGCGGCACCGTTCTGTTCTTTTTGTCCGCCGAGATAAGCAAAGTAGAGCCACTGGATTGCTTCATATGCATTTTCAGCAGGTCTGCGGATGTCGCATCCGTATTGATCCGCCATAGTAATTAGCTGACGCATAAAATCAAGTTGTCTGGCAATATCCTCAAGTAAACGGATGTTTTCGTCCGTCATATTTTCCTTGCCTATTTTTTCTGCATCTGCAACTTTTTCCTGCAGCAGATAGTCCATGCCGTAGAGAGCAAGTCTGCGGTAGTCACCTATAAGTCGTCCTCTTCCGTATGCATCCGGCAGACCTGTGAGGATGCCGGCATGACGTGCTTTGCGCATATCACTTGTATATGCACGAAAAACACCCGTATTGTGGGTTGTTCTGTATAAAAAGTCGTCACGGATTTTCTCACTGATCTGGTATCCGTATGATTTACATGCTTGTTCTGCATTGCGGAATCCTGCAAAGGGGTTCACGGCACGAACAAGCGGCTTTTCTGTCTGTAAGCCGAGAATAATATCTTTTCCTTTTTCAATATAACCGGGCGCATAAGTCAGAATGGAGGATACTCGTTCGGTATCTATATCGAGAACACCGCCGTTTTCCTGTTCTTTTTTGAACAATTCCTGCACAATATTAAACAGATCCTTGGTTCTTTCTGTTGCGGGTTCAAGAAATTCCGGTCCATTCTCATAAGGGGTATAATTCAGACGTATGAAATCGGAAACATTTATACATTCACACCAATTGCCTTTTTTGAAACCTCTCCAAGCTTCCATAATCGTGACCTCCTGAAAAAATAAACAACGCCCGGGCACAGAAATCCAATCCGGCCCAGGCGTTCGGCATCTGACAAGATATCCGTTCCCTCGCAGTGCTCTGCGTTACGCCGGTTGCGGATATGTACTTATTATAACAATGGTATTTGATATTGTCAAGAAAAAATCCCGCCTTTTCAGACGGGATCAGAGTATTATTTTATATTGATATGGATGTCATATTCAGAGACCCATATGCCTCTCGCATGGTCTCTTGCGCGGAAGATGACTTCTTCTTCATAAACCTCTGCGATATACCCGAGACCGACTTCGTTGTATTCACCTTCTTTATTGCCTATTGTAAAGGAGGGAATATTAACAAGATGCACACCTTCCACTTCTTCATAAAGAAAATCAACAAATCCAGTATGTAGATGTCCGGTGATGAATACAACATTTTCATACTTGCTCATGATTGAAAGCAGAGCATCGCTTTGTTCTCCGACACTGCCCGCGGTTTCTGATGGGCTGTTCCATGTATCAGGCAAACCGTGAGTCAGTTTCAGTGGTTGATGACAAAGGACAAATGTCAGTTTGTTATTTTCTGCAGCCAGTTCGCTGTCGAGCCAATCAAGCTGTTCCTGACTCAGATAGCTTTCTTCAAACTTGGTTTTGTCGGAGCCGAGCATGATGAATTTGTAACCGTTGATTACTTCAGAATGATGCATGGTTGTCATTGATTCATCATTGTTCAGAGCGTTGACAAAATTGCAGAAACGCTTTGAAGATTGTGAATAGAGACGAAGACGGATATCATGGTTTCCGGTAACGGCAAGATAACGGGTATCCATGCCTGAGAGTTTGTCAAAAACAAGTTGATATTCATCCTCAAGACCGTTTTCTGCGATATCTCCGAGCAGAAGCACTGCATCATATGTGCCTGTTTGCAGATCCATGCTTGTTGCCTCAAAGGTGCGGTATCTTTTGTACATATAGTTTGAGATTTGCGGATCAGCAACTGTTGCAAATGTCAGTTGTACTTGCTCAGGGTTGATAGCTGCGATTGGTTCCTCTGTTGAAGGTGCCACAACACCACCACTTATACTGTAAACCAAACTGAGAATAAACAGGAATAATTTGTAAAAACATTTCTGAATGAGATTCAGTACCATTGTTGTTGTCCTCCGATATATGTTTACATTAAAATATCACAGAAATATAAATGTGTCAAGGATTTATTTGTTGTGTTATTGATTTGCATTAGCGGTTGACAATCATTCAATTAAAGTGTATAATTGTAAAATGAGAAGTTGAAATATTTTGGTGAAATCTGCCAAAAAAATTCGCTTAGTCTATATATATGGAGGAATTATTACATTATGAGCGTTTGTCCCAAATGCAATAAAAAATTGCGTATTTTTGATATCAGCCAGTTTTGTCCTGCTTGCGGTGTAAATATGCGATTTTATAATTTTGAAGAAAACTTTTTGCGTGAAGCAAAGATGGCTGAGCTTTCACAGGCAGGTCTGAAAGTGAAACTACGCAATCTGAAATATTCATTTTCCGGTTCAAAATGGATTACGGCAAAGCTTGTTGTTATGCTTTTACCTGTGTTATCACTTTTGATTCCATCCGGTAATTTTTCTGTCACAATGCCGTTTGTTAACAATAATTCTCATTTCGGCATTTTAGGTCTGGTCAACGGATTCACGGATGGTTCAATAATGTATGCATTGGGGATGACAGGATCATCGGTTGCAGGTACTGCTTTTGCTGCACTTCGCAATGCTTTGTTTTGTTATGTTGCTGTTGCTCTGTGTGCATTGGTTTGCTTAGCTTTTTCTCTGTTTGGTTTTTTGAGTATTCGCAACATGCAGAAAGTTGCTACGGTCAGTGCCGGAATCGGAATTGTTGCATCTGTTGTTGATATGATTCTCATTGCATTCTTTGCAAATATTACAAAAGACTCATTTCTTCTTACCGGTAGTTTCGGATTTGGCTTGATTGTTTCTGTATTTATGTTTGGTGCAGTCTTCTTCGTGAATCTTATGTTATGGAAAAATGGTATTCATCCCGTTTATGACGAAGGAGTGGAAGAACGCGTTGCAATCTATCAAAAAGTAAAGTCAGGAGAGATTCATATTGATGATCTTCCGCAACCCGTTGTTGAAACTGAGGAAACAAGAAAAATTGAGGCTGCTATTGCTGCTGAACAAGCCGCTTTTCAGCAGCAATTCAACAATATAAATGCAGGGAAGGAGGATTTGCAATGAAAGAAAAAAAGTTTGACAAAAACAAACTCATTACAACAACTGTAGTTTGTATTCTCATTGTCTTCTTTATCGGTGGATTTATGCTCGGTCTTGATCGCATAAGTGCAATGGAGGGAAAGTTTCCACCGAATGATATCGTTGAAGGTTTGACACGAGCACCCGAATCAAAAGAAGAAGCTGTTGAGTATCTGTATGCTGTGCTTAACAAGGCTTTGGCAGATGTCCCCTCTGTTGCAAATGATCATTATTTCACAGCTGATTCCGATTCACTGACAACGGATGGTTCTGAATATTTTCATAATACCTTACAGTTTGCAATGGATAATTTTGTTTCACATATCTCCGATGTTGAAAATACAGAGTCAGATATTTCTTCTGTAGGTTTTGGTGAAGATATTAATAAAGTTTTGCAGATTCCGGACATTAAAGCTGAAGATGTTGAAAGCTTCACTTGCTCATACATTTATTATTCATGTCCGTCTTGTGGTGAAACAAACGATGAGCAACTTGCATTTTGTGAGGCTTGTGGATCAACGAGAGCTTATTTTATCAAATATCGCAATGAATATGATATTGTGCTTGTTCTCAATCTGAGTGAAGTTGCTTCTTCTAACAGTACGCTTGAACGTAATTTTACCCCCAGAACAACAGAGCAGATTCATGCTCTTACGAGTGACGTGCTGTCTGATGTTGCAGAAGTCAATATTGCTGATATAAATTATGATAAGCTGATTATTCAATTCAAGGTTAACAGATTGACGGATGAAATCACTTATCTTCGATATGCAAAGGATATGATTATTTCTTCCGACGTATCGTTTAAGAATGAATATGCTCAGCTTGGACAGAAAAACATCTCATTTTCATTGAGTGAAACGAATGCATATCATTTTACGTGGCCCGCTTTGACACTTTCAGATGAAGAACTGATCATTGAACCTAAAGGAACGGATAACTTATTGGCAACTCTTACCTGCGAAGATCCTCTTTCCATGAAGGTTACATGGATGTCCTCTGATGAGAGTATTGCAACTGTTGATGAAGAGGGATATATTGATGTTTTCAAAAATACCGGTGAGACGATTATAACCGCATCGTTTGAATATCTTGGTAAAACTTATTCCGATAGCTGTACTGTGTATGTCAGAATACCTGTTGAATCCATGAAAATGCTTGATAAAAAAGTTTCTGTTTCAGTAGGTGAATCTGCAAAGCTTGAAACGAAAGTTTCTCCGGCTGATGCTACGGTACGGACTGTTACTTGGTATTCGGAAGATGAATCCGTTGCAACTGTTAGCGAAGACGGTGTTGTTACAGCTGTTGCTAATGGTACAGTTGTTATATATGCCTTGTCTGATGACGGATATTATAAATCGACTTGTGAGGTGACCGTTGAATGAGTGAAAATAATAATGTAAAAAATTTCGTAGAAGGTGTTTTTACTGCGGAAGATAATTCTGCTGCAAAATTGCAGGATGATCAACGAGCCCGATACAGTCGTCTGGCCATTAAAATGTTCCACACCAATGTGCTCACGCCTAAGGAAATGTTTCTTCCGGCCATCGGTGAATTTGCTACTAAAGTTCTCAGCGGTGTTGATGTTTACAGAACGCTCTATTTTGTCAATGTTTTAAAGATTGACATGGTATATGTTACTGTTATCTTGTCACTCATCGGCATATATGATATGTTGAATAACCCGATCATGGGTGCAATTTATGACAGAACAAGAACACGTTGGGGCAAGGCAAGACCGTATATTATTTTCGGTGCCATACCTTATTTTGCAAGTACATTTTTGCTGTATTCCGGTGCTATTTTTTTAGGTGAGCGATCTGGTGATGACCCTGCAAAGATTATTTTTGTATTCACCATGCTCTTTATTCAGGAAACATTTTCAACCATTTACAACATTCCGAGAGGCAATCTTTTGTCTTTACAGACTGCAAATCCGCAGGATAGAATTAATGTCGGTTTGTTGAATACTTACATTGGTGAAGTTGGTGCTCAAGCTGTCTATACCATTATTCCCCCGATAATGGAACTCAACAATAAAGGTTACATCAATTTCCCCATGTCTTCTCTCTTTGTGCTTCTTGCTGCTGTTGCATGTTCATTGGGTTCTGTAGGAAATATTGCAATGGCAATCGGTTGCAATGAAAGAATTGCGTTACAACCGAAACCTGCTCCGATTACAAAAACAATGTTCTACGTCCTTAAGAATAAATATGCTCTGCGAAACTTTATTGTTAACTTTGCAACCTCTTGGTGGAGTAATGGCGGATATTCATGGGACGTTGTAACGCAGCAGGAAATTTTCGGTGGATCTATCAATTCTTTTATTGCTTATATGCCTTATAATACGATTGATATGCCGAGCGCTGCTTTGATTCCAAAATTTAAAAAACTGTTTAAAAATAACAACCGCAATGCATTGATAGCACTCCGTTTATGGGATATGATTGCTGTTGTCGGAATGTTGGTATGTGGTTTACCGATGGTTGATAAGAAGTGGGGAATGATTGGTATTTATGCTTTGTTCCACGGACTTGAAGCTATCAATAACGGACCTGCCAATGTGTTTGAATCTGAGGTCAGCAGGGAAATCGGTGACTATACAGAATATATGACCGGTGAGCGTCCTGACGGCACTTTCAATATTCTGACAGACCTGATTCAGAAAATTACGGCTCCTATCAATGCTTGGTTCACTATTTTCCTGTTCAAGTGGTCAGGTTATGATGCAACAATTCCGATGCTTCCCTGGTCGCAAGGTAGCAAAACTGTTTATCAGAAAGTCTGGTTCCTGTTTGTCGGTATTAACTTGTTTCCTAAAATTATCAGGATTATACCTTATTTCTTCTATGATCTTGTCGGTGAAAAGAGAGAGCAGATGTATGTTGCTCTGAATGAGCGTCGTGCGCTGCTTGCAAAAGAGCAAACAGTTAATGAAGAGATTGTTGAAATGATGCAATCGCTTGAAGATTCAGTTGAGGTTGAAAAATAATATGGAACAGTTTATTAAAGATCAAATTACATACGGTCTTCAATATCTTCCTGTTAATTTAATCAAGTCATTTTTTATTCCGAAAGAAAACACAGCAACAAAAGCCCTTCGCAAGAAGGGCTTTGTCTGCGGTGTTTGTCATCCGAATGAAAATTATGAGCAGATTAAACAGGCTAATCTTGATTGGATCCGTATCGATATTCCGTATCCGTTTGACAAGGACGGAAAGTTAACAGAAAGCTATACTGCTTTTAAAAATCGTTGCCGAGGATATGTTGAGCATGGCATTAAAGTGATGGCAGTTACGCCGTATCCAAGCGACTATATTGCTTGTGGGGCTGACACACGAACAGCTGAAGGGGCAAAGAATGCTCGCGAAACAGCTCGTTTTCTCGTGACGGATTTAAATGGTCTTGTTTCCGGATATCAGATTACGAATGAAATGGGGATCCCTCGTTTTACAATTCCTTTTACCATGAGTGATGCTGTGGCATTTATTGCTTTGCATTTGGAGGAAATGTATCCGAGTAGGGGAGATGCAATCATTGGTTACAATTCTGCAGGACCACAGGCAGATCTTCATTCAAAACTACGTCCATGGCACAAGTATTGCGACTATGTGGGTATAGATATTTATCTCGGTTGTTTCTTTACTGCGCCCGGATTTATGTGCCTGTTTACAGCATTGACTCGTTATCTGTATGCACTCACTGGGAAGCCTGTACTGATTCAGGAATTCGGTTATCTGAGTGGCGGTAAATCAAAAACAAAAAAGCAGAAGATTGATATTCTTCGGCGTTACGGTGTAAGCAGTGAAAATGAAGCAAAGTTGAATATAGCTGACTTTGTTGAAAAACTACCTGACGGTATGCGTGATCATATAAAGTACGTTTGTCAGAATGATGCTGAAAAATACTTTGGTTTCATTTTTAAGAGTGATTATGTGAATCATCTGTACACTGAACTGCCTCGGATTACAAAAATACCGGGGTATGATCATACGCCTGAGGGTCAGGCAAAATTTTTTACTGACATATTTGATAAGTTTTACAAGACAAAGCATATCTGTGGTGCTTTTATTTATTGTTATTCCGATCCGCCCATGTGTTATTATTGCGGACAAGAGGATTGTCCTACTGAAACCCGTTGGGGATTCGTGGATAAAGAGGGCAATCCGAAACCTTCTTATTTTGCGGTGCAGAAGAAGCTTGCAGAATTGAAGAATAAATAAAATCAATACTTAACATTGTATATCATCCAGTACGTAAGGACTGGTATATTATCAACTTTGAAAAAAGTTGTATATCATCATTGTAAAAGTATGATATGCTGTGAGATGATATATACTAGCGGTGACGATATACAGCCATGCTGCTGATGATATTCCATTGCTTTTGCAATGAATAAAAAAATCTCGTTCCGAAGAACGAGATTTTTTTTGGCTGGGGTGGTTGGACTCGAACCAACGAATGGCGGAGTCAAAGTCCGATGTGTTACCGCTTCACCACACCCCAATGCATTTTGCTCAATGATTATAGCAAATATTAATCTGAATGTCAACATTATTTTCAAAATTATTCTGCTTTACTAATTGTCTGTTTTGTGTTAAATTATTATTACATTATATAACAGAAGGTGTAGTTATGAAAGAGATTCGTATCGGTATTTTCGGATTGCGACGCGGTTCATCGTTTATCGATTCAATAAATGCATGTGGTGGAAAAATTGTAGCCGTATGTGAAAAAGATATTGGACAGATTGATGAAGTGAATAGTGACCTTCCTGCATCTGTTGCAGTATATAATGACTTTGATGCTTTTATCGATCATCCTATGGATGCAGTGTTGCTGGCAAATTTTTTCCATGAGCATGCTCCATTTGCAATCCGTTGTCTTGAAAAAGGAATTCATGTGCTCAGTGAGTGTACGGCAGCTTCAACACTTGCTGAATGTTCTGCATTGGCTCGTGCTGCTCGAAAGAGTCATGCTGTTTATATGCTTGCCGAGAATTATCCTTTTATGGTTTTCAATCAGGAAATGAAACGCATTTGTGACGGTGGTACACTCGGGAAGATATATTACGCTGAGGGTGAATACAATCATCCGATAGATTGGTATGATACCGCAGCTGTTCGTTCTATTCGTCCTTATGAATCACATTGGCGAAACTTTCTTCCGCGTTCATATTATATTACACACTCTCTGGCTCCTGTTATGTATGCAACAGGTGCTTATCCTACCTGTGTAACGGCAATGGCAGTTAATCATCCTTTACCTAATGACTGTCCTACTGCAAGTCATGTGTCCGATGTTGCTGCAATTATTATTACTCAGAATAATGACGGTTCTGTTTTTAAAGTGACCGGCTGTTCTGCTTTTGGTGCTCACGGAAACTCGTATCGGGTCTGCGGTGAAAAAGGGCAGGTCGAGAATCTTCGCGGTATGAATGATAAGGTTATGCTGCGTTATAATACATGGCACATCCCGGAAGGCAAAAAAGAGATTAATTTGTACAAGCCGAAGTGGAAAACGGAAGATCGTAAATCTGCAAAAGCGGCCGGTCATGGTGGAGGCGACTATTTTGTGATCCGCCATTTTTTCGAATGTCTCCGCGAAGGCAAACAACCTGTTTTTGACTATCGTTTTGCAACGACTCTTTCAGCTGTGGCTATTCTTGCACACCGCAGTATACTGAATGGCTCACAACCGTTTGCTATTCCTGATTTCAGCAGTGAAGATGATTGTATCCAATATGAAAATGACACACAGTCACCCTTCATATATTCTGACGGCACAATGCCGAACATACCATGTTGCAAGGATGTGAATTATAAGCCAAGTGCAGATCAGTTGGGTGCATATATGATGAAATAGTAATATGTTAATGCCATGTGATATATAACATCATATGGCATTTGTTTCTGTATGGCAGCAAATGAGTAATATGTCTAAAAATGCATAGATAATTTTGTTTATATTTTTTTTCATTTCTGATTTTCTGTTTATTGACATTTTTATGAAAATCAGTATAATAAAAGTAACTATTTTCTATGGGTGGATTCTGCCCTGGGATAATAAAGGAGTGTTGTTCAATGACAAACGCAAAAAAACTGACCAAGAAGATGCTGTCTATGCTTCTTGTTCTCTGCATGGTTGTGCCGCTGTTTTCTTCGGCATTCAGCCCGCTTGCTGCAGAGCTCAAGGATGCACTGACTGTTGAATCTTCCGCAGCCAGCACAACCGACATTTCCACCATCAACTACAGATCCGGTGGCTACCATTACTATTACCATCAATCCGGAGCGACTTTCGTTTCGAGCGTTTATGTTGTAAGTAAAAGTCAATGGTCCACCACCAATTTGGCCAACAAGGTCAAAGATGCAGGTTATTATTATCCGAATGACGAAGACCTGAATGACGGTGCCGGCGGTTACTACATCAAGTTCGGTTTCGGTATGTCCACAGATCCTAAGGTGGCATATACCAAGATGGCTATTTCCTCTAATGAAACCGCAAATATTGACAGTACCACCTCATGGCCGGCGTATTACCGTTTTTCTCTCTCCGGTAAAACGTATAATGTAACATGGGAAAAGTCTTCAACGAATGATTTGAATGAAGATGCCGGCGGTGCATACCTTTATTTCTGTAACACCCACGACACCCGTGTTGGTAAGCCCCTTACCTTTATTTATGCTGTCAATGGCGGTGACAGTTCTTCTGCAAACGGTAACTATGCACGTTATCTGAACAACAGTTCTGTTGCTGACCTGAACCAGAGTGCCGGTGGTGACTATATTCACCTCGCACAGGAAGACGGTGCACAGTCCAACCGTGCCTGCCACGACAACCATAAGTATGTTAACACCACAGGTACCACGGACGTTTCCGACGAACTGGAAGAACTGCAGATGACATATAATCAGTATAATGATTATTATGTATCCGGCAGATATACTACTGCTTCCTACAATGCTCTCGGTACGGCATTGAACAATGCATTGAATTGTATCAATGATTATTCTGACTATTACAGCTCTTCTTATACGGCTGCTACCATGTCCTCTTATCAGCAGGCAATTATTGATGCAGCGGAAAATCTTGCTATCAATGTCTACTATGATGCTACCACCAACGGCGGTACTACCTCCAAAACTTCCGACACTATGATCGTTGGTATCGATGACTCCGGTGCTTATCAGTTCATCACCACCAATACTGCAAGCAAGGACGGTTGGGCATATTCCGGTTGGTCTACCGATAAGAATGCTATCACCGGTGGTTCTTCTGTCATTGTCGGCTATAATTCCACCATTTATGCAATCTTCAGCAGAAGAGTCAACTTCCAGTTCAGCTATTACACAAGAACCGGTTCACCCACACAAAGAATCATTCCCTTGATCTTCTATAATGCACAGACCACAGGTGAAATAACTTCTGCTGCCGGTGTTGACAACATCAAACGTTACGGCGGTACCTTTACAATTCTCGGTTTCCGTGATGACAAGGATGCTGTCAATGTACCGGAAGTTGCACTCAGTACTGCATACACGCTCAACGAAGCTGATCTTGCAGAGAGCACGTATATTTACTATGCAATTTATGAACGCCACGATCATACGTTGGCATTTGATGCAAACAAGGGCGAAAATGCTCCCGCTGCACTGACTGCTACCCAGTATTTGAATGCAGGCGGCACCATCACCGAAAACACCTTTACCATTCCGAATAAAATTCCTACCCGCAACGGTTATACTTTCCAGGGTTGGAGTGAAACCAAAGCCGGTGCGGTTGCATATCAGCCCGGTGACACGGTCACGCTCGACGTGGATATGACTCTCTATGCAATCTGGGGACCGACAGATTACACCATCACCTTTGATACCGATGGCGGTGACGAACTCGAAGCAAAGACTTATACTTATGAATCCACAGAAAAGCTGAATGAAAGACCCACCAAGCAGGGTTACACATTCAACAACACATGGATCGTAACTGAAGCTGAAGGCACATGGACGAAGGATGCTGTTATTGAATACGGCACTGCCCTCAGACGCAATATTGGTAACGTTACCCTCAAGGCACAGTGGACTCCCAACACAGACACTCCTTACACTGTTTATCACATGAAGCAGACGGCAGACGGTACCGATTATGAAGCACATCTCATTGAAACATTCAAGGGGACAACTGCTTCTGAAATTACTGCTGCTGATTTTGCAAAGACTTTGACAGGTTTCACTTACAGCGAAGCCAAAGTAGATGACACAGTTGTCACGACTGCAGAAATCGCTGCTGACGGCTCTCTTGTTGTTTACCTTTACTACAACCGCAATTCTTATAATGTAACGCTGAATACAGCTGAACATATTACCGAAGTTTCGGGTGCAGGTTCTTATCTCCACGGTTCCGAAGCTACTGTCAGTGCAATTTGCCCGCCCGGCTATGCGGTTGAAGGCTGGTATGATGCAGACGGCAATCTTGTAAGTTCTTCTACCACTTATACTTTTATAGTGAATGACAATGTAACGCTGACTCCCAAAGCACAGGAACTTCACTACACCGTAACTTTTAATGACGGCAGAACACTTGAATATAGCTTCGGTGAAGTTGGTTTCTCGCTTGGTGCCGATGAAAAAGCCGGTTATACCTTTGCAGGCTGGAAATTCACGGTTGACGGAGACAGAATTAACAATTGGACTACAGTATTTACCGATGGTGTTATTGATGCTGACGAACCTTTCGCTTCCGAACTTCTTTACGGTGATGTCAGCGTTGAACCCGTATGGACTGCAAACGAATACAGCGTAACATTTGATGTGGACGGCGGTGAAGCAATTGACGCTATCACTTACACGATTGAAAGCACAGACGAAATCCCCACTCCTGAAAAAACAGGTTATGAGGGTGTTGCATGGACAGTTAAAGAAGCTGATGAAGACGGCAACTGGACCGTTGGTGCCGATGTTGCTCTCGGTTCTTCTCTGAGCGGTAAGTACGGTAATGTTGTTCTTAAAGCTGAATATAATTCCGTTTCTTACACCCTTTCCTTTAATGCTGCATCCGGTATTGTTTCTCCTGCTTTTATGATTTATAACACTGCAGGTGATGTACAGCGTCCCTCTGGTGTAGATGGTGTTCTTCCGACTCCCACTCGCCCGGGTTATACATTCAATGGATGGCTTTGTACCGAAATAGGTGAAGATTCCAACTGGGTAGTGAATGAAAAGTATGCAGCTGGTCTTTCTCTTGTCGGCAAAACCGGTCTTGCTAAATTCACTGCAACCTGGACTGCAAACGCTTATGATCTTTCCGTAACAGACAGCAAAGCTGTATTCAACGGTGTAACCGGTGCAAATGTTGCAACGGCAGGTACTGATTACACTGCAACTCTGTCCGCTGCCAACGGCTACAAGCTCTTCAATAAGATCAGCGTGAAGATCGGCGGCAAGGAAGCTGCTAACAAGAAAGACTTTACCTACACGTCCACCGACGGCTTCAAGACCGCAACCCTTACAATCAAGGGTGCTTCCATTGCAGGCGATATCGTTGTAACTCCCATTGTCAACGTTGTTGATTATACAATTACTTATAATCAGGTTCTCAGCAACAATGCATTCCCGACTACATATAACATTGAATCCGATGCAATCGTAATCGATGCACCCACAAGACCCGGTTATGCATTTGTCGGTTGGACCGGTGACGGCATTGATGAAGCTGTTGAAACCATTACTATCGCAGCCGGCAGCACCGGTGACAAGACCTATACTGCTAACTGGGAAAAGATTTATACGCTGCGTTTTGATACATCCGGTGCAGGTTATATTGCTCCCGTTAAGTATAAAGCAGGTGATGAGCTCGTCATTTCCGAAGTTTCCAAGGAAGGTGCTAAATTCCTTTATTGGACCGCTTCCGGTGCCTGGACAGATGAAGTTGTAAATCCCGGAACACTTACCAATCGTACCGGCGATGCAACCCTCACTGCAGTATTTGCTTACGCAACCTCCTATAAAGTTGAAGAATATTTCATGGATACCGAAGGCAACTACGGTACTCCCAACACAACCGTTATTGATAACATTTTTGCAGGCACAGAAGTTACAGCTGAATTCAACACCTACGAAGGCTTCACTGCAGATGCTGAAAACAGCATTCTTACCGGTACCGTTCTTGATGAAGGTGCTCTTGCTCTCAAACTCTACTACACCAGAAATCAGTATGAAGTAAAGGTTGAAGCTGACGAAGGCATTGCTTCTGTTGAAGGTGCAGGAACACACTACTACGGTGCTGCTGTTTCTCTGAAAGCGATTCCGAATCCCGGCTATTCTGTCAAGGGTTGGACCGGCGATTATGAATCCGATGAAGCAGTTCTTGAATTCACACTCGGCCTTGCAGATGTTAATGTAAAAGTAACCAGTGAAAACAACAACTACACAGTCGGCTTCGCGGTTGATGTTGAAGGCATTGAAGCTCCTGCCGAAATCGCTTATGTTCGCGGTGATTCCGTAACACTGCCTGAAATCGAAAAAGCAGGTTACGATATGTACTGGTGTCTGTCCGTTGACGAAGGTACATGGACTGCAGGCAACATTGCCCCCGGTACTTATGACAATATGTACGGCTCTGTCGTTCTGACTGCTGTATGGGTTGCTTGTGACGATACTGCTTACACTGTTAAAGAATATTTCCAGAATATTGAAAACGAAGAGTATGCAGAACCCGTTATCAAGACCAAGAATGGCACAACAGATACTGTTGTTGCTGTACCCGATGCATATGACGGATTCAAGATGCCTCTTGCCTCTGCTCTTACGATCAATGGTGCAGGTGACACTGTTGTCGAATATTATTACGTACGCAATACCTATACCGTTACCTACAAAATTGCTGATAAAAAAGAAGTCGTAGAATATAAGTATCAGCAAGCAATTGTTCCTCATGCTGATGTCGTAATGACCGGTTACCGTTTCGACGGTTGGGACGCATCTTTTGCAGAGACCATGCCTGCTGAAGACCTTGTTTACACAGCAGATCTTGAAAAGCTTGTCTATACGGTCTCCTTCTACAATGTAATTGGTGAAGCTGTTGCAGCTATTAATTACACGATTACAGATGATATCATTTTGCCGCACGGTGTTACTCCCGGTTATTCGATTAACTGGAATCTTGAAACAGCTTCCGGTAACTGGACAGCAGGTGAATATGCTCCCGGTCAGATCGATGCCGGTAAGTACGGTGATGTAAGATTCAAGGCAGATAACATTCCGACTAATGCAAAGTATACTGTTACTTATGTATTTGAGCAAAATAACGGCACACTTAATACCGGCTATCGCAAGGAAAAGACCGGTATTACCGGTGAACTTGTCGCAGCTCCTGAAAATGTGGACGGATATGTCACCCCCATGGCATCAAAGAAGCTTATTAAGGGTGACGGAACGACAGCAGTAACTTATATTTACTACCTTGATTCCTATACCATAGCTTATGAAATCTTTGATGAAGTCACCACCAAGGCATATAAGTTTGGTGCTGAAGTTGAAGCTTTTGCAGATCCTTCATTCAACGGCTATACATTCAAAGGTTGGGTTGATGAGGAAGGCAACGCTGCAACAATCGTTACCACTATGCCCAGCAAGCATCTTACGTATAAGGCACAATTTGAAGTCATCAAATACGATGTAACATTTGATGTGGACGGTGGTTCTGCTGTTGAAAATATCAATTATGATATTACTGAAACCGTAACACTGCCCGAACCGACAAAAGAAAATTATAGTTTCGTCGGTTGGCAGGTTGCAACCGCTACCGGAAATTGGAAACTTGATGATGTTGTTGATGGAGTATTCTCCGGTAAGTACGGTGATGTTTCTCTCAAGGCTCTATGGACCAATCTGACTGCTGATTATACTGTTGAAACCTACTTCATGGACATTGAAGGTAACTACGGCGAAGCAACTACTGAAACATTCAACGGCTATGTAGCTGATGATGCTATCTATGAAATGACTGCTGTTGAAGGCTTTGCTGCAGATGCTGACAAGTGTGTTCTTTCCGCTAAGATCGCTGCTGACGGTTCAACAACTCTCAAGGCTTACTACGCACGTAATAAGTACACAGTATCCACTGCTGTAAGTTCTGATGACAAGGCTACAATTACCGGTGCTGGTGAGTACTATTTCGGTGCTCCTGTTACTATCGACGTAACAGTTGCTGATCATTACACTGTTGCTGTGTGGAACGGTATTGAAGCAAGCGGTACGTCTGCTTCCTTCACAATGCCTATGGAAAATGTTTCAGTCACAGTTGGTATAGCTCCTGTTGTTTATACATTTACCGTTGACGGTGTTGCTTCCGACTACACGATTGAAGATGAAATCGAAATTCCTGCTGTTACGAACGGTGCTTTCGTATTTGACGGATGGATTCTTACCGCAGATGCAGAGAGCAACTGGACACAGGATGAAATCGTAACCGGTAAGAAACTTACAGGTAAATACGGTAATGTAAGCATTGTTTCACAGTGGACTGAAATCAAATACACCTTTGCTTATGATGTTAACGGTGGTGAAATGCCCACCACAAATTACACTCCTGCAGGTGAATACACTGTTTCCACCATCATTGTTCTTCCGACACCGACTAAAGACGGTTATAGCTTTGCAGGTTGGGATGTTATCAAGGAAGATGCAGATAACTGCAATTGGGAAGACATTGTTGTACGCAATTCCGATAACATTGGTTCCGGACGCTATGGTGATGTAACTCTGAAAGCTCGCTGGACTGCTCTGAATGTTGATGTATATATTGAACATTATGTACAGTACACTTACAGCGATGAATACTTGATGAATAGCAAGTATACTACGCAGTATGAGTCAGGTGCAGAGCTGACAGTCGATGAAATCGTTGCTGCATTTGCGAAGGAAGAAGCAGGTAAATATCACTTTGTGAAAGCACTTGTCAATGGTGAAGAAGTTAGTGGTGATACTACTGTTACTGTGAGTGCGGATAAAGTAACATCATTTGCTCTGTATTATGATCTTGATGCTCATAAGGTTACTGTAACATATGTAACACCTGATGGTGTTGAAGCTCCTGCTCAGTATGTAGGTGAATTCCTCTACGGTCAGAAGTTCAATGTTAAGTCTCCTGATGTTTACGGACATGCAGCCTCCAGCATTGGTTACAGTGGCACGATGGATACTGAAGATCTTGCGGTAACAATCGAGTACACTCCTGCTGCGTATGATATTACTGTTAACTATAAGTACTCCACCGGCAAGCTCGCAAAAGCATCTGTCACCGAATCTGTTACTTACGGTGATTCTTACTCCATTGTTTCTCCTGATCTTGATGGTTACACTCCGAGCCTTGCAGTTGTTGAAGGTATCATGGGTGGCGAAGACATTGAAGTTGATGTTATTTACGGTTTAAATACACATACACTTACCGTTAATTATGTCTACGCAGACGGAACAGTTGCAGCAGAAGCTTTTGTAGCTGAGTTTGAATTTGGCTATGAATACAATGTAAAATCTGCAGTTATTGATGGTCATAATGCAAGCAGCAATTATGTAAGCGGTACAATGCCTGATGAAGATGTTGTCCTTACTGTAACTTATTCTCCCATAACGTATACTGTAATCTTCAGAGATTTTGATGGAACTGACATTTCTGTACAACATATTGTTTACGGTGATGCCGCAACTGCTCCTGCAGATCCTGTCAGAGCTGATGATGAAAATTACAGCTATACATTCAAGGGTTGGTCTGCTGAATTCGATATCATTACTGAAGATATTGTCATTACTGCTGAATATATTTCCACCAATCTGAACACAGGTGAAGTCAGCGGTGATGAAGATGTTGATGATTCCTTCTTCGGCAAGATCAAGGCATTCTTCGAACGCATTATTAACTTCTTCAAGGTTCTCTTTGCGATTACCTGATTGATGTACTGAGAATGTTGTAAGACAAATCATAGCCCCCTGTACTTTTTAGTACGGGGGGCTGTAAACTTTTATGCAATAATTTTCATTCTATCAGATATAATTACATTGATTTTAGCCTGTTGTATTCCTCATTGTTTATTTCAATAATACCTCCATGCTTGAAACCATATGGGAATTTCATAAGACCGGGCGCGCATACAAAATTTGTATCACCTAATTTATCTGAAACAAAAGGTACGTATCCCATTTTTTCTTTCTCACAACCGAAGAAATCGAGCAACAGGCACCATCTGCCGTCCGGTAGTACCATAGTTGTTGCAGCTTCATAAGATCCGGGTTTTTCTAATGTGTTCATGAAATCAGCAAAAGCATTATCATGTTCATACGGTCCATATAAATTCTCAGATGTTGCATGCATATTCATTCCCGGATTTTCGGCATTTTTATAGAATAAATGATATATACCGTCTATCTTTCTCAAATGTGTGTCTAATATCTCATTTTCTTTTGTAAAAAATAATTTTGGTTTACTGAAAGTTGCAAAATCTTTTGTAGTACAGCAATAAATTGACATGTGGCTGTAATGATCAGCTTCTACAGTGGAACCCCAATGTATAAGATATTCATCGTTGCAATCGTCGTAAAATACCTCTGGAGCCCACATGCATCCAAAATCCTGTCTGTTGAAATTAATAAGAGTTTCAGAAGAAAAGTGAATCAGATCATTCGTTCTCCACATTCGAAGACATTTGCTGCCGGTACTGTTGACCTCTTTCCAGTTAATCTGATGATTTTCATCCATCCTGTACGCAATACTTAAATCTGTCGTTAGGATTATATAGTCATTATTTTTGAGTTTTATAATTTCAATGTCTCTGCAGCCTCTTTCACCTAATTCAGCCGTCAGAATCGGATTTCCATTGTTAACTTGTTCCCAATGTAAACCATCTTTGCTGATGCCATAATAGACTTGTTCGCCGTCAGGACTTAGCTTTTCTTTAAAGTGAACAAATAGATATGCCATTGATTACCCTTCTTAATAAAATTAATTCTCGAGATGTTCGTAAATTAATTTCCATACATTTTCGTCTTGATTTGTCATTCTGTACCAATCAAAAGACTGAATGAATTTTTCTTTTTGTTCATTTGTTGGGTTTGATTTTATAAATCGATTTCTTTGTTTAGTAAAACGGGATAAATATTTTACAGCATCTGCAGTGTAATTCGGATTGTGCCCTTTTTTATGTTCAAGCATAAAACGAAAATTAGGTTTATCCTTAAATGTATTAAAAAGGATATTATAATGAGGATCTTTTGTACATATCATATCATTGTCTGAATAAATACACAATACTTTTCTGTTTGTGAATTGAAGGCTGTTTAATGCATTGTAATGATAATATACAGTGTTGCTTTTCTCTTCTAATTGCAATAATGCTTTTTTCCAAGGCTTCAGAATTCCAAAGAACAAGGAACCTATTAATTTCTCAATAGATACATAGCCTGAGATCGCTACAATGTGTGTTATGTCAGGATGCAGTGTGAGGATATTAAGGGTAGAGAAAGCTCCCCAACTATGCCCGACAACAGAAATGGATGAATTTATATTTTGTTCATTTGCTTTAATTGCGTTTATGCAATCATTCAGATCACATAAAGATTGAGATAATCCGTTTGCACTTCTTCCGCCGGATTCCATGCATCCCGTGTGATCGTAACTGAATACTTTATATCCGGCTTTGCAAAGCATTTCAATTTCGCGCATATATGCTCTATGCCCGGCACCAAAACCATGGTCAAATACAATAATTCTCTTATTGTTATAGTTTTCATAGTAATAATAATATCCTTGTAATTTGTGTCCATTTGATGAGTTAAATGAGTAGGGATCTTTTTGCAAATTCTTGAAATCTGACACATCAAAATAGTATGCTGTGCCGAGATCATCATATCGTGAATATGCAATTTTTGTAAATACTTTGCTGATAATATTCTCAAACAACATTTAAGAATTCCTCTTTTCAAAATAATGATATTGGAAAGGCTGCTGTTGACATTGAAATAACAGCAGCCATAGTTATAATTTATTCTGAAATGGTAATGGAAAAGATTGATTTGACTTTATCGATCAATGTTAGTAAAATTTCTTCTATTTTATCTCTTATTCTTTGCATCAGATTACCATATTCATAAAGAATATTCATGTCCGGTTCTTCATAATCGACAAATGGAACAAATTTATCTCCTGATCGAATCAAATATTGCGGATACGCATTGTAAGTTTTTATTGTAACAGGGGAGTTTGAAAATAGTACTGCATTTTTTAATGCCTGGAGTTCTGATGTGCCTGTTGAATGTTGTTCATCTTTTAAAAACCATGTGTTATCAGGAAACATGCAAGTGGACGCATCTATCATTTTATCGGCAGAAATGTAACCAAGCGAAGCGTTGTTGGTAAGATAATCATCAGATAATGTCGATCCGTAAGACGCTGTTGTTGCTCCAAAGCTTGTATAATATGTATCAATCGTGCCATCAGACATTGTTTTCCATGAATCTGTTACAGGAGCCATAGAAAAACCATATTTTGAAATTACCATAAAATGCCCGGTTTCTGCAAGGGAGTATAAAATTTGATCTTTATAAGGTCTCACATCGTTGTTGAATACTTGTAATTTCTCTCTTAATGCTGCATATTCTTCAGTTTCATCTGCCAAAAGATCGTCAAAAACAAATGATTCACATTCCAGATACTCGTCATCACCGATCATCGCCCACATGGATGGCCATGAACCAAATAAAGGAACAAGTACTTCCTTGTATACTCTTCTGAGAGATCTTTCAAGGAGTTCTTCTCCCATAATTTCAACAACGCTAAAAATACCTGCAGCATAAAGAGCATCGAATACAAGATCAAGTATTTGTTCATATTCATTTCCTGTCATGAGATATAATAAGTAAGAATACAGAGCTTCGTCATCAACAATCATATCACCGGAGAAAAGTTTTCCCATGTATCCAGCACCTTTGATAGCCGTTGAATCCAGAATGATACCTTGTATTTTATCTGTTCCGTACTTTGCAATATATGAAAGTATGACAACACCGCCCATGCTGTGACATTCGATGGCAACTTTGTCAGAACCGCTCTTTTTTGTTGCATAATTTATAAATTCATTTAATTCATCAGCAACAACAATCGGATCGTTACGCCAGTCATAGCGGAAACTGACATAGCTGTTCTTTGCAATGTGAGAAGGATAGGACCATTTAATGCCGGTTCCTTCCGGAATTGTGCCGTCTTTGTTGTTTCTTGCAGGTGCTAAGAGAGAATTGGCAACTTCGACTAAAGTATCTTCAAATTTAGAATAATTGCACGTAAGCAGAGACGAAATAACAGGTTCAATAGCAGTTTCAACTGCAGATGTAATTGTATTTCCGTCTACAGGCCATACTACTGTTTCCTGGTCGGTACCGATATTTGCGTAAATGTCTCCGCATCCGAAACCATGCACATAAATGATCGGACAAGTTACGGATACTTCATTGATATCTTCTGCTGTTGCAGATAATGCACATGGGATCATCATAGAAAATATAATGGCAATGCAGATAAAAACAGAAATTAAGCGTTTGGTTGTAATATTGTTCATGCTATACTCCTCCATTCTTATAAGAATTATAACAAATATGAAAAGAATTGTAAATATAATTTTAACTATTATTTAAATTAAATCATTCTTTCTTGTTCAACTTGACAAAAGAATTGTGCAGTGATAAAATATATATAATGAAAGGGGAGGTAAAAAATGGCTCAGAAATATTTGATTATCAACGCTGATGATTTTGGCCTTTGCAAAGCTGCGAATGATGCTGTTATTGATTTGTTTCGCAGTGGATGTATTTTGTCTTCTACAGTTATGATGACTTGTCCCGGAACAGAAGATGCAGTTGCATTTGCTGCAGAGAATCCTCAATATGCCATTGGTGTGCATTTGACTCTCACCAATGAATGGCAGGATAACTGTCCGTGGGGACCTCTGACTGGTGGTAAGACGATTCGTAATGAAAAAGGTAGAATGTGGCCTGAGAATGAAGATTTTGAAGCACATTGCTCTTATAAAGAAGCCATTGTCGAGGCAAGAGAACAAATTGAAAAAGCTGAAAGAATGGGTATGATTCCATCTCAAGTTGATAATCATATGGGTTCTTTGTACGGAATGAATGGTAAGTATCTTATGTTGCCTAAAGTGTTTCAACTTTGCAAAGAAAAAGGATATGCTTTTCGCATGTGTACAACTCCTGTTGATTCTTTTTGCCCTGAAGGTGTGCCGCTTAAATTGTATAAATTGTTCTGCAATATAAGTAAAGGTCTCTCTAAACTTTATAAAGTTTATACTCCCGACTATCTCATTTTAACAGACCAGGTTCAATGTTTAAAACATAATGAGACTTATGAAGAGTTCCGAGATGCTTTCCTTGCATTTCATGCCAATATTCCTGATGGCATTACGGAAACGTTTATACATCCTGTTCTTGAAACAGATGAAATTAAAGCAATCACCGGCTCTTGGCGCAGACGCGTATGGGAGTATCAGCTAATGAAAGATCCTGTTACTCATCAATTCTTCAAAGATAAGAATATTAAACTTATCAGCTATCGAGAGCTGATTGCAATGAAATCTAAATAATTCATCGCAAGGTAGATTATTCATTCAAATAATCTACCTTGCTTTTATTGTATACAATAAATCGTTATCAATATATATTTCAGCACAACTGAATTGTCGCAATCTATTGAATGATATATTGATAATAAGTTTGTTGTTACCTATTTGTGATGATATTGAATCAAGCATAGATTCTTTTATATTTTGATAAAACATATCGGAAGCGATCTTTAACAGATCATTGATAAAAGATTGTATATTCTCAATTTCCAATTTATAAATTGTGTTATTTCCATTTTTGCTTTTGATCGATGAAATTCTGTTCTCTTCATTTAAATAATGAATCAGTTTTGAAACGGTTTCTTTAACCATAGCTTTATTGATAATCGAATCTTTGCTTGCTATGTTTTTATCAGCATTCATAAAAAAATGAAGAATCGATTCAATTGTGCTTTCTTCAATTTTCATATCAGAAATATTTCTATATAGCGTAAATGGATTTTCAGGTAGTGATGATAATTCTTCATTGATACAATTATCATTCAGAAATGTTTGACTTATCTGTGTTTGAGAATAAATGTATATATGTTTATTTGTAAATTCATCTGTTTGAAAATATATCTCAGCGTATTCATCTTTCATGTTTTGATGTATTGTGTATGTTTGATTTGTATTATAATTATATATCGCAACTGAGGATTGTTTGCCGTATGATCTGAGGGCAGAAAAAACCGTCATAACCGGATTTGCAGATTGATACTGCAAATATGTTATGACGGATAAAGTTAAAATTGAAATGATAATAATAGAAATGCGTAGTTTCTGATTCAATACTCTTCCTCCGAAAATATATTAACGGATCAGTTTTCGGTATTGAGGATAATCAGTGCTTCAAGAGAAGGGGAATCAATATTCAATTTACAATTGCCATATTGTACTGCTGTAAATTGAATATCTTTTTCACTGCTGACAATGTGCAATGATTGCAATTTCCCGCTGATGGCATTAACTGAGTATGAAAGCTGTGTATCAAATAAGATCTCATACAGGTCATATCCTAATAAGTCTGCAATGCCACCTGCCAGACCTGCTAAACTTATAATAGTTTGCGTGCGTTCTGTATAGGCAGGCTGTAACAGAGCATTGAGTCTGTCTGCAAAAACTTTGTTGTTTGCAGGATTAAAACTGTAATGAAGTGTAATATTTTCATGCTCAAAGGTATAGCCCGCAACTGACTTCATGGATTCTTCATCAAATGATTGGATGGCAGAGCGAATAACAGTAGGAACAACATCAAATACGAAGTAGTGAGACAGATCAAGTCCAACCAACCCATTCAAATCCTGTTCAAGATCATTGGTGTTAACTTCTTGCTCGGCAAGAATAAAAGCAATGGACGATAAAAGACGATTTATGTCTGTTGATTCTGTCTTTTTGCCATCAAATTGCCAGCCATTATTATCCATAGAGAATGTATAACTGATACCGTCTCTAAATAGTATGTATTTGGCTTTTAATTTATTCAAATCATTTAGTTGCCAATAGTATTCCATTTCGCCGGTTTTAACATCAATGTCATATGCAAATATGCCCGGCGTGCCGTCAATGTTGATGTCAAATTTTCCATTCTTATGGCCGATTGCTACAGCTGTACTGTTAAGTAATGTCAGAACACCGTTGCCGCCGTCTATAAGATCATTGATGCGTTGCAAAGGACTTGCAGCACCATATATCATAGGTACAATACAAACAATTATGATTGAAAAACATAGTGCAACAGCAATCAACCCTGCAATAATTCTTGTCTTGTTATATCTGTACATAAATAGATTTTACTTGTTGATTGTAAGAAGAATCGGTGCAATTTCAATTTGATCCGAAATATCTTCAGTTGCATTGCCGGTCTCATCTGTTGCTTGGAGTAAGCTAATTAAATTCATGTTAAATTCAATGTCTTCATTTGCATTTTCACTGATTGTTATGTCAACAGAAAAAAGCATTTCATCTCCGACATCAACAGTGTCCATAACAAATCCTGCGTAGATAATATTACCATTATAAATATTGGTTTGGTCTATAAAATCGGGTATGGTGGATGTGTCTGATAATTCAGCTGTTGCAAGTTCGCTGTCAAAATTAATCTGTAAATCAATTGTCGTTAGACTTTTAACATCAGATACATATACAGATAATGTTACAACATCACCTGGTTTTGCTTCATTCTGTGAAAGAGTAGCGTATAACTTGCCTTTTGATGATTCGGCATCACCGGTTATATTGGAAGAACTCCCCGGTATGTCTTTTCCGCAAGCTGCAAATGAGAGAATGCATAGGGTTGCAAGGATGAGAGATACTATTTTTTTCATTTTTAAGTCTCCTTTAAAAGTTATTTAAATTGCACAACATTTGAAATGCTGTGTAATTGCTTTCATAACAAACACTAATCACTAAGAAACCATCATCAGTAATGTCAATGCATTCCATATTTCTGTTTGTCCAATCATCAAAGATTGTAACAGTATTGTCGTTCTTATCAAAAACACCAATCTGGAGACCGCCGGACGGACTTTCGCCAACAATAGCTGAATAACGACCGTTAGAAACAAATTTTGTAGGAGTAAAACCGGTTCCAAACATTGAATAATCAAAACTGTATTCTTTTTTGTCACTCATATCAAATGCAATGCCGGTTTTAGTTTCCAGAATTGATGTACCGGATTTTAAATAATCGTTGTCAAAATCTCCATCGAACTCACGAATGACTTCATAATTATAATTATCATAAAGGTAGATGAAGAAACCATCATCTTTGGTGCTGTAATAATATAAACCGTCAGAAGTTCTGTAGAATGTCATACCGAGAACATCCCATACAACTTGAATATTATCAACATTGGTGTCATATCCGCCGCTTGTATAGATGTCAACAAATTTATTTGTATCAGCAACATAAGCACGGGAAGTGAAAAAGTATATTTCCTCAAAAGGCTGGTGCAGAATAGAATCCGTAAACATTTTATAGTCTTTCATTTTTATGCCATCCATTCCGGTTTGCCTTTGCGCTTCAGAAAGAAAATAGCCTGCAGTTTCGCTTGTGTCTGGATCAAAATAGAATTGTTCACTATAAACCTTATCTTTATAAAAACGTGTCTTATCAGTGTCTATCAAAAGAAGCAATTCGTTCCCGTATGCAAACGATGCTGGAAGTTCACATAATTTGAAAAAGGCATAATCATAAAGCATAATGTTGTATTCACTTGAAAAAGTATAAAGACCAAATCCATTGGTTTTGCCATCTATGATGATATAATATATATCAGCCGGTATGCTTTGACCGCTGCAACGCACACTTACAGAGTATACACCATTTGGTTTCTGTTCGGTCAGCACACCATCAATGATTCTGAAAAAGCGAACATTGCCGGATGTGTCCATTGTATAATAAACACCGTCAAAGTCGGTTGGCATCAATGGTAATGTAGCTGCCGAAGATTGCTGAAAGACTTTTGTATAAGATATTTTTCCATCTGCATCAAATAATGTTGTAGGTGAGTTATCATTATTTGATAATTGAATGTTGCCGGGTGATTTTGTGATTGAGCAAGCAGTAAAAACTGTTGTAAGAATAAATATAGATATAATTATTGAAATAATTCGACGTGACATAGAAACCTCCTTAATAATGCTTAAATATTATATTATATTATCTTGAAATTGTCAATTTGTAATTACAATAATCACTCAAACTTAAAAAAATATAAAATTATAATCTTTTATCTTCCTTTAATTAGTTGAATCATGACAACATTCAAATAATTTCAGTTTTGTTAAAATTTCTCTTGACATTTGAAGCAGAGAGTGATAATATATGTACACGTCGTTGAGACATGCGGATGTGGCGGAATTGGCAGACGCGCTAGATTCAGGTTCTAGTGAATGCAAGTTCATGTGGGTTCAAGTCCCGTCATCCGCACCATAACTCCACTCTTATTTTGATACAATGAGAGTGGAGTTGTTTTATGCCCAAATACTATATATCAAGGGGTTTCACGGCACTTAACATAGGGTGACGGATGCAATCCGTCACCCTAATCAGCACCTTTGCAAAGAGATTATGCAGAGGTGCTTTTTTATTATTTGCTTTGCCTTGTTGTAGGGATTGAAAAAGTAATCGTGTACCCAACCTAAATTCGTAAGAATTTGTCTCTAAAAATATTTAAGCAAGGAACCTCTCAACGATGGTTAGCGAGGTTCTCATTTTTATGTAACGCATCTTTTTATTATGGTAGCAAGAAATGGTGTTTGAAAGAACCGGAAGCGTTATATGAGTTTATTGTAAATGATTGTAAATGAAGTTGTCCATACATCGAGAAGAAAAACGGTAATTCATTCGGCGGTTGATGCTTATTAAAAATATTGTTCGTTTTTGAGGGAATTCTATTGACAAAGCACCCTCTGATAAGTATAATAAAATTAAACTGTACCCGGGTTTACTTTGTGTTAAACCCTTTTGAAAGGAGCGATGATTTGTCGAACTTTAGAAGCGAAGCCGAAAGCAGAGAATTACACAGAAAAATCCTCACAGCCGCAACAGCTTTGTTCATTCAGAAAGGCTATGAGCGAACAAAAATAACCGACATTGCAAAGCTGTCCGGTGTTCCTAAGTCAAAGATACTTTATGTAATGAACAGCAAAGAGGAAATTCTGTGCCTGTTGGTGAGAAAATTCCTTGACGGAGTAACTTCGGCATCAGACAGCGTTTCCAAAAAGCTCACCGACGATAAAGTGCTTATCCTAATTGCCAATGAGGTCTTGCAGCTTTATATGGCTGAAATGAATGAGGATATGCGTAACCTTTACCTTTCAGGCTATTCAATGCCGAAAACAAGTGAAGAGGTTCTTAAACGAAGAACCGATATGATGTATGATTCCTTCAGTGAAACCTTTAAAAATTTTACGTGGAATGACTTCTACGAAACTGAAATTGCTTCAATGGGCATAATGAGAGCATATATGACTGTACCCTGTGGTATATATTTTACCATTGAAGTAAAAGCAAAACGACTCGTAACAATGCTTCTGCGGATTTACAAGGCAGAAGATGAAAAAGTTAATGAGGCACTTGAGTTCATCGGAAAAATTGACTTTGAAACCGTTGCAGATAAAGCGGTCAGAAGTGTATTTGATGAACTTGAAATAAAAACTAATAAATAGTTTCTGAAAGGAGAAAAACAATGAAAAAACTTTTATCAATCATGCTCACAATTTTAATGATTGTGACAAGCGTACCCTTTGCCTTTGCCGCAGATGAAACACCGCCAACAAGAACAATTGACGGTAAAACCTATTACGAACTTGACTCTGCAGATGACCTCTATTGGTTTGCTGAACAAGTGAATGTAAACGAAAACGATACTATCAATGCTATACTTACTGCAGACATAGTTATTAACGAAAATCTGATGAGCAAGATAACGGTTGCTGAAGACGGAACAGCTACAATAAATGAGGGAGAAACCGTCAGAGAGTGGACCCCCATAAAGTATTTTATAAATTCTGATATGGTCGGCTACAAAG
>JAZNGB010000059.1:0-72810 GCA_045576275.1 Acutalibacteraceae bacterium
AGTAAATTATGGTTTACAGCACAAAGTGGGAGACCCCACCAACCCCTTGTCGCTCCTGAAAGGGGAGATGTCACGAAGTGACAGAGGGGTTAACCAAGTTTGCACAAATTCGGTCAAAATAGTCTGATATAACCGCCTGAACCCCTCTGTCTGCGTTCCGCAGACATCTCCCCTTTCAGGGGCGACGAGTGTTTGAGAGGAAAATTTACTTTGCAAAGACCCCGCTAAACCATAATTAACAGACCGCAAATTTATTCCTTGCAACGGTGTGGCAGGTATGATAATATTATTATATATTCCAACAATTGCACGGAGGTGGCGTATGGCTAAGATTATTTCGACCAAAACACACGCAAGCGGCATTGCCTTAGGCGGCATCGGTGCCGGCAGTCTGGAGCTGCTGCCCGACGGCGAATTCCATGCCTGGCTGATTGCAAACCAGCCTCGCATCACAAAGGTCTGCTTTGAAGACAAGGCAGATGACGGCGAAGGCAGCACGGGATCGCTTTCCTTTTATGTGCGTGAATGCAAGGACGGCGGCAAACCCGTTGTCCGCAAGCTCGGCATGAAAACGGATGCGGATGACTTCACTTACCGTATGTTTTCATGGAACAAGCCGATTGAACAAATTGAATTTGACGGCAAGTTCCCCAAATGCGACCTGCAATATACGGACTCTGCCCTGTCCTGCAATCTCACACTGACAGCGGTGTCCCCCTTTGTTCCGCACAACAGCGATATTGCCGCAACACCCGGATTTTATATGGATTTCACTGTCGAAAATCCGACCGACAGCGAGCTTTCAATCAGCCTTTTAGGAACGCTTGTGCCCGATGTTGCAAATCAGACCGAGGGCAACAAAAACACATTACAGACAATCGGGGACGGTGTCGGGGTGTATATCGAGCCTGCTGAACGCACGGACAATGCATCCTGCGGTGAACTCTGTTTTTCGATAAACGGTGACGGTGAAAAGTCATACATCACGGCGGATTTCTACCGTTTTATGAAAGAATTTATTGCCGATTCCAAATTGGGCATTTCACAGGAATCCGTTGTGTTCGGTTTCCGGGAAAAAGGATCTCTCCCCAACACCACAATCGGCACAAAGCCCCCGGTTTTACCCGATGATATGTCCTTATTGAGCGATGAAGAGATCGATGCCTTATGTGAAGAATGCAAAAAGTATCCCTTTGCTGCATCCATGCTCAGCAGGCGGCTGCATTGCCATCCGGATTTTCTTGACACAAGAGAGAACAAAATTTTCTTCCTTGACTGCTGTTATAATCATAACAAAAGAAAGGGAACGGATTTCGGTGCGTGTGCCCTTTGCTCGCAGGTAACACTCAAGCCCGGTGAAAAGAAAACCGTCCGCTTTGTTCTTTCCTGGTATTTCCCGAATCACATGGCAGCAGACGGTGAAAGAATCGGGCATTACTACGAAAATCTTTATACCGGTGCATTGGATGCAAACCATTTTCTTGCCGAAAAGCATGACGATATTTTCAATTCCGCTGTTAAATTCGCGGACTTGCTTTACGATACAGACCTGCCCGAAATCTATCCCGATGCATGGTCATCGAATCTTTCACAGCTGATCAAGGACTCCGCTTATCTCAAAAACGGAAACTTCGGTCTGTGGGAGGGACTTGGTTACTGCGGAATGCACACCACGGACATCACCTATCATGCATCTTTTTCGCTCATCAGCCTGTTCCCCGATCTGCAGAAAAGGCAGATGCTGATGGGGGCAAAACACCAGCGTGAGGACGGCAGAGTGCATCACTGCTTCCGCCCTGACATGAAGAGCGTTGGAAACGGTTTCGACCGTGTGGACATCAATATGCAGTTTGTGCTGATGGTGCTGCGTGACTATTTGTTCACGGGTGACAAAACATATCTTGATAAGATGTGGGAACACGTCAAACGGGCAATGGATTCCACCCAAACACTCGATACGGACGCAGACGGTCTGCCCGATCACGATACAAAACGCAACACCTATGATGCATGGAATTTCTCGGGCACGCCTGTTTATATTTCCGTTCTTTGGCTGGCAGCTTTGAAGGCAGCAATTCGTATGGCTGACCGAGTGGGCGACAAAGCTTGCTTTGATAAATGGAATTCTCTTTTGGCAAAAGGCAAAGAAGCTCTGGAAGAAAAGCTCTGGAACGGAGAATATTACAATCTCTGGAAAAACAATGATAAAACCGACGAATCCCTGATGACCGATCAGCTTGACGGTGAATGGTTCCTGCGGATGATCGGTCTTAACGGCAATCTGCCCGATGAACGGGTGCGTTCGGTGCTTGAATTCATTTTCCTCCATAATTTTGATCCCGAACAGGGACTTGTCAATGCAACCGTGCCAAAAAACAGATGGACGAGCATTGAAACTTACAACAACTGCCAAACCATTGCCGTCTGGACAGGTATCGGCTATGCATTTTCTGCACTTGCTCTTTCTGTGGGAGCTGCTGCAGTTTCCGACACCGTTGTGGGATCTATTCAGAGCAATCAGCTGCGTTTCGGTCATTACTGGGACCATTGGGAATGCGGTCATCACTACACCCGTCCCATGTCGAGCTGGTCGTTGTTGTTGGCAGCATCGGGACTTGCGGTTGATTATGCCAACAAAAAAATGCACTTTAAACCCATTGCTAAGAATCTGACCGTGCCGCTTTGTCTGCCCGGCATTCTTGCAAAGGTTACTTTCACCGACGGAAAATGCAGTATTGATTGCCTGCGCGGTGATTTAAGCGATTGGGATGTAAGCGTACAATAACGCAACAAGAAAACAGATTCGTTGTACGTTTTTGTTTTGTCCGTCGCAAAAGAAAGGCTGCTTTCCTTTGGGCGGAACATATTACCTTACAACAGTTGATACGGTGGTATAAATTAAAATTTTTCATTTGGTATTCTCTGTCTGACAACGGTTTTTACCCTGATAACTTTGTTGACTTTATGCACTTGCCGTGTTACACTAAAAAAGAAAAAATTGAAACAACCGGGAGGTTTATCTGCATGAAATATTCCGTAAGTTCTTACAGCTATTCACAGCTTCGCAACAGTGGGGCCTATTCCGAGATCGAACTGATTGCCCTTGCAAAGGAAATGGGTTTTGACGGCATTGAATTTGCCGAAATCCACGCCCCCGAAGGCAAGGACAAGGCAGAATATGCTGCTGAGCTGAAAGCAGAAGCTGACAGAGTGGGCATCGAAATTGTGTGCTATTGCATCGGCGCCGACTTTCTGAAAAATGAAAACCAGGTTGAAGACCTGAAAAAAGAAGTGGATATTGCAGCTACCCTGGGAGTCAAGGTCATGCGACACGATGCCACATCCGGCTTCAAAGACGGCGAAAGAGGCAGCCGCGGCTTTGACCAGGCTTTACCGATTCTGGCGGACGGCTACCGTGCAGTCACGCAGTATGCAAAAACAAAAGGCATCCGCACGATGGTGGAAAACCACGGTTTCTTCTGCCAGGACAGCGAACGCGTTGAAAAGCTTGTTAACGCAGTTGCGGATGACAATTTCGGTGTATTGATCGATATCGGCAATTTCCTGTGTGCAGACGAAAATCCTGCTGTCGCGGTCGGCAGACTTGCACCGTATGCATTCCATGTGCATGCCAAGGATTTCCATGTCAAAAACGGCAACGGTGTAATTCCTCCCGACGGCTATTTCCGTTCAAGAGGCGGCAATGCACTCCGCGGTGCCATCATTGGTCACGGTGATGTTCCCGTGCTGCAATGCTTACGGATTCTGGATGCCCACGGCTACGACAACTACATTACGGTTGAATTTGAAGGCATGGAAGAAGCCAAAAAAGGTGTCGCCTGCGGTCTGAAAACACTGAAATATTTTGACGACATCCTGTAAAATGACAAACAACGACGAACGTTTTATGCAGCAAGCTCTACGACTTGCACACGAGGCTGCAGAAGAATGGGAAACACCGGTCGGTGCGGTGATTGTGCGAAACGGTGAAGTGATTGCAACCGGCAGAAACCGCCGCGAAAACGGAAAAAATGCCCTGTACCATGCCGAAATCGAAGCCATTGACAATGCCTGCAAAAATTTAGGCGGTTGGCGGCTGCCCGGCTGTACGCTATATGTGACATTGGAGCCGTGCCCGATGTGCACGGGAGCAATCATCAACGCACGCATTGAACGGGTTGTGTACGGTGCTGCTGATACAAAAGCAGGGTCCATGGGCTCGGTCATCGATCTGACACAGCTTCCCTACAACCACAAGCCGGAAGTAACAAGCGGCGTGCTGCAGGAAGAATGTGCACAAATGCTCTCTTCCTTCTTCAAAGACCTGCGTAAAATGAAAGAACAACAAAAAGCAAAACAATGAGATACGAAAGAAACGGTCGCTGCTTGCGGTCGTTTCTTTTGATATTCAGAAACAAAAAAAGAGGTCCGCATTTCTGCGAACCTCAGGTTGTGATTCTTATTTCTGGAAGAAGCTCATGAATTCTGCAAAAATAGCGGAAATAGCTTCCCAGACCTGTTTGAAAATATTGAAGACCTGGCTGAAAATATCAAGCATTTCGTTGGAAAGAACACCTTCAACAAAGATGGAATAGTTACCCGTGATGGAGCTGATGGTGTAATAGCCTTCTGCATCGGGAACAGCGGGTTCGATACCTGCAAGAATGTCGTCCTTTTCAAGGTTTGTCCAGCCGGTGCCGTTGTAAACATAAACAACATAGTCGGACTTGTTGTATTCTTCTTCCAGTTCAACACGGAAGCTGAATGCCTGACCGTGTTTGATGGTAACTTCACCGTATTCACCGTTTCTGCCGTATACAGTGTAACCTTCGCCTTCGGGAAGAATAATTTTATAGGTATTGTAATAGGTGCTGTCGGTTTTCCAGGAGCCGTAAGAAACATCACCGGAAGTGGTGACAAGAACCGGGCAGGCATTCTGTGCAAAAGGAATGCGGGTGCTGTTGTAGAAAATCGGATACAGTTTGTCATCATAACGGTCCTCACCGGCAGCTTCCGTAATAACAACACGCAGATAGATGTACTTGTTATAGTCAATCATAACAGCTGCACCGTCATCGGGAACGATGGTGTAGTCATTCAGATCAACATTGATGTCACCGTAATAATCACTGTCATCGCTGACGTAGTAACGAACGGAAATCTTTTTATCAAGACTGACAGCGGGATCTGCAAGGCTGGGGAAACGGACTTCGCACTTGATGGAACCGGTGCCCATGATGTTGGTACCGGTCAGTTTGCCGTAAACAAACATTTCACCGGAAACGTTGAGCTGACCGTTGACAACCAGGTGTGCACCCTTTTCAACGGTAAGAGTGGAATTCAGCGGTACGTTGAGCGTTCTGCCGGAAGGAATTGCAAATGTGGAGCCTGCTTTAATAACATAGTGGTTACCGGTTTCCCAGACCACATCAGCGGGAAGCTGATAGCTCAATTCATCCTCCGTGTCACCATAGATAACATCAGCAGCGGATGCAGTAAAGGACAGACTGCAGACAAGCATCATGACGCAAAGGAAAATGCTTATAACTTTTTTCATTGGATTCGACCTCCTGTTTATTTTACAGTTATACGGTTACATTATAAATAATTTCGGTGCATTTGTCAACTGATTTCAAAATTGTTCTTTTTCTTTATATATTTTAAACAAATTCTGTCTCCTTCTTTTTCCTTTTTGGCAACTTGTAATTTAAAAACAGGAATGTTACAATAATTTTATCCTGTTTTTGGAGGCTTTTTTATGAAAAAGATCATCAGCATTATCCTTTGTGTCATTCTTGTTGCAATCGGTATGGCACCTGCGGCAAGTGCCGTTCCCGAAAACTGTCAGCAGCTCCCTGTTGTGGTTGTGCCGGGTTACAGTGCTTCACCGCTGATTTATTACGGTGAAGACGGCACACGCGAACACGTCTGGGGACTTGACATTGATGAAATACTCGGCAGAGTGCTCGGTAATATTGCCGGCATTTTAAAGGGACTGGGCCTTGCCGTCACAGAGATTGATCCTGCTTATCTTGCCGATCTCATCGGAGACAATTTTGAAGAACTTGCAGGCAAGCTCAAATGCAATCCTGACGGCACAAGCATGTACAATGTGCAGCCTTTGTTCGACAATACCGCCGAAGCCACCAACGCTAAAAATATTTCCGAAGTATACGGTGACGACACCAGCTACCAATGGGAGCCCGACATCATCGGCACCATCCGCGAAGCAGCAGGCGGCATGGAAATGTTCTATAATTTCAACTGCGACTTCCGCATGGGTGCGATTGAAAATGCACACAGACTCCGCGGATTGATTGAAGACATCATTGCAACCACCGGCTATGAAAAGGTCAATCTCATTGCCATCAGCCACGGCGGTCAGGTCTCGGCAACATATATGAACCTGTATGCAGAGGACACCCTGGTCAACAATGCCGTTCTCACGGTTCCTGCCATCGGCGGTGCAGCACTCGCTTATGACATCATGACAAACAACATTGTTTTTGACGAACTGACCTTGTTGCACTTTGTTGAAAACGGCATGGTCCTCGAAGAAGATTTCCACATCCTTGTGGAAGCACAGCAGCTCGGATTCCTCGATGCTCTTCTTGAAAACCTTGTACCCTATGTCATTGACATTCTCGGTTACTGGGGCAGCATATGGGATTTCATGCCGCTGAAGTATTATGAAGATGTCAAAGCAGAGATGCTTGATCCCGTTGCAAATGCAGGTCTGATCGAAAAAAGCGATGCCATGCATGAACTGATGGCAAATATGGGCGAACGTCTGACCCTTGCAGAAGCGAACGGTACGGACATCAGCATCATTGCAGGTACGGGCAATCCGTCCGTCACGGGCTTGCAGGAAAACAGCGACGGCATCATCACCACCGAAGCTTCCACAGGTGCCACCTGTGCACCGTTCGGAAAACGCTTTGCAGACGGTTATACACAGATCAATACAAGTGAGAATTATTATGTTTCCCCCTCCATGGAAATTGATGCATCCACCGCGTATCTGCCCGACAGCACATGGTTTGTGGACGGTCTGTTCCACGGCATGACCTATTGGGACGAATATTCGAGAGAACTGATGTACATTCTGCTTTTGACAGATGACATTGACTCTGTCCGGGATGATCCTGCGTATCCGCAGTTCCATTCTGCCACCAATTCCTGCTACACCGTGCACGCTGCCTTTGACAACAGCACCGACGGATATCTCACACAGCAGGACAACCAATTTATTATCACCAACCTTTCCAAAGAACACACGCTGCTTGTTACAAGCATCATTCCCCTGGAGTTGCCGATTGAAATCAACCTGCCCACACAATCTCTGGCTCCCGGTGAAAGCGTTGCTGTGAATTTCAAGTGGACAGGTGATCCCGTTGCCCTCACAAAAGGCTCTGTCCGCATCGGCTATACGCTTCTCGGAAACCTGACTCCCATCGGCAGCAGAACGCTCGACTTTACGGTACGTTCGGGAGAAACAACTGCTGCAGATGCAGAAGATACCCTTGTCGATGCTGACGACAAAACCGCAACCGAAAGCATTCTCGGTGCAAAGGCTGCAAGATTCTTCGAAAAATTAGGTCTGTTGCCCTTGTTTGAAAAAGTTTTCGGTATGTTTGCAAAACTGTTTTCAACTTTCGGAACAGGTTGCTGAAATAAATATGCAGAGAATCATATAAAAGGAGAATCCGTATGAACATTACCGTTTTTCCCGTATCTTCCCTTGAAAAGGTTTTCCACGACGAAAAACCCCTTGCATATCTTCAAAATATGACACTTCTGTCAGGTGAAGCCGGCAGCGTACAGTTTGCTTTCAGTGCCGATGAGGACGGCGAGGTCAACATCCGTATCACAAGCGGTATTCCCGTTGAAACATTTTTCATCAGAGACGTATACGCAGGCAAAGCAGCCTACGATGATCACGATGAATGGGTGCTTCGCAATGCCGAAAGCGGCATGTACCCCGACGTGCTGATCCCTGCAGGCCCTCGTTTTACAGTCAAAAAAGGTGAATGGTATGCCGTATGGGTCGAACTCAAGCCCACCGCAGCAAACGCAGGCAACCACACATTGACGGCGAATATCATCGCAGAAGATACCTGTGCAACCGCACAGATCCCCGTAACGGTCTGTGCACAGCAGATCATCGATCAGAAACTCATCTGCACACACTGGTTCCATTCCGACTGTCTGCATTCTTATTACAAAGTCCCCGTATTCAGCGAAGAATATTGGAGAATTACCGAAAACTTTGTAAAAACCGCTGTCGAACACGGCATCAACTTCCTGCTGACGCCCCTGTTCACACCTCCGCTTGACACCAAAGTGGGCGGTGAACGACCGACGGTACAGCTTGTGGATGTCACAAAGAAGCGTTCGGGATATGAATTCGGTTTTGAAAAACTCGACCGTTGGATCGACATGGCTCTTCGTTGCGGTGTGCAGTATTTTGAAATGAGCCACCTGTTCACCCAATGGGGTGCAACCGCAGCTCCTAAAATCATGGCAAAGACCGCATCGGGTTACAGACAGATTTTCGGTTGGGACACCAATGCCTCCGGAAAAGCCTACGGTGATTTCCTCGAACAGCTTGCAGCTGCACTGATTCCGTACTTGAAAGAAAAAGGGGTTGCTGACCGCTGTCGTTTCCACACTTCGGACGAACCGGGTGACGATCATTATTATTCCTACCGCCGTGCCGCAAAGAAAATGCAGTCTCTTTTCGGTGAATTTGAAACCATTGATGCTCTCAGCGAACTGCGTTTCTACAAAAACGGACTTGTCCGCAATCCCGTCCCCGAAGAAGGCAGTTTCCACAAATTCAAGAACCATGTCACCGGTGAAAAATGGACTTATTTCTGCTGTGGCCAATACAGAAACCATCTGCCGAACCGCTTTTTCTCCATGCCATCCGCACGTTGCCGTTGCCTCGGTACGCTGTTCTATCTCAATGAGATTGACGGTTTTTTGCAGTGGGGATATAACTTCTGGTACGCACAGTATTCCGTACGCGAAATCGATCCCTACACCGAAAGTGATGCAGGCGATGCGTTCCCGTCCGGTGACGCTTACCAGGTCTATCCTGCTCCCGACGGCACCGCTTTTGCTTCTCTGCGTTTTAAAGTGTTCAGAGATTCCCTGCAGGATCTGCGGCTGATGCAGCAGCTCGAAGAACTCACCGACCGCAAAACGGTGGAAAAGATCATCTTCAAAGGCAGCAAAGTCAAGAAATTCACATTCACCGACTACCCGACGGACGGTGAATGGTACGAAAATCTGCATACCCGTCTGACACAAGCCATCGCCTTTTACAGCAAATAATATGCTGACGAGAAAAAATACAAAAAAAAGACCATAAAAATCAAAAAAAGACTTGCAATTTACATTTGTTTCTGCTATTATGATTAACGCTGATTTAAGAAGGGGATTTACCCCAATCATTAAAGGAGGTGCACTCCAATGGCAAAATGCGAGATCTGCAACAAGGAACTGAAGTTCGGTATTCAGGTTTCCCACTCCCACAGACGTTCCAACAGAACCTGGAAGCCCAACGTAAAGAGAGTTAAGGCTATCGTTAACGGCACTCCCTGCAGAGTGAACGTTTGCACACGTTGCCTTCGTTCCGGCAAGGTCACAAGAGCTGTCTGAGTTTAACACAAAACAAAAAACAGTATAAAGAATCCGCCCTCACAGAGGACGGATTTTTTATTATTTCATTGTTCTCGAAAACCCGGGAATTATAACAAGAAACAATTTACGATTTATCTTACCTGTCCGTTTCCGCGGATGATGAATTTATAGCTTGTCAGTTCAGGCAAACCGACAGGACCTCTTGCGTGCAATTTCTGCGTGGAAATACCGATTTCGGCACCGAAACCGAATTCACCGCCGTCGGTAAAGCGTGTGCTTGCATTGACATACACCGCAGCCGAATCCACAAGTCGGGTAAACTTGTCAGCATCCGTGATCGAATTGGTAATGATTGCTTCACTGTGTCCGGTGGAATATTCTGCAATGTGTGCAATGGCTTCGTCGGTGCTGTCCACAACTTTGACGGAAATTTTATAGTCGAGATATTCCGTTGCCCAATCTTCTTCACTTGCTTGCTTTGCATCGGGAAGAATGCTGCAAACGGTTTCATCACCGTAAATAACAACATTCTTTTCAGCCAGTCTTGCAGCAATCGCAGGCAAAACCGTTGCAACCGCATCACGGTGAATGAGCAGACTTTCACACGCATTACAAACCGAAACACGGGAACATTTTGCATTGAAAACGATATCGGCTGCCATCTGCACATCGGCACTTGCATCCACATATACATGGCAATTGCCGACCCCTGTCTGAATCACGGGCACGCTCGCATTTTCCACCACGGAACGGATAAGACCTGCACCACCACGGGGCAGCAAAACATCCACATAGTCATTCATCCGCATCAGTTGCGTAGCGGTTTCACGGGATGTATCTTCTACAAGCTGCACACAGTCGGCAGGCAAACCTGCCCTCTGCACACTTTTACGCATGGAGTTGACGATGGCGGTGTTTGAAAAAATGGCTTCCTTTCCGCCACGCAGAATAACCGTATTGCCCGACTTCAGGCAAAGGGCAGCTGCATCTGCGGTGACATTGGGACGTGCTTCAAAAATAACGGCAACAACCCCCAGAGGCACTCTGACCCTTGTAAGCTGCAAACCGTTGGGAAGCACCGTGCCGTCACTGACTTTCCCCACAGGGTCATCCAGGCTGATGATTTTTTCAACAGCCGATGCAATCGAGTCTATGCGTTGTTCATTGAGTGCAAGACGGTCAAGCATGGATTCACTCATGCCGTTCTGACGTGCATTGGCAAGATCCGTTTTATTTTGTGCAATGATTTCTTCGCAATCTGCACGAAGACCCTGTGCAATGGCGGCAAGGGCTTTGTTTTTAAGAGCACTGCCTGCTGCTCCCAGTACAGCAGCAGCTTGCTTTGCATTTTTACCGAGTTGAATGAGATTTGTCATTTTATTCACCTTATTTCTGTGCTTTGAAAAGAGTACCGATGGAATGTCCGTCGGTGAGCTTATAAAGATCGGTCGGATCTGTACCGTTCATGATAACGGTATCAATCCCGGCTTCGGTCGCAAGTTTTGCTGCAGAAATTTTTGTCTGCATGCCGCCGGTTCCCCTTTTGGTTCCCGAACCGCCTGCCATGGCTTCAATTTCGGGGGTGATGGCTGCAACCGTCGGAATCAGGACAGCATCCTCATCGGTTTGCGGATTGGCAGAAAACAAACCGTCGATGTCCGACAGAATAACAAGTGCATCCGCTCCGATCAATTTTGCAACGATTGCAGAAAGCATATCGTTGTCACCGTACACAATTTCTTCAACCGCAACCGAGTCATTCTCATTGACAATCGGAATGGTACCGAAATCCAGCAATTTATGGAACGTATTGATCAAATTTTCACGACGTTCCGGATGTTCGACGTCACTTTTGGTAATCAGAAGCTGACCGACCGTATGCCCGTATTCGGAAAACAGTTTGTCATACATAAACATCAGTTCACATTGACCGACACAGGCAGCAGCCTGTCTGCCGGGAGTATCGGCAGGTTTTTCGGGCAGCCCCAGTTTGCCGACCCCCACACCGATTGCACCCGATGACACAAGCACAATCTGCCGACCTGCATTCTGCAGATCAGACAACACGCTTGCAAGTTTTGCCATGCGACGGATGTTGGTCTTGCCGGTATCATAGGTCAGCGTGGATGTACCGACCTTAACAACAATACATTTTGCATTTTTGAGTGAAGTCATAAAATTTCCTCTTTCAATTTATCCTATTAAAATAATATATCATGTTTCAATTATCAATGCAAGAAAAAATACTTGACAAAATACATTTTTATTATATAGAGTTATTGCAAAACAGAAAAATATTTGATATACTGTTATACTGAGGTGATATAGTGTGCTTAAATTCATTTCCTGGAATGTCAACGGTCTGCGTGCTGTTGTGGGGAAAGATATTTTCGTTCCTGCATTCCGACAGCTTGATGCGGATTTTTTCTGCCTGCAGGAAACAAAAATGCAGGCCGGACAGCTTGATTTAAACTTTGACGGCTACACTTCCTATTGGAATTATGCTGAAAAAAAGGGATATTCCGGCACAGCTATTTTTGCAAAGACACCGGCTTTGTCCGTTTCTTACGGTCTGGGAATCGAAGAGCACGACAAAGAAGGCAGAGTCATCACCCTTGAATACGAACATTTTTACCTCGTGACCGTCTATACCCCCAATGCCAAGGAAGACCTCTCCCGACTTTCCTACAGACAGGAGTGGGAAGATGCATTCCGTGCATATATTCAAGAGCTTGACAACAAAAAACCGGTCATTTTCTGCGGCGACCTGAATGTTGCCCACAAGGAAATCGACCTGAAGAACCCGAAACCGAACCGCGGGAAAGCAGGTTTTACGGATGAAGAAAGAGAAAAGTTTTCGATGCTGCTCGACAGCGGTTTTACGGACACATTCCGTTATTTTGAACCCGAAACCACGGGAGCTTACTCCTGGTGGAGCTACCGCTACAAAGCAAGAGAAAACAATGCAGGATGGAGAATTGACTATTTCGTCACCTCCGACCGCCTGCGTGATAAACTGACGGGGGCTTCCATACACAACGAAATATTCGGTTCCGACCATTGTCCGGTGGAACTGCTTGTGAATATTGATATTTAAATTTAGGAGTGATTGAACATGACAGGAAAAACTTTTGGCTGGATGGCAGATCTGTGCTTCTGGCTCTTCAAATTCGAGGGCTATTCTTACAAGGCAAGAATCCTCAGAAAAAAGGACAAGAAACAATTTGACAAGTACGTTGACGACAAGGTCAATATGCTCTGCAATGCAGTTGAAAAGAAAGCCGGCCTCACTTACACCGTTGAAGGACTCGAAAACATCCCGTCGTCCGGTCCCGTTGTCTATGCCTGCAACCATCAGAGCATTTTCGACACAACGGCAGCAGTACGTGTTTCCAGAGATCTGCCCGGCTTCATTATGAAACATCAGCTTCGCATGATTCCCCTGACAAGACTTTGGTTTTCGTTCTTTGATTGCGTTTATGTCAACAGAAAAGACAAGGACTCTTCCCACAAGGCATACGAAACCAGCGTGCAGAACCTGAAAAACGGCAGAAGCATGGCAATCTTCATGGAAGGCACACGCAGCCGTGACGAAAAACACAAACTCGGCAAATTCAAGACCGGTGCATTCCGCATGGCAATGGAAGCAGAAGTTCCGCTGATTCCCGTAATCATCTGCGGTACGTCCAGAACGTTTGAAGACACGGGCGAAATCGTTTCCGCCATCGGTAAAGTCAAGGTGCTCAAACCCGTCAACATCCCGAAAATGGACTTTGATGATCTGGAAGACTTCATCAAGGATTTCAGAGAAATGTACGAAGAAGAATACGAAGAAATTTTTGAAGAAGTTGAAAAGCTGAACAAATAAATTCTTGTTCAAGGAGGTTTTCGCATGGCTTACAAACTGTTCGCAAACCATTGCCACGTCTTCCCCGACGGAGCAAAAGACAATGCACAGATCCGCAATCTCAAGCAGCTCATGGCAGATTGCGGCATCGAAAAAGCGGTTTGTTTTACCTGTTTTCAGGATCAGTACGACCGCTGCGGCAAACCCGGCGACCCGAACACATGGCTTTACAACGAAATCAAGGACGACCCTTCCCTGATCGGTTTCGGTACGGTCAATTTTGACCGCGACGACATCACCGAGCAGGTCGAATACATCGCCTCCCTCGGCTTCAAGGGTATCAAGATCCACCCTGCCGCCCAGGAGATCAACATCATGGGTGAAAAAGCCTGCCTTGTTTATGAGAAAGCACAGGAGCTCGGCCTGTTCCTTTCGTTCCACACGGGTCTGCATTGGCACAGACTTGCCGACTACAATGTGCTTTTGTTTGACGAGGTCGCATGGCACTATCCGCGGTTGCGTTTCAGCATGGAACACATCGGCGGCTACCACTTCTTCCGCGATGCACTCGCCGTCATCTGCAACAACCGCCGTGCAGCCGAATACCCGACGGTTTATGCCGGCTGGACGAGTGTCGGTGAAGAGAATGAAGAAATCCCCGGCGGCTGGCATCTGTCGGACATTGAGCTGCGCACCGTCATCAAGCAGACCGGCAACGAATGCAGCACATTCGGCCTGGACTTCCCCTACAACGACACCGAGGACACCAAAGCCTTCATCCGTCGCATCGAAACGATGGACATTCCCGAAGAAGCCAAAGAAGGCATCCTCGGCAAAAACCTCGCCACAGCCCTCGGCATCGAGCTGTAAGCAGATACCGACAAATCAAATAAGCACAAACAAACGCCCCCGAACGGAAAAACACCGTCCGGGGGTAAGTCTTTTGTTATAGGATCACAAACGTCAGAGCGTTTCCAATCCGACCGCAGCACGCAGAATCAGTCGGGCATCGGCAGCTTCGAGCTTGCCGTTCTTGTCAGCATCGGCAGCCTGTGTCTGTGTTTCAGTGAGGGTTTCTAACTTAACTGCAGCACGCAGTGCAAGTCGTGCATCCGCAGCTTCGAGCTTGCCGTTGTTGTCCACATCACCGAGGGTTAAATCTAACACTATTACTTCAAATTCAGTTGATGAATGACCGTAGTGAACGGTTATTGTATGTGTGTCATTTTTTGATAGAACCGTTGGGGTACAAATGTATCCATCCGTGATAGCTTCACCGTTCAAAGAAAGTGCCAAACCGTCAGTATTCAAAACAGAATTATTCAAATATACAAGTTGATCTGGCAACTTTTCGATTGTTAACTCTGCTTTGTCACCAATTATTGAATACATACTGAAATGATCCGTTTCAAAAACCAAGTAAGCCCCTTCAACATGGGCATTCAAAATGGTCCAAGAACCATCATTCTCTTGCCGATATACTTTACAGGTTTGAGCAAGCATTCCATGCGGAATAGGAATATGTACTTTTACCTTTCCATTGGGTTGGACATGGTTGTCATTTTTGGTAAAACAAATATTGTACATTTCATACGATTGCAACGGATTCTCACTATCTAACAACACACTAATTGCATCATCGTCAGAAACTCTGAATACCTGAAGAACAGCTTCCGCATCCATATTTCCTGTAGTATTGACTATTATACCATGTTGATTAATGATGCCTTCTTCAATTTTTGTATATACAGATGCATATGTATTTTCTGACGACATTGCCATTTGTGTAGCCATCAACAACTTATTTGATCCTTTTGTCATAGCAAAACAACCTTTTAGCGCTGTCCCGGCTGCTCCGCCTAATGCAGAAATAACCGATTCTAAAATCCCGGTTGCACTTTGTCCCAAATGTTTCCAAGTAATATTATAAGCACTAAGCATATTTTCTGCCATATTTGCTATTTCAGAACTAAACTCATCTGCCGTTGTTAACTTATCCTTGAACTCTGCTTTAGCAAATTTCTTTGTTATTTTGTTGATTTCAGATTGCATTGTTTTAAGCTTTATTTTTTGTGCTTCTGTTTTCAGATAGTCTTTTGAACATTCTTTATATGCTTCTTGTAAGCGTTCTTCAAATGATTCTTCAACTTTTAATTTAAAATCACTGAATGCTGATGTTTTGACACTATCAGAAGTAACCAAATCCAAAAGAACAAATGCTGCATCAAATATAATTTCAAAAGCATTGATAAGAAATGTTCCCGGTGACTTTACAGCATTATTTGAAATTGTAAAATATTCACCTTCTTTTAATTTTATTTTTATGTGTGTTTGTTTAGAAAATGATTCTTGCTGATAAGTTAACAAATTACTGTCATTTTCAACAGAATTTAATGCTTTTATCGTATTTATTACAAAAAAACATCCTTGCTCAACAGTATCCCAAAGACTTGATATATCACTGTATTTGTCAATCTCCTCGTAACCAAGCCACAAGCCATCTTCGGAATAAATATCAACAGCACCGGCATAATAATTGGAATTGTAAACATCAAATTCGACATTATATTCATTTCCATTTTTTACGCACTTATAATTATTTACATACAATCCATTCAGATTATATATATTTGTAGAAATATGATCTTCCCATTTATTGTTCGGATAAAACTCTTTCATATCATCAATAGCGTATGAATATGTTCGTACAAATTCTTCATATACGCTAATGACAATAATCGTATTTAATCCGGTTTCGGTATCGGTTATCGTTACATTGGTGGCACCTGGCTTTTTACCGATTACTTCGAGTGAATAACCATATTCTGTTTCTTCGTAATCAGACAGAGAAATAATGGTTGGATCACTTACCGCAATAGCCATTTTTCTCCAGTTTTCATCCAGTAAATCAACACCTTTACTAAGCACACCAAATGCAAGCCACATGCTTTCACCAACACCTAAGCTCAGTGATTTTTCTGTTGAAAAAACGGCAATTGCTTTTTGAGAAAAATTATAAACAGGGGTGATATTTATTAAGTTCTCGTTGCCATTTTTATCTATTGTTATATTTTTCCAATCTTCTTCACTACCTGCATAATATACATCAACCAACGATGTGCAGTTGCCGAACGCATAACGCCCGATGCCCGTCACGCTGTCTGGGATGGTGACCGAGGTAAGCGAGGTGCAGCCGCTGAACGCAGAAACCCCGATGATCGTCACGCTGTCACCGATGGCGACCGAGGTCAGCGAGGTGCAGTACCAGAACGCATCATCCCCGATGCTCGTCACGCTGTCTCCGATGGTGACCGAGGTCAGCGAGGTGCAGTCCCAGAACGCATAATCCCCGATGCTCGTCACGCTGTCCGGGATAGTCAGTGTAGTTACAAGCGTTCCGTTCAGATACAAATTGTGAGCGTAATACAACGGATTGGAAAAAGCATCGCTAAAATCAATATTACACCATGCAGCAATATCCGTTATGTAAACCGAGGTCAGCGAGGTGCAGTAGCAGAACGCATACTTCCCGATGCTCGTCAACCGGCTGTTCGCGGAAAAAGTGACCGAGGTAAGCGAGGTGCAGTCTTCGAACGCCTTATACCCGATGCTCGTTACACTGTCCGGGATGGTGACCGAGGTCAGCGAGGTGCATTTGTAGAACGCACAATCCCCGATGCTCGTTACACTGTCCGGGATGGTGATCGAGGTCAGCGAGGTGCAGAAGGAGAACGCATACTTCCCGATGCTCGTCACGCTGTCCGGGATGGTGACCGAGGTAAGCTTTCTGCAGTCCTTGAACGCAGCATCCCCGATGCTCGTCACGCTGTCCGGGATGGTGACCGAGGTAAGCTTTGTGCAGTACCAGAACGCATAATTCCCGATGCTCGTCACGCTGTCCGGGATGGTGACCGAGGTCAGCGAGGTGCAGCCGTCGAACGCATAATCCCCGATGCTCGTCACGCTGTCCGGGATGGAATAGGTTGTTCTTTCATTGCCGATGGGATATTGAATGAGTGTTGTTTTTTCTTTGTTGAACAAAACACCATATTTATCATTACTGTAATGTTTATTACCGGATTCTACTGTAATTTCAGTCAGCGAAGTGCAGCTGCGGAACGCACCATCCCCCATGCTCGTCACACTGTCCGGGATGGTGACCGAGGTCAGCGAGGTGCAACTGTTGAACGCACCATCCCCGATGCTCGTCACACTGTTACCGATGGTGACCGAGGCAAGCTTTGTGCACCAGTAGAACACCTCATCCCCGATACTCGTCACACCATCCGGAATGATGACCGAGGTCAGCGAGGTGCAGTAGGAGAACGCCTCATCCCCGATGCTCGTTACGCTGTCCGGGATGGTGATTGAGGTCAGTGAGTGGCAGTGGGAGAACGCCTCATCCCCGATGCTCGTCAACCGGCTGTTCGCGGAAAAAGTGACCGAGGTCAGCGAGGTGCAGTAGGAGAACGCCTTATACCCGATGCTCGTTACGCTGTCCGGGATGGTGACCGAGGTCAGCGAGGTACACCAAAAGAACGCATAATCCCCGATGCTCGTCACGCTGTCCGGGATGGTGACCGAGGTTAGCGAGCTACAGGAGTCGAACGCATACACCCCGATACTCGTCACACCATTTTCAATGACAATCTTTTTGACAGATGTACGGTTGGAATACCACGGAACAGAAGAATATGATGAATAATTCGTCATTGCCCCTGTACCCGAAATGGTCAGTAAACCGTCGCTGTCCAGTGTCCATGTCAGGTTTTCACCGCAGGTACCGGACTGTATAATATTATTTTCATCCGTATTAACAAGATCAAACTTGCGTTTATTTTTTTCTGCATAGGATTCAGCAGTAGAATCCGGGTAGCCGTAAATCGTTGCACCTGAGTATATGGTATACTCACTATCATAAATTTCACAATTCGGATTCAAAATAGTGACCGAATTCAGCAATATGCAGCCGGAGAACGCAGATCTCCCGATGATCGTCACACTATCCGGGATAGTAATCGAAGTCAGCGAGGCACAATCTTGGAATGCATAATTCCCGATGCTCGTTACGCTGTCCGGGATAGAATAACTTGTTCTTGCATTGCCGATTGGATATTGAATGAGAGTTGTTTTGTCTTTGTTGAACAAAACACCGTGCTCATTACTGCTGAAGTTTTCATTACCGGTATTCACCGTAATGTTAGTCAGCGAGACACAGTCAATAAATGCACCATCTCCAATGCTCGCCACGCTTTCACCGATGGTGACCGATGTCAGCGAGACACAGTCTTCGAACATACTTCCCCCAATGCGCGTCACTCTATCAGGGATTATAACCGAAGTCAGCAAGCCACAACCACAGAAAACAGCCTCACCGATGCTCGTCACGCTGTCCGGAATGATTATTGAGGTCAGCAAATAGCAGTCTAAGAATGCACCATGTCCGATGCTCGTCACACTGTCCGGGATGGTGACCGAGGTCAGCGAGGTGCAGTATTCGAACGCAGAATCTCCGATGCTCGTCACACTGTCCGGGATGGTGACCGAGGTCAGCGAGGTGCATTCATAAAAAGCATAATCCCCGATGCTTGTCACACCATTCTCAATAACAACTTTTTTGATAGATGCACAATATGAAGACCACGGTGATGCTTCATATGTATAGTTTTTCATATCTCCTGTGCCGACGATGGAGAGAGTCCCCTCATTGTTCAATGACCATATCAGGTTATCTCCGCAAGATCCGGAAGCAATGTTTTCGGGTGTATAGGGGATGGGTTCACCGTCAGCGAGTTTTTTGTTACAACCGCGACAATAGGTGTCACCGGTGTATCCGGATTCGTTTTTTGTAGCTTCTTTTGCATTGCGAATTTCCGTGCCACCGACATGGTTATTGAAGTCAAAATCAATAACTTCTGCGTAGCTGTCTCCACATTCGCAGGTGTAGGTCATCACACCCGTGGTACAGCAGGTTGCAGCAAGGGTGATGGTAGCGATGTGGTTATGCTCGTGGGCTTGAGGTTCTTCCATCGAAACCAGCTCATAACCATACTTTTCAGCATAAAGCTGTGCGGTGGAACCCGGATAGCCGTAAATCGTTGCACCTGAGTATATGGTATACTCACTATCATAAATTTCACAATTCGGATTCAAAATGGTGACCGAGGTCAGCTTTGTGCAGTCGTAGAACGCCCAATCCCCGATGCTCGTTACGCTGTCCGGGATGGTAATCGAGGTCAGCGAGGTGCAACCGTAGAACGCACTACTGGCGATGGATTTTGTACCGGATTTGATTACAGAGCCTCCTGAAAGCATTGTATCGGCCTCAATCAGATGGTTACCGATATATAAAATACCATCTGTCCAATTGGATTTCTTGTTATAATGTGCAGTATTGTAAAATGCACCAGATCCAATGCTCGTTACGCTGTCCGGGATGGTGACCGATGTTAGCGACTTGCAGCCGCTGAACGCAGAACCCCCGATGCTCGTCACGCTGTCCGGGATGGTGACCGAGGTCAGCGAGGTGCAGCCAAAGAATGTATCATTTTTGATTCTTGTAACCGTATCCGGAATCGTCAACTCCGTTACAAGGGCTTCATTCAGATACAAATTGTGCGCATAAGATAACGGATTGGAATAATAACCATAAAAATTAATATTACACCAAGCAGCAATGTCCGATATATAAATTGAAGTCAGCGAGGTGCAGTATTCGAACGCAGAACCTCCGATGCTCGTCACACTGTCCGGGATGGTGACCGAGGTCAGCGAGGTGCAGTCGGAGAACGCCCAATCCCCGATGCTCGTCACGCTGTCACCGATGGTGACCGAGGTCAGCTTTGTGCAGTTGTAGAACGCAGAATTCCCGATGCTCGTCACGCTGTCCGGGATGGTGACCGAGGTCAGCGAGGTGCAGCCGGAGAACGCAGAATTCCCGATACTCGTCACGCTGTCCGGGATGGTGACCGAGGTCATCGAGCGGCAGTATTCGAACGCCTCATCCCCGATGCTCGTCACGCTGTCCGGGATGGCGACCGAGGTCAGCGATGTGCAGTCGGAGAACACAGAATACCCGATGCTCGTCACGCTGTCCGGGATGGTGACCGAGGTAAGCTTTGTGCAGTTGTAGAACGCAGAATTTCCGATGCTCGTCACGCTGTCACCGATGGTGACCGAGGTCAACAAGTGGCAGCAACTGAACGCAGAATCCCCGATGCTCGTCACTCCGTTTTCAATGATCACTGTTTTGATTGCACTACTCTTGGAATACCACGGAACAGAAGAATATGATGAATAATTCGTCATTTTCCCTGTGCCTGCAATGGTCAGCACACCGTCGCTGTCGAGGGTCCAGGTCAGGTTTTCACCGCAGCTGCCGGAATTAACAACTTCCGCTGCATCTGCCGAAAGATTGAAGTCAAAGTCGGGCAAATTGATTTCCGGGAACGCAAAGGACGGCAAATCGATATCCGGCCATTCGAGTCCGACAAAGCCTGCCATCGGTGCCGCTGTCAGCAGCACAAAGACCGCAAGCATTACGGATATGGCTTTTTGCATTTTTTTCATAGCAATTCCTCCACAATTTCACATTTCATTATTTTTTACTTTATCACGAAAAAACGAAGAAGTCAACAAACAATGCCGTTTTTCAGACAAAAAAGCACTGCCATATAAATAAAAAAGTATTCTACATCAACCCCCCGTCCCCAAATCTTGGGGGCGAAAAGGTATTTTTTTGTTATACGCAAACTGCTCACAATTGCGAGCAGTTTCCTATATAATAAAAAGGTTTCTTTTCGAAAACAAAGAGGGATATTACAATGAAAACCAAGGTGTAAATTACGGTTTAGCGGGGTGTCGGGGAGTCAATCATGGGGACGGAACCATGATTGACTGTTTCGGATGTATCTGTAGTCAATCAGGGTGCTCGTCCCCGTGATTGGCTACTTCCCGACAAACCGCAATCGGCTGCACTTGGTGGCTTGCATTTTTGTTTGCATTTTGCTACAATACAGATGTACGATTTGTGTGAGGCGAGCCAATGGAAAAAGATGTACACATTCAATATCTGAAAGGTGTCGGGCCGGCAAGAGCCAAGCTGTTTCACAAGCTGGGCATTGATACGGTCGGTGCTTTGCTGCACTTTTTTCCGCGTACATACGAAAACTGGAAGGACACGGTTTCGATCCTCGAAGCCGCACCCGACCGACAAGTGTGCATCAAGGCGATCGTTGCCCAAAAACCCGAAGAACACCGCACCGCAGGCGGCAGGCTGCTGACCAAAACAGAAGCCACGGACGGCAGTTGGGTAATGACGCTCACATTTTTCAACAACCGCTATGTCAAAAACCAACTCGAAGAGGGGCAGGAGTACCTCTTTTTCGGCAAGATACAAGACAGCATCTACGGCGGTCGCGAAATGCTGTCTCCCCGATTTGTCAAAGCCGAAGGCGGCACGGGACTGCACCCGATTTACCACCAGACCGAATCCCTCAACGCAAAAGCCATTGCAAAATGCGTACGGACGGCACTGGACACTTTCCCCGACCTGCTGCAGGAGAGTCTGCCCGAATCCGTTCTGAAAAAATACCGCCTTTTGGGTCTGCGTGAAGCGGTTGAAAAAATCCACTTTCCGCAATCCGAGGACGACATCAACGCTGCAAGGCGGCGGCTGATCTATGAAGAATTGCTGGTGCTGCAGTTGGGATTGTTGCGGATCCGTTCAGACAAAAACGAGTCCGAAGCCCCTGCCATGCAGACCGATTTTACAAGGGAATTCATCTCCCTTCTGCCGTTCACACCGACCGCGGCACAAGCACGTGCCATTGCCGAATGTGCTGCCGATATGCAAAAAAACAAACCCATGAACCGTCTGTTGCAAGGCGATGTGGGGGCAGGTAAAACAGCAGTTGCTGCCGCACTGGTGTATTCGGCTGCCAAAAACGGCTGTCAGGCTGCAGTGATGGCTCCCACGGAAGTGCTTGCCGAGCAGCACGCGAACACTTTTTCTGCGTTTTTCAAAGGCACCGATTTGCGTTGTGCTTTGTTGACAGGCACGGTTCCGGCTGCACAAAAAAGACAGATCAAAGCCGCTTTGAAAGCAGGCGAGATCGATTTGCTTGTCGGCACGCATGCCATTTTGCAAAGTGACGTGGAGTTTGCAAACTTAGGTCTGGTTGTCACCGACGAACAGCACCGATTCGGTGTCGAACAGCGTGCGGCATTGCGATCCAAAGGCAACACACCGCACACACTTGTCATGTCGGCAACCCCCATTCCGCGGACGGTGGCACTTGTGATTTACGGAGACCTGGACATCAGCATTCTCGACGAGCTGCCCAAAGGCAGAAAACCGATTCTGACCTATGCGGTGGACACGTCATACCGTCCGAGATTGTATAAATTTATCAAAAAACACATTGATGACGGCGGTCAGGGGTATATTGTCTGTCCTCTTGTGGAAGAAGGAGAAACCGACCGCGTATCGGCACAGGTTTTGTATGAAAAACTGGCTGCCAACGAATTTAAAAACTACCGCGTGGGACTTTTGCACGGCAAAATCAAACCGAAAGAAAAAGAAGAGATCATGCGGCGGTTTTCAAGCGGTGAAATACAGCTGCTCATCTGCACGGTGGTGGTGGAAGTGGGCATTGACGTACCCAACGCCTCGGTGATGCTGATTGAAAATGCGGAGTGTTTCGGTCTTTCACAGTTGCATCAGCTACGAGGTCGCATCGGAAGAGGCCAACGGCAATCGCACTGTGTTCTGGTGTCGGATGCCAAAAACGATGTTTCCCAACGAAGATTCCGCATTCTTTGCGACACCAACGACGGATTCCGCATAGCGGATGAGGATTTGCAACTGCGTGGTCCCGGTGACTTTTTCGGTGCCCGTCAGCACGGTCTGCCGTCGCTGAAAATTGCCGACCTTACCACCGACAGCCGCATTTTACACACCGCCCAAAGCGATGCGAAACATATATTAAGCGAAGATCCGCTTCTTGAAAAGCAAGAAAACAAAGGCTTGCAAGCCGCAGTCGGTGCTCTGTTTGCCGACATTTCATAAATCAAACTGATCGGAGGAGTATATTATGGAAAAAATTGCCAGTTTTCAGGTTGACCATACCGTTTTACAGAAAGGAATGTACATCTCACGCGTGGACGGTGATGTGGTGACCTACGACATCCGCACACGCAGACCGAACGTGGAAGAAGTGATGGACAACGCGTCCATCCACACCGTTGAGCATCTGTTTGCGACCTTTGTACGCAATGCGGATTGCAAGGACAGCATCATCTATTTCGGACCGATGGGCTGCAGAACAGGTTTTTACTTCCTTGTACGTGACACGGTATCGCACGAACAAGCCATTCAACTGACAAAAGATGCATTTGCTTTTATTGCTTCTTACGAAGGTGAAATTCCCGGTGTAAGTGCCGTTGAGTGCGGCAACTACCGTGACCACTCACTTGCAGGTGCCCTGCGTGAAGCACAGGCTTTTTTGCCGGTCATTTCGGATTGGAACACCGAAAAACTCATCTATTGAGCAGCTTTACCAATAAGAACCGAAGAAATCCAAAAAAAATCGTCGCTTTTTTTTGTGAAAACTATGAATTTTTCTTAAAAAGCCCTTTTCTTTTTTCTGAATTGATGGTATAATAATAAAAGCTTTTGCCGTCCTTCAGGCAATGTTTTTTTGATGTTCAGTTTTCTTTGGAATATATGGATGAAGTTTTAAAGGAGTACCGCTGTGGAAAAGTATTGTATTCACGGTGGCAGAAGATTGACGGGAAGTATAGAAATCAGCGGCGCCAAAAATGCAGCCGTTGCCATCCTTCCTGCAACTGTTCTCGCCAATGATGTTTTTGTTATCGAAAACGTCCCGCGCATCAGCGATATTTTTGCGATGGTGCAAATCCTGGAAGAATTAGGCGCAACCTGTAAGTTTTTGAATAAATCAACACTTGAAATCGATACCCGCAATGTGCAGTCCAGACCCCTGTCAAGTGCTTTGACCAGTTGTTTGCGTGCTTCTTATTATTTTGCAGGATCCCTGCTGGGCCGTTTTAATTATGCTTCCGTTGCTACCCCGGGTGGCTGCCAGTTCGGCGGTACAAGACCCATGGATATGCACATCAAAGGATTTATGGAACTCGGTGCAATGGTTCCCCCTCCGAATGTTCCTCCGGATCCTGAAAAAATCGAAGCAAAAGCCGATAAGCTGATCGGATCATACATTTATTTTGACAAGGTTTCTGTCGGAGCTACCATCAATGTCATGCTCGCTGCCGTTCGTGCACGCGGCATCACGGTGATTGAAAACGCTGCCAGAGAACCGCATATCGTTGACCTTGCAAACTTCCTCAACCTCATGGGTTGTAAGGTTATGGGTGCAGGAACCAACTCCATCCGCATTGAAGGCCGTCAGGATCTTCACGGAACAAACTATTCCATCATCCCCGATCAGATTGAAGCAGGCACCTACATGGTAGCTGCCGCTGCAACAAAGGGTGATGTGATGATTTGCAATGTCATCCCCAAACATTTGGATACAATCACCGTCAAGCTTCGCGAATGCGGTGTCACGGTTGAAGAATTTGATGATTCCGTCCGTATCTGTGCGGAAGGCAGACTCAAGCCCTGCAACCTCAAAACATTACCGCATCCCGGTTTCCCGACGGATATGCAGCCGCAGTTCACAACACTGCTTTCCATGTGTGACGGTATGTCCGTTGTTACGGAAAGCGTATGGGACAACCGCTTCAATTACCTCAACCAGCTTCGTCGTATGAAAGCGGAAGTTGAAATTGAAGGAAAACATGCGATTGTGCACGGTGTGGAAAAACTGTACGGTGCCAATGTCATCGCCAACGACCTGCGTGCAGGTGCCGCCATGGTGATTGCAGGCTTGTGTGCAGAGGGTGAAACCTGCATCGGAGATATCTATCATATCGACCGCGGATACGAAGATATTGTTGAAAAATTGCAGGCTTGCGGTGCAAACATCTGCCGTAAAGAGTTTCCCGATCCGGAACAAGCCGAATAAACACATAATTGAAAGAACCTTTCGATCGTGAAAGGTTCTTTTCTTTTATGTCTGCACATTCTGGTCTGCTGCAACTTTTTCTTTGACCGCGTCTACAATCAATCCTCCGTCCGTATAGGAGCAAGTATACTTCTGTCCGTTATTCAGGGCATTTTGCAACAACAGATTCGACAGCGGATCTTCAACCTCTCTCGTGACGGTACGACGAAGATTGCGTGCCCCGAAACGCAAATCAAATCCTTTCTCCGTCACCATTTCACAAACACAGTCGTCAAATTCCAGCTCGATTCCGAGCTCTCTGATCCGTTGTGTCAGCACGGAAAGCATCCGTCGGGATATTGCTTTGCAATCCTCGCGCGAGAGTTTGTCAAACACAATAATTTCATCAATCCGGTTGATAAACTCCTGACGGAAACTGTTTTTCAGCAGAGCTTCCATAGCCGTTTGCAGTCTTTCATTTGCATCGTCTGCATTCTTTTCTCCGAACCCGATGCTGCCGCCGACGATGGCATTTCCGCCGATGTTGCTTGTCATAATCACAACTGCGTTGCGGAAAGACACCGACCTGCCGTGCATATCCGTCAGAATGCCGTCCTCCATAATTTGCAGAAGAAGGTTGAAAATATCGGGGTGCCCTTTTTCAATTTCGTCAAATAAGACCACACTGTAAGGTTTTCTGCGGATCTGTTCGGTCAGTTGTCCCGCTTCTTCAAAACCGACATATCCGGGCGGTGAACCGATCAGACGTGCAACGGCATGCTGTTCGGAAAACTCGGACATATCCAGACGGATCAAAGCTTTTTCTTCACCGAACAAAACCTGAGCCAAAGCCTTGCACAATTCGGTTTTTCCTACACCGGACGGGCCGCAGAACAAAAACGTGCCGACCGGCCGGTTCGGATTGCGTAATCCGGTGCGGCTTCTGCGGATGGCACTTGCAAGGCTTTCAACCGCTTTATCTTGTCCGACCAACCGTGCGTGCAATTTGCTTTCAAGTTGTAACAGATGTTCACTTTCTTCCATATTCAAACGATCAACGGGAATTCCCGTCCACAGCGATACGACTCTTTCTATATCCTGTACCCCGACAGCAGCCTGCGTTGTACCGTCACGCTCACACTGACGCATCCGTTCGGCATGCAGGCTGTTCTGCAATGCCTTCTCTTCATTGCGATACGCAGCAGCACTTGCAAAATCCTGCATTTCAACGGCTGCATTTTTTTTCATTTCAACCTGAAACAGTCTTTGCTGCAAAGCATTGAGAGAATCTTTTCTCTGTGTGCCGCACAATCGGACGCGTGCAGCTGCTTCATCCATCAGATCAACTGCCTTATCGGGCAAGAACCGATCCGCGATATAACGCACCGAATACCGCACGGCTGCCTGCAAAGCTTCATCGGTGATACGGACACGGTGATGCTCCTCATACCGTTCACGCAGACCGCATAAAATCTGCAAAGCTTGTTCCTCACTCGGTTCATCGACGGTGATGGGTTGAAATCTCCGTTCAAGAGCTGCGTCTTTTTCGATGTTCTTTCTGTACTCCTCAACCGTGGTTGCACCAATGATCTGCAATTCTCCGCGGGCAAGCACGGGTTTGAGAATATTGGCGGCGTCCACCGCACCCTCAGCAGAACCGGCACCGACAATGTTGTGCAGCTCATCGATAAACAAAATCACATCCCCTGCCTGCATGACTTCACGTGTAACGGCTTTGATCCGTTCTTCAAAATCTCCTCTGTATTTGGCACCGGCAACCATAGCTGTCAGATCCAGGGAAACCACACGTTTGTTACACAGCAGATCCGGCACATCACCGCGTGCAATACGACTTGCAAGGCCTTCAACAACCGCTGTTTTTCCGACACCCGGTTCACCGATCAGACACGGGTTGTTTTTGCTGCGACGGCACAATATACCCGTCATACGTTCAATTTCACTTTGTCTGCCGATAACAGGGTCGATTTCTCCCTGCCGTGCAATCTGTGTAAGGTCTTTTCCGTATTTATCAAGCATCGGTTGATTATGGGGTTGCTTATTGGCGATCTGTTTTTGCGAAAACACCCTCTCAGCAGGCGATTCTCCGTTGAGATCGGCTGCAAGCTCCGCAGGTTGCACACCGAGTGCTGTGATAACCAGATAGGCAAAACATTGCGGCTCACGCAAAACAGCCTGCAACAAATGCTCGGTTCCTGCAAAAGTCTGCCCGGCACAAGAGGCGGCATGCAAAGCATTTTCGACAATTCTGCGTGCTTTTGGGGTAAAGTCCTCTCCCGTCAACTGGGTCGGTACCCCCATGCCGATAGCGGAACGGATGTGGTCACTTGCACGCTGTGCGGTAATACGTCGATTGTGCAGAGCAACCGCTGCCACACTGCCGTTTTCCTTGAGCAATCCCAACAGGATATGCTCACTGCCCACATAGGTATGCCCCATATCCTCGGCAGCATGGACAGCATTGTTGAGAGCAACATTTGCTTTTTCGGAAAACCCTGTGAATTTGTACATAGTTTTTCTCCTTTTTTAGAAATTAGGGTGAAAAAAGAGTCCATCCGACGGCGAATCCATTCGGACGGACTATGTACACATCTTTTTTTGTTGCTTCTTGTATTATGTAGTCAGTTTTTCCCGTACAATCCGGGCACGCAATGCATCACGCTGTGTTTTCGGCAGCGGATGCCCTGCAATCACATTTATATTCGCAGGCTGCATGGAAATGAACATCTCATTGATTGCTTCCGCAGGCACATCCAAAATACCGTACAAGGTACCCAGACGGACAAGCGAAAGTGCATCGAGCATTTCGTCGGTTGACAAAAGCATGGCATTCATCAATACACCATGTGCACGGCGGATCTTGTCTTGCACGGTAAGATCTGTGACATATTGTTCGGCAGCAACTCTTTCTTTTGTTGCAAGCTGCAAGGCAATGGCTTCCAGATTCTGCAAAGCAGCCTGTTCAGGCAATCCCATCGTGACCTGGTTGCTCAACAAATACAAATCACCTCTTGCAGGACCGCCGTCACCGAATACTCCGCGAACGGAAAGACCAAGTTTGGATGCAGTTGAAGAAAAGCGAAGCATACCGCCCTGTGCCGACAATGCCGGCAAATGCAACAAAACGGAAGCACGCATACCCGTACCCAGATCCGCAGGATTGCGGGTCAGGAAGCCGAGCCGTTCGTCAAAAGCAAAGGAAAAAACCGAATCAAAAGCATCATCCAGACGATCCGCCAGACGGTATGTTTCTTCCAAAGACAGACCGCCGCGAATGACCTGTATGCGAAGATGGTCACTCTCGTTGACCATAACGGAAACGGATTCATCGGCGGTGAGAAGCAATACCTTGTTCTCTCCGGCTGCGGCAAAATCGGCACTGATCAGATGCCGTTCCGCCAATGCCACCGCTTCATACTGCTGCAAAGCATCCATCTGCACACAAGTAAAATCAATATCATCCATCTTCCGTGCTGCCGCACAAACAGCCGCATTGATTTTTGCAATCATTTCCCGGGGAAGCCGTACGGGAAACGGCACACCCGAAAAATTACGGGCAAGTCGGACACGCGTTGACAGTACAACATCACCGTGACTGCCTGTATCTGTAAACCATTTTTTCGATTCAGCCATTTTTCCGTGCCTCCAATTCTCTGATCTCATCACGAAGCTGTGCGGCACGCTCAAAGTTCTGTTCGTCAATGGCACGGTTGAGCAGCTCTTTCAACAAAGCACGTTTGTGTGCTTGCTTTACATCCTCACCTGCACCGCCTGCAACCTTGCCGACATAAGCGGCTTTTCCGTGAATGCTCTGGATGGTCGGCAACAGTTTATCATAAAAAACACGGTAACAATCCGGACAACCGGGAGCACCGTTGTTTGCAATGTCCTCAAAAGAACATCCGCAACGCTCACAACGCAACACCTTGCTGCTCAGAGCACTCACCGCAGAGGTACTGCGCAAGGAACCTAATACAAAATCCCCCAAACCGGGAACAAACAAAGGAAACACATCCGTATATCCGAGAGCAGCTGCACATTCCGCACACAGATGAGTTTCGGCAGTTTCGCCGGCAATTATACTTCTGATATGCGTGGTTGCTTCTTTTTTTGAACAATTACGGCAAAGCATAAAACCGACTCCTTTCTATATCTACACGCAAGGGTATTTATTTATTTTTCTTATGGTTTTCTTCTTCCGAAAACAAAGGCAGCACCAGACAGACTTTAAATTCACCGTCTTCTTCCTTTGCTTCAAATGTGCCGCCGCACTGTTGCATCACACGCGAACAGATTTTCAAACCAAGGCCGCTGCTTTCGCTGTGGACTGCTGTATTGTCAACGCGGTTGCTGATATACACATACAACTGTTCCTGCTTTTTCTCTGCACAGATAAAAACAGGAGCATTGCGATCACCATAGCGGACGATATTGGAGAACACATTGTCAAACACGCGGCATACTTCGTTTGCATCAAAAAAGAAAAAGCCATCTCCGTCATAGGGGGTATATTGCACGGACAATCCGCAACCCAGAAGGTATTGTGCCTGTTCGCCCAAAACCTGTGTAAGAAAAATCTGTGCATCGATGTTTTCGGGAGATTGCTGTACCATCGTATGACCGTAAACAAGGAAGTAATTGAACAAACGGTCCGAAAGGTGCTTCAACTGCTGTGCTTTGGAACCGCAGGCCTGCAGATATTGTTTCATTTTATCGTCCGAATCATCTGCACTTTCTTCCAGAATATCAAGATATCCGATCAAAGCCGTCAGGGGGGTTCGGATGTCATGCGACATCGTCGTCACCAATTCGTTTGCAGCAGCAGCGGCCTGTTTTTCATTTTCAATTTTTTCTGCAACAGAACAACGCATAGCATCCACTTCATCTGCCAGCAAGGCAATTTCATCCCTGCCGCTTGCCGAAACGTTGAGATCCAGTTCACCTTCACCGACACGGCGTACTGTCTGTGCAAGATCAATGACATCGTTTACCTTTTTGGTATAATAAATCAGAATCAGAATTGCAAAAGTCAAAAAGGAAGTGAAAACGGAAACAAGCGTTATGACACTGTCAGCCTGTTTTTCGGAATTGTCAATAAAGCAGACGATTGCTTTACCGTCGGAAAACTGCACTTCCACATAACCACTGTCTTTTGTCAAAAGCAGGTTTTCAAGTGCCGAGCGTGTGGTCTCCTGTGCATAAACAATATCCTCTTCATTGCCGGTAAACACCTCGTATACAACCGTGGTGGGTTCGGTGGATTCTTCGGCTGTTTCCTGTGTGGTAATTTCCGTTTCTTCATAGTAATACGCATCCTCACGACGCGGTCTGTTGGGATCATAACGATCCCTGTTCGGGTCATACCGGTTTTCATATCCCGGATAGGGAGGTGCATACGGATCGTAATATTCGGTCGTCGGTTCGGTTGTCGTCGGCAAAGTGGTGGTCACGGTTTCCCCTGTTTGCAGAATGAGCTTGTTCTCTTTGTAAATAAAAAGAGAAATGCCGTCATTCTCTTCCGCCCACTTATTGATGCCGACCGAATCCACGGAACTTAAGTCGTTTTCAGCTACATAAGACTGAAAAGACACCTGCCGGTCTTTCATATTTTCCTGCATTTTTTCGGCAGAAAAGAAAAGATCATCTGCGACATTATGGGCAATGAAATTGGTCAGCAAAGCCACAAGCAACCCCAGCACAATGCCGAACAAAATCACCAGTCCCATCTTTGCACGCAACGACAAAGCAGGGATTTTCTTGTTATGCACCAAGTGTATACCCCCTTCCCCATACGGTTCTTACAACCTTGGGGTGATTGGGATCTTCTTCAATTTTGCGACGCAGATTCATAATGTGCACCATGACGGAATTGGCTGATGTGGAAAGGTATTTATCATTCCAGACACCTTCAAACAATTCCTGCGTTGATACCACGTTTCCGCGGTTCTTGACAAGGAACAAAAGAATGGCAAGTTCTTTATCGGTCAGAGAGATGGTGATATTGTCACGCATAACCGTGCCTTCCAGCGGACGGATAAAGAGGGACTGCACACGAATTTCATCATTGGAATTCTCTTTTCCCTTGTAGACATTGTATCTGCGAAGCAAAGAAGATACCTTCATGCGCAATTCCGTTGCGGAAAAGGGTTTGACAATATAGTCATCTCCGCCGGTTGCATAGGCTTTCACCTTGTCTTCTTCTGCCGACAGTGCCGTCAGAAACAAAACAGGCACCGAAGAAAAACGACGCAGTTCTTCACACACCGAAATACCGTTGATATCGGGCAGCATAATATCAAGCAAAACCAGATCAAAATCATTGCACCGATGCAGATTGTCAAGTGCACTTCTGCCGTCGGCTGCAAGTGTTACACGATAGCCTTCGCTTTCAAGCATAATCCCGATCACATCGCGGATATCCTTGCTGTCATCCACAACCAGAATTCTTTCTCCATTAGCCAAGCTTTTCACGCTCCCGATCAATTTATAGAAAAGACCTTTAATTATATAATAATAAATTATAACACACTCTGATAAAAATAGAAATAGGAAAAACAAAGCTTTTTCTTAATTTTTGTAAATTCGTTTTTATGTATAAAAACAAAACGATCTGCAAACCGCAACAGCTTACAGATCGTTTATATACAAAAAAAATTATTCGTGTGTCAGTTGTTTGATCCAACGGAAGCGGTTAACTTTAAACACCGCAACGGCACATTTGGTTATCTGGTCGCTTTTGAGCAAAAAGAAAGTCACGGGAATGGGCCATTTGAAAACGAAAGCCGACAAAAACGACAGCGGCAACACGATGCCCCACATAAAAATCAGATCGTTTTTCAACACAAATTTTGTATCTCCGCCACCCGACACAATACCGCACAGACACGGTGCCTCATACGACGAGCCGATAACGGTGACGGACAGGATCACCAAAAACGTATTTGCAAGATCTGTCGTTGCCTGCGATACATCGTAAAAAGAAAGAATCAAACCTTTTCCTGCCATCAAAATGGTGAAGGACAACAGTCCCACTGCAAGGAAAAGAACCTGCAATTTTTTGGCATATTTTTTTACACGTTCCAGATCGCCCTCACCGACGGTTTTTCCGATCAATACACCGGAAGCGTTGGCTGTGGAGGAATACAGAACGCTGACGACCTGAAAAATCGGTGCTGCAATGGCATTGGCTCCGATGGCAGCCTCACCGAGCCTGCCGATGATGGAAGTCTGCACCGTCATGGCAATGCCCCAGGAGCTGCCCGACAGAATGATGGGAACACCTGTTTTGATGTAGTCTCGCATATATGTTTTTTCCACGCTGAAAAAGTCCCGCGGGCGAATCTTCAATTTTTTATCAATGAACAACACATAAACGAGAACTGTCAGCAATTCGGCAATGCGGGCTGCAAACGTTGCATAGGCTGCCCCCTTGACACCGAGCTGCGGAAATCCGAAGTTGCCGAAAATAAGGCAATAGTTGAGAAAAATATTGACCACCAGGGCAACCAATGAAACAGCAAAACCGATCCGTACACTTTCCACCGACCGCATCAATGCAATCAGCAGATTGGAAACGGCAAAAATAACATAGGAAAATCCCATGATACGCAGATATACCGCACCCGTTTCCACAATGGCAGTTTCATTGGAGAGCAAAAACAGAACCTGTTGCGGAAAAGCAATGACAACAATCCCCAATAGAAGACTCAGAGAAGATGCCAACAAAAATCCTGCCGAAAAGACCTTTCGGATCGGGTCAATGTTCCGTTTGCCCCAATATTGCGATGCGATGACAGCGACCCCGTTGGCGGCACCGTTGACAAGCATATGCAACATAAACTGTATCTGATTGGCAAGGCTGACACCACTCATTGCCGTTTCCGAAAAACGACCGAGCATAATATTATCCGCTAAGTTGACGCTGAAAACAATGATGTTCTGCAAGATGATGACACCTGCAAGACTGAAAAATGTTTTATAAAAATATGTGTCTGCTTTTTTCAGAAGCTGCATTCCTCGTTCACCACTTTCCGATTCAATAAAAACAATTCTATTTTAGCACAAAAATAAAAAAAGAAAAGAGTTCACGATAAAAAAAAGACAATCACTTTCAAAAAAAAGAAAAAATAAACAAAACAGCATTTGACATTTGTAAATTTTTCGTTTATAATACAACTGTACACACTATGAAAGGAGCTTTTTTACCATGTATGACGAAATGATGAATGCCATCCCCGATTTTGTTCATGTACTTCTTTCCTGGTTGGAAGTCATTTTCGGTTCCGTTCTTGAATATCTCGGAATTCTCGAGTATCCCAGCCACGAAGGCACCGATGTCGGTGAAGAAAACACAGAAGCATAATCAAATTCACTTGATAAAAAACAGCACGGATGTCCGTGCTGTTTTTTTGTTTTATTCGGAAAACTGCGTTTCCATAATGCAATAAAGTTATCCCTATTCCTTCGGATTTTGAAGGTTGCGGAACCGGTTGTGCTACCTTTATTTTTGGGATATTGATCATAGTTTGCTTGATTGCTTTAGGAAATGTACTCTATGATGACGGAGGATGGATATGGGATTTTCTCTTCAATCCAATTATTGCAATACCATTATTTATATTTTTCGGCATTCCTATTCTAATTATAATTGCATTAGCAATGTGGAATTCATGGAGTAATTCATCTAAATAATTTATTATTAAACAGCATAACCTTTTGCACAAAATAACTCATAATAAAATCACCGCCGTGGGTCTTTGAACCTGTGGCGGTGTGTTTTTGCAGTATTTATTCTTGTTTCATGACTTCCCTTGCACCGAGCATGACACCTAACTTTGCGGAATGGAAGTTGAGTCCACCCTGCAGCCACACGGCATAGGGTTCACGAAGCGGTGCATCGGCGGACAGCTCGATGGAGGAACCGTTTGTGAACGCACCGGCTGCCATGATGACTTGGTTATCATAGCCGGGCATATCCCAGGGTTCGGGGGTTACGAACGAATCAACAGGCGAACCCGATTGCAGGCCACGGCAGAATGCACAAAGCTTTTCGGGCGTTTCAAGACACAGCGATTGAATAATGTCGTGTCTTGTTTCCTTTGAAGAGGGAGATGCCGCGTAACCCATTTCTTCAAACAAAGCAGCGGTGAATACAGCGGTCTTGAGAGCTTCTCCCGTGACGTGCGGTGCACTGAAAAGACCCATGAGCAGCTCACGGTTGGTGCCTAAGCTTGCACCGATCTCACGACCCGTGCCGGGGGTGGTCATACGGTAGGACACAAGCTCAATGAGCTCCTTTTTGCCGCAGATGTAGCCGCCGCAACGGGCAATACCGGCACCGGGATTCTTGATAAGCGAACCACCCATGAGGTCGGCATGGCGGGCAACGGGCTCGTCCTTTTCAACAAATTCGCCGTAGCAGTTGTCCACCAGCACAAGCGTTTCGGGGGAAATCTCCTTGGTCAGCACCGCGATACGGTCTATTTCGTCCACACCGAGGCTTGCTCGCAATGTATAACCTCTCGAACGCTGGACATACACGCATTTCGGTTTCAGTTCGCTGACCGCTTTTGCAATACCGTCAAAATTCACTGTGCCATCATCAAGCAGGGCGACTTCCTTGTATGTCACACCGAAATCCTTGAGCGAACCCTGTCCGTCGGGGCCTTTCAGCCCGATGACGGGACGGATGGTATCGTAGGGTGTTCCCGTAACGCTGAGCATGATGTCCCCGGGACGCAGCACACCGAACAACATGGTTGCAAGGGTATGCGTGCCGCTTGCAAAAGAAGTACGGATGAGAGCATCTTCAGCACCGTAGACCTGTGCACAGACGCGGTCAGCGGTTTCTCTGCCGCGGTCACCGTAGCCGTAACCGGTTGTGGAGACAAAATCCGCTTCACACACACGGTTGTCGATGAATGCACGCAACACTTTTTGTTGGTTGTATTCGGTGATGCTGTCAATCTCTGCAAACTTGTCGGCACATTTGGCGAGTGCATTGTCTGCAAGCATCAACAGATTTTCGTCAAAATCAAAAAAAGCCATAATAAACTCCGTCAATTATATTTTCATTTCTGTCCATGCACCGTACACGGCAAATCCCATTTGTTCGTACCACGCATGAATGCCGTTATCGGTACACGCCAGACAAGGGATCTGACCGCTTTCGAGGACAGCCTGTGCCGCAGCAAGCGTACAAGCTTTCCCCAATCCGCGTCCGCGGTGGCACGGCAATGTTGCAACTGCACCGATACAACCGTATTGTGCATTGCTGTAAAGAACAGCCGCACAGGACACGGCTTTTTGATCCTCATAAACCGCAAAACACGCACACAGTCCGTGGCGGACACGGTGTGAAAGATCCGAAAACCATGCCGCATATGCCATCGGCTGTGCCTGTTTGGCATTTTCCCCGAACAAAACGGGATACAACAGCGGTAATTTTTCGCTGTCTGCATATTCTGCCGCCTGCGAAGCGTTCACACTACCCTGCAAGTGCATCAGACAGCCTTTTTCCTGTATGGAAAAGGGTAGATTATTTACACATTCATGTTCACCGATCACCGTTTGTGCACCTGAAAACTGCAACAATGCCGCAAGGCTTTCGAAATCCGCACCGGCTGCACACTGCACAACCGCAGCCCCCTCCGTCAACTGTACAACAGCAACCGGGTGACCGTCTTTTTCTTCATACCAGGTGCGTACAAAACGGTCATCCGTACCGTATGCCGCAAGGGTTGTATTGATGCGTGCACCGAAATATCCTTTGGAACAAAAGGCACGCACCTGTCTTATTTCCTTATCGGAAAGAACAAGCTTAAACACCGGCAAATTCTCCTATGAGAAGCCTTGTCAACTTCAGGACGCTGTCATAATCACGCAAGTCCGCAACAGAAGAAGCGGAATGAATGTAACGGCAAGGCACATTGACCGTGAGCACCTGCACCCCTGCACCTGCTTTGTGAATGGCACCTGCATCGTTGCCGCCTGCGACAACGGTTTTGGTCTGCACGGGAATGCCGTTTTCCTTTGCAAGTTCTGTTGCACGCTTATACAGTTTTGGCGGATAGAGCGTAGAACGATCCATAAACGAAACCGCTGCACCGTTTCCCTGGATACAAACTTTCTTGTGTTCTTCCGCATCGGGAAGATCCGCAGCGGTTGTTCCCTCCAGCACAATGCAAAAATCGGGTGCAACCTGAAAAGCAGCCGTTCCGGCACCGCGAAGCCCGATTTCTTCCTGTACGGTAAAAACGAAATAGGCATCCGCAGCAATTTCTTCATGCAAAAGTGTGAGCAGCACACAACATCCCATGCGGTCGTCGAGTGCTTTGGAGCAAACCTTGTTTTCACCAAGGGAAATAAATTCTTCATTGAATACGGCAACATCGCCCAAGCTCACATATTTTTCGGCTTCTTCTCTGCTGTCAACACCGATATCAATATACATTTTATCCGTGGACGGCAGGTTGCCTTCCTCACTTTTTTCGCACAGATGAATGGGTTTGATCCCCATCACACCCACCGTTCCGTTTTCAAAACGAACGGTTCTGCCGACAAGCACACCGGGGGTAATGCCGCCGACGGTGGTAAATTTCAGAAAGCCGTCCGCATCAATGTGTGTGACAATAACACCGACTTCATCCATGTGTGCTGCCAACATCACACGGTTTTTCGCATCTTGCTTTCCTTTTTTGAAAACGATCAGATTGCCGAGTGCATCGGTTCTGTATTCGCAGTCTGCTGGCAGACGGGAAATGATGAATTCTCTGATTTTATCTTCATGCCCCGAAGTGCCGTCAAGAGTACAAAGAGTTCTGAGTGTGTCAAGCATGGCTTTCGGCTCCTCTCTTCAAAACATAAGCCGCCATGAGCTGTGCGGTGGCTTCGATGTCTTTCATATCGATGATTTCAACACCCGTGTGCATATTTCTCTGCGGCAATGACAGCAAAGCGGTTTTTACACCGCAACGGGAAACGGCAATGTCATCGGCATCCGTACCCGTGCTTCTGCCTGCAACCTCTGCCTGCCATGCGATGCCTTTTTCTTTGGCAAGGGCAACAAGGGTGTTGCTCATTTCTTTGCTCAGTCCCGGTGCAAAAGCGATCATCGTACCTTTACCGAGCTTCGTATAAATTCCCGTAGTATCGGGTGCGGCCGCAAAACTGACATCCACGGCAATCGCCTCTTCCGCCTGCACACCGAATGCGGCGGTTTTTGCACCGCTGCCGCCGGTTTCTTCCTGCGAAGCAAAAACAGCGATCAACTGACATTTATGTTCAACATTTTTCAAAATATCCAATGCACGCAGTACGGCAAGTACACCGGCTCTGTCATCCGAAAACGATGCACAGACACGGTCGTTTTGCAGCACGGAAAAACGCGGATTGACCGTAATACGATCCCCGGGACGGATGTACTGCATCGCTTCCTGTGCAGACAAACCCGTATCAGCGGTGAGTTTGTCAAAGGGCAATGCCTTGTTTTCATCCCCTTTATCGAGAAGGTGCGGCGGTGTGCTGACGATGACGGCAGGAATGTCCTTTTCACCGTGAATGGTCATTCTTTCGGCAGCCAACACACGGATATCCGAGCCACCGCAACGGTCAAAACGCACAAAACCTGTTTTTTCATCCACAGCCGTAACAATCAGCCCGATCTGGTCAAGATGTGCTTCCAACATGATTTTCGGTCCGTCGGTTCCGATTTTGCCGATGACACTGCCGAGTGCATCGGTCGTAATATCCTCTGTATATTCCGCAAGCAACTGCTTTGCAACAACAGCAGCTTCGGACTCATCTCCCGAAACACCGACCGCCGTACAAAGACGACGCAAAGATTCCAGTTGATCCATATCTGTTTCCTCCTTATTCACTCAGTTCATCCAAGGTCTGCTCGTAAGCATCCATAAACTCTTTCATAAACAATATCGCTTCTGGCACATCCAGTTTTCCGACGGCTTCCCGGGTTGCTTTTTCCGCACCCGTAAACTCCGTGTTGCCTGCTTTTCTTTCTTCAATGCATTTGACAAGAGCCGACAGTTTATCAGCCGCTTTGACAAGTTTCAAAAGCTGTGCATCGTCCTCTTCTGTCAGCAAAGGACGAAAATCCTCGCACAGATCCTGCGGCAAGGCAGAAAGCAGACGTTGCTGCGAAACGGTTTCCACGGCACCGAAGGCTTCACGGATAGCAGGACTGAAATATTTGACGGGGGTCGGCATATCCCCTGTAATGATTTCGGGCATATCGTGGTAAATACCCAGAAGGGCTGCACGCTCGGCATTGTAATTCTTGCCGAGTCTGCGATTTCCCAACACCGCAAGTGCATGTGCAAAAGCTGCCACCTCAAGGGAATGCTGTGCCAGATTTTCATTGGCGGTGTTACGCATAAGTGCCCAGCGATTGATATATTTCATTCTTGAAAACAGAGCAAAAAAACGGCTCGCCATAAATAATACTCCTTAAAAATGATTTGAACTTATTTATTATATAATAAATACAAAAAAAAACAAGAGAATTCAGCAAGTTGGCGGAATATTTTTCGGAAGATTGGCGGTTATTTTTTCGGCAAGTTGGCGAAAGTGTTTCAACGAACTCCGATTCATTCGCACCCAACTCCCCTTTGTTTCCGCGAAAAAAACTGTTTTTTTCTTCGGACTCGCTTTTGCAGAAAATAGGCTTGTAATATTCTTTTATTTATGTTATAATGTTTTTTATTATATTACCGGGAGTGAAATTAAATGGATCCTATTAAAGTTGACTTTTCCGACAGCGGTAAGAAAAAGAGCGTCAAAGAAGTGCTCATTCCGCCCGAAAAAGCAGGACTCAAAATCGTTATCAACATCCTTCTTACCCTCATTGCCGCAGTTGTGATTTATTACTTCATGCTGCCGCCGATGAATCCGAAAGCCTATGAATTCTACATTTACTTTGCTTCGATCTTCGGTGTTTATGTGGCTTCCGCTTTCCTGACAAGCGGTGCATTCGCAAAACCCGAATACATCCCCTATGCAAGAAGACAGTCCATTGTTCCGATCATTGTTGTGTTGATCGTCGGTCTGGTTGCAGGTGTGGGTTATCTCGTATCCTCTCCGTTCTTCCGTGCGGAAGCTTACAGTCAGATTCTGCAGTTTGAAGAAAGCGATGATATTTCCGATGTTATCACCATCATTTCCGATACGGAAGAAGCGTTCAACAACATCCCCCTCATCGACAAGGCTTCTGCAGAAGCTCTTGCCGACAAGCAGCTCGGTGACTTTGCAAAGCTGAGCAAGGGTTATGAATCCCAGTTTGAATTGCTCACCGCTGATTCCACCCAGATCAACTACCACGGTGTTCCCTACCGTGTTTATCCGCTGCAGTATGCAGACCTGTTCAAATGGTTCCTCAACTCCGTAGTGGATACCGATGAATACGAAGGTATCCCCGGTTATGTTCTTGTCAACATGAACAGCCAGGAAGCTGAACTTGTTACCGATTACGATATCAAGTACTCCACAGCAGAACACTTCAACGAATTCCTTGCAAGAAAACTTCGTTTTGCATATCCGACCTATCTGTTCGGTGAAATCTCTTTTGAAGTTGACGAAGAAGGCTATCCCTATTGGATCGTTGAAAAACTTGACAAAACCATCGGTCTGTTCGGCGGTGCTGATGTTATCGGTATTCTGAAAGTGGATGCACAGACAGGTGAATGCATTGAATACGGTCTTGAAGAGCTCACTGCCGACAATTCCGAGATTTCCTGGATTGACCAGGCTTACGATGCCGATCTGCTTGTAAAGCAGTATAACTACTACGGCACATACAATGACGGTTTCTGGAACTCCCTGATCGGTCAGAAAAACGTCCGCAAGTCCAGTGACGGTTATTCCTTCCTTGCAAACGAAGACGACGTATATCTGTACACGGGTGTTACCTCCGTTACGGGCGACCAGTCCATTCTCGGCTTCCTGCTGATCAACCAGCGTACCAAGGATGCTTACTTCTATCCCACCACCGGTGCTACCGAAAAGAGTGCACAGGCATCCGCAAACGGTAAGGTTTCGGATAAGGGCTGGAAGGCAACCTTCCCGCTGCTTCTCAACATTGACGGCGAACCGACTTACTTCATGTCCCTCAAGGATGACTCGCAGCTCGTGAAGACCTTTGCGATGGTTAACGTACAGCAGTACAGCGTTGTTGCCATCTCTCCGAATGAAGATGCTGACCTCGGTGATTGCCTGCGCGCATACATCAACGAAATGGCAAAGAACGGCGTTGAGCTTGATATCAGCGGCAGTTTCGAAAACCTCGGCGGTGAAGACACACCGGCTGTTGAGGGCGAAACCGTCAGCGGTACACTCACCGATATCCGTACACAAACCGTTTCCGGCACAACGTATTATTATCTGTCCTTCGACAACACCGTATATTACAGAGTATCTGCCACCCTCAACGGTGAAGCTGTTCTCTTCAACATCGGTGATACGGTCACACTTGTAGCACAGACAACGGAAGACGGTGCGATCATTCCTGCAACGGATGCACAATTTGCCGCTGTCACAGCAGAATAAAAATCGAATCCCACACAAAGTAAGGAGCTGTCCGCATCGGACAGCTCCCTTTTTTAATGATCTTAATATTTATACCGTGAACACTTTCAAAGAGTTGGTGTGTTCGGTGATGGGCATACCGGCAACAATAACAACGCGGTCACCGCGGACAACGAGGTCATTCTGTTTTGCACAGTCAATGGCATGGCGGAACAGGCGGTCATTGTCCACCTGATTGAGTGCAAGAACAGGCTCAATGCCCCAGGAAAGGGCAAGCTGATGGAAGGTTTTGTCTTCGGGTGTGGCAGCCACAATAACTTCCGCAGGACGGAATTTGGAAACGCGATGAGCCGTTCTGCCTGTTTTGGTAACCACAAGAATTGCCTTTGCACTCATATCTCTTGCCGTGGTGCAGGCAGCATCACAAATGGCATTGGAAATATCGGTAAAATCAATTTCGTGTTTCAGTCCTCTGAACACATTCAGTTCAGCTGCTTCCATATCAGCCTGACGGACGATTTTTGCCATGTAATTGACAACGTGTGCAGGGTCCACACCCATTGCGGTTTCACCCGACAGCATAACAGCGGATGTGCCGTCAAAAACAGCATTGGCAACGTCGCTGATTTCGGCACGGGTAGGCATGGGACTTTCAATCATGGACTCCAGCATCTGGGTCGCGGTGATGACCATTTTACCCGACTGGTAGCACTTGCGGATAAAACGCTTCTGAATACCGGGCAGCTTTTCAAAATCAACCTCAACGCCCATGTCACCTCTTGCAACCATGATGCCGTCGGCTTCACGCAGGATTTCGTCGAAGTTGTTGACACCTTCAATATTTTCGATCTTCGCGATGATACGGATGGAATGACCGCCGTAATAATCAAGCAGTTTGCGAAGTGCAATCACATCATCCGCACGGCGGACAAAGGATGCAGCAATAAAGTCAACATCGTTCTCAATGCCGAACAGAATATCCTTTTTGTCCTGCTCGCTTATGTAGGGCATATTCAGGGAAACCATCGGCACATTGATGCTCTTTCTTGAACGCAATTCACCGCCTGCAAGCACGGTACAATATATTTCGGTATCTTCCACCCGTTCCACACGAAGATGGATTTTACCGTCGTCAATCAGAATACGGTAACCGGGCTGCATCTGGGCAGGCAGGTCTGCATAGGTTACGGAAACAATTTCACTTGTGCCTTCGATATCTCTTGTTGTCAGCGTAAAAGCGGCTCCGTTTTTCAGCTCCACACAATCATCCTTTACAAGGCGGATGCGGATTTCGGGGCCTTTTGTATCAAGCAGGACAGCGGCAGGCAGGTTGAGTCTGTCGCGGACCTTGCGAAAGCGGTCGATCATGGCAGCGTGCTGTTCATGCGATCCGTGTGAAAAATTCAGTCTTGCAACATTCATGCCGTTTTTCAGCATTTCCTCCATAACAGCTTCGCTGCTGCTTGCAGGACCGAGTGTACATACAATTTTTGTTCTGCGCATAAAAAAGTTCTCCTTTATTAAAAAAGCCGCTAAAAACACGTCCGTAGATTTATAAAAACGGATCACAACTTATTTTATTCTTTTAAGAAATGCATCTGCTGCATTATGACGTGCAAAAACGATGATATGATCATCCTTTCTGAACATATACTGTGCACCGGGCATGGTCAGCACGCTGCCGTCAGGCTCTTTGATACCCAGTATATTCAGGCCGTAAGCATTACGCATATCAAGTTCACGAACGGTCTTGCCGACCCATGCACTCATGATTGGCATTTCATAAACACCGGCATCATCACAGATGCTGAAATAGTCGTACAGGTTGTTTGCACTGTAGCGAACGGCAAGTTTGGCTGCCAGTTCACGTTCGGGATTCCAGACTTCATCAGCCCCGTTGCGTAACAGGAATTTTTCCTGAATGGCACTGCCGCACTTGCTGACAACCCACTTGGCACCGAGTTCTTTGAGCAGAAGGGTGACTTCGAGGCTGCTCTGAAACTCTTCACCCATACAGACAAAACAGACATCAAAATCCTCTACACCCAACGAAAGCAAGACTTCTTCCCGGCGACAGTCGCCGATCTGTGCTTCATCCGCATAGGGCAATGCCTGCTGCACATTATTTTCATTGCGGTCTATGATCATCACTTCGTCACCCAGCTCATGGAACTTGCGTGCAAGCTGCGTTCCGAAGCGTCCCAGACCGACGATCAGAATTGATTTCATGGAAATGATTCTCTCCTTTCGGGAGTTGATTTAAAACTTAACCGACCAATACTTCCTCTTCGGGCTTTATGATCGCAGAGGGAATTTTCTTTTCGGTAAACAGCAGCACGAAGGACATACTGCCCACTCTGCCGCAGAACATCAGAAACGCCAGCAACAACTGACTTGCGGGCAACAGCGTTTCCCCGATGGTAAAGACGGACAAACCGACCGTTGCGATCGCGGAAATGACCGTAAAGAGTGCATCCGACAGCGACAGCTCCGGCTGCAAAAGCAGAATGGCTGTCAGCACCCCAACGGCAAGCGTGATATTGACCATCACGACCGATACCGCTTTTTTGACGGCTTCTTCAGGCAAACGTCTGCCGAAGACATTGCGGCTGCCGGAATTGGTGAGGTTTGCACGTGCGGAAATAAGCAACACGGCAACGGTGACGGTCTTGATACCGCCTGCGGTTGATCCCGGACTGCCGCCGATAAACATCAGCAGATCCGTCATCAGAATCCCCGCGGGGGACATGGCTGCAAGGTCTACACTGTTCATGCCTGCCGTACGGGGTGAAACCGCACAGAAAAAAGCATTCAGCAAGCGTTGACCGATGTGCATATTCTGCATACTTGCGTTCTTTTCCGAAAAGAAAAACAAAACCGTACCGCCGATGACCAAAACCGCGGAAACATACAACGCAAGTTTTGCATGTAAAGAGTATTTTTTGAAATTATTTTTGTGTTCAAGAACGTCCTGCCAGACCAAAAAACCGATGCTTCCGATAAGAATCATGGCACTCAGCGTCAGCAGAACAAGGGGATTGTCATAATACCCAGTGACCGATGCATAGGCACCGAAGTCTTTGCCCAAAATATCAAATCCGGCATTGCAAAAAGAAGAAACGGCATGAAATACGGCATACCAGATCCCCTTTGCACCAAACTGCGGCACAAAGACAAATCCAAGCACCAATGCACCGATCGATTCTGTCAGGAAGGTCCCGAGCAACAGCGTACGGAACAGCTTGCCGACACCGCCGAGCTTTGCCATATTGACACTGTCACGCAAGAGACCTCTTGCGCGCAGACTCATACTCTTTCCGCTGACAAGGGAAAACAGGGCAAACAGGGACATAAATCCCAGACCGCCTGTCTGGATCAGACACAGAATCACCGCCTGTCCGAACGCAGACCATCCCGTTGCGGTATCCACGGCAACAAGCCCTGTGACACAGGTTGCGGAAACGGCCGTAAAAAAAGCGGTCAACGGACTTTGCGGATCGGACGTTGCACTCGCAAAAGGAGTACAGAGCAACAACGTACCCAAGGTTATAATGGCAATGTACCCGCCTGCAATCAGTCGGGTACAACTCATTTTTCGTAAATCAAAGAAATGTGTTTTCATCCATTCATCGTCCCGGTTGAAAAGAAATAAACAAGATTCCCGAGGGAAGAAGCAAACCACTCATAGAAACCGACAACATCCATCAGAATCGCATAGGCATAGTATGCCATGGAAAGAAAGACAGACGGTGCAAAAAATACCAATGCACCTTTGTGTGTCATATAGCGAAACCTCGACGGACGCAGACGGAAGAATGCACGGTTGCGACAAACATAGGCAATCAGACAAATCGCTCCGATGAACATGGAAACGTTCATGATCACCGACATATAAACGGTTGCAGCCGCCTCCCCTTCCGCGGACAGAATGATCGATTGCAGCAAAGAAAAGAAGTTATTCAGGAAGTGAATACCGATGCTGCACCACATCGACCCGGTCACCACCGTACAATAGCCGAGTATTACACCGACAAGAAACGCAAACGGTACCTGCAGCATATTGCCGTGAATGACACCGAACAAAAAGGAGCTGACAAGAATGGCAAACCAGTCTCCGTAGCGACGCAAGGATTGCATCACCACACCGCGATAGGCAAACTCCTCAAACAATGCCGGGAACAATGCCGAGCGGAACACCTGCAAAAGCAGCACCGCAGGGGTCAGGCTGACAATTTCAACCTCTTGCTGCATAGAATAAAATTCAAGACCGAAGCTTGAAAAAACAATATACAAATAAGAAACAACAGCGTTGACAACATAACACAAACCCAGACCGCCGAACAGAAGCAACGATGTGTTGACAGGCTCATAGGAACTTCCCAAGGGGATGGTTTTGTGTATGCCGAACTTCCGCATAATGAGGAAAACGATCACAAACGGAAGAAAAACGCAAAAAGATGTATACACCATATCAACGGAAAGTCCGAACAACTCGTCGTTGAGATAGCGGTTATACATCGTTTCATCGGATGTGAGCATACGGGAAACGATGCTGCTGCCGACAATTTGCAGCAGCAAGCCGACCCCGACCAGCATCGCGGTGACAAACAATCTTTTTTGTTCCTTTGCATACGGACGCAAAGGTTTTCTCGGCTGGTTGACGGAAGCAACGGTATAACCGTCCACTTACACTCCTCCGTTTCGGTACTGTGCGGAATTTTTATCTGCCGCAGCAGAACTTATATTTTTTACCCGAACCGCAGGGACAAGGTTCATTTCTGCCAACCTTTTCACCTTTGCGGACAGGTCTCTTTACATCGCTGTCATCACCGCCGGATGTTCCGGTGATCTTGACAGTCTGTTTGCGTTGGACATCTTCTTCGGAACGGATCTGTGCAGTCAGCAACATCTGTACCGTACCTTCACGGATGCCCGTTGTCATTTCGTCAAACATATCATAGCTTTCCATGCGGAACTGCACAACAGGATCACGGTGGGCATATCCCTGCATACCGATGCTGCGACGAAGTTGATCCATGGCATCGATATGATCCATCCAACGCATATCGACATTGGAAATCAGAATCTTATGCTCAAGACGCATAACCAGCTCATGACCGTACTGTGCATCCATTTCATCCAGACGGGCGATTGCCTTTTCGGTCATAAATTCCGTATAAACGGACACGGAACGCTTTTCGGGAAGGCTGTCGTCACCGATGAGCCATGCATACTTCATCTGCAGACCTGCAAGATTCCACTCTTCGGGAGAATTTTCGGGACGGCAATAGAATGCAACCGCATCCGCAATGCTGTCTGCAATCATCTTGCGGATGGTGGCATCGATATCCTCACCGTCAAGCACCTGGTTTCTCTGTTTGTAAATCAGCTCACGCTGCTTGTTCATAACATCGTCATACTGCAAAACATTACGACGGGCTGCAAAGTGGTTGCCTTCCACCTTTTTCTGGGCACTTTCGACCGTTTTGGAGAAAAGCTTGGCTTCAATTGCCATTTCATCGTCTGCCTTGACCATGTCCATGGTACGCTGAATGCGGTCTCCTGCAAAGATACGCAGAATATCATCTTCTGCGGAAAGATAGAAACGGCTTTCACCGGGGTCACCCTGACGGCCTGCACGACCTCTGAGCTGGTTGTCGATACGACGTGCTTCGTGGCGTACGGAACCGATGATATAAAGACCGCCGGCATTACGGACAGCTTCTGCTTCGGGGGCAAGCTGCTCTTTGTATTTCTGCTCGAGTTTCTTGAACATCTCGCGTGCTTCAAGAATATCGGTATTGTCGGTTTCGGCAAAACCCGTTGCCTCGGAAATCAGCTCTTCCGGGTATTCCATGCGACGCATTTCTGCCTTTGCCATGTATTCGGCATTACCGCCGAGGATAATATCCGTACCGCGTCCTGCCATGTTGGTAGCAATGGTAACCGCACCGAGTCTGCCTGCCTGGGCTACGATTTCGGCTTCACGCTCGTGCTGCTTTGCATTGAGCACTTCATGCTTGATGCCGGTCCGTTTGAGTGCCTTGCTGAACAGTTCGCTCTTTTCGATGCTGACCGTACCGACAAGCACAGGCTGCCCTTTTTCGTGACAGATTTTGATCTGTTCAATGATGGCAGCAAACTTTGCCTGCTCGGTGCGATACATCACATCGTCCCAGTCCTTACGGGCAAGGGGACGGTTGGTGGGAATTTCAACGACGTCCAGAGAATAAATTTCTTCAAATTCTTCCTTTTCGGTCAATGCGGTACCGGTCATACCGGACAGCTTATTATAAAGACGGAAATAGTTCTGGAATGTGATGGTGGCAAGGGTCTTGCTTTCCTGACGGACATTGACCCCTTCCTTGGCTTCGATTGCCTGGTGCAGACCTTCATTGAAACGTCTGCCGGGCATTTTTCTGCCTGTAAATTCGTCAACGATGACAACTTCGCCGCCTTCGACAACATAATCGACATCGTTTTTCATGATACCGCGTGCTTTGATTGCCTGGTTGATGTGGTGCTGCAGGGAAAGATTTTCGGCGTCCATCAGGTTTTCAATACCGAAATGCTCTTCTGCCTTGCGGATACCGCTTTTGGTAAGGGTTGCACTTTTCGCTTTTTCATCAACAACGTAATCGCAATCCTCATCGATGACATCTTCCATATCAATCTTGGAATCCAGCTCGGTAATACGCTGCACTTTGAGTCTGCGTGCAAAATCGTCGGCAAGTTTATAGAGGTCGGATGACTTGTCGCCGCGACCGGAAATAATAAGCGGTGTTCTTGCTTCGTCGATGAGAATGGAGTCCACTTCGTCCACGATGGCAAAATGATGTCCTCTTTGTACACGCTGCTCGGCATAAAGCACCATGTTGTCACGCAGGTAGTCAAAGCCCATTTCGTTGTTTGTGCCGTAGGTGATGTCGGCAGCATAGGCTTCTTTTCTCTGTGCATTGTCGAGATCATGCACGATCAGACCGACAGAAAGCCCCAGATAACGATATACCTTACCCATCCATTCCGAGTCGCGTCGGGCGAGATAGTCGTTGACGGTAACGATGTGAACGCCTTTTCCTTCCAATGCACACAAATAAGCAGGCAGCGTTGCAACAAGGGTCTTACCTTCACCGGTTTTCATTTCGGCAATTCTGCCCTGATAAAGAACGATGCCGCACAAAACCTGCACGGGATAATGTTTCATATTCAGAACGCGCCATGCAGCCTCACGGCATACGGCAAACGCTTCGGGCAGGATATCATCGAGCGTTTCACCGTTTGCAAGACGGGATTTGAATTCGGCTGTTTTGCCTTTGAGTTCCTCCTCGGAGAGCTTGGAATATGCTTCTTCATAAGAAAGCACTTTTTCCTGTGTTTTCTTGATTTTCTTGATCTCTTTGGTGGAGTAGTCACCGAAAAGCTTTGTAAGTATAGACATTACGTTTTGTCCTTTCTTTTGCCGCACAAACACGGCTTATGTTTCTATTTTACCCTGAAAGATGAAGTTATCTTAAAATCTTCAAAAATTATTCCGTTTTTCCTGCACAAAAAGAGGCCATCGGACACGCATTGCATCCGGGTTTTCGGGAATCGCACACATCCCGTCCGAACAGCACCGCACGGTGGCAGAAATCACCGCTGGTTTCGGGGGTGAGCAATTCACGCAGGGCAAGCTCGACTTTGTAGGGATCTTTTGTGTTTACAAGTCCGAGACGGTTGGCAATGCGGATCATATGCGTATCGCAGACATAGGACGGTTGTCCGTACACATCCCCTAAAATGAGGTTTGCGGTTTTGCGTCCGACCCCGGGGAGTGCTGTCAGTTCTTCCATGGTGCAGGGTACTTTTCCGTCATGCTGTTGCAGAATGATCTGCGCACTGCGTACGATGTCGGATGCTTTCTGTCGGTAAAATCCGCAGGAATGCACCAATTCTTCCACATCGCTGATGTCTGCTTCCGCAAAAGCTTCAACGGTCGGATACTTTGCAAACAAAGCAGGTGTGACAAGGTTTACACGTGCATCCGTACACTGTGCGGAAAGCCGCACGGCAACAAGCAGATGAAACGGATCTTCCGCAACCAGAGAACACACGGCATCGGGATATAAATCGGCAAGCACCTGTTCTGCTTTTTTTGCTATATCTTTCTTTTTCATATATACCACCAGTTTATAATTATATACTTTTTATCCTAATATTGCAAGAGAAAATTGATTCTTACACAAAGAACCGCAAAAGAGTTCACAAAACAGATAAATTACGGCTTGTTGAACAAACCGTAATTTAACTTTTGCTTTTCATTACAACATTCCCCTTTGTTTTCGTGATGAACCAAAGAAAAACGGCACGCAGCGTACTTGCTTTCGTGCCGTCTTGCATAATTTTCTGTTTTCAATCAATCGGCATATTTCGAAGTGATGCCGTAGTATTCTTCCAGGCTCAGACCGCTGTTGTAGATTTTCGTTGCCTTTTCCACGCCGACATAGCGGATGTGCCACGGCTCATAGATATAGCCGGTCTTGTCGGTTTTGCCCTTGGGATAACGGATGATGAATCCGTACTTGTGGGCATTGTTCGCAAGCCATCTTCCTTCTGCGGTGTTGGCAAAGCTGTCATCCAGTGAGTTGACATCCAGAGCCAGTCCCGTCTGGTGCTCGGAATGACCCGGCCGGGCAGAATAGGTATCGGCCTCAGCTTTTCCGTCAGCAGCCACGTAACGGTCATAAAGATTTTTCTGCGTTGTGTATGAACGGAATCCCGACAACTCGTACAAATACAAACCGCTGTTGTACCACGCATCCGTCTGCATATCGTCAAATGCCTGATAGCATTCATTCAGCAATGTTCCCGGATTGTAAGAGGACGGCAGAGAATAGGTTTTGTTGACGATCAAAAGCCCGTCGATATAGGTAAAACCGTCTTTTTTATAAATTTTATATTCCTTGCTTGTAATGCCGACAAGTGTTGCACCGTCCATACCGTCGCGGCAAGAATCATCGTTGTTTCCAAGCCCGACACACAACCGCAGTATGTTCCTTGCATCTGCTGCGGTGATATTGCCGTCACAATCGGTATCGGCAGCTTTTTTCTGTTCTTCGGTCAAAACCGTCAGATTCACACTTGCACGCAAAGTCAATCGTGCATCCGCTGCCAGAAGTTGTCCGTTGCCGTCCACATCACCAAACGCAAGAGCCGATGCCGAAAGGCAAAGGGCGACAAATAAAACCGACAGTAACAATGTAATATAAAGTTTTTTGTATGTCTTTTTCATTTTTTCTTTCTCCTCACGGATAAACAGATGTAATACCGTAATATTCTTCTTCCAGACACAGTCCGCTGTTGCTGATTTTTGCAGCGATTGCCGGACCGACATAACGGATGTGCCATGCCTCCGGATTGTAGCCGGTATAAGCACTTTTTCCTTCTGGATAACGCAAAATAAAGCCGTATTTCATACAATTTGCATGCAACCATTGTGCCTGTACGGAGCCGGTGAACCAACCCGAAGAATTGGTTACATCGATGGCAAGTCCTGTCTGGTGTTCCGAATGTCCCGGTCGGGCAGCATATGCTTCGGCATAATTGAATCCATAATAATAAACATACTCATCATAAATTTCCTTTTGATAAGAATATGTACGATACCCCGAATTAAGATATAAATAGATACCGTCGTAGGCTGCATCCGTTTGCAAGGCAGAGAATGCATCCGTACACTCGGCAAGCAAAGCACCGGGGTCATATTCTGTCGGCAAAGCATAGGTTTTGTTTGCAATGATGATACCGTCTATGTAGGTAATTCCGTCTTTTTCGTAAATTTTATAATATTTTTCGGTCATGCCGATATATTCCGCATCATCCATGCCGTCTGCACCGCTGTCATCCGTCCTGCCGAAACCGACAGACAAACGCAGAATTTCTCGTGCATCCGAAGCTGTCACAGCACCGTCATAATCAAGGTCGCAATCCTGCAACTGCGATTGTGTCCCCTCTTCCAGACTGACGGCAATACGCAATGCCACACGGGCATCCGCGGCTGACAATTCGCCATCACCGTCTGCATCTGCACACAGGGCAAATCCGAATACGGGCAAAGCAAACAATAAAAACAGAACACTGCCTAAAATTCCTACCGTTTTAAATGTATGCACGCAACACACCTCGTCTTTTGTTGTAAAATGAAAAAATTTTCTCTTTACAATCGAACAAATGTTTGCTATAATATATTTTGCAGAACATTTGTTCGACTATTTTTTGGTTCTTCACGGAATGACCGGGTATGTTGCAATGAAAATCAATGGGCAAATTGCGGTTTGTCGAGGTGTCGGGGAGTCAATCATGAGAACGGCTACTCTGTTCAACAAACCGTAATTTATCCCCCGAGTTTCCGTGAAGAACTTGTTTTTAGGAGTGACAACCATGCGCACCATCCTGCATGCGGATTTAAACAGCTGTTATGCATCCATAGAATGTGCACAAAAACCGGAATGGCGAAATGTTCCGCTGGTGGTGGGCGGTGAAAAAGAGTTGCGGCACGGAATTATTCTTGCAAAAAATGAATTGGCAAAAAAGGCAGGCATCAAAACGGGTGAAGCCATCTGGCAGGCACAAAAAAAGTGTCCTTCCCTTGTGGTCGTGCCGCCGCATTATGCCCTCTACAAAGAGTATTGCGACAAGGCAAGAAACATCTATTTGCAGTATACGGACATGGTGGAATCATTCGGTCCGGATGAATGTTGGCTGGATGTGACAGGCAGCATACATTTATTCGGTGACGGTGAAAAAATTGCAAACGAAATCCGCAATCGAATGAAAGCGGAATTGGATATCACGGTTTCGGTCGGCGTATCATGGAATAAAATTTTTGCAAAATTCGGCAGTGACTACAAAAAACCCGATGCCGTGACGGTCATCACACCCGACAACTACCGCAACATCGTATGGCCGTGCCCCGTGTCCGATCTGCTGTTCGTGGGCAGTGCCACAAGCCGCAGATTACGCAACGGCGGCATTTATACCATCGGAGAAATTGCACAAAGCGGTCTGCAACACATGCGAAATGCACTCGGCAAAAACGGAGAAGCACTCTATTATGCCGCTGCCGGGCTTGACGGCACACCCGTTAAAAAATACTACGAGTCCGAACCCATAAAATCTGTCGGCAATTCCACCACACCGCCGCGAGATCTGAAAAATTTGCAGGATGCAAGATTGATTCTGTATTCCCTTTCGGATTCCGTTGCAAAAAGACTGCGAACCTATGGTCTTGCCTGCACGGGGGTGCAGATTCATTTGCGTGACACCGAATTGCACACGATCGAACGGCAAAAACAGTTCGGCAGACCCGTTTCAACGGCTTATGAGATCTGCAACGCAGGACTTGCCTTGTTGCAGGCACATTGGGATTTTCACTTACCGCTTCGCAGTATCGGTATCCGCGGCATCAATCTAATTCCTGCCGAAAAAGAAATACAGACAAGTCTGTTCTTTGAAGAAAAACGGATACAGAACAAAGAAATTCTGGAAATCACCGCCGATAAAATCCGCGAAAAGTACGGAAAAGAAAGCATCTGCCGTGCATTGATTCTTTCCGACAGTACCCTGGGGCAGACCAACAAAGCCGAAACCGCACCCATTCCTTTTGCCGCTGCCATGCACCGTGAACAACGTGAAGAATTCAAAAAAACAATGCAGAAAGGAGACCTGTAAAAAATCTCTTTTCTGCATTGTTTGTTAAATATTTGAATTTATACTTTTCCGCCTTTTGTGCCGCAAAATGCAAAATCCGCAATGAACCGTTGATAACTTTATCTTTTCCAATCCGATCAAACGTTGGGATAGTCATTTCCTCCTGACCACTTACGCAACAATATCAGAATAACGCACAAGCGTTACATTACCCATTCTGTTTGCTTCGTCGATACAACCTTTTGTAAAACCGGACTTAGAAAACAGATACAGATGTATGTTTTTGTAAGAAAACAGTCTGCTACGCTTTGCAAGGATCTCCAAAACACTCAAATCAACCTTTTCGTTCGTCCATTTGCATTCTGCAAAAAGGGCGGTATCCTTATCCTGCTCTCCCATAATATCAATTTCAGCCTGACATTTTTCGATAGGATCATTGCCCCACCAACGACCGAGGGAAGTAAACTCCACGGGGCATTTGCCGATTAAAAGCTGTTTCCAAAGATATTGCTTGCAGATATCCTCAAATACTTTCCCCATATAATCGGACAATTTCGGTTCAATGCGCTTATAAACCAAATCGGTCGCACCGCGAGCAATTACAGAATTATTCTCCAGCACAAAGCGGTGCCAGAAACGGAACATATTATCTTCAATAGAATAAACAGATTTGCGGGATGCCTTTTCGCCATAGGGCATCTCTTTTTGCACGATACCAAGATTCATCAAGTTCTTGATATAAGCAGAGCAAACATTGGTATCTTCGCCAACCTTGCTTGAAATTTCCGACATACGGGAAGCACCTGCTGCAATCGCAGTAATAATTGCTGTGTAAATGGCAGGTTCTCGCACCTCCTGTTTCAGGAGGTTTATCGGCTCTTCATATAAGAAGGATATCGGATTTAAGAAAGTGTTTTTAATATTGTCTTCAACACTGAGAGCATCATTCATCTGCAATAAATACTGTGGTGTACCGCCGACAACACCGTAAATCAAAGCCTTATCTTCATCTGAAAGTTTTTTGAAATAATGACAAGTCTCTTCAAAATCAAAGGGCAGGATCTTCAATTGCGCTGTTCTTCTGCCATACAGAGGTGCCTTATATGCAAGAACGTGATCTTCCATATAGGACATAGACGAACCGCAAAGAATGAGCATAAGCTTGGAGGAATCCTTATACTTGTCGATTAACAGTTGAAGAGTAGATGCGAAACTCTTTGAAGCACGGGCAATATACGGATATTCGTCAATCGCAAGAACAAGACGCTCTTTTTCCGCAAGCTTAAACACATATTCCAAAGCAGCTTGAAAAGACAGGAAAGAAGTCTCTGTTTCTATGCCGCTGCTGTATTCAATAATACTTTTACTGAAGTTTTCGAGATTTTGTTTTGCGTTACTTTCTACCCCCATAAAGTAGATCGCTTTTTTGTCACCGAGAAAACGGTTAATAAGTGCGGTTTTACCGACACGGCGGCGACCGTAAATTACAGCAAACTCAAACTTGTTTGATGTATATAGCTTTTCCAGAGCATTCAGCTCTCGCTCTCTTCCGATAAACATATTGTTTACCTCCATTTCAGGATGGCTATAGTATACCACACTTTTTTAATATTAGTCAAGTACGATTCGGCAAATCTAATCTGACTAATTTTCAATCTTTTATTTTTCAAATTTACTTGCTTTTCAGAAATACACCTACCATGTTGTAGGAACAGAAAGCATCTGTCGTGCATTGATTCTTTCCGACAGTACCCTGGGGCAGACCAACAAAGCCGAAACCGCACCCATTCCCTTTGCAGCTGCCATGCACCGTGAACAACGTGAAGAATTCAAAAAAACAATGCAGAAAGGAGACCTGTAAAAAATCTCTTTTCTGCATTTTTTGTTAAATATTTGAATTTATACTTTTCCGCCTTTTGTGCCGCCGAATTTACCACCCTTGGTACCGCCGCCGGATGTAAAGCTGCGGTCAACGGCAAGAATGTTGGTATCGAACGAATAGACAAAGGAATCTTCCTGTCTGCGACGCTTGAGAGCAAGTTCGATCATGCGGTCAAGCAAAACATTGTATTCCACACCGACAGGCTTCCACAGATAGAACGAAAGTGAGCCGGGTATGGTGTTGATTTCATTGAGATAGACTTTGTCGGTGTCACCGTCGATCATGAAGTCGATACGCGAAACACCATTGCAGCCGAGTGCCTGGAATGCCTTGACTGCCATGCTGCGGATTTCTTCTCTGCGTTCGGGAGAAATATCGGCAGGAATCTTACGGGACAGGCTTGCCATACCGGCACCCTTGGAGCCGCTGCCTTTGGCACCGCCGAGCTTGCCGCCCTTGGCACCCATTTTACCGCCCTTGGATCCGCCACCACCGCCGGAGGTGTATTTATCGGCATAGCTGAGGATTTCATCTGTTTTCAGAGGTTGTTCGCATTCACTGGCTTCGGCATAATCCACATCACCGAGAACCGAACAGTTGATCTCCGTCAGATCCGTAACCGCACGTTCAATGAGAAGCTGCGGTGCATAGCGGAACGCATCGTCCAGGGAATGCAGCAATGCACGTCTGTCCTTTGCAAGGCTGATACCGACAGAAGAACCCAGGTTGACGGGCTTGACAATGACGGGATAGCCGATTTTAGCTTCGCACTCGTCCAGAATTTTATCGGGTTCGGAGAACTCACGCACATTGACACGGATGCAATCCAGTACGGGAACACCGTTTTGCATGAGGACGGTTTTCATAACATACTTATCCATGCCCACTGCGGAAGAAAGAACATCGCAACCGACGAACGGCAAACCGAGGGTCTTCAGATAGCCCTGCAAAGCACCGTCTTCAACATTCGTACCATGAACAATGGGGAATGCAACATCGATGGTGGTCAGCACATTGTTTCCGAAACGCTTGAGCGGATACCGCATGAGTTTTACCTTGTTGCCGTCCTTGAAAAAGAAACAGCGTGTGCATTTTTTGAGAAAAGCGGGAATATCGCGGTAAGATTCAATGAATCCTGCTTCGGGTCCCGTGTAGAACTCATTGTTCTTGTTCATGTAGATGGGGTAGATATCATACTTGTTGGTATCCAGCGAAGCGACTGCCTGCAAAGCGGAAATAACGGATACTTCGTGCTCAACACTCATACCGCCGAACAGAACGGCAAGTTTTATCTTCATATCGTCATTCCTCCTTGCTTAATAGTTGTCGGGAAGATCGTTTTCAAGCAGAACGATCTTTTTCTTGTCGCTTGAAATGCCGTAAACTTTCTGCATACCGTCAAGGAACACATCGGTCACGAAAATCTTGTTATCGGGATAGTTCTTGTCTTTGAGTCCCTGCAGGATGGGTCTGGTCTGCTTTTCACCGACAAGCACAACAAAGTCGCACACTGCTGCAGCCTGTTGACCGAAAATGCGGTTGAGCTCTTCTTCCTTTTCACCAAGTTCGACCATACCGGGGGTGACAAGAATCTTCATACCGTCCATACCGCCGAGGGTTTCAAGGGATGCCTTGCAGCCTGCGGGGTTGGAGTTGAATGCGTCGTCAATGATGGTAACACCGTTCTTTTCAACGATCTGCATACGGTGCTTGACGGGTTCGATACGACGAACGGGCAGTTTCATCTCTTCCATCTTCATGCCGAAACCTGCTGCTGCGGCAATGGCTGCGGTGATGTTGAGTACATTGTGCATACCGAGAAGCTTGGTTGTGAAACGGCATTCTTCTCCGTCGGGGGAATGTACGGTAAACTGCGTACCGTCTGCACTGCTGACGATATCGTACGCATACCAGTCACAGTCTTTGGTGGTACCGTAGGTGATGTACTTGTGCTTGGGCGGATTCTTACGGATGGCTTCGTTGTCGAAGTTCACATACAATCTGCCTTTTTCGGGAAGAGAATCAGCAAGTTCATATTTGGTCTTGCGGATGTTATCTACAGATTTGAAAGATTCGAGATGCTGTTCACCCAAAGCGGTAATGATACCGTGATTCGGATGAACGATGTCGCAGAGTTCTTTGATATCACCGACCCATTTTGCACCCATTTCACACAGGAAAATACGATGCATGGCATTCAGTTCACCGCGGACGGTCTTGACGATACCCATGGGGGTGTTGAAGCTTTCGGGGGTAACAAGCGTATCTTTCCATGCACGCAGAATGGTATAGAGATAGAACTTGACGCTGGTTTTGCCGTAAGAACCCGTAATACCGATGGTGTCAAGAGCAGGACAGGCAGCCAGCATTTTCTTGGCTTCTCTCGTGTAGCGTGCGTTGATGCCTTTTTCGATCGGTTTGTTGAGTCCGTTTGCAAGCAGGATAAACAGCGGACACAATGCAACATTCAGTGCCACGATTCCGAAGGCAAACAGGTATTTTTCCGTGGTCAGAGTCCAGAAAGACAAACCCATGCAAATGCCGTACAACAGCAATGCCGTTACGGTCATACGTTTGACACGGGGGGTCCAGACAAGCGGCTTCTTTGCCTCAAACTTGCGGTTTGCAGGCAAAACGGCACAGTACAGAATATTTACAACAACGGCTGCTGCAACAGGCAGAAACGAGCCGCCGACAAACAGAAACAGCACCGCAACAGGCAACAGAATCAGGTTGACAAGGTAGCTGCCGATGTTTTTTGTCATCCAATGAAGCTGGGTATCGGTGCGGTAACCGTTGAGCTGGAACATATGTAAAGTACGCAGCGTCATGCGGAAAACGGCATAATATCCGAGCAAAACACCCAAACCGTAAAGTATTTGCAGAATACTGGTCATGTGAATCTCCTCTTTTATACAATTTTTAAGAATGAACGAAGAATGTTGGCAAACAAAACCGGGTTATCCAGGAATGCATAATGTCCTGCACCGTGAATCACCGCAAGACCTGCATCGGGCATGAGTTGTTCCATCTTCTGTCCGTCCGCAAGCGGTGTTGCCGTGTCAAGATCACCCCAGATCAGCAGTGTCGACGGCTTGACACCGGGTAAAAGATCGGTCAGATCTTCGTTGACGACATTGACAAGAATCTGACGCATCAGCGGAGATGCGGCACGGTAGTCATCGGAACCGGTCATGCTCTGCAATTTTGCCGTCAGTCCCGGGAACGGAGTCAGCAGTTTTTTGCCGATGTGCATCACTTTTTCTTTTGTTCCCTGCGAAGCCGACTTCTCGGGCTTGATACCGGCAGCATCGGTGAGAATGATCTTGTCGATCTCAAAAGAAAGTCCCTTGCGGTTTGCAAGTTTGATAATCACTCTGCCGCCGAAAGAATGGCCAAGCAGAATCACCTTTTTCAGGCCCATTTTTTCAATAAACTGCACAGTAAGATCGGTATAGTCATCCACCGACCATACTGCAGGCGGTTCGGGTGTGCCGCCGAAGCCGGGGAAATCAAGTGCATACACACTGTATTTTTGTGCAACGACCTCTGCGATCGCATTGAAAAGCTGTGCATTGGCGCCCCAACCGTGGAGCATAACAACTGCTTCTCCTTCTCCGAGATGCAGGTAATTTACATCTATACCGTTGATGGTAACTGTCAAAAGAATCCTTCCTTTCCGAAAGCATATATAAAAAAAGCCAATATATAGAAGAATTATACCATATCTTTTTCTTAAAATCCACATTTTTTTTATTTTTATTTGCGAAGAGAAGCATCATTTTTTCGGAATTTTTCCGCATTGACAAATGCATCACATTTTGTTTTAATAAAAACAGATAGAAAAGGAGATCGTGCCATGAAAAAAATCATCATTGCAGGAGCAGGAAGCGGCGGTCTTGCGGTGGGTGCATTGCTTGCAAAAGACGGTTACTGCGTAACCGTTTATACGGACCGCGATCCCGTTGAGAGTGCCTATGACTGGGAAGACAGTTTTTCGGTCAGAGATGCGGAACAGTTTACGGGAATGCAATTTGCGGAAAACCAAAAAGGGGTTCTGCAAAACAACCGCTATTTTTCTCCATCCGAAAAAACACCCGTTGAAACCTCTTTCGGCAACAATCCGCCCGAAAAAGCAGAACGAAAAATGCTGGCATATCTTTTAACAGAATATGCAAAAAAATGCGGTGTGCAATTCGTCCTGCATACAAAAATCACGGCTGCAAAAACCGAAAATGCACGGGTCACGGGGATTGTGACCGCAGACGGCAACGAAATTTGTGCGGATCTTGTGATTGATGCCTGCGGAGTGGATTCGCCCGTACGCAGAAGTTTGCCGGATGTTTGCAAAATCGAACAGAATTATGCGGACGGTGAGGTGTTTTATACCTACCGCGGCATTTATACAAAGCTTGGCCCCACACCGCCCGATCCGTATGCGTATGAGCTGTATCTCATGCATCGCGGTGAGCCGGGTATGTCGTGGTTTATTACGGAAGAAAACAGAATGGACGTCCTGCTCGGCAGATTCAGACCCTTCGGCCCGGAAAAAGTGGAGTCCGAGTTGCAACATTTCCGCATTCGCCATCCGCAGCTCGGAAACGACTTGCTCCGCGGCGGTACGTTTGCAAAAATTCCCGTCCGCCGTCCGCTTGCAAAAACGGTATGCGACGGTTATGCCGCCATCGGTGACAGTGCATACATGACCTACCCCATGTCGGGATCGGGCATCGACCTTTCCATGCGTGCGGCAAAAATGCTGCATGCCTGTATTCTTGCGGATACGCGATGTGCATTCACAACGCAGACACTATGGCCGTATCACCGCGATTACATCACAAAATACGCTTCCCTTGCAGGTGTGGACATTCTGAAAAATTCACTTCTGAATCTGCAACCGGAAAAACTCGATCTGCTGTTCGACAAACGCATTGTCAGCGAGAGTGATCTGACAAGCGGTGGTTCTGCTGTGGATTCTGCGGACATGATCGGTCGCGTGTTACGTGGTATTTTCCATCTGCCGACCCTTATAAAAACGGCAAAAGCCGCCTTGTCCGGCGGCAAAGTCGCAAAAATATACAAAAGCATTCCGCAGACCTACACCCCCGAGGCATATGACCGTTGGAAAAAGCAGGTGGATAAGACCATCATTCCGCTGAAAAGATAGGTTCTTCACAAAAAAGGGGATTTAAAACAGATAAATTACGGTTTGTTGTGAGTTGGTTGGTTCGATCGTAGGGAACGCACAAACCAAAGTGTCTGAAAATCAGCCGTCTGCATTTTGCAGCCAAAAAACAAAGACCGCTTATGCGGTCTTTGCTTTTCTGTACAGATTAAAAAATGCTATAAACTTAACCGTTGTTTGTTTCAGTATCAGCTGCATCGTCGCTACCCTTGAAGAGCTTCATGATCATGTCGATGATCTGCTTCAGGTATTCCATGAACTGCTGGATGTAGCCGTAATCGTCGTTCTTGCTAATCATTTGGTACACCTCGCTTTACTGTATGATGGGGACATACGTCCGCTTTATTATCATATCATATCGCCATTTAAATTACAAGAATATTTTTGCCAATTTACAATTCTTACACACTTTGAACAAAGTTTTTACACAATTCTTGTGCAAAAAGCGGATCAACAGGGATTTTTTCAGGAAAACATACCGCACTTATTCCCAATTGATCGGTCTTTGCAGGAAATTGACGTGTTCTTTGTCGGGAATGATGGAGAAAGACGAAACCCTGTCGATACCGTGTCTTTCCAGTTCATCATAAAGCCATTCCTGCTTTTGCAGACGCAAGGGATTGAGGAAGAAATAATCACCGAGGAACTGATTTGCTTTGAAGAATTCCCAGCTCAGGTTGGCAACTTCCACATTGAAAAGCTGCTGCTCGGTGATGTCGGCACCGAGAGCCTTGCTCCAGAGCATATCGAGCTTCATGATGGTGTGAATGGGATAATAACCCGACTGATAATGCCAGTCAAAGTCAAAGGAGTGTGCCGTTGCTTTGATCTGTGCGGTCTGGATATCCAGAATCTGCTTGATATACTGTGCTGCATCCGCACCGTAATAGGCATTCATAAAGTCCATCATGTGGTATTCCACGTCTGCATTGACATCCCATTGCAGCTTGCACAGCAGGTAGTTGCGCAGCTCATTGAAAGCAGCCCTGTGACCGTCACCGCAGTTATAGACATAGCCTGTAATGCCTAAGTCATGCATATATTGCATGGTCGGCTGCATGGTTTCAAAATTGGAGAAGAACTGTGCCGAGAACAGGAAGTTGATAGTGTAATCATAGATATACTGTCTGTCGGAAATCTCTTTCCAGACTCTGAAATCCTCGGCAATGGTGGCTTCGTTGTCGCCATAGAGGTTCATGAATTCGTCAAAACCCGTCTGCTGCATATCCGTAGCACCGCATTCGTTCAGCGGATGGCTGCGGCAAGCGTGGTGCAATCCGCAAAGGACAGGCACAACATTTTCGTTGCAGCGGAGTGTATGGTCAGTCGGCGGGACTTCCGTTTCACCGTAGGAATAGAATGTAAAGGTGAAGTTCGGGAATTCATCGTCCAGCGCATCCGCAAATGCATTGGTAAACAAAATGGTGGGTGCGGAAATGGCACCGTATTGTGCATACAGAGCCTCACAGTTTTCACAATGGCAGTAGTTGGAGTTGTCTTTCTGACCGATGTGAATGTGATCGGCTTTGTATTTGCAGTTCTGAATGGCTTTTCTGCCGTTTTCGATTGCAATTTCCAATACATCGGGATGGGACAGACAGACGTGGTCGGTTGTACGGGTACCGTCTTCATTCATGGCGAAGTATTCGGGATGCTCTGCAAACAGACTGTCGGGTACAAGGGTCGGGAGGGTAACGTCCCACAGCACAAAAGTCATGGCTCCGCCGTATTCTTCAGCTTCGTAATAGAAGCTGACATTGACTTTCATCTTGGCACGGTAGGCATCGGATGAACCGCTGCAGGAATTTCTGCGTACAGCAAAGGACGGTTCAACAAGGCGGTCAAGCTGCTTGTCGATCGCAACATCGCTGTTTTCGGGTACGACTTCAAGTTGCGGTGTAAACCAACGCACACCGAGGTAGTCTTCCAGGAATGTATAAACACCGTAGAGTGTGCCGCGGCTGTCTTCACCCAGAATGTAGAAGTTTTCACCGTCACTCGTCAGCCAGAATCCGTCTTCAAAAACAGAAGACAGGTCTTTGCCGAGATCGGCAGCTTTTTCGGTGTTGCCGAGATAAATAGCTTTGGCATCGGCAGGCAAATCCGATTGTTTTTTGTAGGAAAGGGTTGCACCGCTGCTTTTTTCAATATAGTTCTGCAATTCGCTGACAGCGGTCATGATGCACTCGTCAGGTTCGTCTTCGGTGACGATATAGTATTCGCTGTCACCGTCCTGCACCAAATACAAAGCTTCTTCCACCACGGGAGCAACATATTCACCGCCGCCGTAGTCGATGTCCGGTACGGCAGGGAGAATACCGAGAGAAAACAGGAAAACCTCAAAAAATGCAACAATCGCCTTAAAAATGTTGAGCATACAAATCCTCCTTCATCCGAAACGGATATATAAATACATCATACCATACCAAACAATCGATTGCAAGACCTTGTCATTGCAGGTTTTGTTTATTCGGCAAAGAGTGCACGCACAGAACAAATTATCCTCGGTCAATATTCATCCCATGGTTGGTGCTTATCGACCGATTCGGGTCTTGACTTGCAGATAAAATGGGATTAAAATATAGACAAACAAACACAAAGGAGTTTACGGTTATGAAAAAGACATTCAAAAAGACCCTGTGTATCTTCCTTTGCCTGCTGATGGCAGTACCGTTCACCATGTTGGGCGTTGTCGCAGAAGAAACGGTACAAGAAGAATACGGCTTGTTCACGCAGGATGATTTTCTTGTCACCAAGGGTACAAAAATCGTCAACGGCAAAGGCGAAGAAGTGCGGCTCAAGGGGGTCAATATCGGCTCGTGGATGATCTGGGAAGACTGGCTGTCTCCCTATGAAGAAGCCACCGACCACTACAATGCACTCGAAATCCTCACCGAGCGTTTCGGTGTTGAAAAAGCGTATGAACTGATGGACACCTACATGGACAACTGGTTCACCGAATACGACCTCGATCAGATCAAGGAAATGGGCTTCAACTGCGTGCGTGTTCCGTTCTGGTACCGCAATTTCTATTACGATGACATCGGCACGAAAATCCTCGACGAAAACGGCGAATGGGATTTCTCACGCCTTGACTGGGTTATGAATGAATGTGCTGAAAGAGGACTTTATGTCATTCTTGATATGCACGGTGCACCCGGTTTTGCAAGTGATGCACCGCACAACGGCAAGGGCGATTCCTGCGGACTGTATGAGCAGACCGAAGAAGGCGAATTCTACCGCGGTCTGACCATTGAACTGTGGCAGGCAATTGCAAGCCGTTACAACGGACATCCTGCTGTTGCAATGTATGACCTGCTCAACGAGCCGATGTGCGACGTGGATGCCACGGAAATCGAAAGACGCATGAACAACGAATACATCTATACCATCCTTTATGATGCCGTCCGTGCGGTGGACGAAGGTCACATCATCACCATGGAATGCATCTGGACGGGTTTTGCACTGCCGCAGACCTGGCTGAAAGGCTGGACGAATGTGGTTTATCAGGTGCATTTCTACAACAACAATGACTTTATCTTTGCCCTGTTCCTGTTGCTGCAGAAGATTCTGCATCCCAATGTGCCGATGCTCATGGGTGAATTCTATCCGCATCAGCAGACCACCTGGAAAGGCTGCTTCAAGTCCATGAACCGCTTCAATTACAGCTGGATGCTCTGGACCTACAAAGCCGCAGGCCACATGATGTGGGAATCCGATTGGTGTCTGTTCGGCAGCCGTGACGGTTTTGAAAGAGCCAAACTGCAAACCGACTCCTATGAAGAAATCGCACGCAAACTCGGTGCATGCATCCGCACCGAAAACGGCTATGTCAACACCGGTCACTATGAGCAGAATATCGCTGCCAACCTCGGCTGATCGGAATGCAGAGAATATTAAAATCAAGCCTTCCGGATAAAACATAATACACACTTTCCTTATTGCAATTGCTTTATCCCTCTTTGTTTCGTGATAATCAAGAAAAAGTGCTCTCACCACCCCGGTGAAAGCACTTTTTTGTTATTCAATCATTTCATTTCCCGAAAACACAACATTGTCTGCACCATGCTGCAAAAGCGGTTCGCGATTGACAAAGCGGTTGTTGAGAATTTTTATATTGCGGTGATAAAACGGTGCCTTTGCGGTCGGGGTAAAGGACGGCTCAATGCGTACAATTGCACGTTCGGTTGTAAAATTGCAATTTCGCAATGTGAAATCCTGCACGGGGGAAGCTTCAAACCAATAATCCATGTCCCCTGTCAGCAGCACGGGCAATTCAAATTCGCAGTTTTCAATCACCGTTTTGCCTCTTGACTGAAAACGCAGGTGCGTGTTGGCTTTGCCGAATCGGCAATTGCGGATTCGGATTTCGGGATTGGTTGCAATATTTTCAATCAGATCATCCGCACACAAAAGGTCGGTCGGCTTGTCTGTTTCAAACTGCACCGTCCAACGGTCAACAATCTGCACATTCTGCAGAACAAAGCGTGCTTTTTCTTCCATGGTGTGTCCGTTGTAAACGGCGATGGTATCTCCGGGATGAAAAACCTGCGAATGGGCATTGAGTGCATGGCTTGCCTGACTTCTTTCTGCCACAATGGTGTTGCCCGAAGAACTGACAGCGGAATAAAAATTGGAATGGATGTTCAGTGCATCGTCAATCATGCCCTCAAAAATGCAGTTTTCCATGTGCACAAGTCCTTTGCAGGCTACAAAATGCACACCGTCAGCGGAATTGGTGACGATGCCGTGGGAAAGGGCATCCCGATACAGCTTATAGCCGTCAAGGCGGATGTTTTCGGTGTACAGTGCGAAAATCCCCATGCCGCAGCCGTTGAGAATGCGGTAATTTTCAACAAGCACGTCCTTGCAGTGCAAGACGGCAGCACTCGACTTAAAGCGGTTTTCATGCTCGAGTGCAATGACGGCATTTTCATCCCAATGGGACGGAAAAGACCCGTACAGCACAAAATTCTCTCCGTCATTTTTCACTTTCACGTGCTTGATATTGCTTGCAGGCGGTGACGGTTCGGGGATAATATTTTCACCGAGATAAATCACATCCAGTCCCATGCCTGCACCGCTTTGCTTGTGAAAAGCTTGGATGAACATACAGCCCTTTTTGTAAAGGTCACGGTCCTCATAATCCTCACCAAAGGGAATAAAGTGACCGTTTTCGACACGGCAGGGGAATTTTTCCTTTTGCCGCACAACAAGGGTATCTCCCGTGTTTTGCACCACATCGAGCTCGGTAAACAGCGATCGCTCATACTCCACGGTGACATTGCGGATGGTCACATTTTCGCATTCGTCAAGCAGAAACGGCTGAATCCGACCGCGAAGCTTGAGCACCGCACCGCCGAAATCCAGAACAACGTTTTTAAGTCCTTTCAGCAAAAATGCAACATCCAGATGTGTTGCACCCTCATGGACGGTGAGGTATTTTTCATCCGTCACACGCTGCGTATCGGCAAGGGTAAAAAGCAGCTCACAAGAAGAACAAATATAAGAATTGTCGCTTTCAAAAACAGTATTTTTATCAAGATTTTTCATAATCGTCACCACAAAGAATCTGCAACTTTATTTATTTGTATTATACATTAAAAGCCGTTCACATAGCAATACACTGTCAGCAGAAAATGCATCTTGCAAAAAACGAATGACTCCTGTATACTTTTATTGTATTTTCCTGTCGGAGGAGCTTTATGATTGATTTTCTGAATCAGATTCCCATGGAAATCCGTTCGCTGATTTCACTGTGTTTTGTGCTTCCGTGTCTTTTTCTGCTCTTTAAGCTGGCAACAAAGGGACGGCGTCTGGTAAACAATTATAAAAATGTAAAACTCGGACAGACAAGCAAGGAGGTCATCCGGCTGCTCGGAAGACCAAACCGCAAGCGACAGCTCCAAGACGGGAAAATAAAATACGAATGGTATCATGACACCCCTGTCACACGCATAAAATTTGCAGGTCGCACAATCGCCAAAAACGAATCCGTGCACCGCTATGTCAGCGTGACATTTGCAAACGATCATGTCATCGGTATCGATGCAGCAAATATGCATTAAAACTCAAAAAGTGCTCTCACCTGCTCGGGTGAAAGCACTTTTTTTATGATTGTGCAACCTTGTATTTTGTGCGTGTGCCGTTGCGGATGGCTGCAAGCAAGCCCATGTTTTCAAATTTCATTACAAACGAACGGATGGTGGCATACGCTGCAAAGCCGCAATCCTTTTCGAGCTGTTTTGTGGAGAACGGCGATGTGCCGTAATGCGACAAAACAAACTGCCACAGCATTTTTTCTTTTTGTGTGATTTCGCCGTTCTGCAAAGCCGAGCCGAACATTGCCATCACATCGTCACCAACAGCAGATTGTGTCATTTTATTATAAACAAATTCGTTAAAATAAAGCACAAAGGGTGTAACATCAATCTGCCCGGTAAATCTCTTGTTTTTTTCAATAAGAGAAAAGGCATCATAATAAGCCTTGCGACTTTTTTCGATGCAATTCGAAAAAGGCACAAACAGCACCGAGCGATACCCCTTTTGCACCAAAAACCACAGATGCAGCAACCTTGCCATTCTGCCGTTGCCGTCAAAATACGGGTGCACAAAGGCAAAATAAAAATGAATAACGGCAACCTTGGTCAGGTCATCCGTATCATCGTCCATATTGATATAGTCAAAAAGTGCGCTCATATACTGCGGTACCTTTTTGCTGTCAAGTCCTGCGTGATCCACATGGTCGCTGACCACATAAACGCTGTCATGGCGATAAAAACAACCCGGAAGCAAACGGTTTTCAGCATCCAGAAAATCGCCCACCGACATGCAATACAGACGATGCAGATTCTCTTCGGTGATTCTGTTCGACACATCGGCAATAAATGCAAGCCCGTTTTTCAATCCGAGAATACGGTTTTCCTGTTCATCAACAGGTGCAAAACCCTTGAGAATATTGCGGACGGAATCACGGGAAAAGTCAATATTTTCAATGGCACAGGTTGCAAGAATTTCTTCTTCCGCTGCACGCATACCGAATCCGCGGTCTTGCTCCCTGAGCAACATTTTTATTGTCTGCATTCTGACGGCAGATATTGTTTCAAGCAGTGTCATCGGCTTGCCGCCAAAATCTGCAAGCGGTAAGTTTTTTTGATACAGCTCCTGCAAGGTCTGCAAAAAGGCACCGAAATCGGCAGGATATTTATGCTGCATTTTCTCATAATCGGGAAAATGCTTATCCTGCAGAAGATTTGTAAAAATTTTAATATCCAAAACAATTCCCCCATTGATACTAATTGATATCAATTAGTATCAATATAACACAAATTCTTTTTTTTGTCAACTTCATTATAGGGCAAAACAAGCTTTACATAATCATGGATTGCCCCTTTTCAGGCTCTTAAAAAAGTGCTCTCACCTGTTCGGGTGAAAGCACTATTTTTATTCTGCAAGATTGATAACAATTTTCTGCTTTTTTTCAGCAAGGGCTTTGTATTTTGCTGCACAACCAACAGACAGTGTTACATAGGCAATCACATAATCCGACTTTTGCACCATCCATTCATTTCTTTTACAGATTGCATAACGTGGATGTATGCCTGCCAATTTTTCGGGATAAATCGTGTCGGAATAATCCTCATAATCATTCTTTTTGCAAGGTCTGTACGCAAGCACAACAAAATACTGAATATCATATTCTTGCTGTAAAAGCTTGAGTTGTCTGCGTACCATTGCATCAAATTTTCCTTGATTTCCTACATAAAAAGTAGTTACACTTTTGTTTACAATACAATCAAGCAGTGTTTCATACAAGCTGCTTTCAACAGAACAAGGTGTATCTGCGTGTCCGAAAAAGGTACAAACCATTATTTCACTTCATTCCCCTTAATTTAGTATACTTAAATTAAGTATACTTTTACATTATATCTCAAAATAATCTTAAAATCTACTTAAAGTAAGATTATTTTGGTGATACAATGAGAAACAAAGCAAACAAACATCTCGGCATTGAGGTTGACCCTGCCTTGCACGGCAAGCTGCACTATATTGCAAAATATGAAGGTCGTTCCGCAAACGGACAGATTCTGCACCTGATTCGCCAATGCATCAGGCAGTTTGAGGAAGAACACGGAGAAATCATACTTCCTCAAAATCAGGAATAATCAAAACAGAAAAAGTGCTCTCACCTGTTCGGGTGAAAGCACTTTTTTATTGTTTATTTTACAACGATGTTAACAAGCTTGCCCTTGACATAGAGCTCCTTGACGACTGTTTTGCCGTCGATAGCTTCGGCTACGGCAGGCTGTTCCTTTGCGAGTGCAATTGCATCGGCAGTTTCTGCATCGGCAGCAATGTTCAGACGAGCACGGATTTTGCCGTTGATCTGCACAACGATTTCGATGACATCGTCCTTGCACTTTGCTTCGTCCCAGGTCGGCCATGCAGCAAGACTGACAAGGTCGGTGTTCCCGAGCTGCTCGTTGAGTTCTTCGGCAACGTGGGGTGCGAAGGGACAAAGGATGCGGATAAAGGTGTAAAGCTCGTCCTTGGTGAGGGTCTTTGCATCGTAGATCTGATTGAGCAGGGTCATCATGGCAGCGATTGCCGTGTTGAACTTCATGCTTTCAATATCCTCGGTGACCTTCTTGACGGTGCGGTGGAAAGCACTTTCAAGAGCAGGTGTTGCACCTTCACCGTTTGCCATGTTCACAAGGTCAGCAATTCTGTCGATGAAACGCTTGCAGCCCTTGACGGAGCTGTCTGACCAGGGTGTTGCTGCACCGTAGTCGCCCATGAAAAGAATATATGTACGCAGAACGTCTGCACCGAAGGCGTCAATGACCTCGTTGGGGTCAACGGTATTGCCTCTGGACTTGGACATCTTTTCACCGTCAGGACCGAGGATGAGACCCTGTGCGGTTCTCTTTGCATACGGCTCGTCGGTGTTGACTTCACCGATATCAAACAGGAACTTGTGCCAGAAACGGGAGTAGATCATGTGACGGGTGACGTGTTCCATACCACCGTTGTACCAGTCAACAGGCATCCAGTAGTTGAGCTTTTCGGGGTCTGCGATTGCCTTGTCGTTGTGGGGATCGATGTAGCGCAGGAAATACCAGGATGAACCTGCCCACTGGGGCATGGTGTCGGTTTCACGCTTGGCATCGCCGCCGCACTGCGGACACTTGCAGTTGACGAAAGAATCAATCTTTGCAAGGGGGCTTTCGCCGCCTTCGCCGGGTTCGAAGTTTTCGACCGCAGGCAGACGCAGGGGCAGTTCTTCTTCGGGAACGGCAACCATGCCGCACTTTGCACAGTGAACGATCGGAATGGGTTCACCCCAGTAACGCTGACGGTTGAATGCCCAATCCTTCATCTTGTACTGCACGCCTTCTTCACCGATGCCCTTTTCTACGAGGGCTTCGATCATACGCTTGATGGAGTCCTTTTTGTTGGTAAAGCCGTTGAGGAAATCGGAGTTGACCATTTCACCGTCACCGGTGTAGGCAGCTTCTTCAATGTTGCCGCCCTTGATGACTTCGATGATGTCAATGCCGAACTTCTTTGCAAAATCATAGTCGCGTTCATCATGTGCAGGCACAGCCATAATCGCACCCGTGCCGTAGCCCATCATGACATAGTCAGCGGTGTAAATCGGAATTTCCTTGCCGTTGACGGGGTTGATGCCGCAGATACCGTCAATTCTGACACCTGTCTTTTCCTTGATGAGCTGTGTTCTCTGGAACTCGGTCTTCTTGGCACATTCTTCCTTGTATGCGTCAAGTTCTGCAATATTTTTAATCTGATCTCTGTATTTTTCGATCATGGGATGCTCGGGAGCAATGACCATGAAGGTGACACCGAACAGGGTGTCGGGACGGGTGGTGTAGATACGCAGTGTTTCGCCCTCATCTCCGCCTTTGACGGAGAAGTTGACGAATGCACCCGTGGATTTGCCGATCCAGTTGACCTGCTGCTGCTTGACCTGCGGCAGATAGTCAACATCTTCAAGACCTGTCAGCAGTCTGTCGGCATACTTGGTAATACGCAGATACCAAACATCCTTGGACTTCTGCACAATGTCACTGTGGCAGATGTCGCACTTGCCGCCCTGGGAGTCTTCGTTGGAAAGAACGACCTTACAGTGCGGACAATAGTTGACAAGGGCTGTGTCACGGAACACAAGGCCTTTTTTGAACATTTCAAGGAAAATATGCTGTGTCCAGCGATAGTAATCCTCGTCGGTGGTGTCGATGGTTCTTGTCCAGTCAAAGGAGAAGCCGACACGCTTGAGCTGGCTTGTGAACTTCTCAATATTCTGATCGGTCAGTATTCTGGGATGGGTGTTGAACTTGATGGCGGAGTTTTCGGTGGGAAGACCGAATGCATCAAAACCGATCGGGAACAGAACATTGTAACCTTCCATTCTTCTCTTACGGGAAACAACTTCAAGACCGGAATATGCCTTGATGTGGCCGACGTGCATACCTGCACCCGAGGGATACGGAAATTCTACAAGACCATAGAATTTCGGTTTTGAAAAATCGTCCTGTGCTTCGAAGATTTTTGCTTCTTGCCAGCGTTTCTGCCATTTGGCTTCGCTTGTTTTAAAATCGTAGCTCATATCTATTTAATCCTTTCCGATTATTCAGTGATCAGACCGTCGATAGCAACGGGTTGTGCATCGCCCCAAAGGCGTTCGAGATTATACATATCACGTACTTCGGGCATAAAAACATGCACAAGTACATCATAGCAGTCCAAAAGAATCCAACCGGTGGCTCTGCCTTCAATACCGCGGATTTCGATGCCTGCTTCTTCGAGTTTAAACTCAACTTCTTCTGCAAGGGAGCGAACATGGGTGTTGGAGGTACCGCCTGCAATGACAAAATAATCAGCAACCGCGGTGAGGTCCGTTACCTGCAAAACCTGAATGTCGTTTGCTTTTTTGTCATCGAGTGCCTTTACGATGATTTCTAACTTCTTATCCATTTTCAATCCTTCTTTCGTCCGTCGTCACGAACTGTTTTTCATTTTCAGAATGCATATATCATTGAAAGCATGGATGGTGTCGGGATGCACGGGCAGTAAGGCATTGACAAGTTCGTCAATCGTAAACCGCAGTCCCTCCTCCATGCAATATTCCAGACTGATTTGCACACGCTCACGCATATCCTCCACACCCGGATAGTCCCGTTCGGCAGAAATAAAATCCGCACAGAAAAGGATTTTTTCAAGCAGGCTCATATTTGCTCTGCCTGTGGTGTGATAACGGACGGCATTGATAAAATCTTCATCAAAACCGTACTTTTTCTGAAGATATGTGCTGCCTGCCATTGCGTGCCAGAGTTTGGGGGCTTTCTGTTCGCATACGGTCAGGACAATACCGTTTTCTTCAAAAAATGCGAGGGTGTTTTCTTTGCTTTCGTTCTTGAAAATATCGTGCAGAAGTCCCGTATAATAGGCTTTTTCTTCATCTTCACCGTATCTGCGTGCCAATTCGCGGCAGGTCTGTGCCACATTGACGCTGTGGGTGAAACGGTAATCATCCAGACGGGAACGAAGATCTGCAAGATAGGTTTTTTCGTCGTATATCACGTTATTGTGTTCCTTCAATATACAAATTATTTTCCCTTATGTATTGTGCTACGGCAGGATGCAAAAATGCACTTGTATCTTCCCTTGCCGCAATTTTTGCACGAATGACGGTGGAACTGATTTCCAGCGGTTCAAAGGGATAAATACCGACATTGCCCTCTTTCCGCAGAACTGATTCCGCAAAATCCGTCAATTCCTGCTCGGTATACTCACCGCAACGGGAAACAGCACAAAGCGTGCAGAGTTTCAGAATATCCTGCCAACGGTGCCATTTGTCAAAACTCAACAGCATATCCGAGCCGATGATCAGAAAAAAAGTGTCGTCCGGGTAAAGCTCTTTGAGTTTGCTGAGTGTTTGTACGGTATAGGAAGTGTTCTGTGCGGCAATCTCGATATCACTGACCGCATACTGCGGTGCATCGAAAGCCAGACGACACATCTGCAAACGGTGTCCGGATTCAACGACTGCCGCATTGTTCACCTTGAACGGTGATACATAGGCAGGAATGATCAGACAGCGGTCAAGCTGCAAGGTCCGGCACATATAGTCCGCAAGCCGTCTGTGTCCGAGATGTACGGGATTGAATGAACCGCCGTAAATCCCTGTTCTCATCTGCCGCCTCTGCCGTTTCTGCCCTGACGGTTGCTTCTGCCGCCGCGTTCTTCACGGCTTGCAAATGTTCTGCGTTCGCCTTTTTGGGTCTGCGTTTCACGTTCGCTCTTTTTCGCAGCTTCTTTCTTGGCAAAAGCACGTGCTCTTTTGACACCGGGTTTGATGCCGGGGTCGGTTTTTTTCTTTTTGGGTTCAGGCTTGTGCAATTCGGGATTTTCACGGTACAGAACAACGATATTTCCGATGACCTGTACAACATCCGCGTTCAGGTATGCTGCAATTTCATCTGCAGCGGTGCGTGCATCCACAGGGGACGTTTCACGCAGAATTTTTATTTTCATCAGCTCACGAAGTGCGATCGCACCCTCAAGCTGTGCTAAAAACTCCGGGGTCAAGCCGTTCTTGCCGACCTGAAAGATCGGTTCAAGACCATTGGCTTTCCCGCGCAATTCGGCTCTTTCTTTGCTTGTAAGCATCTTTGTCTCCTTATAATTCGGTAAATTACGGTTTGTTGAACAAACCGCAATAATGATATACGCCCCGTTGGGGCACATAATATCACGACTTCGTCGTGATGATACCCGCTTTGCGGATGATATATTTGCGTTGCAAATATTGCGAAAGCTGTCGCTGTTCCGCTTCGCTCTAAATAATTTTTCTATAATCCGGAGCGAAGCGACCCTCAATATTTTCCGCAAGGAAAATATATCATTCATCATATCGAAGATATATCATATCCGCTGCAAGCGGATATATCATTGT
>JAZNGB010000060.1:0-5173 GCA_045576275.1 Acutalibacteraceae bacterium
ACGGGTATAATCCGAACCCGCCCGAAAACGGATCTTTTTAAGTCTTTTCGGCGTTTCACCCTTGAAAGGCGGCAGCCTTCCTGCGGTCTCAACCCCAAAAATCCAATAAAAATACCTCGTATTCGGGTCGAAGATTTTTTACAGTGAGGATTTTTGACGAGACGAGGCACAAAACGCAAAAAATCCTTTGTGGATTTTCGAGTATTTTAACGAAGTATGGGCGGAAATCCGCCTGTAAAAAACGGGTGCGGATTATATCCGTCACCCTAAAGAGAAGGAGACAACCATGAACAACTGGATTTTGATCTGTGCCGCCTTTTCGGGGGTACCGATTGCTGTCATACTTGTTTTGTTGCGAAAAAACGAAGCATTTGCAAATATTTTTCATTCCCTCGGCAGAACGGAACACATCATTGTGGCAGGTCTTGTCACGGGCGGTATTCTGCTGATCTTGTCTGCCGTGCTTGCCATATCGGAATTTGAAAGAGCCGCGTTCGGGTTCATCCTTGCAGCAGCACTTGTATTGAGCCTGATGCAGGGCATCGCTTACAGCGGATTTAACGAACAACAAAAATGAAAAGTAACAGCAAAGTAACACCACTTTTTGCCTGATTTGTGTTATAATACAGGTGAACGGTGGTGTTTTTATGGAGTTCGGCACCAAACTTAAGCAACTTCGTACCGAAAAAGGGATTTCCCAACAGGAGCTTGCCGATAAGGTTTATGTCAGCCGCAGTGCGGTTGCAAAGTGGGAAAACGGTCTGGGGTATCCGAGCCGTGATTCCCTGGATGCGCTGCTTGGCTTTTTTGAAATCGAAGAATCTTTTTTTGCCACTGAACAGGTGGAAACCGTAATCATCAAAAAGAACAGACATATTTATCTGCTGCGTGTGCTTCTCGGTTTTGTTTGTGTGGTTGCGTTGCTGCTTTTTCTTTTTCTCTGTTTTCGATATGCAGATACCGTAAAAGCAACGGACAAGGATGCAATATCGCAGCAAATGGTTACCTACCTGAGTCCGGCGTTAAAACGTGACGGCTATACGCAGTATGAAAGTGTCAGCATCGTTGACATACAGATCCGCGGCGATTACATGGCAGTGCTTGCGAAAACGGACGGTGCATTCTGGTGCATGTGCCTGTTTGAGCGTGACCGTATTTTTCAAAATCGCTGGTATCCGGGCGGCGGCATACCGTATTTTGCTCCCGGTATGATGACCTCGCTGAATATAGGAGCGTCCGACGGGTCGGCAGTTCTGGTTTTTTGCAGTGGGAATCCACCGGAGGATGCCAGGTGGTATAGTTTTGAAAATGACGGCATTGAATATCTTTGTCCGGTGGAGAATAATTTTGTGCTCGATTTGTTTGTAATTCCCGATCAGTATGATATCCATGGCTTTCCGAAGTTATTGAATGCGGAAAAACAAGAAATTGAAACACCGCAATATCCCCAATCCAAGAAACACAGCCATTATTATTTTGACAATTTATACGGCAGATAAGGCTATGACAAGAAAACGGCTTCGTCGTAACGCGGCGACCGTTTTCGATTCGTCCATCTCCAAGCACGCACAGCGGGCGACGGAGGGACATACATTTTTTTTGCTTTATGGAAACGCAGTTTCCTATAAAGTAAAAAAACCGTACCGAGCATCTTCATTGATGCCAAAGGTACGGTTTTTCTGTTAATCCGAATATCGGTCGTATATGCCGTCAGGGAGAAAGTCATAAATATCCGCCGCATTCTGCGTGTCGTCGTCAATTTGCGGTGTTCCTTTTTGGTTTGAATGATAAGGCAGCGGTAAAATATCGGGCGGCAGGCTGTTCACTTTTTTATTTCTTTTCTGATTGTTTTGTTTGTTTTGTTTTTCGTTTTGCATTGTCATCCCTCCGCTCTTATTGTAGGTCACGCGGATGCATTTTATGCAAAAGACAAGCAAAAATGAAGCACGGATCCGATTGTTATCTGACGCTGTTTTTGTTTTTGGCTTGCTGTTGTCAGACCGAAAAAAATCCTAAAACCCCATCAGCAAAGGCTTTTCGGCATGGACACAGCTTGCACTTTGTATAACGGACTGTCTGCGTTAATTCGTTTTTTGACAGACCGAATGCAAACCGTACATACTATTATACATAGAAAGAATGGGAAAGAAAGAATTGAAAGAATGTTATATATACACCTGCGTGCAAAATAAAGAAAAATTAAAATTTTCAACCCTTAAGAAGCCCGATATGACGGGGTTTTCGGCACTTCGGTTGCGAGAAACCGGGGCAGAAAATTTTTTGTGTTTCTGTTACCATACAGGCAATGAATAAATACAGAACGCAAAGGAGTTTTTATGGCAGGGTATATAAAAATGAACAGAGATGCACTTGAATCGGTTTTGTACTGCAGACCGGTGGTGTTGCAAACCTGGCTTTTTTTGTGCGTGCAGGCGAGATATGTAAAAACAGTGCAGGACGGCATTGAGATTCTTCCCGGACAGTTGCTCACATCCGTCTCTTCCGTTGCAAAATCACTCAAACAAACCGACCACAAAATCCGCTGTGCTCTCGAAACGCTTGAAAAAATGGAACTGATTGCCCGTGCGAACATCCGTAATCGATATTCACTGATCACGGTCATCTCCCCTGACGAGCTGCAAGGCAAAAAGCAGACGCAGATTATAGAGCCGATCACCGCAGCCGAATCCTCTTTTGTGCCGAGACAAAGTTACGGCACATTTAAGAATGTATATTTATCAACGGAAGAAAAACAGATGCTGCATGATCGAAGCCGTTCCGCGGATTCTTACATCGAAAGGCTTTCGGCTTACAAGCGAAGAACAAACAAAACATATTCCGATGATCTGGCGGTTCTGTGCGAATGGATTTCCAAAGATGAAATCAGCCAATCCGCAAACAAAACAATCGCAGCACCAAAACAAAAAAAAGAAAACACCGAAAGGTCGTCTGTGTCAGATTCTTCGGGGATGAACACGAATTTCATGACATCACCTGCATCCTATGACCTGGAACTGGCAGAACGGATCGCACGAACGACCGTGCCGACACTAAGAAAGAGGAAACGATAAATGACAGGTTGCAGGGATGACGGGGACTCAATCATTGCGGACGGTTTTTTGTGATTGACCGAATCATTTTTACAAAATGTCTGTCGCAGTACCGTTCCCCTGCTTTACGTTTTTTTTGTTTTGAAGCAAAATTTCTTGATTCATCCGTCATTGTGTGGTAGTATGTATGTAAACCACTTCAAGGAGGCGTATTATGAAAAACAAGGTCAAGGAACTGCTGTGCTTTTCGTTCCCGAATGCAACCAAGGACATCGGGGATTATTCCAACCGTGAGCGTAATGTCTATCTGGTCGGCATGCTCGGGCAAAACCTGATTTATGCCATCATCGGTTCCATTCTGCAGGTGTTCTACACCGATATTCTGCTGATTCCCACCATTGCGGTGAGTGTCATCATGGGTGTTTCACGCATCTGGGACGGTGCAAACGACATCATCATGGGCACCGTGGTGGACAAAACACACACCCGTTGGGGCAAGTGCAGACCCTATCTGAAATTTGTTCCCATTCCCATTGCGGTTACAACCATTCTGCTGTTTTTACCGATCACGAATCTTCCGAACAGTGCCAAGGTTGTTTTTGTTATTTTCAGCTTCCTGCTTTGGGAAACGCTGTATACCCTCGGTGACATTCCGCTGTGGGGTGTGACCTCACTGATGACACCTGACGAACAGAAGCGTGCAAAGCTCATCTCTGCCGCAAGAACGATTTCGAGTGTGGGCAGCATTGCCATTGTTGCATTTTATCCGATCAAGGATGCACTCGGTGCCATTGACCTCGGGCTGTTTGAAAACACGGGCAAGGCAAACTCCGATCTTGCTTTCTTCTCCGAGCCGCAGGGCTATCTGCTTGCGGTTGCACTCATTGCACTGCTCGGTGGTGTCATGTTCAGACTTCCCTTTGCATTCATCCGCGAACGCATCACGCAGGCACCCAAGGAGCAGGACACGGGTCTCAAAGAGAATCTGAAGCTGATGTGGGAAAACAAGCTGTTTATCCGTTCGCTTGCTTCCAACATTCTCGGCTGCACAAAGACCCTCATGCTCACCGCAGGCATTTACTACTGCAAATGGGTGCTCGGCAACGGCGGCGACGAAACGCTGTGGCTTGTCAAGCTCGGCGGTCCCTTCCTTGTGGGTATGATTATTGCCATGAACATCAGCACGCAGGTTGCCAAAAAGTTCGGCAAAAAGAAGGTGTATCTGTTCACATCTTACATGAATGCCGTGCCGTATATTCTGATTTTCCTGTTTGCAAAGCACCTGATCATCATGGGCATTCTCATGTTCTTCTGCGGCTTCCTGACAGGCTTCTCCACCGTTTACAACACCACCATGATTGCCGACAGCGTGGACTACATGGAGCACAAAACGGGCAGAAGAAACGACGGTGTGTTCTTCTCGGGTCTTAATTTCACTTCCAAGCTCACCGCTGCCATCACGGCTGTTATCACAAACCTGATTTTCTCGTTTGTCAACTACACAGACACCATCAACTCTCTTACCGAGCAGATCAGTGCGGCAGCTGCGGCAGGACAGCAATTCACCCTCAACTTTGCCGAAACCTACCCCGAAATCACCACCGCTATGCTGATACTCATCACCTTTGTTCCTGCCATCGGCTGTGTGCTGCAGGCATTGCCCATCCACGGTTACTTCCTCAATGAAGAACAGCACGAAAAAATCCTTGCAGAGTTGCAGGTCATGCGTGAAGAAAGAGTTGAAAAGTAAAAAAATCACATAAAGAGATTCGCTTCGGCGGATCTCTTTTTTTGTAAATTATGGTTTGTCGGGGTCTTTGCAAAGTAAATTTTCCTCTCAAACACTCGTCGCCCCTGAAAGGGGAGATGTCTGCGGAACGCAGACAGAGGGGTTCAACCAAATCTGCTGAAAGCTCTGACAAAGCCACTTCTGATTCCTTTAACCCCTCTGTCACTTCGTGACATCTCCCCTTCCAGGCGCCACAAGGGGATTGAGGAGCAACCAAGTAAGAGTTCGATAAACCATAATTTAAACATTGCTTTTAATTGCAATATTCCCCCAACTTTTCGTGAAGAACCTTATTTGTTGATCAAATAATATTCACAACACCCGTAAACAGAGG
>JAZNGB010000061.1:0-43597 GCA_045576275.1 Acutalibacteraceae bacterium
TCTTGTGTGTACTTCATGGTAAACCTCCTGTTCACTATGATTGTATTCATGTCCAGTGGTGTTTTTTTTCTTGTTCTTTCATTATACACCATCTGTCCAAAAAAATACCCCCCTGTGTCCAATTTTAGTTTACCATTGCACCTTTTTTGTGAAGACGAACCCTAATTTTGATACAAATGCACCCCCTTTTGAGGTTAGGGGGTGCAAAGTCATTTTAGGGGGTTCATTTTACGCCGAAGGGGGGTGCAAATCGGGTTTAGGGGGTGCATTTAACATATTTCTTTCTGATTTCGATTGCTCCCGATTCGCTTTTTTCAAAATAGCCATCAAAACAATAACAAGCATTCCACGCACGAACCTTGAATGTAAGATTCGTTAAATCAAGATGGGGGTATCCAAAGTAATTTCTCAAGTCATCATAAGAGATATTATCAAGCAAAGATACTTCAATCTCTCCACCAAATCTATTCTTTTCGTTTTCAAAAAATTCAATAGCTGCTTTCTCAGCGTTAGCAAAAGAAAGCGCATATTGTATCAATTCTTCTTTAGACGAAGTGTCACAATGTTGCGTTGCAAACCGCAAAAGATAGATATAGTAGTCATCCGGGAAATAATGAATTATGATCGGATCTGAAAACTGAATGTTTCTTATGTAAATAGTTTCAACATTATTTTCGATTTGAATGTCTACATCAAAATCCGAAAACAATTCTTTAATAAAAGAGAAATGCATACCCTCACCACCTTTTTTTTCATTATACCATAAAAAGAAAATAACCGCAACCTTGTATCAAGATTACGGTTGTTCTTTGTGAAAGAGCGACTAAAAGTAGTATAAGTGTGGGTAAAAACGACCAAAAGTAGTGTGCATTATCTATTCGACAAATTGGAATTTACTTCTTTAATACTTTTTTGCACCAAGTGCGTTTGTTGCATTTAGGACACTTCAAGTACCGAGTTGTTCCTCTGTGCATTGCATTAAGTGCCTCCTTATAGGTAGGGACAATCTCGTGACCACAGTTTTTGCACTTGTATGCACCTACGCTTACCTCAAGCTTTAATGCGTAGAAGCAGGGTATCAAAAACACAACGCAGATACCAAGAATGGTGATAAGCTGCCATATTCCTTCGGGTATCAAGAATGCGGCAATAAAGATACCTGCAATTAGGGCTGTCATACTTACAATCATAATTGCCCACATAGAAGACCAAATTGTTTTGTTTTTCTGCTCTAGTTCTTTCGCCATATCAAGCAAAAGCTGTTCGTTTTTCTGATTATTATTTTCCATATTGATTTTCTCCCCACTTAATAATTCATTTACACTGATGCAAAGAATATCACAGAGTTCAAGCATTATCGAAGTATCGGGCATCGCCACACCGCGTTCCCACTTGGATATTGCTTTGTCGGTGATACCCAGTTTTTCTGCCAACTGCATTTGTGTTAAGTTGGCCTTTTTTCTGCACTCGGCAATAAATCTTCCTATTTTTATTTGATTCATAGGTTGCCTCCTTTCGCATTCAGTATAGATAATCAACAAGAAAAAACACACCTACCATTGGTTTAGTGAGGAATAGTAAACCTATGGTAGAGTGAAAATTGACCACCAAATTCAAGTTTGTCTAATAGAATTATATCATAATTTTGTAAAGCAATCAAGGCGAAGCCTTGCATATCATTCGCAACTTGTTGCGGTATATCATCAAAACAAAGTTTTGTATATCATCAAGCCGCAGTTAATACAGCCTTCGGCTGATGATATGCGCCTACAGCGATGATATACACGACTGCGTCGTGATGATATGCCAAGCTAAGCGGCTTGGATAAAAAAAGAAGTAACTTTTGGTAGACAAAAGTTACTTCTTTTTTGGTGGACCTGAAGGGATTCGAACCCTCGACCTCTCGGATGCGAACCGAACGCTCTCCCAACTGAGCCACAGGCCCTTGATTTTTTTGACACAAATCAGTTTATCACAACACATTTTGAATTGCAATACCTTTTCGTTTGCGTTTACATATTTTTCAAAAGATAGCATATAATGATAAGAAGAATACATCTTGGAAAAAGTTTAGATTAATTTAAGTTTCCTGTTGTATTCTCACAGACGGTGGCGTGTCGGTTTTTTTTGTTTTTTATTGGGATTTTAAACATTTTTTATCATCGACACACACCGCACAAAGAAAGGATGATTTTCAATGCATCACCAGCGAAGCAGGTTCTTATGTATCCTGCTTACGGCAGCTTTGCTTGTGTCGGCAATCGCAGGCGCTGTCAACCCCTTATTTATGAAAGCGGATGCTCTTGCACAGGATGTCGGTTTTACAGCATGGAACGGCTACTGTTACACCGCAAAAGCAACCAACACAACACAAGGCATGGAGGCTTATAAAATCGCCGCCACGCAAACCACACAAACCGTTGCAGATAAGGTCTATAATATTCTATTCAACGCAACCTACCGTATCACCGACTTTGGAGGCACTTTGTGGCCCATCGACAACAGCGGCACCTGGTATAAATCCATGTATGACGCAGGTCTCGGAACAACCGTAAACTGGAATTGGGGAGCCATGGGATGCTATTCCTATGCTCTTTTCGTTGCCCAGTATTTACGCGGTTCCAACGGACGCGACAATATGAAAGTCATTCATACCGCAGGGCAAAGTGCAAGTGTGCTTGAAGATGCCATTCGGAAGTATGCAGATCCCGGCGAATTGATCTACTTCACACATGCTTCCAGCGTGCATGCAATCTCTTACCTTGCAAGCGATGCCGACGGTTTTTATTTCATTTCCGACAACGGTGACTCAAGAGACATTCGTCTGTACTATGCAACTTTCTCTTATTTTGCAAGCAAATCAATCAATACCGTTGAATTGTTTGACACAAACAACGGCAAGGACGTACAGAACGGCACCCCGACACAGCCGGAGCCGACCGAACCGGAAGAACCCACGATTCGACCTGAACCCGAACGTCCGGCTGAACCGGAACCGCCTGTTGAAGCACCGACGGAATCTCCGACAGAACCTCCCACAGAAGGAACACCTGCTCCGCCTGAACAGGGTGAGACTCCCGTCATTCCGCCGATTGACGTTCCGCAGAGCCAGGCAGTACGTCAATACAACGGACATACGTATATCCTGTACACCGGTGCGGATGATTATGAAGAAGCAAAAGCTTTCGCTGAAGAATCCGGCGGCTATCTCGCAACCATCACAACCATGGATGAACAGGAAATTGTAAGTGCATTGCTCAAAAATGCATCCTGCCCGTTTGCATGGATCGGCATGGAAAACAGTTTCCAAGGCGGCAACTACGCATGGACAACCGGTGAAGAAGTAATTTACAAAAACTTCAGTTCCACACCAAACACCACCAAAAAAATGACCGGTTTTGTCTTTACCGACAAACTCAGCAACGGCAGCCTTCTCGGTCAATGGAACACCTGCGACGGCACATTCAAACACCAGGGTGTGCTGTATACCGCTGATAAATTCGGTTTCATCATTGAATACGGCACTCCCTTTAATGACGGCATTGTTCGTCGTCATACCATTCAGAACAATAATATCGCTTATGTGCTGTACGAATGCGATGTAACTTTTGAACAGGCAATTGCCCTGAGTCAGGAAATGGGCGGTCACCTGGCAAGCCTTTCCAATATGAGTGAATACGAAATTATTCAGCTTCTGAACTTCAAGGCTGATACAGACTATTGGATGGGTGCACACAGCAGCGGCGGCAAATGGACCTGGATCGACGGCACAGCTTTTAATACTGCCATTCCGATGCCTTCCGCTTCCGCAGACAATGCATTGCAACTCCAAACCGATGCCGGCAGAAAGGTTTCTCTTGCAACCGCATCCAAAACAAAGGTCGGCGGTTTCATCTGCGAAATCAAACTGCATGATGAATTGTACGGTGATGTCGATTTGGACGGCGAAATCAGTTCAGCGGATGCCCGTTTGATTCTTCGTCACTCTGTAGGCCTTTGCAACACCTGCATTGCTTGCAGTGACCTTGGCGATATAGATCTGGACGGTGAAATCAAATCAGCGGATGCCCGTCTGTTGCTGCGTGCTGCGGTCAGCCTTGAAGATACCGCGACATGGGGTAAAAGAACCTTGGACGAAAACAACCACATTTTTAAGTAAATAATACGACCTGTTTCACATTACAGTTCATGTAAATGCGAAACAGGTTGTTGTTTTTTCTGTTTTTTTGTGATAAAATAAGACTAACATATGTTGCGAGGTTTTAGATATGGACAAAAGAGCTCCTATTCTTATTTTACTGATCATTACTTTGGTGTTCGCTTCGGGGTGTCTGTCAAAGGAAGTGGTTCCTTCCCAACCGACACAAATGCCAACCACGCAGACCATCAATCTAATGCCTGACGGCTCCATTATTACAGGTGATATGCCGATCATCTACCACTCTGATCCCACTGCTGTAGAACAGTCCTCTCTGTATGCCTCAACCGAGCCGACAACCGCAGTAACAACAGACTGGATCATCGATATTTACAACAACGTCTACAACACAACAAAGGCTGATCCGTCTTTTGTCGGCTCCGATGCCATCACCATTTCAAACATAACGGTTGACGGTATCAAAAACAGTGGTGTGGATTCTCTGGTCTATTCTGTACTTGATATGGTATACACCCAACAGACTTTGCCTCTGCCACCATATTCCGACACAAATCCCTTCCCGATGTGCATTTTCACGGCAGAAGATGCAGCACAGGCTGAATGGACCGATCTCGGAAACGGGAAAGCAGCCATCCGGATTGTTCCGAAACCGTCTGTCAACTCCGTTCTTGGCGAAGGACAGGGAAAAATGTTCAATGTCATCAATGACATTCGCCCGATTTTTGATGCCATGCCGTCTTTTGCTTATGACTGGGCAGAAGGGGATATCAACTCCAATGTAATCACGACATATGACGGTGGCTATTGCGAGATCAGCTATGACAGAACCACCATGAAAATGACTGCAGCAAAATATGTTATGGAACTGAAAATTGACATCAAAAACATCAAGGTCATGTTTGCAACACATAATGTCAGCGTCAATATGACATACACCCAGACATTCCCCGCTGCATAAAGCACAATTGAACGCAAAACGAAAAAAAACGGGAAACAGTTTTATTCTGTTTACCGTTTTTTCAGTTTTTTTCAAAGAAAAAATAATATATGTATTGTATATTGTAAAATACAGTATTTTTTTCTTGACAAGTACATTCTATTTATATTATTATTAAAATAATTGTATAATTATATTCGGAAAGGCTGATAACAATGTCCGAGAAAAAAGAATATTCCGAAGAGTGTAAAAAAATCGTTGCTGAAATTATGCAAAATGTCGGCATAAAAGAGAATGAGCTGAAAACACCCGAAAAAATGGATCTTGATGTGCAAAAAAAGGAAGATTTGCCGCCTGTTGCCAAAGAAGAGCATATTTTTTCACAAACAGATATCGAGCAGATCATAGAAATAAAGCATGATGCTAAAATTGCAGAGCAGGCAGCAGCAGACGCAGCATTGCAAGATGATGCAGCTGCAACGCAAGACGGCAAAAAAAAGAGAAAGAAAAAAAAGAACAGACTTGTCCGTGCCTTGTTGACAATCGTTATCATTATCGGACTTCTGGGAGCCGGTGGTTATTTCGGACTGCGTTACATTTTCAACAATCTCAACTATGTTCCGATGAATCCCGATTCCGGTCAGACGGATCAACAGCACAAACTGACACCGGTTGGAGAAAAGGGAGATCCCGCTCTTGCCTTGACGGATGAAGAATTCGATTCCCTGAAAAAACTGCTGGATCAGAATGAAAAAGACGGCAATTTCGTTCTTGCAGACGAAAATGTTTGGAATGTGCTTCTGATCGGTGTTGATACCCTGATGGATAACGGTGTCGGCAGATCGGATTCCATGATCCTCATTACCGTAAGCAAATACACAAATTCAATCGTCATGACCTCTCTGATGCGTGACATTTATCTCAAAATCCCCGACAACGGCTACGACCGCATCAATGCAGCTTTGCCGTGGGGAGGCGTATCCCTGCTGGTCGATACCATCCAATCCAATTTCGGTATCCATGTGGACAACTATGCAATGGTTGACTTTGAAATTTTCCAGGAAATCATCAATGCATTGGGTGGCGTGTATCTGACACCGACCGCAGAAGAAGTCAAAGCGGTCAATGAAGCCATGGTAAACCTCAACCATCCCGAATACAAACTTGAGTACACAAACGATCTGACATTGTTCAATGGTCTTCAAACCCTCTACTATGCAAGAATCCGCAGCATCGGCATGTCTGACTACGACCGCACCGAACGCCAACGCAAAGTGCTGCTTTCGGCAAAAGAACGCGTGCTGAATATGGATCTGACCGAGATATTGGATCTGATCAACACGTTCCTTCCCAAAATCACCACCGATGTTGACAGCAACAAATGCTTCTCCCTTTTATTCTCCGCTTTCAACATACTGAAGAATTATGAAATCAATCAGCTTCGTATGCCAATTGATGACAGTGCAGAAAATGCAACCATCGACGGCATGTATGTTCTGATGATCGATTTTGAAGCCAATGTCCGAGCATGGCAGGAACTGGTTTACGGTGTCGAGGACACCGTTGCTGAAACGGCGACCGATGAAAACGGAATGCCCGCAGAAGACCCTGCAGAGGAAGATGCCACAACCATATCCATCGGTAATTATGATGACCTGTACGGCTATGACTACGGCTACAATGATTATGATTACGGTTATGACTACAACTACAATTATGACCGCCCGGGATATTACTATTGATATGTAACATATAAGGGACTGTTGCACGCAACAGTCCCTTTTTCATATTATTCTTTTATGATCCGACCACGGTGTTTCGGCTCGACAATACCAGGTAATTTATACAAAGCCTGCTTCGCAAGAGCAATCACCAGCGGATTCTTGAACATACCCGGCACACCGGTTGCGAGATTTGCAGCAATTTCACTGACCGGCGGTTCACTGGACGGTTTCATAATCACACGGTCATGCAAACGGAATGTAAATGCAAGACGTCTTTTTCCGATGGTATTCACGGGACGCACATCCACAATCAACTGATTGGATTTGTTCCAATATGCACTGCAACAAACAACATAATTCATCTGACCGAGACGCATTTCACCGTATCTGTAATGTCCGTCCATACCGCAGATAACCGTATTTTCCTCGTCCCTCTCGGTCCATTGCATCGAGCATTCTTTTTCACGGAAGGAAAAACGGATATTATCAATATTTCCTGCTTTATCCGTTGCCATATACACAACCGCCAAAGGCAGCATACTGACAGGAAAACCAATCAGATTCAACAGCACATTCTTACGCAGACGGATGACACTGCCCTCCAGCTTCTTTTCCCAGGGACTTGCTGAAGCAGGTAAAGGCTGATCAAGCGGTGCATTTTGCAACATTTCAGCAAGCTGCGGACAGGAGGTATCTGTCCTGACACCGTTTTCATCAAAGAACGCGCGCGGAAAATGTTGCCAGATCAGCGTTCTTGCCGTTTCTTCGCTGCAAATACCGGATGTGCAAATAAATATTGCATCATAGTCCTCAAAAACGATACCGAACTGCGAGAACATTCCGTCTGCACGGTATGTTCCCGGCACACTGCATCGCCAGAAACAATAGCCGTACCCGTCGGTACTGTCCAGTCCGCTGTTATTGGAATTATCAACCACAAAAGAGGTTGCTTTTTTGGTCCATTCTTCATCCAGAATGCGTTGACCGTTAAACACACCACCCTGTTGATACAAAAGCATTAACTTTGCGACATCCTCCGTTTTCAGGAACACACCCCATCCGCCGGCTTCCACACCGTACGGATCGGTTTCCCATTGCGGATAGTCAATTCCCAGGGGTTCAAACAGACGCGGCTGCAGATAGTCACGGACATTCTGCCCCGTGACACGCTTTACAACAGCACAAAGCATATAGATATTTTCGTTGACATAACGAAATTCTTTTCCGGGATCATTATACCACGGTGCTTTCAGATACGATCTGATCCAGTTGCCGCGAGTTTTATCATCAAAAATAGAAACATTTTTTCCCGAAGTCATTGTAAGCAGATGTTTTACACGCAACATCTGCAAACGATCATCAGTATCAGACGGCACATAATCGGGGAAGATATCAACGATTCTGTCTTCAACCGTCAACAACCCCTCCTGCACACAAAAACCGATGGCAGTAGACGTTACCGATTTGCTGACTGAATACATCTGATGAGGCATATCCGCAGAATAGGGTGCCCTGTAACATTCTGCCGCTACTTTTCCGTGGCGGATGACCATAAATGTGTGAAAACGATACCCGTAATCCTGCATTTCCTGCATAAAACGTGCAATCTCACGCGAAGAAACACCGACTTCTTCAGGACTTTCTGCTCTTGGAATGCGAATATTGTCAGCCATAAGAATACCTCCCGAAAAGTAAAAAGATACAAAAACGCAAAACCGTATTCCTGTATCCGCTATACATCTATAATAAAACACTCTTTTCCGATTGTCAAGCATCCGGACATGTTTTCACACAGCTTTGGCTTGCATGACGGCACTTTTCTTGCTATACTGATAAAAAGAAATTCACATAACACGATCGGAGTTACGCTATGATTCTGTATTTTTCAGGGACAGGAAACAGCCGCTATGTCGCACAGGCATTTGCAAATGCATTGCAGGACAGCTTATTTGATTCATTCAGTTCCATCCGTCAAAATAAGAAAGAAAAACTGCACAGCGAAAAGCCGTGGGTTTTCTGTGCTCCTGCATATGCATGGCAGATTCCGCATCTGTTTGAACAATTTATTCTCGATACCGAATTTGCAGGCTGCAAGGATGCTTTTTTTGTCATGACCTGCGGAGATGATATCGGTCAGGCAGGTGTACTTCTTGCAAAAATTTGCAAGAAAAAAGGTTTCCGTTACCGCGGTGTGTTGCAAGTCGTGATGCCGGAGAACTACATTGCAATGTTCAGCGTACCGAAACCTGCCACACAACAAAAAATCATTGCAAACGCGGAACCGTCCGTTCAACAAGGCATTGCGTGGATTCAAAGTGGCAAAGACTTCCCCTCTGAAAAAGCCACCCTTGAGCAGAAAATAAAAACCCATCTTGTCAATCCTTTGTTTTATGCACTCTGTGTGAAGGCTAAGGACTTTTATGCAACAGAAAGCTGCATCGGTTGCGGTAAATGTGCAACACTCTGTGTCTGCAATAACATAAAAATGGTTGATAACAAACCTGTCTGGGGCAACCACTGTACACATTGCATGGCTTGCATTTGCCGTTGTCCGAAGGAAGCTGTTGAATACGGCAATAAAAGCAAAGGAAAGCCCCGTTATTTCTGTCCGCAGAGAAACGATTGACTTTTTTCTTAAAATCAAATAAAATAGAATTATTCCGATTTAGGGAGGTTTGATTTATGCTGCAAAAAAAACTCATATCCGTATTGACGGCACTTTTCACAATGTTGGGGCTTTGGTTTTTCCCGGCAGCCAGCGAAGAGGGAATTTTTACGGAACAAGAAAAAACTGAAAAAATTACTTTTGACGAAGGAGTGTTTGTTTTGGGTGCATATGATCTTATTGTATCCCCTGACGGCAACGACAGCAATCCGGGTACGGAAAAATTGCCTTTGCAAACCCTCGCAGGTGCAAAAGAAAAACTGAAAACACTCGATAAAAACGACGAAACCGTGACGGTTTGGTTTAAGGCCGGTTCGTACCTGTTTGACGAAGCTGTTCTTTTTGATGCAAACGATCTGACAAATGTCACATTTCGCAACATGCCCGGTGAAGATGTTGTCTTTACAGGATCGGTCGAAATCACCGATTGGACAGACGGAGAAATCAACGGTATCAAAGCACTGGTTGCTGATGTTGACACCGATTCGGTTTACTTCCGTTCCCTCTTCAAAGGTGAAACCAGACTACCGGTCAGCACATGGCCGAAGGAAGGTTCTTTTCAGGCTGTCAAAGCACTCGACAGCGATGCCCTGCAAGCAGGCAATGAATATTTCAAGCTGCACTGTGCTTTCTATGTCAACACCGATGAAATCATGAATTTTGCAAATTTCACCGATGTCAATGTCCGCATCATGCACAAGTGGTGTGATGACATCCTTCCGCTTCGTACAATCGATACCGCAACCGGCAGAATTGAGCTTGCAAAAGCCGCTGCCATGACCATCAACACAGGCGATAATTATGTTTATGAAAATGTCCGCGAAACGGTAAGTCTTCCCGGTGAATGGTATCTTGACCGCAGCGAGGGAAAGCTCTATTACATTCCCTGTGAGGGTGAAACGGCTGAGAATCTTGTGCTGTCTGCACCCGTTACAGATGCACTTATCACCATGGACGGAATTTCCGACATCAAATTCAGCGGCATACGTTTCATCAATACCGACTGGGATTTTGTTGACGGTATTCTCAGAGTTTGGCCGATGGATGAAACCAATCCGCATTACAGCAAGCTTACATACCTTCCCACACATCCGCAGGCTTCTTACGAAGTACCGGCTGCCGTTACGGTAAAAAATGCAGAAAACATCACTTTTGAAAACTGTACATTCCGCAGCATTTCAAATACGGCAGTTATGTTCAAAGAAAATGTGAATATGGCCACCGTCAATGCCTGCTATTTTGACGAAATCGGCGGCAATGCCGTTTTCATCAATGCACCGCACCACATTCCGGCTGTCACAAAAAATATTTATGTGACCAACTGCGAAATCAACGAATACGGCAGAATCTACAATCACTCCATCGGTGTATTGCTTTGCCATGCAAGCGATTGCGTGATTGCAAACAATGCAATCCACGACGGTTGGTATACGGCTGTTTCTGTCGGTTGGATATGGGGGTATGCAGAAAACCCAACCGATAACATTCAGGTAAAGGACAATCTCATCTATAACATCGGCAACGGTTGGCTTTCCGATATGGGCGGCATTTACACCCTCGGCATTCAACCGAACACCGTACTCAGCGGCAATGTTATCTACAATGTCGGTTGCTATGACGGAGAAGAAGGCTACGGCGGCTGGGGTATTTATCTGGACGAAGGTTCCTCGCAGATTACCGTTGAAAATAACCTTGTTTACGATTGCTCCTCACAAACCTTCCATCAGCACTATGGTGAAGACAACGTCATCCGCAACAACATTTTTGCATTCGGAAAAGACGGAGCCATGCGTATCTCAAGAAACGAAGATCACAATTCCCTGTTCTTCCTGAACAATATTCTTGTAACTGACGATGCGGTCATGTACAAGGACACTGTTAACAAGGATTGGTTTGTGGACGGCAACAATCTGTATTGGGATTACGGCAGAAAATCCCCGTATTCGGGTTCCGCCACCACCATCATCGGTGGCAGAGTCGGCATTGCAACCATGGTTGCAAGAGGCTATTATAACGACGCTGTTTTTGCAGATCCGCTGTTCAAGGATGCACAAAACAGAGATTTTACCCTTGCAGAAAACAGTCCTGCCCTGCAGACCGGCTTTGTACCTTTTGATTACAACGCCGGGACTCCGTATTCTTTCAAATAAACCACAACAAGCGGAACGCTTCCCTCATCCGAGAGAAGCGTTCTTTTTTATAGCATTTGTTTATTTCATGCCGTTTTCGTAAGCCTGGATCATCTTTTTGAATGTGTGACCTGTACGGACAAGACTTTTTTGAAGAACCTCATTGGAAAACAAATGGATGTTAAGTGTCAGTGAGCCGTCTTCTTCAGGTACGGCAACAATCTTGTCTATATACTTGTTTATAAATGAAGCCGTTATTTCTTTTCCGTTGTTAACACATCTGACAGCTTCATGAAGATGGCTTTTCATTACTCTGAGTTCTTTCGCTGTATCCTTTATTCTTTCAGACGCATTGCTCAGTTCGTCAACAACCGATTGAGCATCATCTTCTTCTTTTTTGCACTTCTTCAGCATACGTTCAAAATCAATATCTGACAGCTTTCCGTCAACATTCATTTGAAGCAGTTTGTCCATTTTCTTTTTTGCGTTTTCAATAATTGCCTGATATTTTGCAATGTCATCAGAACAGTCTTTACAGCATTCTTTTTTGAAGTCTGCCAGATATTCATCAACATAATTTTCTGCATCTTCATAAGTGTTAGTAAACACATCAAAAATAATGTCCTTAATTTCTGCTTCGTTTATCGTGAATGATGGACAGGATGTGCTTCCATTGTTTAGTTTGTGACTGCAAATCCATCGGGATGTATTTTTACCTTTGTACGTTGCATCTTTTCTGTAGTAGGGTTTATTGCAATGAGAACATATGATTTTACCCGTTAAAAGATTAGCGTGATTACATTTGTTTTGTCTGTTTTTTACATCTGCACTTCTGCGAGACAGAACGGCATTTGCTTTTTGCCATAGTTCTTCGGAAACGATAGCAGGAACCGTTTGTCCTGTTTCATCCTTGAATACATGCCATTCGCTTTCCGGTAAAAACGTTTGCTTTTTTGTAAACATATCGGTTATTCTTACCTTGTTACCGACATAGTAACCTTTATATTTAGGATTGGCAATCATATTGGACAATGTTGAATGACTTATTTTATTTCCGTTATGATTTCTGTATCCTTGTTTCCAGAGCACATTTTCAATTTGCTTCATGCTGTACTCATCAGTAGCATACAGTTCAAAAACCGTTCTTACCATCTGAGCTTCACGTTCGTCTATAATAAGCCGTTTGTTTTCTTTTGAATAGCCGAACATTCTGCTGTTCCCTAAAACTACGCCGCTTTTTATTGCCTGTTGATGACCAAAACGAACTCTTGATGACAGTTTTCTCAATTCATCTTGTGCGATACCGGACATAATTGTAAGTCGCAACTCACTGTCCTCATCTATGGTGTTTATATTATCGTTCTGAAAGAAAACAAACACCCCATAATTTAACAACTCTCTTGTGTATTTGATGCTGTCGAGTGTGTTTCTCGCAAAACGAGTTATTTCCTTAGTCAGTATTAAATCAAACTTTCCTGAAATAGCATCATCAATCATCTGATTGAACTTTTCTCTTTTTCGTGTTGATATTCCTGAAAGACCTTCATCAATATAGCCGTCAATATAAGTCCAATTTTTGTTTCTCTTTATATAATCGGTGTAATAGCTGACCTGATTTTCAAGAGAGTTTAACTGTTCATCTGAATCTGTGGAAACTCTTGAATAAAAAGTTACTCTTAAAGGAATATCAAAAATTCTCTTCGTTAGTAATTGTTTTCGTGTTGAGTATACATCCATGTTTAGTCACCTCTTTATTAGATGCTTTCATTATATCAAAACTCAGACAGATGTCACATATGTAAATAATGGAAAGTGAACACTTTCCATTACATCTTAGCAATTAACCTATCCATTTTTTCTTTTTGTTCACGGGAAATTAAACCATTTTGGAAGAGATAGGTGTTAAAGTATATATACCACAACTCTTTCTTTGCTTTTTCTTTATCTATATGTTTCACTAAATCAACCTTTCATATTTAGTTAACTATACTATTGGCAATTTTGAACAACTCAATACATTTTTATTTTTATTCTTATTCTTCTACATCGCTTATTTCTTGAACTTTTATGTCAGTTATCGTTTTGTTTGCATAGCATTATTAACCACATTTCTGTTATTAACGCAGATACGGACAGTGACGGTGTGGGCATCTTGCTCCATTCTTCAGCACCGTATGTCCGTATCTGTTATGTAGAGCACACTATTTGTTCTCAACCCCCCGTGTGCAATCGGGAAATTTTCAGGCGAGTATATGCTTTATACTCTCATTGGAGTCTCACCACCGCCTATTACGTTGCCGGCCACGTACAGAAGTATCATTATCCTTCGTGCCTGTCATCGCCACCATTGGGAGCAACCCAACTTTTATCATATAAGTATTACTCGCTCGCTTTTTTAAGGTCATGGCGTACCTATGAACACGACTTGAGTTTTTGCCTCAGCACAAAGAAAGTACCTGAAGATTTGATATTCAATTGTCAAAAATCAGTGAAGAAGACTTATTTTTTCCCTTCACTTATTTACGGACATTTTTTTGCAAAAACAGGACAATCACTTGAAAAAAATTTTTGCTTTTTTCTGAATCATCTCTATTGTCCTTCTAATTGCTCTGTCCGTTACACCTTTTCTTTTTGCGTACTCTGATTGTTTTTCACCGCCGAGCATAACGCAATAGAAGACCTCTTTCTGACTTTCTGTCAACAGACTGGCAAATCGCCTTTCGAGATCTTCAGCAATTATTTCATCTTCAAAATTGTGAGGGTCTGCAAGCACAAAAGATTCACTCTCATTTACATCTTCATCAATAGCATTGAGGTAAAATGCCGGGCAGAGAATGGATGCTTTTGTTTTCTTCCCGGGATCGTCTGAATTAAAATGACTCATTGTTTCAAACTCACGATACAGTTTCTTTTCTTCTGCACGAAGTATTTTCATTATCTGTTCATTTACTTCTACGGTTTCTCCGCTGCTTTTGATTTTCACACAACATCTTCCTTGTTCGTCTTTAAAAAGAATATAATCAAAATCTTTTAAGTTTATCATTTATGTAATCTCCTTTGAATTTTTGAATCTGGTTGAATTTCAAAAATTCGAAGATTACGGGTATGCGGCTATGTAGCACAGCCATTTGTTCTTAAACGTCATTTCTTTTTCCTTTTCAGAAGTAAAGCAAAGAAAAAACGAGCATAAAAAAATGCCGATGCAAAGCTTTTCATTTGCTTCACTTCGGCACTTTCAGGTTATTCTTTTTTTGATACACAGGTCAATAATGATTTATGATATAATAAAAAGCCAAGTGAATATACAAGAAAGTTTTATTCGCTTAACCGTCTGACTATAAAGTAAAAAAAGGGGGCTGCGTTACATCAAAATATTATTGTTTATCATAGGAAACAGAGAAAAAATTATCACATTATACATAGTGTCAAAATATAAAAAAGCACTTTTTCCTCTTTTGCTCTATTATAGAAAAACTATTTGTTGAAATCGCAAGAAACATGTAGGTTTAAAAATTAAATTCATAAAAATTGAAGTATTTTTTTTCATTTCATTTCGATTCTTAGCAAAAAAACAGCTACCCTAGGACATTTTGGTAGCTGTTTCATTTTAATTCCGGATTGCATCTTCCGCATTCGCAAAAAACACATCTTGTTTTGCAGAGTTTTTCTTCTTCAAGTCATTCCCAGACAAATTCTCCTTTGTATTTTTTTGTAATTGCTTTTATGCATTTGATTCCGTAACCGTAATTCTCTTTGTCCTTATTTAAGGTTTCAAGCACGGCATCGTTAACTTTCGGGGCGTTGTCACAGGAAATCACACATTTGAGGAAAATGGTGCCGTTCAGGCTGTTTATAGAAAAACAAATAGTTTTCTTTTCCGATTCCGTTGCGGATTTTGTTGCATTATCTAATATATTACTCACAACACAAATAGCTTTCCGCATGTCTTTTTTGAAAGAATGATTGAAATACACTTTTGTGCTGACTATACTTTTTTTTGAAAGAGGTGAAATTAATGTCTTTAGTAGATATAGGTTTGATTTATTGCGAGGTTGTCGAAAAAAAAAGTTTGTATAAAACCAAAGGGTTTTACTAACATACAAACTATCGGAGACAGTATTATTAGAAGCATAGCAACAAATGATTATGCTTGCAGTTGTTGCAAATGTCCGCATTCCAAGATTTTATCAAAAACAAACTGTACGACAATAAATAACTATCTAAATGATTTATTTGACTAATCGTCGATGTTGTGTTTGCAAATCCACCTTATAGCAAAGGTGCAGTAACCTCTCAAAGCTGCTGCACCTTGCTTTTTTATCATGAAACAATTCATTGAATATCCCTCCCATTGCTTCAATATTATGCATACGGCATATCCATTCGAGCCTGTTTTTCCGCCTCTGCACAGTTTTGATGCAGCTTACCTTTTATAAGCAGCGATTTAAAAACCTCTGACTTATGTTTTTCAAGATAGGGCTTGTACATCATGACTCGCCTACCGGTTCAATCGGTGCGCCTTATTTGACCAGCACTCGCTCACCCCATTTTTCAAGCCTGATATTTGCTTCTTTGGGTGGTAAAATGTGGTTGGAATGAGATAGTCACCAACCTGGCGGTATTGAATTGTATTTGTGTTTGACATAAAAAATAGCCTTCTTTAATTTTGTAGCTTCTGTGTACAAATTAAAGGAGACTATGTCGAATGTGTGAATCATAAATTATATACAATTCTTTATTTGTGTTCAGTTGTTATTTCTTGAAATTCGTCTACGGTAATTGCAATGTCCTCTGTCGTTATTATTCTTTGACGATTAGTATAAATTATCAAAGTTTCATTTTCAACGGCACTTTCTGCATCACTTACCTTAATTTCAATTTCTTCTAAGAAATATTGTTCATCATTTTGATAAACTATAGCATACGGAGTACCATCAATAGTTGTAATTCGCAATTCTTTTGATTCATCTAGCAAATCCGGCTTGCTAAAAGAAAACATACAGCAAAGGACAAAACAACTTATTAAAATCATTGCACAAGTTAATATTACATTTGAATTTGATAAAACGGAACGAAATCCATTTTTGAAAATGTAGTTAAAGGGGTATTCTTTAGAATCAATCTCTTCGTATGTCTTTATTATAAATTCTGCATCATTACAGTTTTTCTTGATTTCTTTCTTTTTCAATATTCGCTTTTCTGTTAGAATCTTTAAAAGCAATAAGATAAGAATTTGAACAACTAGCAAAACCACTGCTATAATCAAAGTATCAGTATTTGAATTAGCACCTGCTACAGCAGCATACAATATGCTATTAATAAAAGTAAGAACAAAAACAAAAAATAGATTAAAAGAAAGTTCTATAAAAGAATACTTTTTTGATTGTTTTGTTGATTCTCTTAGTTTTTTTACTGTTTCCAACAGCTCGGTTTCTTTTTTTGTAAGTTTTTTGTGTTTCGATTCCTTTTCTATTTTTTTCAATGTCTTGTTTTTGAAGATATATTTTACCACTAAGTGACATCTTTTTCGCGGGACATATGCTTCTACTGTATAAGAAATTAGTATAAAAGATAACGATGTTAAAAAAGAAAATATAATAGCAAATATAACGATATATACTATGGACTCGTTCCCGAATGTAGCATATGCGGAATCAAACTCCCAAAAACTTAATGCTTTTCTCGAAGATATTAATGTTGCAAGTTTAGCAAAAAAAGTAACAACGGCAATCACCGATGAAACTACAGCTAAAAGAACAGATGGATTTTCAATTAAATAATTATATATACTGTATTTATTCTTTGTCGTTTGTGCACTTTCCTGACTTTCTATTTTTGCTTCTTCCATATACACTACCTCACAATAAGTTATAGGTTCATTATATCACAACTTCTTTAAAAATTAAAAAGGTGTTGTCTTTTATTTCTATTCTATTTTCTCCATTCACCAAGGGCAGTGGGAAAATCGCTTCAAGGATATTCGGCGAGAGAGTAGAGGACTAAACTAAACTGCCGCCGAAAATGAACGCGGTGGATGCTGAAATCATCCTCGGCGGAATGCAGAAACTTGGGTAGGATGACAACCAAAACGATTAATTGGTACAGTCGGACGGACTATTTTCATCAGGACAACCGTTCCCTGTCCTGTTTTTTCATTTGAAAATTTCATATTGAGCTTGTTGGCTTCCCAAATTTACTATATATTCATATTTCTTAATTTTCGTTAAATCTTCAATAACTCTTTCTGCAAAAAAGTCAATAGCACACACTACATCTATAAGATGCTTGTTTTTTCCAGAATAACAATCTATAATTAAATCAATATTTCCTTCAAGATTTTGTGCTTCAGAAATGAGTCCGCAATCAAAAAGTTTATTCTTCATTGCATTAATGGCTTCTTTTTTTACAAATCTAAGTAAATTAAGTAGAGCTATTGAAAATGACAATTTAGGATAAAGTCTATCCATATCAATTGAATATTTTTTAGCATTTGCATCTTGCACCAAAGCAATAAATGCATTGATGCATTGGATAAAGCTAGTCCAGTTGTCGTTTTGACTTAATGCATATATTTCTGACCAAGTTAGGCCACAAATTAAATCATATAAATGACTATATGACATATATAATATTTTTTGCAACCATATACCCGTCAATTGATTTAATACCAAGGAAAGTGGAACAGCGGCACTTGTCCCTGCATTGGCTAAAGCAAATGCTCTATCCAAAAGTGAAGATACAATTTGTTGTTCTTTTATCCGAGGCTTGAACTCGTCAGTAATGCTATCTTCAATTACTGATCTTTGATAGAGCGATGAGTTATCTAATGCCACAGCTTCTATTCGATTAGTTATTCCTGTAAAAATTATTGATCGATCAGCTCCTAGAATTTTACATATATTGTCATAATGATAATGAAACAATTCAATCGAAGATTTTCTAAATAAAGCGTCTGTATCCTTTTGTTTTTCAATGTATAATTTTTTATTTGAAACAGAAAGTTGTTCTCTCAAATATGTGTCAAAAAAATCCTTAGGTCTATTACTTTGATACGCAATAAATTCAAAGTGATTAACAAGTTGTCCTTCGGGCATTCCTTTTGCCAATACTTTTTTTCTATTGTTAAAATAGTATATTGGATTTCCTTTATGCCTTTCATCAAGTTGCAATTGGATCTTTCCATTCATCCAGAATTCATCTAATTGCATCAGTAAATTTGTTGTGTCTTGCAATTTTATGCACGATGGCACAGACATACATAGTATGTCGTGACCAAAAACAAGCAAATCAAATCGAAGTCTCATCTTAAGTGAATTAAAAGAACGAAATCCACTAGTTACATGATCTAAATAATCAATATAAAAAAGCACATCAATTCTCCTATTTTCAACAAATAGTTCATTTACATATGTGACCAATCAGGGAAGCGACCAACAAGCAGTGCTATATCAATCAGCGAACCATCTCCGTGACTGTTGCATACTTTTCAATTTTCATATTCTCTTTTTGATCTTCATCAAGATAACTTTCCAACCAACTCGGTACAGCTACATTTTTATTCTTTTCTGCCATAAGTTTCACATCCTTAAAAAATACAGAATCTCTAAATAACTAGGGACATGGGACGGTTTTAAATCCTGCTGATAATTTTCTTTTTAATATCACCATTATTCAATTATCTGTCGGATTGACAATCATTTTTTCTTTGTCAGGACAAAGAACCGTCTCTGCTTTTATCATATCGGATTTTTAAAAATTATCAATTGTGATAGCAAAAATGCAGCGAATTTCGACAATAATGCTTGTTTTTCGCCCTTCAAAATAATGACAAAAACCACACTGTAGTTCTTAGGCTACAATGTGGTTTTTGATTTTTGTCTTTTGACCAAGCAGAAAGCCAAACAAAAAAAGACAGGATAGAGAGTCCTCCATCCTGCCCTTTTGTGATTTTTTTGCAGCAATTGAATGAATTATCAATCAATCAATCATAGAACCGTCCCCTGATTGGTCAGAAACTCGGAGTAGGGCGGAACAAAAATCGGTTAATTTGTGCCGTCGGACAGACTGTTTACATCAGGACAGAGAACCGTCCCCTGTCCTACAGCCATGTGACTTCGTTTTCGTAGTCCTCATGGCGGCCGAGCTGCCCGGCAGCATTGCCCCTATCTTAGTCCCTGCTCTGCGCCGAGGGCGGTGGGAGCATCCACTGCAGGGATATTCGGCGCAGAAAAAGGAGTACAGTTTTAATAACCGCCGAAGATGAACGCGGTGGAGGCTGAAATCATCCTCGGCGGTGTATGAAAAGTGGCTTAAGGGACTTTCAGAGAATTACAGTTGATCGATTTGTGATAATATTACAGCAAACAGACGAATTATCACTCAATCATAGAACCGTCCCCTGATTGGTCTGCAAAAGATGCAATTGCGGTTAATCTGTACCGTCAGACGGACTATTTTCATCAGGACACTGAATCGCTGTTTGTTCAATACTGATTCTTGCCATTTCTTTTTTACGCATCATCAACAGCAAAATCAAAACAATATCTTCGACAAAGGTAAAGGTTACAGTGTAGAACATAAACATTGACATATCTTTTGACATGATGACCCAGACGACCAAAAATGTGACAAGATTGATTCCATACAATCCCATGGTAAATATAAATTCTTTACCAATATCCTTCACTTTTATCTTTGCAATTATCAACGAAATCAATACAGCACTCCAAACGATCGCAGTAAAAAACCACGGCGTAAAAATGTCCGCTTCTTCTCGGGCAGTGAAAGAGCCATAGTTGCGAACTGCAGCAACTATCACAAATACAAAACAAGCAATAGCATCAATTATAGAGTCGGCACAAATAATGTGAGAGATTATTCTCCAACTTTTAGTTTTTTTTGTAAATAACAGTAAAATACGCAGAATAATGTATAGGAAAATCAATAAGATGGTCGCAATTAAGAGAATTTTTATCCCAATGATCTGCAATGGTAATGCATCAGAGTTAGTCGATTCCATTTGATCAAAAACAAACAGTACACCTAAAATATGATACAATCTCGGGCCAAAAAACATGCAACAAAATGTTGTTATGATATTCACAAGAGAGAATATCATCAAAAAATGGTTATACTTTTTCAATTATCTTTCAGTCCTTTCCACCATGCCTTAGCATAGTAATAACCCGTTACAGTTATTTGAGTTCCAAAACCCCAATTGCAACCGGGATATTCATCAAGATCAACACTACCAAATCTATTAGCAAATCCAATTCGTCCTAAAGCATTAGCGACAGAGTAAAAGGTATTGTGCCATTGCCATTCCGTCACCATTGGTTCTACTTGTCGATCCCAATTTGTTGTAGTTGGATAATTCTCGTTATAATTGTAAATTGCATTGCAAATTTCCAACTGTAAATCGTAATCAGTAATTAAATAAGAATTTACAATTTGAAAATTATCCTCAGCTCTATCATCTATTGCCACTGAAAAATTCTCACCAATTCGGTTTATTGCGGTATCCGGTATTTTTTTATTCTTATAAACATACATTGTATGAGAAGCATTTACTTCAACTCGTACAAAAACGGAAGAAGATGAACTGACATTATCATATGTACTCCACCGATTTTGAATAGAAGCAAGCCGTTCTTCTTTGGTTTCATTAGGCCAATCGCCGACAACGGGTCGATTGCCTCCTGAATCCTCACACATCACAGGATTATTCAGACAATACGCAAACATATTGTACCCTGTAATGATATACCCGGTTGTAACATACCCATCCGCATTAAGGAATCGTCCCGTGTCAGGGTCGTAGTAACGAGTAGTGAGGTAGTAGAACCCTGTTTCGGTGTCGTAATAATAGCCGCGGTAGCGGAACGGGTTGAGAGCACCGAGGGTGGAAGCGAGTGAACCGGAGGTGGATATGAGCTTACCCCAGGTGTCATATTCGTACTCAACCGCGACAACACCGGCATCGGTTACAATCCGCTGCACGTCACCCTGCAGGTTATAAATGTAGTAATACGTGGTGCCGTTGAATTTCACGGTACGCGGAACACCGTCTGCCGTGTAGCTGAAATTGAGCGTGTTTGTACCGCTGGTTTGCGATACAAGCAGACCCGATGCGTACGTATATTCGGTTGTTGTTCCGTTGACGGTCTTTTCGGTACGCAGACCATCTGCGCCGTATTTATAGGTGATTGTATCACCATGACCCGATGCGGATGCAAGTTGTCTGCCTTTCTGCCATGTAAATGTGTAGCCGTTGTAGGTTAACGGATTACCAATTGCATCGTAAGTTATCGTTGCACCGCCGTCATAAGATAACAGCTTGTCTTTCCATGCGGTGTCGTAGGTATAAACAATCGTGTCTGTCGGTGTGCCGAGTGTACCAGTGGTGTAGTCGTAATAGGTCTTGGTCAGGATATTTCCGCCGTTGTCGTAGGTATAAACCACAGTCTGATCAAGCAAATCATCGTTTTCGCGGACAAGACGGTTGAGGTCGTCATACACATAAGTGCGGTCACCCCAATTGTTTTCAATGGCGGTTATGTTGCCGTTTTTGTCGTAGGTGTACTCGTCGCTTGCCTGCAATGAATATGTGCTGTAGCTGCCGGGGGCATTGTAAAAGCGAATGTTGTAGTCCACCCATTCAACAAGACCGGTTGTTTGTCCGCTTGTTCCGTCCGCGTAGTAATATTCCGTTTCAAAAATGTTGCCGCTTGCCGCTTCAACGGATACTTTTTCTGTTCGGTTGAGCGTATCGTATGCATAAGTCAGCGTGGTGCCGTTTTCACCGCCGAGTATTGCCGTCACGGGCAGACCGTCATCGCTGTAGGTATAGGATGCAGATGAAAGGGTGGTGCCGTTCTTTTTGGCGGTGTAGGACTGAATGTTGTTGTGCTCGTCATAAGCATAAGACAACCGTGTGCCGTCTGTAGCCTGCACATCGGTTAATCTTCCCACAAGGTCATAGCCGTACAGCCATGTAACATTGTTTTCGTAGTCTTCATGGCGGCCGAGCTGACCGGCGGCGTTGCCCCTATCTTAGTCCCTGCTCTGTGCCGAGGGCGGTGGGAGCATCCACTGCAGGGATATTCGGCGCAGAAAAAGGAGTACAGTTTTAATAACCGCCGAAGATGAACGCGGTGGAAGATGCAATCATCCTCGGCGGAATGCAGAAACTTGGGTAGGGCAGAACAAAAAACGTTTAATTTGTGCCGCCGGACAGCTGTTTTTCGTCAGAACAGAGAAGTGTCCCCTGTTCTGTCCTCGTCTTGCGCTTGGTTTTTCACGCTAACCGTCCCCTGTCCAACTGTTCTGCCCTTACCTGACTTTGTGCTTTTCCAAATACGAAAGAAATCCGGCATCAATTTCAACATCAGGATTTGCAGCCTTGATTTTATCACACATTGTTGTAAACATTTCAACATGATTAATAAAATATCGAGGGACTGCAATCGCTTTCTTATACTCATTTGTTTTGATTTTTATATACCAGGGGCCATAGAACGGAATCATTGCAGCTTTAATTGATGTCACATTTGAATATTTCACATAAATCTCTCGACCTGCGGTGTTTCCTTGAATTCTAAATGCGTTGAACAGAATATTCTCATCAAGAAAAGCAATGTACTTTTTTTTGTCATCTTTTGCATAAGCAATATATGCAAATATGGCGAACACGGCCGTACCATAATGCGCTTTAATATTTGGAAAAAAAGTTCTCTCAATAATATACCATAATAAAATAAAAGCTATAATAAAAATACCATCGTAGATTGTGTGCTTGAAATCATATTTATATTTCATACATTTCCTCCTTTATTCAACCAAAAACATAATCTAAAGCAGCATCCCACGCAATATTAAGAATGCGTCCGGCTGCAAAACCGATTATTGTTCCAACCGCAGGGATAGGCAAATTTAATGCAGTTCCTATTGCAGTACCAATTGCATCAAGTGCAAATCCACCGCCAACACTAAGTACTAATTTATAAATACGATCTCTAAAATCAGTATTTGATAACAATGGATTGAACAAGGCATTCATAAATTCTGCATAAGAACTTGTTGCGGTCAACACATATCCAAATGCCCCCATATCAAATTTTTCAATTAATAGTTCTGCATAACTTCCGATATCATCTAACAAATCAGATGCATCTCCAAGAGCAGACCATGACATACTACCATTTAAAACATAAACAGCAACTATCAGCCTTTCAGCAAATTCTCCTAATGACGGATTGTCTAATGTGATTCTACCTACAAAATCAACAAAATTTAAGAAATTACCTCCTGTTTTTTCTGCATAATCCGCAATATATGATGTTGCCAAAACAACAATCATAACATTTTTTACGGTATTAATCAGGCTGGTTGTTTTGCAACCATTAGCATCTTTATAATTCACCGGATTATTCAGACAATACGCAAACATATTGAAGCTGGTGAGTCCATGCCCTGTGGAGATATATCCGTCGGCATTCAGGAATCTGCCGGTGGCAGGGTCGTAGTAACGGGTGGTGAGATAATAGAATCCGGTTTCGGTGTCGTAGTAGTAACCGCGGTAACGGAACGGGTTTTTGGCACCGAGTGAAGAAGCAAGCGTACCGGTTGTACTGACAACCTTTCCCCAACTGTCATACACATACTTTACACAAGTGTTGCCGTTGCGGTCATAAATAGCAATGACATCACCCTGTAAATTGTAGAGATAATAGTAATCCGTTCCGTTGTAATTGACCGAGCGAGGAACACCGTCTGCGGAGTATGCAAAGTTTAATGTATCGGTACCGTTGGTTTGCGAAACCAGCAAACCGGACATATATGTATATTCGGTTGTTACGCCGTTGACGGTCTTTTGTATTCTTAAACCATCTGTGCCGTATTTGTAGGTTATCGTGTTGCCGTTGCCCGAAGCGGATGCCAATTGTCTACCCTTTTGCCATGTAAAGGTGTAACCGTTATAGGTCAGCGGATTGCCGATGGCATCATAAGTGATGGTCGCGCCGCCGTCATAAGATAACAGCTTGTCTTTCCAGACTGAATCATAGGTATAAACAATCGTATCCGTCGGTGTACCGAGTGTGCCTGTTGTATAGGCATACTCTTTTTTGTTAAGGATATTGCCGCCGTTGTCATAGGTGTAAGTAATGGTCTTGTTGATTTGCTGATTGTTTTCGCGGACAAGGCGGTTTAATTCATCATAGGTGTAGGCAATGTGCTGCGAACCAATCTGCACGGTCGAAATATTTCCGTTGGCATCGTACGTATAGGAAATATCGTCATGCGGTCCAAAATCGTACCCATCATAGCGGTATTCTATATTGGAAACCAACGATGTTGTTGATCCGTTTGCCATACCATCCTGATATGCATAATTTGTGCTAACCGTTTCTCCGTTTACATCATGGGAAACAGAAGAAAGACGTTTCAAACTGTCATATTCATATGCAATATCAGAATGCTGTGCACTGATGGATGCTGAAACAGGTGTTCCGTCATCCGTATAGGTGTATGTTGCAGCAGACAACTGTGTTCCGTTTTTGCTGACCGAATAAGACTGTGTTTTGTTCACATCATCATAGCTATACGAGATTCGGGTTCCGTCTGTTGCTTGTACATCGGTTAATCTTCCCACAAGGTCATAGCCGTACAGCCATGTAACATTGTTTTCGTAGTCTTCATGGCGGCCGAGCTGACCGGCGGCGTTGTAATGGTAAGAATAGCTTTCAAGACCATTGTAGCTTTCACTTGTGATTCTGTCAAGAGAATCATAAGAATAAGAATGAACAACACCGTTTCCATAGGTCATGGACAACAATGTGCCGTCGGTATTGTAGGCATATGTTCCGAGAGTCTGCCCTGCGACGGTTGTTTTTGTCGTTCTGCCGAAAGTGTCATATTCAAATCCGTAGCTGAAACCGTTGTGCAAAACGGTTTCCAAGCTACCGTTTTCGTTGTAGCTATAGGCTGTTGAAACAGTGGAATTTCCAACCAAAGCAGAAATGGATAACAGTTCTCCGTTTAAGCTGTTGTAGTTGTACTCTGTTTTGTTTCCTTTCGGATCAATAATTGCAGTCAGATAACCAAGATATGTGTTGTATTCATAGGATATTTCATTGCCTAGATCATCTGTTTCTTTTAATAAATAGTTATAATCATCTGAGTATAAATAGTTTACGCTGCTATACAGAGAGCCATCAAGATTTGATACAGTAATTTTTATCGGCTGTCCTTTGCTGCCGGTCAGAGGATATGCATAACTTGTTTTTATTCCATCTGCTGTAGTAATCAGCAAAATGTTATGTGTTTCTGTATCAAAACCATATTCTATTGCGTCATACTCCACACCGTCTTTTTGGTAAGAGATCTTTGTCAGGTCGGGACCGTTGTAGGTGTAGCCGATGGCATCCCCGTTGTCGTTTTCGGACAGGATGAGTTTGCCGTCTTCATCATAGCTGTAGGACGTTCCGAAAGCATCGGTATACAGATAGGCATTGTCGAACAGGGCGGTATTGATCTGCTTGCCGTAAAGCAATTTAAAGCGTACCGAGGTGAAATCGCTTTCGGCTTTGACGGAAGAAACCAATGCCTGTTCGGTGCCGATTGCGAAAATGTCATATTCCGCACGGGCACTGCCGACTGCAGAAGAACCGTTATACAAAGTGATTTCAGCACAGTAAGAACGACTGTCGTCATCTCCGGAGGCGGCATTGCCCTTTGCCGTTGCACCGAACACAAGGGTTGTGCCTGCCGTACCGTTGACGGGAATGTCCTGGTAAACATAAGATTCAGAAGCAGGCGACCCCGTCAGACTGACAGCATTGCCGTTCAACGGACTGCTTGTGACAAGGGCAGTTGAGCCCACACCTGTCCAGTCTGCAACGGCTCCGGCAGAAGTGGTGCGGGTCATGCCGGGATTCTGCAGCATGTTATACTGTCCTGCGGCACCGCTTTGTTCAAGCTGACAGGCATCCACCAAAACCGTACCGATTGCTCCGCTACGCAGAGAGGCATATACACGGAAACGTGTCGCTTCAGCGGGTAATGTCACACTAACCTGTGCACGTTCCCACCCGTCAGTAAGGGTATAATTTATACTGCGCACGGTAAACAGAGACGTGTCGCCGTTGTAAACCGTAATCGACAGGTCAAAATTACCGCTTGTGAGTTCTTCCACGATTTTGAAATATGCGGAAAAAGTGTACTCTGCCCCCGGAGTCACATTGTCAAAATTCTGATTGACAATCGCACTACCTGCCACAGTACGAGTCAGGGCAATTGCCTTGTTGCCCGAAAATGTCCCCTCGGAAAGGGTATGGAAGGTGTAGCCGGTCGAGCCGGAAATGTATTTATTCCAGCCGGTGTAACCATTTTCAAAACTGCTATTCTGCAAAAGATTCTCGGAAAAACGGAAACTGTCTGAACTGTAAGCAAGGGTGTTATTGAGGTTACCGCTGCTGTTGTAAGCCGATACCGCAAGATCCCCTTCATGATTGCGTGCACTGACAGCACGGCCTGCATTGTCAAAACCGACACAGACGGATTCTCCGTTGATTTCATCTGTAATGAGTGTATCGCTGCCGCGGTAATCAAATGTAATTGTTTTAAACACATCACGACTTGCGGTTTCGGAGCTGCCTGTTCCGCGACGGGTCAGAGTTTGCACACGGTAAAAATTCTTGCTGTTACAAGCCACTGTTTTGTATGTGATCAGCACATCGGAAGTATCTGCAGCAAGAATACGGTTCAGCATACCGTTGGCATCATAAAACAATTTGGTGAAGGTTGCATCCGGATATGTGATTTTGGTCAGATTTCCTGCTGTATCATATGTATAGGAGATTATACGGGTTGTATTTTCTCCGGAAGGTACGGAAACGGAAGTCAGATACCCGCCGGAATTGTAATTGAGGGTCAATACTCTGCCTGCACCGTCGGTTATGCTCAAGGTACGTTCATTGTTGTTGATTGTAAAGAGCATTGTGTTGCCGTTGGTGTCCTCAATGGCTGTCAGATACCCGTTGTAGCTGTAATACCTTTTGCTGCCATCCTCAAAAGTCAATGAATAAAAATAGGTATAAGACAATCTTTCATAGTGCAGAATGATATTTTCATTATTTTCATATGCAAAAGTTTCATGTTCATCGGTCAGATAGAAATAATGCACTGTACCGTCGGCATCAATCAATTTCGCACGGTATCCGGCTTCGTATTGTATACCGCTGAAAATGTCAACAATACATTCTGATATGTTCAGACGAAAGCCTTTGCCGAATTTCGCACCACCGCCGAAAGTATTTCCTGCATTGACGGCATCACTGTTGAACACATGGGACAACGACAGCGGCAGAATGTTACCGCCAAGTGCAATATCCGAATGCACATAGGTCAAAGCTCCGTTGTAATTGTTAATATAGAGAATACCCGATGCACCGAGATCAACTGTTTCATAAGACCAATACTCTTCAAGACCGGTGTTGTTGATATAAGTTACCACAAACATCGGATATCCGTTTTCATAATTGTATTCCGACGTATAAAAACGGGCTGCCTTGGTTGTGCTTTCATCAAATGATTTGAGAACAAGTCCGTAATTGTTGCCGTATTCATACCACTGCTTAACTATTTTTGTTATGTTCAATTCATAATTATATTCATCTTCTCCGGCATGGAATGGCGTATAATCTACCAATCCGAGTTCCGAATTGATAGCAGGCTGGTTATTCCATGTCAATTGGGACATAACCCAATTCTCTGCCGGTATGGCGGCTGCAATCCATGCTGCCGCACCGTTGCCGGGGTCATATTGATTCTGTGCCAATGTTAATACGGAATTGGTAACCACGCTGCAATCCGGCAAATCAGGCAGATCAAATTTGACATACGTGCGAGCTGTTCCGTATAAATTTTTCCCGACATACACATAGTTGTCATAAGGTAACGCTGTTGTCGGCAATGCACTATTAACATAAGTATCATATGTATGTGCCGCACCTACATCGATAAGCAACGTCGGGTCCACAGTAACAGGAAACTGTCTGTTTTCATTGTTGATCCAGTCTGCATCTGCCGTAACAGTCAATATAGCAGTTGTTCCGTTCTGAACAATACTTTGTGTGACATCATCCGAATATTCTCCGTCTGCATCAAACATATACGGAACAGCAATTACAAACACAGGATTGTCCGTATCGTTGTTTTCAATCAACGAAATGGAACCGTCGCCGTTTGAAACAGCCTGCAATCCGTCAAGATTCATTTCAAACCGATACACATACTCCGATTGCGCTGCATTGATAACAATACTTTCTTTCACTCTTCCCGGAAATGTATCATATCGAAGATCTGTATTGTCATACACGTCCTCATAGACAATTGTTCCGCTGTTCACTTCAGATTTCATTGATGTATCTTCTTGTATGTCAGCGGATACATTTGCTCGCTGCTTTTCCGTCTGCAACGGCATTGCTGTAGAGTTCTTTTCGCTGTCCACCACCTTGAATTGCAAATCAAATCCACGTGCACTGACAGCGATATACTCATTTTTATTCAATTGGGCAGGAAAAGAAACAGGAGTATCCGTCGCAAGTGTTTCGTATCGATCAGAAGTTGCCGTCTGTTTTGTGCCTGACAATTCGCCTGATACAGACTTGCGTTGCAAGCTCATATCAATATCTTCCCACTTGCCGTCCTTTAGATAATGAACGGGATTTGAATAGACCGCGGCTGAAAAACTACCGTCTTCGTTACGAAAATGTTTGGTGTATGCATCTCTCAATGCTTTGTTCTCCCTTGAAAGCCGGGATGATTCAACTTTTTCAACTGTCGTTTGTGCCTTTTGAGTATTTTCTTGTGCAGCAAGACTCTCAATTGTGCCCATTGCCTTTGCATTCAAGGGCAATGACTGTAGGATGAGTAACAGTACCAATAAAAGGCAGATGGATTTTTGGGTGAAGTTCTTCATGCGAATGCTCCTTTCTTTTGTTTTGCAGATTGTGTTTTGTGGTCGTTTTTTATTACTATTTACCCTTACATACCTCCTTTGTCAAAAAAGTAGTTATCTGTTGAAGTTCAAAAAAGCTTTGCGGAAAGTTGCAATTTTTCTTGACGAGGTGTATACCTTATACTCGGTATCCTTGCACTGAACTATGACAAAATCCTTTGTCACTTCTGCAACATAATTCAAATTGACTATGTAGCTGTAATGAGGCTGCGCAAAGTAGTTTTCATCGAGGATATTTTTCCAATGGTCAATGCGGTAGTTTGTTTCAATTTTGCCGTCAGTCAAATACAAAACACTTTTTCTGTCTTCTATGGCTATGTAAACTATTTGATACGGATAGACTATACAGTAATCTTTATTACACGTTATTACCGAGATTGCGCAGTCAAGCTGTGCATCGCTGACATTATCGGTCGGCACAAAAAATCCATCATGCCCGTAGTAAGTAATTGGAATATGCGGCAATTTGCATTCAGCTAAAATGCTGTCTATTTCCTTTTTCTTTTCAGGTTTAATAAGTTCTTTTGTTTCCATCATTACTTTTCCTTGAATAAAAATTTGTTTACATTTATAAATTGCCGTTCATCGAAAAAGTAACGATATTTTTTTGTAATTTACATAAGTTTGGCGTTGTGCATAATTGAAACATGGCTGACTTGTGAAAATATTATAATAACAAAGCACCCCATCAACCTTAGAAAAAAAGGGTTGTCGGGGTGCTTATTGCCTCAACGATTAGCAAAAATAAGACATTTTTGTCAAATAACGAAGCATTTTTGTTTTGTATGTGGTTTACAGACTTCTACATAAGTTATCATATTATTTATTGAACATAAATGTATTGCCAATTCAATACATAATGAAACTAATTTATTAATAAACTGTGTATCTTTAAAACGAGGCAAAGTTATTGAAAACATTAATCAAATTTGTTTTTTACTAAAAATGTGTGCTGATAATTTATCGGAGGAGAATATGCATAAAATTAATGCTTATAATGAACGCAACAAAACCATTATTAAGACATCTTATGGATTACTTACAATAGACAACATTGATATTGCACCTGAGAAATTAGAAGAATACTGCTCTGAGATACTATTACAGAAAGATAATTTGCAATTCATTTTTGACAAAAACATCAATTGTGATGAAGATTTTATTGCAATGTTAGAGTTATTCTTACCGGTTGATGTAGATGAAGATATAAAAGCGTATATAGAAAATGCAATCAACGAAAATGTGAATTTTTATAGTTTTTTTGCAGAAGCATTATTAACTGTTGCTTTGAAAGATTTATATAATTACAAGCTTGTTTCTGCAGCGGTAGACATAAATGATACTCTTGTTGACTGCCATACTGGTGCAGATGCCTGTTTATATGATGATAAAAACAACATTTTGATTTTAGGTGAAGCGAAATTTTATAAAAACTTTTCCGAAGGTTTAAATAAAATAATTGAAGATCTTACTTCAAAAAAAGGGTTCTTTAATAAAATCTCAAGTTTTTATAAGCATTGCAAACATAATTCACAAAGCAATTTAATTGTTATAAAACAACTTGGAAAAACAATTATGTCAATTATAAATCTTGATGAGTTTTTAACATTAGATATTATATATACAGGATTTGTTCTTCATGAACACACCGGCAACGTGAACAAATATCTAAATGAAGAATTCTATGATAATTTTGATATTTCGGCAGAAAAAATATCAAAAAACATAACTGATACATTTGGAAAAGAAATAGAGACAAAGCATAGAATTATGTTGCTTCATTTGCCCATTAATAGTAAAAAAGATTTGATTGATAAAATTATCAAAAACGCTGATAAAAAAAGGATGGAAATATTAAATGAAAACAATCAGTGAATCAAGTGAGGTTCTAAACTCTAAAAGAAAAGAGCTGCTTATATCATTAGATGATGACAAAGAAGTACCCACTATAGATTTAGCGACTTATGGTTTGACTTCTTATTACAACCAAACACAAATGCGAGATTTGTCAAGTTCACTTCATGAAAAAGTTTTATTTTTAAATAATCAAGAAAAACAAATCAAACATATTCAAAATGAAAATTTGTTTTTCATGTCTAAACAAATAGAAGCATTAGAATTTATACGAAATAATAAAAGAATTATACTTTCTGCGCCAACATCGTTTGGAAAAACCTTAATTTTAAAAGAATACATATATTTATATCAACCAGATGTGGTTGTTTTTATAGTACCAACCAATGCATTAGCATATGAGTTAGAGTCAAGTTTTAAGAACAATGTCTCTTTCAATGAATATGAGATTTTCGATAAAAACAAAACAAATGATAAAAGCGAAATCGATAATAACTCTAATAAAAAGCTTTTTATAGGTACTCAAGAAAAGTTTTTGGAAATTAGACACACACTTGATGAAATAGACTTATTTATAATTGATGAAGCTTACAAGCTAGAGGACAATGTCAATGAACAACGTGCTTATAAACTTTCAAAAACATTTCTAGATTCACAAGTTTCTACCTGTAAGAAAATTTGCCTTTTGTCTCCTAATGCAGATTTTGTAGGATTCGAAGACTATAACTTTCAAACATTTGAAACTACTTTTAATGCAGTAGATAGAAGCATTCATATTATAGATAAGGAAGATTTTTTTGATATATTGATGAAAAAATCCGAAAATAACAAAACAATTCTTTACTGTAGAAAACCTGCGGATATTTCCGATGTGGAGCCTAGCATTGACTGTTTATCAGCAACGCCAACTGATTTTGTTGCATCTGCAGAAAAAGAATTTCATCCGGAATGGACTGTTGTAAAACTGTTAAAAAAAGGCGTTTTGTCTCACCATGGATTAATGCCAAAGTATATACAAAATAAGATGATTAACATTTTCAACAACAACGAAGATTTTAATCTGTTGATTGGAACAAATTCCATTTCAGAAGGTATAAACACACCCACCAAAAATCTCTTTCTTCATGAAAGTTGCGATATGACCAGTAAAAAACTTTTGGTAAAAAACACCATGGGAAGAGCAGGTAGACTTGGTAAATATCCTATCGGTCATATTTATTCTGTTGATCAAGAGCTTTACAATATCGAAAAAGAAAGAATAATTATAAAATTAGCATTAAGCAATGAAGACAATCTCAAAAAAATAGAAGATACAGAAAACGAAGAAAATATCAAGGTATTTTGCGAAGCAAATAACATAGACGAAGAACTGTATCATATGCTAATTGATACCTACAAAATATCTATTTATCGTTTACAACTGATATTAAATAGTTTACAAGAAAATTTATATTATGCAGCCGTATCAAGTTTACCATATATGGCTAAAGTAGCATTCTCAGATAGTTATCATGATTATTTTGAAGATAAGTTTTATATAAAAGGAACATTGAATGATTTTTATCGGGGGGAGAATGGAAAAAATAAATCATTAAAAACTTATAATGATAAATTAGAATATATTCAAAGCAAAATAAAAAATATAACTAAATCTCAAGCAATGGACGGATACATGAAATTCATTTATTCCACACTAGATTATACTATTTGTCCAATTGTAAACATAGCAAAAGATATAGAAGATAAATATCCTAATTGGCAGTTCGGTAAAAATGTAAAAGAATCTGTTAACATTTTTCGCAAAAAGTATTTTAACAAATTCTTTGGTATGTCTAATTTTGATGACTTATCTGAGAATGAAAAGAATATATTAATCACTTTACGTGAATATGGGATAAATATTATTGATATAAAAATCAAGAAAGAAATACTTTCAGAGATAGCTGAACAGCTAAGTATCCGTTACTCAACATATGATATAATGCACGCCATACTTAAATTGGCAAATTCTGACAGTAAAAATAAAAACACATTTAAGCGCATCGCTGATAAATATATTAGATTTTAATGTGAGTTCAATTCGGAGATATTCATTCTATAAAGAATCCGAATCTTTAAGACCTCGAATTTTGATTATATTTTATATTACTTCTTCACACACTATCTCTGGCCACCTGTTGAACATTTTATATCCTCTGTATCCACTCCATTTGATTCTCGTCTTTTATTTCCTCTGGATCCCATTCAGTCCTTTCATCTGCGTTATAAGCATATCTTACATATCCTGTGCTTGCTTTTCAATCTGACACAATGCTAATATAGTTCGCCTTGGATGAGCAACGAGTTGAAAAGAATCTTCCTATGCTTTTCAAGATAAGTTTTGTGCCTCATTCCCCATTATCAAGTCTTATATTTGCATGCTCAGGGGTTAAATGTCTAGAAAAAAATGCCTATATTTTACTAGTTATTTTGGCTTCAATTATGGGTACAGCTGTAAGTGTCTACAATTTAATAAATGCAATAATGCATTATTTTATACCAAACCAAACAAATGACATAGCATTATTTCGACATATAAAAGTATTTTACTTTTTTCTGTTACATTTTCTCTTCATTATGATTTATATATAAATAAATTAATATTTTTATAATTTATTTCTATAGTTATACTTGTTAAGCACTTGTTTCTTTCTCTTTGTTGTTACCTCAGTGTATATCTCTGTTGTAGCAATACTGCTGTGACCGAGAATTTCTTGAACAGAACGCAAGTCTGCACCGTTTGCAAGAAGATTTGTAGCAAATGTATGCCGTAAATAGTGCGGTGTTGATTTTTCGTTAATTTTACAGGCTCTCTTGGCAGAATTATAGATATATTCAATACCATGTATACTTAGCTGTTCACCAAAGCGATTTACAAATATCTTATCCGTATTGGTCGGTCTGCTTTTGCGGATTTTCAGCCATCGTGTAAGATTGTTCCAAGTTTCATTACAGGATATATAAATGAGCCGTTGTTTTCGCCCTTTACCATGAATTAGGATTGTTCGTTCGGAGTAAATTAAATCACTAAGAGAGATGTTTGAAGCCTCTGCGATTCTAATACCTGTACTGATTAATATATCAATCAAAGCGAGGTTACGGTAATTCTTCCATAAATCAAAAGATGTTGTTTCTCTTTCGGCACAGTTACTTAAATATGTGAGTAACTTTGATGTTTCATTAATTGCCAGCGTTTTTGGAAGCCTGCGTTCTTTTTTGTAACGGAAATGGTGATTCTGATAGTAATTATCATCTGTGTACCCTTGTTCATAAAGAAAACTGAAAAACATTTTCAGTGTGATTAACTTTCGGCAAATTGTGTTGTCTTTGAGCTCTCGCTCCTTGGATAACACTTGCACATATTTCAGGATAACCGTTTCATCAAACTCATTGTATTGCAGAAATGCCTGAAAATCTTTTAAATCCGAACGGTAAGCAGTTATCGTTTTATCGGATAAATTTTTTGTAGATTGGATGACTTGTATAAATTCATCACTTGCTGTTTTTATACTTTTCATTTGATCACTCCTCGAAATTTTGAAAATGTGTTCACAAAATCATTTTAACAAAATTTCGGGGAGAGTTGATATGAACTTACAATAACTTCTTATTATTGTGAGAGGCTTACAAGTTATAAATCAAACTAAACAGGAGAAAAAACAATGATTAATGAAAAACTAGTTCTTGTTACTGACAACAATGAAAAAATTGAAAACGCAAATGTGTCAAACCGCAATTTGGAAGGAAATAATGCAGAATCCACTCTCAAGATATCAAATGCAATAAAAGAGTGTGTAAAAGAGTTTGCAATATATACTGATACTGAATTATTCGTATCTAATATTCATAGGCATAAAAACGATATAATTTTTCCTATGAAATACGGAAGAAACACGCCCGATTCAAAGAGCATCTTACCTGGAATATGTGAAGGTTCTAACTTAAAATACATAGGAGCGGATGATTATACACATATGATTTGTAATGATAAATATGCATCAAAACTATTTGCACAAGAATTTGGAATCAAATCTGCTCCATGTATTTTGTTTCGAGATTTTAGCAATATCGAAAACTTGAAAAAGAGACTGGAAAAACTTTCTTTACCATTGGTTGTAAAACCTAATTTTGGCGGCGGTTCAACAGGGATATCTCAGAATAATATTTGCTTTGATTATACTGAAGCCCTAAAACTGTGTACAGAATTGCATAAATATCATAAAATGCCAATACTTGTAGAAGAATATATTTCAGGTCAAGAAGTTGAATTAATTCTAGTTGGAAATTCTAAAAATATTTTATTTAGTGAAGAAGTTCAACTTTTGATGGGTAGTAAAGAATATTATGATAAGGAAATCTGGGGATTTGAAACTAAAAAGATTGATGATTCAAGCATTGATTTTAAAACGAGCAATTACATAAACAAAAAAGAAGTAAGTCAAATTCACCAATTGTTTATGGCTTTTGATAAAATAGAATTTATGCGTGTAGATGGACGTTTTCACAATGGTGAGTTTTATTTGATTGAACTTTCTCCTGATTGTTACCTTGGGGATGATTGCGCATTTTATTATGCATTTCAAAGCAAAGGCTATTCTTTTTCAGAAATGTTTGAATTCCTTATTAGGAATGGTCTAAATCATTATCAATATTAAATTCCCAATATCCCAAAAAATCAACTCTAAATGGGAATTGTGAATAAAAAGAGTTTCTAGAAGATAATCCAAGAATTGATTTCGCTAAGTCCTTTGTCGATGAACGAGCTTCAGGATCATTTATCAACTTTATAATTTTATCATAATACTTTCGAGCAAGAATATCATTTTGAGTCGTCCTATAATAATACAACAGATTCTGGTATACAATATGTAAAAGTTCTTCATAATTAAATTTATTAAAATCTTGGTTTTCTACTTTTTGTACATATATTGCAGCTTTATCGTAGTTATTAGATAAGCAATAATAAACTATTAGATTACAATAAATAATTATTTTTTCATATTGAGTTGTAGAGAGTAATGCAGAATTAATTAAATCTTTTTCAGTATCAATAGTATAATTGTTTTTTAAAATTGCTATAACTGAACGATTGTTTAACACATAACACTGTGAAATGTTTTTTTCATCTAATTTTAAAGCTTTATCTATACAATTTTGAGCTATTCTTAATTTCCCTTCATATGAATATATCATTGAAAGTGAAATAAATACACAAGCCATATCAAACAGCATATTATGATCTTTGAAAATTTTTATAGCTTGTTTATAATATCTTATACATTCTGAGTTTGATTCACATAATTCTGCATAGTTTCTAAGAACATAAGCATACTCCTTATATTTTTTATATTGATTGTTGTTTAGCATAAGTTGACTTAGTTTCTTTGTTTTTTTTGTATCGTACATTTTCATACAAAAATACATATAGCACAGTTCTAAAATCAACTTTAATCTGCTATTATCATTAGCACATTTTATCAAATTGTTAAGTTTGCTTTCTACTTCAAATGTTTCTTGAAGAGCATATATTTGTCCTTGAAGAGCAAGGTGATATTGATTATTCTTATCAAAAATGAGTTCTAAATTTTTTTGAGCCTCATTAAATAGTTTATTTGACAAACTCACTTCAACGAGCATTATAGTGAGATCATATGCACTTTTTATGTTGATGGTTGAATTCAAAAGTAATGTTTTTCTAAATTTCTCCAACTCGTTTATAATCATTCTAGGATACTTAATTCCTATTAAATAGTCTTTTATTTTTGGGATAAGAGACAATAATTCTTGATCAGAAAATTTCATAAAAAGAATTATTAACTTTTCTAACACATCTGAATTATCCTTATCGACATCAATCACAGACAAATAGTAATCTTTAATACTGTTATAGGCAAAAACTAATATTGAATTGAATCCATGTCTGTTTAATTGCTCGTGTACTGAATCATGTGTAAAAAATATAATCTTATCTTGTTTTTTTAATATTTTTTTGCTAACAAGATTTTCTACGATTTCAACAACGCAATCCTCATTCAGATGAAAATTGCATGATACATTAATTTTTTTTGTCTTGGCAATTATTCTATAAAGCAAATCAAAAGTAATGCTCCCTCCATTAAGCATTATAATATATGCTATATATCTTTCATCTTTTGACATATCATCTAAAGATACAATAATATTGCTTTCAGTTGTTTTTGTCTTTTTATTAGCCAGAATTATTTCCATCAAATTCCCGTCACTTGAATTATATATAGATTCTAATAAATTAATATTAATTTCACTGTCTTTGGGAGCGAGCTGGCTAGCATAAAAAAAATCCATTTTTTCAACTCGATATTCTGTGATATGAACGCCAGTTTCTAATATTTCTTTGTAAAAATTTGCAAAATGACTATCATTTTGTTCTCCTAAAGTGTACTCTAAAATAAAAACCTTGTTTGAAACATTCGAAAAAATATTTTTAAGAAGTTCAAAAGAGTGCGTATCAATATTTTGAATATTTTCTATATCTAAAATTACATCTGAATTTGATAAAATATACAGAATATAATCCTTTTTTCTGACTATGCTTTCGTTTTCAGAAGGTTCAGAAAGCGATATAGAATCCCCATATCCGTTTTTTGATTTAATGATACTAAATAACCATCTAATTAAATTTCCTATACTAAACATTCCATGCTGTGAGGGAGTTGGAACCAAAGTGTTGTTTTTGATTGAAAATTCTTCAAATGCTTTGTAAATAGCATTAAAATACTGTAAATTTTCAATTGTTGATACTGAAGTCTTACTCATTTTTACATTAATCATATTTATATTATTATGGATTGTTTTGAATTTGTTTATCAATCCACTTTTACCGACACCGCTAATCCCATAAACAATAATTACTTCGTTTTGTGTATTACGTTTTTTTATTATTTTTTCTAAATCTTTGATTTCTTTATCTCTATCAAGTAATTTGTCATTCATTATAATACCTCATGATTTTTAACCTGTAATCCTCTTACAATAATAAGAAGTTATTGTAAGTAACTTTTCAAAGTAAAGGAACGATATTACAATTGGATATAAAAGAATTAATTGAAGAAGGCTTAGGCTTTATATCAGGCTCAATCAATCAAAAATACAAAACTGACCTAACAGGAAAAGTTAGGGAAATAAAAAAAGACACACTTGAAAATTCAGATGTGTCTAGTTTTAAAAATGGTGAATATAAAACATATATAACACTTGATGAGATCATTTTATACCGCACATACGGCAGAGGCTACAGCAAAAACAGAGGTGCAAAGTGGTACGGAAGGTATGCCTCTACTGAATTCGCAGAATCAAGAATTGATGTAAAAATTAGACTCGCATTAAAACCTGAATGGCTAAATACAAGACTTGTTGAAGAAAAAATACTTGTACCGGTCGGAACAAAAATCAATGTAGGGCTCGTTGCACCGGTAACCCTTACAACAGGCACAGTATTGGAAGGCGGAGCAGAACAAGTTATATTACCTTATAATTGGTCCCAAGAATGGATAATAGGTTATAGATCAGTTACGTCAAAACCGTTAATGAGTTATCCGCAGTTTTATGATGAACCTCCGAAAGATAATCGTGAATAGCTCTATTATCAAATTCTCATCCGGGCATATTTAAAAGATATAAAAAATTCATACAATTACATAAATCTCTTGTGGTGTCGTAAAAACAGACACCACATTTTTATTTTCAGCAAAGCAAGTTGGCAAGAATGATTCACAGATTTTCTAATTTTGCTCTATTACAAATAATTACATTTATTGACAATTTTCTTCTTTTATGGTATAAATTGTTTGTTAATTTTCTTCTACAATTAAAGGGGAGTGAATATATATTGCTGAGCAAAGAAGAACTGGAAGCCTATTGCAGAGAATACTATCTTCCGGTTTATAAGTATTGTATGAGCAGACTCTCCAACAAGGAAGATGCTGAAGATGCAACACAGGAAACGTTTGTAATCTTCTGCAGAAAAAGACACATTCTTGAAGAAGTGCATATAAAAAGTTGGCTTTATACAACAGCACACCACATGGTTTTACGAGAGTATAAAAAGCGTTCTCTTAAGAGTGACAAAGAATATGTTTTTGATGAGCAAATGACGGAGCTTTCCAAAAAAGTCAGAACACTGGAAGATGATTTGGTTGATTACTATATCAGTAAATACATAGACGATATCTATGCGCGATTATCGGTTAGAGAAAAAGAGCTTTTTGATTTATGCAGCGACAACAATCTGAAACCGGGGCAAATTGCACAGTTACTGGGCTTGGACATCCACACTTATTCAATGCGCAAACTGCGATTGAAAGAAAAATGCAGAGATATCATGACAGAAATTTTATTTTTCTAAAATTTTTTTGTTAAGTTTTCAGCTCTTCAGTGATATATATGTGAAGAGCGAAACTTACCAAAAGGAAGGGTGGTCTATTTTGGAAGACGAAAGCCGAGTTTTTGGTTCAGATGCCAAAAACTCAAGTGATTTTGATACAGAAGAAGGATTTGATTTTTTCCGCAAGGAAGAAACAAAAAGAGATGTCGAAAAATCAGCAAACGATTTAACGGATTTTATTGATTCTCTCATAGAGGATGTGCAATCTCCTTCCGAAGAGGACGTGAATGCAGGAATAGAAAAAATACTTGCAAAAACACATCCGACCGAAACACCGATTGAACCAAAGAAATCGAAAAAATTTAAGAAAGTTACATCTAAGGTGCTCTTCCTCGTGGCAGTGCTTTCACTTTTTTCGGTTTTCTGCATCTATGTTGCCGGAAGCAACAACAACATCAGCATCGAAAATGGTTTCGTATCTTTTGCAAAGGAAACCATTCAGGTTGTCTTTTTTGCCCCGGATGAAGAAGAATATATTTCAGTGGATTCATTGTTGACCAATCTGGAAGAAAACGGATATACAGACATTCTGTTCCCGCAAGAGTTTGTGACAAAGTCGGACGAGTATAAGGTCAGTTTACCGGAATTCAGCAATGATAGTTTAGGTAAACAGGTAGCATTTGATATTTACAATGATTCTTCTGCATATTCATTTAATATTATTTGTTTAAAAAGTCAACAAGTATTTGATTATACAAACTTAAAGAATGCACAAACATTTAATGTAAATGGTGTGTCCGTATATATTTTTGAACACAGCGGATATGCAACCATTGAATTCATACATAATAAATACTATTATTCTGTAAACACAGATGTTCCTTTTGACGATGTGCTAAATATTGTCAAAACCATTGAATAGGAGATGAAAACTTTGAAAAAAGCGGTGTCCTTTCTGCTTTGTGCCATTCTGATGTTTTCTTTTTTCAGCATGAATGCAGATGCATCCGATAACACGGATTTTATTCCCTATGTAATTGATTTTGTTGTAACAACAGATATCAACACAGCGGAAACGAATGAAACAAACAGCAGAGCCTCCGGTTTAATCGGCTCTTACGGTCTCTCTTTAACAAAAACAGCGACCTCCCTTTATATAGAAGGAATTACAAATTGCTCCCCCGAAGTTGTAAAATGCGGATTCAAAGACCTGACCGTGCAAAGAAGAAAAACCACCTCCGATGCATGGAAAGATTATTATGAATACGGAAATGTTTACCGAGAGGCAACAGCTGCCGGTCTTTCCACAACACTCGCAGTTGAATCCGGTTATCAGTACAGAATTTATTGCAAGCATTACGCAAAGAAAAACATTTTTTCTGTTGAAACCATCAGCAACACATCCAATATTGTAACAGTATCATAATTCGCATTACAAAACACCCCCGTCTCACTTGCGTGAGACGGGGGTGTTTTGACGGATTGTTGTTCTGCTTATACATGCAGGTAATCTTTTATCTTTTTTGTATTATGTTCCGACATACCTGCTTTTACGGCAAAAGCTTCCCATTTCGAAACAGAAGTTTTCACCTGATCCATAAGTTTTACTGCATCTGATTTTTTGATACCAACTTTTCCTGCAACCTTTAACATATCATCTTCTGTAATGTTGTCAGACTTACCGTTAATAAGCATTTGATGAGCACTGACCCATATGCTGTCCTTGCGGAATGAGAATGTCATATCGTATGCCGGTGCCAATGACCATGTTCCTTTTTTATCCATGAGGAACGAAATGTTTTTTGTATGGTCATCATAGTTTTTTGCATACTCATTAAATACCATTCTTCTGAACAGTTGTGTAAAATCGTTGTACGGTAATTTAAGCTGCTTCATTACAGCAAAAGCTTCTTCGTAGGAATACACCCTCGGTGAATTGAAGTCCATGTGAGCTAAAGCACAAAGAGATTGCATATGCAGTTTTTCGCCCTTTATTCCTTTTCTGTCAAAACGCTTTGTCATAAAGTGAGCACTGCCGTTTTCCTTATAAAGCCTGCACTCGCTCATTTCAATTCCCGCATCAAGAGCCATAAGATAGTAAGCATATTCAACCTTTGTGTATTCGCCGTCATCAGGTCTTGAATCCTTATCTTTGTTGTTTTTTATGTTATCGAACTTCAGAAGCCAGTATTCATACCCTTTTCCTGCGTTTATCTGACCTGAACGGATATCATTTGTTTCAGGATTCCACGCAATAAGAGTTTTCGCTCTTGCACCACCGACAGAAGAACCGCATTCCATCAACTGTGCCATAAGGTTGTCGTTTTTCTCAATGTGTATCTGCTCTTTTTCAGAAAGTATCTCTGAAGCTAATTTTGTTAAAGCATCAAGATCAACCGTTTCATTCATAGATGTAAGCTCTTGTGACGGTTCATATTCCAATGCACCCATACCTCGCTTACCTGTATAACAAAGCTTTTCTATTACAGATAAACTGTCTGCTGTTCTTCCCTGACTTTCCAAGTATCTGTTTATAACGATGTTACCGAATTTATCGGGCAGTGAATCGGCAACCATACCCGGTAAGCCGTGGAAAGTTTGTTCAGGCAAAGCAGGAAAAGAATAAGTAACCGTTGATAACGGCATTTTAATGGGTGAAATTTCAATATTACTTTTTAAAAACTCTTCGTCATACTGAAAGCCTACCATTCCGTTATCATCCTGATGCAGATAACCGACAGTTGTTCCCCACATTTTAACACGAACTGTATTTACATTTTGCATTTTTAATCATCCTCCTTATCTTCTCCCCAAACCCAAGCATTGTCTGTTTTCTTTTTATCGGGTCTTGCACGTTTTCTTCTTGTTTTTTCTTCAAATAATGCTTTGTAATCGGGTTGAGGTTCAGGTATTAAAATATCTAAATTTTCTGAAAGACCGATAACATTCATTATTTTAATCAAATTTGAAAGTTTGGTATCACATCCCATCTCTGTACGGGCAATGGTTTTAAGAGAAAGTCCGCATTGTTGTGCAAGCTGTGCTTGTGTAAGATTCAAAGAAATCCTATACTGCTGAATGCGATTTCCAAGTTCCGCTAATACAGAGTTTTCATCATTATAATTAGAAATCTTCATAAATCCCTCATAAAAAATAATTAGTCATATTTGCACCATTATAATATCAAAAATAAATTAATAAGTCAAGTATGCCTTTTTATTAAAAAAACACATCAACCCTGCCGGATGGTCAGATCCCGGCAGGGTTGATGCTGTAGGAGATGAAATCACGCGGAAGGATGAGTTCCGCGCAGGAGAAAGTTGGGCGGGTTCATGGCGACTTGATTCTGCTTCCCCGTCAGAAGGGTACAATTGACCGGGGAAGCAAAACAAGCCGGGTGATAAAAGTGAGTGTTATGCAATAGGAAACAGCGGAGCGCTGTAGTGCAGTTCCCCGCAGTCGCAGTACTGCTGCACGTTAAGCAGGCGGAAGAACATATTCAGAATGTTCCAGAACAGCTGAATGAACTCGTTGTCACTGTGGCACAGGTGGTCACAGTTGGCAATGCCTTCTTCGCGGTCGAGGTCAGCCTGCGTTTTGTAGGTTACCAAAAGGTCGCAATCGGGCATCAGGAATGTGATTGATTTGGAATTGACATCCACGCCATCGAGGGTGACTTCTTTGCCGTCGGCATCCTTGATAATCCAAC
>JAZNGB010000062.1:0-240158 GCA_045576275.1 Acutalibacteraceae bacterium
GCTCGGTCAGGTGCGGCTCTGAACGTCCACCGGACGTTCATTCACTCCCGCACCGCTTCGAGTCCCCTACTTGTAACTATTAAATTAAAAACACCACCGCGAAGGTGGTGTTTTTAATTTGGCGCGCTTGCAGGGACTCGAACCCCGGACCTACTGCTTAGAAGGCAGTTGCTCTATCCACCTGAGCTACAAACGCATATAAAATTAAAATGGAGCGGGTGATGGGAATCGAACCCACACAACCAGCTTGGAAGGCTGGGATTCTACCATTGAACTACACCCGCACAGCGTAGTATATTTTAGCACCATAATTTGCTTTTGTCAAGTCAATTTTTTATGAAAATGAAATTTTTTTTGCATTGCAAAAAAAACTCTCTACACAAAAACATACTGCACCAACAGCATATACACAACCGTACCGACGGCAATGCTCAACAACGTATTTTTCTTCCACAGGTGTAAACCGACAACAAGTGCACCTGCAATCAATTCGGGCAAACCGTGTGATGCCTGCATCACATCAACATTTTTAAAACAAAAGACAACCAACATTCCCATAATTGCAAAGGGCAGTACTTTTCCGAAATACAAAAGCACTTTCGGTGTCGGTTTGTTGCCTCTGAAAATGAGAAAAGGTAAAAATCGCAGCAATGACGTCACCACGGCAACAACAAGGATAACAAGAAAAAGATCTTTATTCACCATGCTGCAACACCTCACCTTCCGATACTCTTTTCTTACCGAAAAGTAAAACCGCACCGATGAGCAGCATGGTCGGAATCAGAAAACTGTCTGCACCAAAGACAACCAGACAAACAGCCGCAGCAGCAACACCTGTTATGGCAGGAATGTGATTGCGTGTACTTTTCCATTGATCGACAAAAATCGTAATAAAAAGAGCCGTCATTGCAAAATCGATTCCCGTTGTGTCAAAACGCAGCAAACTCCCGATCAACGCACCCAGGACACTTCCCGTAATCCAATAAGCATGATTAAAAAGTGTCACCCAAAAGCAGTATTTCCTTTTGTCGATTTCTTCCGGATATTCTCCGCTGCACACAAGAGCATAGGTTTCGTCCGTCAGACCGAAAATAAGATACGGTTTTGCAGGACCGATATTTTTGTATGTTTCAATCATGGAAATACCGTAAAACAGATGCCTTGCATTCACCGTCAGTGTTGTCAATGCAACCGTAAGCAAAGATGCCCCACCTGTCAAAAGTCCGACCGTCAAAAACTGCATAGAACCTGCATAGATGAACAGACTCATGGCAAAAACACCCAAAATACCGATGCCGTTGGATTTTGCAAGAATACCAAATCCAATACCCAACGCAAGATACCCTGCCATAACAGGCAAGGTCTTCAGAACAACGGTTTTCAGCATTTTTCTCATCTTCATATTCTCCAAAAAAAGTGTGCCATGCAAATCGGGAGAAAGCATAACACACTTTGTTTCATTTTTCAATACAAATCAATACACTACAATCTTACCATCAGCGATGCCGATATGGATTTCTTCCACACCCTTGTCGCCTGCTGCAATGATAAGATTGGCAATCGGATCCTCAATACTGCGACGGATGCAATAGCGGATATCTCTTGCACCCCTTGCACCGCCTGCGGATTCATTGGCAACAATGTCTGCAACACCGTCTTCAATGACGAGTCTGATGCCTTTATCCTCAAGAGCCGGAATGAATTCTTCAATGAGAATCTGTGCAATGACCTTATAATTCTCGGTTGTCAGTTCATTGAATACAATGATTTCATCCACTCTGCCCAAAAATTCGGGACGCAGGAAATCACGCAATGCCTTCATGGCTTTGTTTTTGGATACGTCGTTTTTGTCCTGTCCGAAGCCAAGGAGATTTTCCTTGCGTTCGCTGCCTGCATTGGAAGTCATAATAATTACGCAGTTTGCAAAATTCACGGTTCTGCCTTGTGCATCATTTGTCTTGCCTTCGTCAAGAATCTGCAACAAAATATTCAGAACATCGGGATGTGCCTTTTCAATCTCATCAAAAAGGACAACCGAATACGGTTTTCTGCGAACTTTTTCCGTCAACTGACCGGCTTCATCATAACCGACATAACCGGGAGGAGATCCGATCAGACGCGATACCGAATGCTTCTCCATAAACTCGGACATATCCAGACGGATCAGTGTTTCGGGGGTGTCAAACAGCTCATTGGCAAGACGTTTGACAAGTTCGGTTTTACCGACACCTGTCGGACCTACAAAAATAAACGAAGCAGGTCGTTTCTGCGGACTGAGTTGAATACGGCTGCGACGGATAGCTGCACTGACAGCCTCAACAGCTTCATCCTGTCCTATGATACGCTTTTTCAGATTTTCCTCAAGATTTGCAAGACGATTGAGATCGGTGTCAATGATTTTCCGCACGGGAATGCCCGTCCAAAGGCTGATGACTCTGCCGATATCGTCTTCAATAACTGCATTCTGCTTTGCTTTTTCTGCAAGTTCCGCATTGAGAGATTCTTCCACAAGGATATCCGAACGCACTTTTGCAATCTGCTCGTAGTCCACATTCTCGGTCTGGGCGGTTAACTCGGCTTCTCTCTGTCGAAGAGATTCCAGCTTCTTATCACTCAGTTCATGTGCACTGATGGCAGGATTTCGCAAGTTTGCACAAGTGCAAGCTTCGTCCAGAAGGTCGATTGCCTTATCGGGCAAGAAACGGTCATTGATATAACGCTCAGACAATGTGACTGCTTTATAGAGCAGATTATCAGATATGCGAACACGGTGGTATGCTTCATAATAGCCGCGAATGCCTTTGAGCATTTCATAGGCATCTTCAACAGAGGGTTCCTCAACCTTGACAGGTTGGAAGCGGCGTTCAAGAGCTGCGTCTTTTTCGATGTGCTTGCGGTATTCGGTAAATGTAGTCGCACCGATCACCTGAATTTCACCGCGTGAAAGAGCAGGCTTGAGAATATTTGCAGCATTCATGGAGCCTTCCGCATCACCGGTACCGACCAGATTATGCACCTCATCAATAAAGAGGATGATATTGCCCTCTGCCTTGACTTCTTCAATAAGTCCCTTGATACGGCTTTCAAACTGTCCGCGGAACTGCGTACCTGCGACCAGTGCAGTCAGGTCAAGAAGGTGTATTTCCTTATCCATCAATCTTGCAGGCACATTACCTTCTGCAATATGCAAAGCAAGGCCTTCTGCAATGGCGGTTTTACCGACACCGGGTTCACCGATCAGACAAGGATTGTTTTTGGAACGGCGGCACAGAATCTGTGTCACACGGTAGATCTCATTGTCACGACCGACGATACGGTCAAGCTTTCCTTCTCTTGCACGCTTGGTAAGGTCGGTACAGTATTGATTGAGAAAACGACGCTTATCTTCGGCTTTTTTGCGTTCGCGAGGATTATTAGGACGGCGACGTGCTTTCTCTCCCGGTTCAACAAGCTCCGCAGGAAGATCCACTTCATCGTCATTTTTTGCAGGCAATCCCTGTTCGCCAAACAAATTCTGCAAAAACGGAAGTGTCGATGCACCACCGTTTTCGAATGCATCTCCGTCTGCCATTCCGGAGAGCACATCTCCGAACTGGTCATTGAGTGCATCCAGGTCATCCTCGGTGACACCCATTTTATTCATCATGTCCTTGATCGGACCGATATTCAATTCCATAGCACACTTGATGCAAAGACCCTCCTGGGTGGTTTTATCTCCCTCAATTTTGGAGATAAACACAGAAGCAGGACGCTTTTTGCAGCGTGCACACAGTTTAATATTCATTACGCTAAGTCCTTTCCGGGCACCCGCCCGCGGTAAAATAGAAATCAGTCAGCCTTTTTATTCTTGGAAAAACGTTCTTTGAACTGACGGAATGTTTCGGGAAGATAAAATGCAAAAGCAATAAAGGTAAGAATAACGGAAATCACAACAAGTACTTTCATCACAGCTTCGGGAAGCGTGAACAGCATATCGCGGAAAGCACCGACTTCAGGACCGAAAGCAACGACAAGCACCATAACCACATAAAATACCATCGTTGCAACCTTACCGGGCATTTCTGCAGCACCGGGACGGATTTCAAATGCAAGCATAACTGCACCGCCGATAAGCATGATGAGTTCTTTTGCAACAAACAGCAGGAATACCCAAGCAAATGCATGGATGCTTTCGTTTTCGGCTTTCCAAAAAACATAGAACAATACAACTGCAAGTGTGATCTGTGTCAATTTATCGGCAATGGGATCAAGAATTTTACCGAGAGCACTGATCTGATTAAAACGACGGGCAATTTTGCCGTCAAAAAAGTCAGAAAGACCGGACAATGCCAAAACAACAACCGCCCAAATGGTCTGTCCTTTCAAAAACAAAACTGCAATGATCGGTACCATAACGATACGCAAAGCCGAAAGCAGATTCGGAACTGTCCACACATTATCAAAAAGATCGCCTGTTTTCTTGTGTTTGGGTTGAGAAGTAGTAGCCATTTTTATTACCGTCCTTTCACTCGGTTTCCACTGTTGTTTTTTCGCTGTTTGCCGTAAACGACACAACAGCTTCATCAATAACTGCACAAATGCGGGAATTTTCAACCGCAGCCGTGAGGGTGTCATTCAATTTATAATCCGCTGCAAGATTGAGCAATACTGCAAATACCGCAACGGGAATAACCGCTTTGACCACACCCAGAACAGCACCTGCCGCACGGTTGATACGTTGCTTTCTGTTTCTGTGGATTGCCATATCAATCAGTCTTGCCGCAAAACGAAGAACAACAAACAAAACATAGAATACAACAACCATTGCAAGCAGTTCAAGCACTGTCATACAAAACGGTTTGATATATAAAGCTTCCAGGTTTTCGATTTCAAAAAACGCTGCAGCATTATCAACAAACTCAACATTCTCGGGAAGCATACCGTAGGTTTTTGCTACAGATACAATTCCCGGCGGTAACTGTGCCAACAAACCATCCATCAGCACTTGCGGATCACCGCTTGTTATATCGGCAGGCAGCAAGGACTGTACCTTATTGAGAATCGGCGTTCTTGCAAATTCATCATACACAGTTTGTGCCACAGGTGAACTCAGCACCTTTGCGGCGATAACCGAAACAATGCTTGCACCGATTTCGAGCAACGACAGCAAAAAACCTTTTCGTGCCGCAGCCAATGCCGAAACAAGTATAACTAAAATAAAAATAATATCAATAATATATTGTTCCAATCACAGCACCTCCGATGTGCCTGTTTTGATACAGAATTAAAATAGCAAGCAAATGTTACATAATCATTGCAATTCTGTAGACATTTCAATAGCTTCGCGATTATATACAGAGAAAACAGACAAGCCTTTTTCAGTCAGACAGAAGACAGATTGTTTTACAAGCAAGACATCCTCAACTGCATGCAATGCATTGAACGTTCCGCAGCTTGCACCTGTTTTATCATATTGATATACGCTCTTTTCTCCGGCAACAACCAGATGTTTTGCGTTGACAGATATCCGGCTGCAATTTTTATCGACAGCCAATCCAGAAATCACGGGTGTTGCACTCCGATCCCACATATACACTCGCTGTGAGCTGTTTTCATCAGTTCCTGAAGAAAGCAAAACACCAACGGCCTCATCATGTGAAACGGAATATGCAACCAATGAACCTTCAACAAAGGTCATCAATTTTTCTTCCACACCGTTTTTCACAACGGTTACAAATGAATCGGAAACCAAAAGCAGGTTATCATTTTTCATAAAATCCATTGCCAGAACGGTAGCATCTGAAAATGTGTAAGAATACAACGGTTCGGTCTGTCCGATTTCAAAAACAAAAAGCTTGGAATAATAATTTGCATTCTCGGAACCGACAACACAAACAGCAATTTGTTTGCCGTCATCTGACAGCGTGATTCCCGTTACAAAGTCACGTGCACTTCCCCATTCATACAATAGCGTTCCGTCTTCTTTATACACATTTACTCTTGATTGATATCCGTCCTGTGCATAGGTTGCAACGGCATAGTTCCCGTCTTCCCCGACTGCGGCACACATCAAAGCAGCCTGTGTTTGCTTTTCTGCATAGATCGCACCGTTCTTTTCGATTCTGTATGCCGTTCCGCCCAGATCGTAAACAAGCATCGACCGATCGGAAGAAACGACTTGCGGATTCTGAAAAGTGTGCTGAGTAACGCTGATTGCATTGCCGCCGGACTGCACATACAGCATTTTATCTTTGCCGAGCAACGAAACTCCGGTTGAAAAAGGAAGCATTCTGCGGATTTCCTCATCCTCAACCTCAAGAATATATCCGTCCGCAGATACGGTATCGGATGATTTTGTCAATACCGAAAGAAGATCTGCAGGATCCGTTCCGGCAATCACGCGTGCTGCCGCAAAAATCAGGGCAACCGTCAGCAATACAAGACCGATCGTTTTGAGAACGGCACTTGTGTTTTTTCTGCGATTTTCATTTTGATTGGCAGCCATAGTATTTCCTTTCAGTAGTAAATTCGATTCAGATACAATCCGTCGCCCGGAACCGTAATCCCTGCACGCAGGCGATCTTTGGATGCAATGATTTCGGGGATGGTATCGGGAGCAATTTTTCCGGATGCTATATACAACAGCGTTCCTGTCATAATACGCACCATGTTGTAAAGAAATCCGTCTGCCGCAAAAGTGAAGATAACCTTATCTCCCTCTCGTCGGACATCCGCCTTCATCATGGTTCGGACGGTAGTTTTTGCATCGCTGCCGGCAGCCATAAAACAGGTAAAATCATGTTTACCCAACAAGTCTTTTGCCTGTTTGTCCAAAAACTGTGCATCCAACGGATACTTATAATGATATGCTTTTTTATTCAGAAACGGATCTCTGACAGGAGCATTCCAGACGACATATTCATATTCCTTTGACTTGCAGGAAAATCTTGCATGGAAATCATCTGCAACCTTTTCACAGGAAAGCACGACAATATCATCGGGAAGATAGGTATTGAGTGCAGCAATTACATTTTCGCAAGCATACTCGCGCGGTGCTTTGAAATTACAACAAAAGCGATTGGCATGCACACCTGCATCCGTACGGCTGCAGCCGTTTACGGTCATACTTTCGCCAAACATCCGTGCGGCAGCTTCCATCACTCGTTGTTGTACGGAAATTGCATTCTCCTGAAATTGCCAGCCGTGGTAATTGCTGCCGTCAAAACGGATGGTCAGAAGATAATTTGTCATCCGATCACCCTTTCAAACAGGAAAAATCCGCCCATATCAGCATAGGTTGTCACGATAACGGCTGCAAGGCAAAGCAAGGAGATTCCGAGCATAACAAAATCACGGACACTCAACTTCATCACACGCAGCCTTGTGCGTTTTTCATCACCGCCGTAGCAACGTGCTTCCATTGCAAAAGCAAGGTCATACGCTCTGCGGAAGGAGTTCACAAACAAAGGAACAAGAATCGGCACGAGGGCTTTTGCCCGCTGCATAATCGAACCCGTTTCAAGATCGGCACCTCTTGCTTTTTGTGCAGACATGATAATATCGATCTCTTCAATCAAAGTCGGGATAAAACGCAGGGCAATGGTCATCATCATCGCCAACGAATGCACCTTGATTTTAAAAACTTTCAGAGGTGACAACAACCGTTCGATCGCATCCGTCAGCAAGGTAGGAGATGTGGTATAGGTCAGCAGTGTACTCAGAAGAATGAGAGATACAATGCGAATTGCAATGAAGATTGCAGAAAAAACACCTTCGGTCGTAATTTTAAAATCCCAATCTTCCACAGGATGCCAGAGTACCGTTCCGCCGTCATTGTAAAAAATCTGCAAAAACGCGGTAAAAACCAAAATCATAAGGATCATTTTCAGACCCTTCAAAATGGTCTTGAACGGAATGCGTGACAAAAGCACCCATATTACGGACACCGCAAACATCATAATCAGAGAAAAGAAATTGCGGCACAAAAACAGCGAAGCAATGTTACATACTGTAAGAACGATCTTCATACGCGGGTCCAGACGGTGAATAAGAGAAGTCCCCGGGAAATACTGTCCGATCGTTATATCACGGATCATTTTCTTCCCTCCTTTTCACTCAGAACCGCAGCCAGCATCTTTACGGCCTCATCGACGGAATACACACCTGCATCAACAGGGTATCCCATTTTTTTCAGACGTACGGCTATGCGTGTTACCGCCGGCACATCCAGTCCCATTTCAATCAATTCATCTGCACGGCTGAAAACGGATTGCACATTGCCGTCCATGGCCACACTGCCTTTGTTAAGTACAAGAATACGGTCTGCAGCTGCTGCCACCGTTTCCATGCTGTGGGAAACAAGCAACACCGTAGCACCGGTTGCGGCACGGTATTTTTCAATCATTTCCATAATGACTTTACGGCCGATGGGATCAAGTCCTGCTGCAGGCTCGTCCAGAATCAGAACTTCGGGTTTCATAGCCATCACACCTGCGATGGCGGCACGGCGTTTTTCACCGCCCGACAGATCGAAAGGAGATTTATCAAGCAATTCATCCGGCAGGCCGACAATCTGAGCCGCTTCCTTTACATGCTTTTCTACCTCTTCGGGAGAAAGACCCATGTTTGTCGGGCCGAATGCAATGTCCTTACGGACAGTTTCTTCAAACAACTGGTATTCGGGATATTGGAAACACAAGCCCACGCGAAAACGTGTTTCCCTTGCAGTCTTCTTATCTGCGTTGATATCCTTTCCGTCAAGCAGAACACTGCCGCTGTCGGGAATCTGCAAAGCATTGAGCATTTGCATAAGCGTGGATTTTCCGGAACCGGTATGCCCGATAATTCCGATATATTCACCTTTCTCAACAGAAAAAGAACAATTCCTGAGAGCAGAAATTTCAAACGGTGTTCCCTTGGAATAGGAATAACTGACATTGCGAACTTCCAAAAAAGACATATCAGCCCTCCATTCTCTTTGCGAACGCATCCGCAAAGGCTTCTTCCGTCAACACATCGCCAAGGTCAAAACCTTCTTCGTGCATGGCAGCTGCAAGACGTGCAACTTCAGGAACATCCAGGCCCACTTTTTTCAACAGCTGTGCCTGCCTGAATACTTCAAAAGGCGTCCCGTCGAGCAATACTTTACCGTCATCCATGACCATCACACGGTCAGCATCCACGGCCTCTTCCATAAAATGCGTAATAAACAAAACCGTAATGCCTTCTTCTTTATTCAAACGACGCACCGCCTGCATGACTTCGCGTCTGCCTTTCGGATCAAGCATCGCCGTCGGTTCATCAAGAACAATGCATTGCGGTCGCATTGCAAGAATACCGGCAATGGCAACACGTTGTTTCTGACCGCCTGAAAGCTTGTGCGTTTCGTGCATACGGTATTCATACATACCGACACTCTGCAAAGCCTCATCTACACGTTTTCTCAACTCTTTCTGTTCAACACAGAGATTCTCAGGGCCGAAAGCCACATCTTCCTCAACAATGGAGGCTACGATCTGGTTATCGGGATTCTGAAAAACCACACCAACGGTTTTGCGGCAGTTCATTTCGTTTTTCTCATCGGATGTGTCCATACCGTTGACAAAAACCTTGCCTTCCGTCGGCAGATAAATGGCATTGGAGAGTTTTGCGATTGTGGATTTACCTGAGCCGTTATGACCGAGAATCACAACAAACTCCCCTTTTTCCACACTGAAGCTGACCGACTGCAATGCAGCCGCGTTCGCATCTTCATAGCGATATGTTACATTTTCAAATTTAAAAAGTTTTTCTTCCACTTTTATCTCTTCCAACAAGCGGTGGAGCCGCAGGGTAAAACCATACCCGTAGCACTCACCGGCAATCCTATTTCATCGGCAGACGTTGTACCACCGTATTTTTTCTGAATGGTCGATCCGAGAATATACTGCATGACAGAGGGGGAAAGTCCTGCTGTATATGAATTGATCAAAAACAACAACGATTCCTTATGCAGCAATTCCGCACAACGCTCGACAAGTTTATACACTTCTTCTTCCAGTTTCCAGACCTCACCGCCCGGGCCTCTGCCATACGAGGGGGGATCCATAACAATGATGTCATATTTGTTACCGCGACGAATTTCACGTTCAACAAATTTAATGCAATCATCCACCAACCAGCGCACACTTTTATCGGCTACACCTGAAACAACGGCATTTTCCTTTGCCCATTGCACCATACCTTTGGAAGCATCGACATGAACGGCAGATGCACCTGCCGCCATGGCAGACACGGTTGCTGCTCCTGTATAACCGAACAGGTTGAGCATTTTGACGGGACGGTTTGCTTCTTTTACGGTTTGGGCAACCAGATCCCAGTTTACTGCCTGTTCAGGAAAAACACCTGTGTGCTTGAATCCCATGGTCTTTACACGGAATTGCAAATCACCGTAAGCAATGGTCCACACATCTGGGATTTTCTTATATACTTCCCATTTGCCGCCGCCGGAACTTGAACGCCAATACCGGGCATCGGCTTTTTTCCACATGGGATGATTTTTCGGTGTCTTCCAGATCACCTGCGGATCGGGGCGAATCAGAATCACATCGCCCCAGCGTTCAAGACGTTCCCCATCGGAACAATCCAGCAATTCATAATCTTTCCAATTATCAGCTTTTCGCATTATATAAGCCTTTCTTTAACAACCTGTGCAATTTCACTAGCAAGTGTTTCAGTCAGTTTTTGATCACGGCCTTCAAGCATAACACGGACAAGAGGCTCTGTTCCGGAGGCTCTTACAAGTACTCTGCCTTCATCACCGAGTTTTTCTTCGGCATAGGCAATAGCGGAACGGATTTCCGCATCCTCTTCAAGTCGCAATTTACCCAATGCCGAAACACGGACATTGATAAGAATCTGCGGATACAGTTCAATTTCATCCGCGAGCTGACCCAGTGTTTTTCCGCTTGCACGGATGATGTTCAAAAGCTGAACGGCTGTCATTTCACCGTCGCCGGTGGTTGCATGATCAGAGAAAATAATGTGTCCGGATTGTTCACCACCCAGATTGCAACCGGTTTCAAGCATCCGTTGCAAAACATAGCGGTCACCGACAGCCGTTTTTTCATAACGTATTCCGTTATTATCAAGATATTTGAGCATACCCATGTTGCTCATTACGGTAACGGCAACGGTATTTGCTTTCAATGCACCTTTTTCTTTCAAGTGCTTGGCACATACGGCAATCATCTTGTCACCGTCTACCGCATTGCCGTTTTCGTCCGAACACAGCAATCTGTCTGCATCTCCGTCAAAGGCAAGACCGAGATCAAACCCGTTGCTGCGGACATATTCACAGAGTTTTTCAATATGCATGGAACCGCAATCTGCATTGATATTGACACCATCGGGGTGACAATTGATCAGCGTACACTCTGCACCGAGTCTGCCGAACAGTTCACCTGCGATACGCGAAGCAGCACCGTTTGCACAGTCAACAGCAATCCGCATTCCGAAAAAGTGTGCATCAGCGGCTTGCTCAAGATGTTTGATATAATCATTCACAGCGGTGGGAGAATAGGTCAGAGTGCCGACCGCAGCACCCACTTTCGGAAAAATCGGAGAGATATCATCAAGAATATACGCTTCTATTTTTTCTTCCGTTTCATCGGGTAATTTATATCCGTCAGGACCGAAAATTTTGATCCCGTTGTATTCAAAGGGGTTATGTGATGCAGAAATCACAACACCTGCATCATACTGATACTGCCTGACAAGATAGGCAACAGCCGGTGTAGGCACCACACCGATATGCAAAACATTGCAGCCTGCCGAACAAAAACCTGCCGCAATGGCACTTGAAAGCATATCGGCAGATTTTCTTGTATCCGTACCGATAAGAACGCGCAATCTCGCATCATTCTTACCTTCACCGAGCACAACAGCGGTGCTTCGACCGATCTGCATGGCAAGCTCACAACTGATTTCAGTATTGGCGACACCTCTTGCACCGTCCGTACCGAACAATCTGCCCATGGGAACAACTCCTTATAAAAATTAAAGCATGGATTGCTGCCCCGGCATTTCTATACCGAGATGCCTGTAGGCAGCCGGGGTTACCTGTCTGCCGCGTGGGGTGCGACTTAAAAATCCGATCTGCATAAGATAGGGTTCATATACATCTTCTATCGTCACGGCTTCTTCACCGATCGCTGCCGCAATGGTTTCCAGACCAACGGGACCACCGTTGTAATTGCGGATCATGGCAGTCAGCATAAGGCGGTCAATATTATCCAGACCGAGAGAATCAATTTCCATTCTTTCAAGTGCAAGACGAGCATCCTGTGCCGTGATAACTCCGCTTCCGACCACCTGTGCAAAATCACGGCTTCTGCGCAAAAGCCGGTTTGCAATTCGCGGTGTGCCTCTTGAACGGGATGCGATTTCCAAAGCACCGTCATGTTCAATTTCAATACCGAGAATGGCTGCACTGCGGCTGACGATTTCGGCAAGCTCTTCACGGGTATACAATTCCAAACGAAGAACCACACCGAAACGATCGCGCAAAGGCGCGGTCAACTGACCGGCTCTTGTTGTTGCCCCGACAAGTGTAAACGGTTGCAAATCCAGGCGAATGGAACGAGCCGAAGGACCTTTGCCGATAATAATGTCAATCACCCTGTCTTCCATAGCCGGATACAAAACTTCTTCAACCGAACGAGAAAGACGGTGTATTTCGTCGATAAACAAAACATCTCCGGCATTGAGATTCGTCAAAAGAGCAGCCAGATCACCCGGTTTTTCAATGGCAGGACCGGAAGTCACGCGAATCTGCACATCCATGGTGTTTGCGATGATTCCGGCGAGGGTCGTTTTGCCTAATCCCGGAGGGCCATAGAGCAACACATGATCCAACGGCTCATTGCGTTTGCGTGCAGCCTCCATATAGATACTCAGATTTTCCTTAACTTTTTCCTGCCCTATATATTCATCAAGCGTGCGGGGGCGCAAACTCATTTCCATATCGCAATCCAATGAACTGTATTCAGGGGAGGCCAGACGACCTGCAAATTCATTTTCGTCGAACACGCTTTTACACTCCTCTCATCAGCTCTTTGAGAGCCTGTTTGATCATCTCTTCCACGGAAAGACCGATATCAAGTTTTGCAACCGCACGGGCGGCTTCCGTCTGTCCGTAACCGAGTACGACCAATGCATTGACTGCTTCTGCACTCGGACTTCCCTGCTGTGCCGTATTTGCAATGCTTTCAAGCTGCACGGATGACACACCAGAAGGAGCAAGTTTTGCTATTTTATCTTTCAATTCCAGCACAACACGCTGGGCAATCTTGGGTCCGACACCGTTTGCTCGGGTAATGATTTTTGCATCGCCCGATGCAATGCACATACTTAACTGCGAAGGAGTCAGCTCCGACAGAATTGCAAGTCCCGCTTTCGGGCCTACACCCGACACACCGATGAGCAATTTAAAGAAATCAAGTTCTTCCTTTTCTGCAAATCCGAACAACTCCATAGCATCTTCACGAACGGAAAGATACGTATACAGCGTCACAGTTGCACCGACCTGTGCTGTGCGTTTGAGTGTATTCAGGGTTGCAAAGCAGCGGTATGCAACACCGTTGCAATCAACAGCAACACAACTCGTGTCAAAAAATACAACTTTACCGGTCAAACTGTAAAACATGGAGTCACCTCTTTAGTTTACTTTGCAATCATTGTTTTTATGCTATCTTTGTTGTAACAAACGACCAAGAGAGGAGCCGCTTGCATGTCCGTGGCAAATGGCAAGGGCAAGAGCATCGGCAGTATCATCAGGTTTCGGCACCGCATTAAGATTGAGAATAATGCGTGTCATTTCCTGCACTTGTTTTTTTTCGGCTCTGCCGTAGCCGACCACACTTTGTTTGACTTGCAGAGGGGTATATTCAAAAATCTCCACCCCCGCTTTTTTTGCAGCCAACAAAATCACACCGCGTGCCTGGGCAACATCAATGGCTGTCTTTTGATTGGTATTGAAAAACAGTTTTTCGATACTCAGAGCATCCGGCTTGTAAGTATCCAGCAGATAATCGATGCCATCAAATATTTTTTCCAATCGGTCAGAAAAATGCATTCCTGCCGGTGTTGTCACTGCACCAAAATCAAGCGGCTGAAAACGGTTGGACTCATACCGTACAACTCCCCAACCGACAATCGCATATCCGGGGTCAATTCCGAGAATGACCATAAAGTACCTCTGTTACAAAATTTATCAGTTTATTATATCACGATTCTTTTCAACACGCAATAGTTTTATAATAATTTATATTATTTAAAATAACTGAAAAGGGCTGTTGCACATCAAGATGCAACAACCCTTTGCTATTTATAATATTCAAATGCTTTTATTATTCACCTGCGGGGAATCCCTCGGTCGGCAAATCGCCTTCGGGATTATCAGGCTGCATGGGAATCTCTTCTTCCGCATCTTCCCAATAAGAAGTATCTTCAACAGGATCCGTATCTTCTACAGCTTCGGTTGTTTCAGGCGGATAGTAAGAGGTAGACGTAGTGGGAGCTTCGGTGACAACTTCTTCCTCTTCGTATTCGGTAGTATAATAATATTCTTCGTAATAGCTGTAGTAATCTTCTGTTGTTGCCTCTTCCGTGGTTGCTTCTTCAGTCGCGGCTTCCTTGGTGGTTGCTTCTTCCGTTGCAGCTTCAGTCGGTGCAACCGTTGTAGGCTGCTGCTCAAGGTCATACTGTGCCTGAGAACCTACACCGACAAGACCTGCAGGAACATCATTACCGTGCAGAGCAGAAAAGGCAATCTTATAAGCTCCGAATGTAACAGCTGCCATACCGACAAGCAAACCGAGAATCATAAGCACAACGATCAAAGCTTTCTTTGCTTTTGAAGGCGGTGCTGCTTCTTCCTCTTCTTCTTCCAAATATTCTTCCTCGTCCTCGTAAGCATCAGCTTCGTTTTCGGGAATATAAACATTGGATTCTTCCTCAACAACAGCTTCTTCTTCCTCTTCCGCAACCGGAGCAACAGGAGTTTCAACAGGAACTTCAACAGGAGCTGCAGAAGGTGCAACTTCTACAATACGCATATCCGAATCATCTTCGGCAACAGGTGCGACAACATCAGACACGATGCGAGCAACAAAAACACTGACATTCTTGTCTTTTGCTTTGGGCACACAAGCACTTGCAAGCAGACGAACGATCTGCTTTTCGTCGTCTCCTGCAGCACGCAATTTTGCGATGATTTCAGTTTCTGTCAGCGTTCCCCATACACCTTCGGTGCAAAGAATATAAAAATCACCGTCATAAACATCTTCAATCAATTCGCAGCTGCTTTCGGGCATAGCTTCGCCTTCTTCTTCGGGAACAAAACCAACCTCAAGCAATGCATCTGCTGACCAACGGTAAATACGGACATCCCCCATACGGGCAGCAATCAGATTGTCAGCATAACCGAACAAAACAGAAATAGCAAGACTGTCGGGAGCATTGCCGCTTTTTTCAAGTGCATAACTGCTGTCATCAAAATAATCGGACAAAATGACAGGAAAATTATCACAATCCGATTTCAACGAAGGAATTCTGTCGTTGAGTGCGGTCAATGCAGCCGATGCAACACCGTTACAATCCGATGAAGCCAAAGCAAGTACAAAGGGAGATGCCATTTTGCCGGCACCTCTGAATCCTGCATCCGCAGATTCAACAGACAAAACACGTCCGTTCATATTCAAACTGTCACCATTAAATGTACAACCGGAAGCTTTCTGTGTAAGAGCAGCGGTTCGAATGGTAAAAGACATAGAATCACATCCCCATATCCATACAAAGTGTTATTTCAAAACAATATTACAATTATTCTACTATTATATTTTAAAAAAGTCAATAAGTTTTAAGAAGAAATAAGATTTAAATATTCTTTTCGCACATCACCGGCCAAATAAAGAGAACCGCAAATCACAAGGGCATCAAAAGAAGACAATTGTTGCAGAGAAACACAGACGGCTTGCTTGATGTCTTCACAAATTTGCACAGACACTCCTTTTTTATTTACCTTTTGTGCTAATTCTTCTGCCTTCATCGCACGCGGATTGGACGGAGTGACCGCGATCACTTTTGAAAAATGAGGCAGAAGATTATCAAGTGCTTTGTCCACTTCCTTATCTGCCATCATTCCGACAACAGCAAGAATCTTTTTCTTGTCAAAACAGTCATTGAAAACCTGTGACAAAGCAGCCGTTGAACCGTCATTATGAGAACCGTCCAGAATAATCAAAGGGTGTTCCGAAAGTATTTCAATACGAGCCGGAATACGTGCGGCAGCAATACCGCGACGGATATGATCTTCCCGGATCCCCCATTTTTCAGCACACAAATGTGCCGCCCGGATAACGAGTCCTGCATTTTCGATCATATGATTGCCTGCGAAAGGCACCGTCAATTCTTCGTTATTCCACACAATAATCGTTTTGCCGATCTCTTTTCGCACAACAGAAAAACTTCCGTCTGCAAAATAAAGATCAGCTTTTTTTCTTTCGGCTTCTGCCTGCAGAACCTTTTTAACTGCCTCTTTTTGGTTTTCGCTTGTCACAACCGGAACATTTTCTTTTATAATCCCTGCTTTTTCGGCTGCAATTTTTTCGAGCGTATCCCCAAGAATTCCGACATGATCAAAGGATACGGATGTTATGACCGATACTTCCGCACTGTCGATCATATTCGTTGCATCAAATCTGCCGCCCAAGCCGACTTCCAACACAACGATATCGCAGTTTTTCTGCTTGAAATACAAAAATGCAGCAGCGGTAACGACTTCAAATTCAGTCGGAAAAATACCATTCCGGTTGCATTTTTCAACAGCTTCTTTTACCTGCTCCGCAAGAAAAGCCAGTTCCGTTTCGGAAATCATTTCACCGTTTACTTGCATACGCTCACGGAAACACAGAACATAAGGAGAGGTATAGAGTCCCACAGTATGCCCAGCGGCACGGAAAACTTCACTGAGCATGGTACTCGTAGAACCTTTCCCGTTGGTTCCTGCAACATGAACAAACGACAAATCTTTTTGCGGATCACCTAAAAACGCCGATAAGGCGCACACCCTGGATAAACCGGGTTGTACGCCGAATCTGTCAAACGAATGAAAAAAGGATAGTGCTTGTTCGTAATTCATCAGTTCAATTTTTCAAGCTGAGCACGAATATTGGCTGCTTTTTCAGCCAGTTTTTCGCGATTTTGTTTCTGCTGCTCAACAACAGCCTCGGGAGCCTTTGCAAGGAAACCGGCATTGGAAAGTTTTGCATCAATTTGAGAGAGCTGCTTTTCGGTGGCTTCCAATTCTTTATTGAGTCTCTTGCGTTCAGCTTCAAAATCAACCAATTCACGCATCGGAATATATACCGTACAGGCATCTGTTACAACACTAACGGCACCTTCAATGGCAAAATCAGCAGCAATCTGCACATCGGATGCAGATGCAAGACGCTTGAAGAAAGCAGCACCTGTAGCAAATGTATCGGCATCTGCCGTAGCAATAAACAATTCTGCCTTTTTGGAAGGTGCAACATTCATTTCTGCTCTGCGGTTACGGACACCCTTGATAGCTGCCATGATCTTGTTCATCTGCTCTTCTTCTGCTGCAAAATCAAGTTCTTCACTGTATTTGCACCAATCGGAAAGCATGATGGTTTCACCGTCATGCGGTAAAGTCAGCCAGATTTCTTCAGTGATGAAGGGCATAAAGGGATGCAGCAATTTGAGCGTGTTGCTCATAACATAAACAAGCACAGCACGAACGGTTTTCTTTGCTTCTTCATCTTCTGCATTCAGGCGGATTTTTGCAAGTTCGATATACCAGTCACAGAGAATATCCCAGATGAAATCATACAATTTCTGTACAGCAATGCCGAGTTCAAAACGGTCAAGTGCTTCGGTGACATCGCGGACAGTCTTATTGAAGATGCTGAGAATCCATTTATCCTCAAGAGCAAGATTTGCAGGAATGTGCGGAGCAGGTTCATTTTCGTCCAGATTCATCAGAACGAAGCGAGCTGCATTCCACAGTTTATTTGCAAAATTACGGCTTGCCTCCACCTTTTCATTTGAGAAACGCATATCATTTCCGGGGCTGTTTCCGGTTGCAAGGGTGAAACGAAGTGCATCTGCACCATAAGTATCAATGATTTCAAGCGGATCGATACCGTTGCCGAGAGACTTGCTCATCTTTCTGCCCTGTGCATCACGGACCAGACCGTGAATCAGAACGGTATCAAAAGGTTCCTTGCCCATGTTTTCGAGCGAGGAGAAGATCATTCTGGAAACCCAGAATGTAATGATATCATAACCCGTCACGAGGGTATTGGTCGGGAAATAATGTTTGAGATCTTCTGTATTGTCGGGCCAACCGAGGGTTGAGAACGGCCACAATGCAGAGGAGAACCAGGTATCCAAAGTATCGGGGTCCTGTTCAATATTCTTGGATCCGCACTTGCAGCAAGCGGTGGGTTCACCCTTGGAGACTGTGATTTCACCGCAATCTGCACAGTACCATGCAGGTATACGGTGTCCCCACCAGAGCTGACGGGAGATACACCAGTCGCGGATATTTTCCATCCAATGGAAATAGTTTTTGGAGAAACGATCGGGAATAAAACGGATGGTACCGTCGCGGACTGCATCAATTGCAGGTGCAGCAAGGGGTTTCATATCAACGAACCACTGCAGAGAAACACGGGGTTCGATGGTGGTATGGCAACGATAGCAAGTACCGACATTGTGGGTGTAATCTTCAACCTTAATGAGATAACCGCCCTCTTCGAGATCCTTGACGATTGCCTTTCTTGCGGCAAAACGATCCATACCTGCATACTTCGGATAATCTTCGGTGATCTTTGCATCATCGGTCATGCAGTTAAGAATAGGCAGATTGTGACGAGCACCGACTTCAAAGTCATTCGGGTCATGGGCAGGTGTGATTTTAACAACACCTGTACCGAAATCCATTTCAACATATTCGTCTGCAACAACGGGGATTTCTCTGCCGACCAAAGGCAAAACAAGCATTTTGCCGACCTTGTCAGCATATCTTTCATCCTTGGGATTGACAGCAACAGCTACGTCACCAAGCATGGTTTCGGGACGGGTGGTAGCCAGTTCAATATAACCGCTTCCGTCTTTAAACGGATAGCGAAGATGCCAGAAATGACCTGCCTGATCTTCATATTCCACTTCCGCATCGGAAATGGTGGTGCGGCATTCGGGGCACCAGTTGATGATGCGATTGCCTCTGTAAATCAGGCCTTTTTCATACAGACGGACAAAAACTTCCTTAACAGCTTTATTGCAGCCTTCGTCCATGGTAAAACGTTCTCTGCTCCAGTCACAGGAGGAGCCGAGCTTCTTGAGCTGTTCGACGATTCTGCCGCCGTACTGCTTTTTCCAATCCCATGCACGGACAAGGAAGCCATCTCTGCCGAGATCATCTTTTGTGAGTCCTTCTTCACGCATTTTTTCAACAATTTTCACTTCTGTTGCAATAGATGCATGGTCTGTACCGGGCAACCAAAGAGTATCAAAGCCCTGCATACGCTTATAACGGATCAGAATATCCTGCAGCGTATTATCCAGAGCGTGTCCCATATGCAGCTGTCCCGTGATATTGGGAGGGGGAATTACAATTGTATATGTTTTTTTATTCGGATCGCAAGGGGCTTTGAAATAACCGCCGTCGATCCATGATTTGTATGTTCTGTCCTCAACAATCTGAGGTTCATACTGTTTTGCAAGCTCCTTATACATAACTTATCTTTCCTCTCAGAAAAAGTATCATTTTATTATTGCACCATTCTGCATTTTTGTCAAGTTTTTACCGCAAAAACCTATTGATATTCCGATTTTTCAGCACATATAAAATCGCACAAAGCCGAATACCGTCGATTGCTGCGATCATTTTCCGCAAATGCTTCGATCACATTCTGTCTGCCGATCATTACTTCCAGTTTTTTCGCTCTTGTAACCGCTGTATACAAAAGATTACGATAGCAAAGCTGCGGTGGTACATCACAGACAGGAATAACGACACAATCAAATTCACTGCCCTGGCTTTTATGTACGGTAACGGCATAGGCAAGTTCAAGATCGGCAAGATGGTCTGTGGGATACTGTGCAACACGGTCATCGAACCGTATTCTCAATATTCCTGCTGCGTAATTAATAAACTCAAGAATCCCGACGTCTCCGTTGAAAATCCCCTGACCGGCTTCCCCGTCCTTTTCCCACGGAATATCATAATTGTTGCGTGTCTGCATCACCTTATCCCCTTCACGGAAAAACCGTCCTGCCGATACGGTGATTTCATTTTTGATGCGGTCTTTGGGATTGAGTTGTTCCTGTAAAATACGATTGAGATTCATCGTACCGCATGTCCCCTTTTTGGACGGACATAAAACCTGTATCTGGGTGATGGGGGAAAAACCGTAGGCGGTCGGCAATCGACGTGAAACCAGATCGGAAACACATTCGGCAACCGACACGGAATCATTGCGGGGCATGAAAAAAAAGTCACTTTTTTTATCATCCAACACGGGCATGGTACCGTTTATAATCCGATGTGCATTGGTAACAATCAGGCTTTGCTGTGCCTGTCTGAAAATCTCCGTGAGTGACACAACCGGCAACTGCCCGGATGCAATCAGATCATTCAGCACATTCCCGGGGCCGACACTCGGTAACTGGTCGGCATCGCCTACCAACACAAGTCTGCAACCGAACGCAACAGCATCCAGTAGGCTTGCAAACAGCGTACAGTCCACCATGGACATCTCGTCAACAATCAATGCTTCAGCGTCCAACGGACATTGGGCATTCCTGCCGAAAACAGGCTTTTCAGAATCCGTCCATTCCACCTCCAACAGACGGTGAATGGTCTTTGCTTCTCTGCCCGTTACATCTGCCATTCGTTTTGCTGCACGTCCCGTAGGAGCAGCCAACAGTACTCGCAATCCTTTTTGTTCAAAAACATCAATAATAGCACGCACTGCTGTGGTTTTTCCCGTACCCGGACCACCGGTTAAAACCAACAATCCTTTTTCACAAGCAAGCCGTACCGCTTCACGTTGGGCAGGTGCATAAAACATCCTGTTGTTCTCTTCGCTTCGATCGATCTCTTTTTCAAGATTTGAAAAACCTGCCGGCGGAAAACGAAGAATCGTTTTCATTCGCTCTGCGATTTCCCGTTCCGCCATATAAATATCGGGTAGAAACAAAAACTCTTCCCCGTTGTGCACATCACTGTACAACAAATGTCCGACCACGAGAGAATCAATGGCAATATCCACCGCATCCTCCGTCAACGACAAAAGTGCTGCACAAGGTGCCAACAGCTTTCTGCGTGGCAGACAGGTGTGACCGTTGTTGTACAGATTGTGTTTCACAACGTGCAGAATACCTGCCGTATTTCTGTATGCAGGTTCGGGAGTAAGTTCCATTCTTTCCACCAGCTCTTCCACTCGCGTAAAAGAAAAACCCTGTTCCATATTACACAAAACATACGGATTCTGACGCACGGTGTTGACAGCACCTGCACCGAAATATTTATAAATCGCCGTACTCTCCGACGGCGTGATGCCGTAATTTTCAAGTTCAATGAGCACCTTACGCATGGCAAATTGTCGGATAAACTCCTGCGAAATATCTTTTGCTGCACGCAAGGATATACCCTTGATCTCCGCAAGACGCTCCGGGTCATTTTCAAGCACATTAAATGTATTTTCACCAAACCGCTGAATGATACGAAGTGCCAGTTTGGGACCGACGCCCTTGATCGCCCCCGACGAAAGATAAGAAAACAGTTTTGCACTTGTGTCAGGCAGACTTCTTGAAAAGGTTTCAATTTTAAACTGTCTGCCGAACGTGCCGTGCGTTGTCCACGTGCCGACAAGTTTTAACTCTTCTCCGGCAGCAACCTCAGGTAATTCACCGACAGCCGTAAAAAAGTCCGAACCGCTGTTCACTTCCACAACACAAAAGCCATTGAGCGCATTTCTGTAAGTCACACGCTCAACGGTTGCTGTTATTGTATCCTGTTGTGAAATCTGACCGGTTGTCATTTATGATCCTCTCCGAACGATTGAGATGCAAGATAAACATACTCGCTTGCAAACAGTTTTCCGCCGCTTTGCAACACTTTTTCCAATCCGCGTATAACCGCGGTTTCTGCATTCTCCGCAACTCGCACAGGCATTGAAAGCTGTTCTTGCAGCCATACATCCAAACCATACAACTTTGCCCCGCCGCCTGTCAGCAAAATGCCGCTTCGCATCACATCGGAAAGCTGTTCATTCTGTGCGTTTTCCAAAACGCGTTCAATCGTTTCGCATAAATTTTTAAGATCCGAACGCAACACCCAATAGACTTCAGTGGATGTTACTTCTATATTCACGGGCATTCCCGTTTTTACATCTTTTCCGTTGACAAGAACCGCTATTTCGGCATCTCTGCGTACAGCTCCCGCAACCTGTTTTTTTATAACTTCCGCTGTTAAAAAACCAACCTCAACACCTCTCGCATGAGCAAGATATTGTTGAATGCTTTCTGTCATACTGTTGCCGCCAATACGAGAAGATGCGGATTGACAGACACTTCCGAGTGAAAGCAAGGCAGCATCCGTGCAACCTGCTCCGATTTCCACACACAAAACCCCACCGGCATTTACACAATCTTCCCCTGCACCAATGGCAGCCGCAAGCGGTTTTTCTATAAAACTGGCCCTGCCGACACCGCAATCGGTCAGAATGGAAAGCCATGCTCTTTTTTCATTTCTGGTGGCAGCACTCGGCACGCTGAACAACACACTCGGTTTGAACATTCTGTTGCCGCAAAGCAAGGTAATATAAGGACGCAAAAGCTGTTGTGCTGCATCCAGATTATCAACCGTTCCGTTTCGCAGCGGATGCACACTCTTTAATGAAGACGGTGTTCTGCCGATCATTTCCACGGCTGCCGTCCCGATTGCCAAAGGTTTTCCCGTATCTGCATCACAAACCATAACCGAAGGTTCAGCAAGACCTTTTTTCTTTCCTGCAACACAAATCTGCAGCATTGCTGTTCCGAAATCAATTCCCATTTGCAGACCGGGCATAGTTCCACATCCTTTGCTTTGATTCTTAACAATATATCCCTAATTTAATATTGTAGCATAGTTTCATGCATACAACAAGTAAAAAATTAAAATTTTTCTATATACAAAACAATATGAATTATGATATAATGTTTTTATTAAAAGAAAGGAATGGTCAGATAATGAGCACTACGCATATACAATACACACTCCCCTCAAAAACAGGTGTCGCAGACATTTATGTACAATCCGTTATCCCTTCCGCACCGCCCGCAGGCATCATTCAGATTACCCATGGCATGGCTGAGCACACAGATCGTTATCTGGAGGTTGCTTCGTTTTTTGCAAATGCCGGATTCGCTGTATTCATGAGCGATCACGCAGGACACGGCAAATCCATTAAAACGGAGGAAGATCTCGGCTATTTCGGTGAGAAAGACGGCCATTCACGCATCGTGGATGATGTTTATGCCGTAACACAACTGGCAAAAGAATGTTTCCCCGACACAAAAGTCATTTTATGGGGACACAGCATGGGTTCCTTTGTGACAAGAAGTTATCTCGCAAAATATCCGAATGCAGTTGATGCAGCCGTCATTTGCGGTACGGCAGGTGCAAATCCGGCAGCCGCAGCAGGTGCTCTGATCGCATCGCTGATTGCTAAAGTCAAAGGCAGCCGCTGCCGTTCAACCTTTATCGACGGACTTGCTTTCGGTACGTATAACAAAAGATTTGAAGGCAGAACAAAATTCGACTGGTTATCGGTCAATCAAAAAAACATTGATGTTTATATTGAAGACCCGAAATGCGGCTATCTGTTTACAGCTACAGCCTACCGCGATTTATTCAATCTCCTGGCAACCGTTTCCGACAAACAATGTTTTGCCGATACACCGAAAAACATTCCTCTTTATCTGATTGCAGGTGATATGGACCCCGTAGGCAACTTCGGAAAAGGTGTAACGGAAGTTTACAATAACTACAAAAATGCCGGCTGCAATGTTACGCTTAAGCTTTACCCCGGCCTTCGCCACGAAATCCACAATGAAGATTGCCGCGAAACCGTATATGCCGACATTCTTGATTTTGCAAAATCCATTCTTTAATTACAACTGATTTTAAGAGTCCCGTACCGTTTGGTTCGGAGCTCTTTTTTTACATAAAAAAGCTGTGCAGATGAAAACCACCTGCACAGCACTTTAATATTGCTAATTAAGCATTCTTATCAAGGTAGTACATGGGAACATATGCATCCCAACCCTGCCACTGGATATGACCCCAGTAAACAGTATCTTCTGCAGTTGCTTCATCCCATTTCTGTACATCAAGAACCTCAACAACTTCACCGTCAGCAAGAATCTGAAGGCCATCACCGTCACCGGGTTCGGTCTTGACTTTAACACCGCCGTAACCGCCGGTATTGACAGTATAAGAACCTGCGGAGTAGTTACCGACAATATTATCAAGATTGATAGCAGTTGAAGTATCTGTATCGTTTGCAGCATTTGTTGTGGGATTGGGATTGCTTGCTTCAAATGTAGCAGCATCGGTCAGGAACTGCATTGCAACATAACCGTCTGTGCTGCCGTAGGTGGTTGCACCCCAATAAGGATAAGCAGGATCATCGGAAGCAATGATCTGGGTGATGTTCAATTTTGCATTTGCAGGAATTTCAACACCGGTATCCACTTCTGCACTTGCAGATGCACGAAGTCTGAGGTTCTTGCCGTCTGTTTTTGCAACATAATAATAACCTACAGCATAAGGACCAACCTTGTCGGCTTCGTCTGCAGCTTCGGTAGGAGCCATTGTGGTGGACTGCTCAACACCTGCAGGAATCGTCGGAATATTATTGGACGGATCCACAGTTGCGTTGGAGGTAGGAATTTCTACTGTATTGCCGGTGGGATTTTCCACATTGAGAGTCGGGGTTGTTACTACATCACCGCTGATTGCAGGAGCTGATGTATCTTCTTTGTTGTTGAAATGAATCGCAATTGCAGCACCGACAAGTGCCGAAACGATCAACAAAACAGCAACAATAGCAATAAAAAGCACATACATTTTTTTCTGGTTCTTGGTATCCATTTTCAATGTTCTCCCTTCGTATTGAAAAAATACGGATTCTTTTACATTTTTTGGCGGATATACGATTATTTCATCGAATACCTTTTTGTATTATAACAAGCAATAACAAAAATTTCAAGTCCATTCTTGATATTTTTCATATGAAAATATATAATACACTTATCAATTATAAAAAGCGGGGACAAAAATGGCAAAATTTACATTTTTAGTAGACGGAATGTCCTGTGCGGCATGCAGTGCTGCAGTCGAAAAGGCTCTCAAAAGAGTACATGGTGTGCAGGATGCATCTGTCAATCTTGCAACAGGAACAGCGATGGTGCAAACAACATCTGACGAAGTGACCGTGCAGCAGTTGTGCACAGCTGTCAAAAAAGCAGGATTCGGATGCCGCATACCGACCGAAGAGGAAGAAGAACCGCAAACAGAAAGCACAAAAAACAACAACCCTGTCAGACGCGTCCTTTTACTGCTTCCCTTTGCCATTCCGCTTTTGTATCTGGCACACACTCCTAAATTACCGCTTCCCTTTGCAGATTTTTTAGGTGGCACGGAATTCGGAATATACAATGCAAGCTTACAGATTCTGCTTTTGATTCCCCTTCTCATCGGTGCCAAACACATTTATAAAAAAGGGATTTCATCTGTCATTCACCGCACGCCGGGCATGGATGCACTTGTGACTTTCGGCACACTGACTGCAACGGTTTACAGCCTGTATCTGTATTTTCAATTGCTGCAAAACGGTGGCAGTGCGGCAGGTTTGTATTTCGGCTCCGCAGGTATGATACTGACCTTCGTCATGCTCGGAAAAGCACTCGAAGAAAACAGCAGAAACAAAACAGCAGTAGCCATTCGGTCTTTACTTGCTTTGCGTCCGCAGACAGCAAATCTCATCCGCGGCGAAGAAACTCTTTGTGTTGCAGCAACCGCTCTGATAGAGGATGATGTAATTCTCGTCAAACCCGGAGAGAAATTTCCTGCTGACGGTATCATTTGCAACGGTACGGCGGACTGCGATGAATCGATGCTGACGGGTGAGAGCATTCCCGTCCCCAAAGAAACCGGCGATACGGTTTTCTGCGGCACATCAAACTTAAACGGTGCATTACGGGTTCGTGTAACAAAAAGTGCAAAGCAGACATTGTTGGCAGGGATTATCCGAACAGTCGAACAAGCACAATCTTCCAAAGCCCCCATTGCACGTCTTGCCGACAAAATTTCGGGGATTTTTGCGCCTGCCGTATTTTGCATTGCATTGGTCACCGGGATTGCCTGGTTCTTTGCATCGAAAGACTTCACCAAAGCAATCACCGCATTCATCAGCGTTCTTGTCATTGCTTGTCCGTGTGCATTGGGACTTGCAACACCGACTGCCATCATCGCTGCAACAGGCAGAGGAGCCAAAAACGGCATCTTGCTGCGTGACGGAGAAACATTACAAAAGCTGGCATCTGTAAATACGGCAGTATTTGACAAAACGGGTACGCTGACCACAGGCACATTGACCGTCACATTTATACAGTCCGATGAAACGGATGAAAGAGAATTGCTCTCCCTCACCGCTTCAGCAGAAAGTGTCAGCGAACACCCCGTAGCAAAAGCAATTCTGGCCCATGCCGAAAAATGCAACATTGCGATCAAAACACCGCAGAACTTCACCGCAATTCCCGGTCGCGGTATATCGGCCACAATCGACAATTGCAACGTTGCAGCAGGCAACCGCACATTTATGCAAGAACTGGGGATCTCGATTCCCAATTGTCACACTCCGGAATACAGCGGTGTCACCTTGATATTCATAGCTGTTGACGGTGTATTCAAAGGTGTCATCGGTGCTGCGGATACCGTACGTACAGATGCAAAAGAAGCACTTGAAGAACTCAGAAAAATGAACATTGAGACCGTACTTATAACCGGTGACAATGAAGATGCTGCAAAAGCCGTTTTGAACAAGCTGCCAATCGACAGCTATCATGCAAATGTGTTACCTGAAGGCAAAAGCACCGTCTTGGATCAACTGCACAAACAAGGAAAAACAACCGTTTTTGTGGGTGACGGTATCAACGATGCTCCTGCTCTTGCGGTTGCAGATGTAGGCCTTGCCATGGGCAGCGGAACCGACATTGCAATGGACACGGCCGATGCCGTTTTGTTGCGGAATGACATCCGGGGTGTAGTTTCAGCAATTACGCTCTCCAAACGCACCATGCGGATCATAAAGCAAAACCTTGCATGGGCATTCGGCTACAATATTCTGATGATCCCTTCGGCTGCCGGTCTTCTGACCGCATTCGGCTTACCGATGCCCGACCCCATCATTGCTGCCGCAGCCATGTCACTGAGTTCCGTTGCGGTGGTTACAAATTCTCTTCGTCTTTTAAAAAACAATAAAAAAGGAGAAAAACAAAAATGAAATATGTTTTCAATGTAGAAGGTCTTATGTGTGAAAAATGTGTCGCAAGACTGACAAATGTCCTTCAGGCAAACGACAATGTGCAGCAAGCAATGGTTTCCCTTGCTGAAAAAACAGCAACCGTGGAAACGGATTGTGATGCAGAATCGGTAAAAACACTGATTGAAGACGCCGGATTTGATGCCACGTTGGCTGAATAAATCCAGATGCACAACAAAAAACAGCAGATCATCTCTGATCTGCTGTTTTTTATTCAATTCAGTTCAATTATTTGGTTGCAGGAGTAAGTGTCTGTTCGGCATCTGCCTGCATAAAACGCGGATACTGGGGCATATCATACACTGTCAGTTGTGAATCACTCATAAGGAGCGTATTGACAAACTCAACATAACCGCCGCCGTAGTTACCTGAAACGTGCGGTGCATCCTTGATAAACCATGTATACGCAGGATAACGGCAAGTGGATGCATTGATGACTCTGTCGGGAGAAATATATTCTTCCGCAACATCGGAAAGCTGTTCATCGGTCAACGTCTCTCCGTAGTTTGCAGCAGTGCCGTAGAAAGATGTACCGTAGACTTCAATAACGGCATCTCCCTGTGCATTACCGCGTTTAACAACAGGCGTCATGGGGAGATTGTAGTTGGACAGGAACGCAACGGGAATACCGCGTTCGATCGCACCGTCAACAATGTCTTCGGTTGCAAACAGGAATGTACGCATTTCAGCAAGTTCTTCAAGAACCACTGCGTATTCCTCTTCATATCCGCCGAACATAAACGCAACGGCTTCGTCAAAATCTGCTTCGGGACACATGGACCAGATGCCCATGGCAAGACCGAACGAATCACGCAATCCTGCATCAAAAACAGTTTCCTTATGTTCATCAACAAGCTCATTGATATAGTCACAAAGCAAGGGCAATAACTTACCGCGTGTGACAAGTCTTACAAGAGTCTTGACAAGAGCATTGGAACCGCTGACAGCATTCTCCAGGAAGTCACCGAGCATTTTGCTGTCAAACATAATATCGCCCGTAAAAAGATCACCGATTGTATAAATACCATTGAGAGCACCGGAAACAAAAGTGCAATTACAGACCGAATCATAGCCGTAATAATACAAATAAGCACTTGTTACAACCGTACCCATACTTGCACAGACGATACGAACCTGCTCTTTACCGGTTTCAGCTTTTGCTGTTTCGATCAGTGTATTCAATTCAGCAGCCAGAACACGAGGAGCTTTTCGCCAGTCATACGTAAAATAGAAGCAATTTTCCGCACCCACAGCATCAACAGCCGTAGCAAGGAAGCCTTCTTCGCTGCCGCTACCGTAGGTCTCAAAGAAGTCGGGGTATGCATCAATGGATGTATTGAACTGTGTCATTGAAATGTCTTCAACGGAATTGAGTTCATGGTCAGAGGAAATGGGACCGAACAATTCGTTTGCGGTATCCACAAGAGCCTGTACCATACCTTCTTCATTGAAAAGCATCATATTGGCAAGCAGCTTAACAACACCGGGGAAAATATTGCCGAATGAAAATGTGAGTGCCGGTGTGCCGTCTTCATACTTGAGTCCCATAAAGTCGAAGCCTCTTACGACAACAACAGGCGGGCCATCATAGGCAACCGTTTCGTTTTGGTTTTCGGTTGCAAATGCCGGAATCACACTACAGACAAGCAGGACAGCACAGAGAAAAATACTGATCATTTTTTTCATGACAGAAAAACCTCCCGATTTATTTTAATGTGGCAAGCATCATTGCTTTGATGGTATGCATACGGTTTTCAGCTTCTTTGAACACAACGGAAGCTGCACTTTCAAATACTTCATCCGTTACCTCAAAAGCATCCAGACCGAACCGTTCACCCATTTCTTTTCCGACCTGCGTTTTGTGGTCATGATAGGACGGCAGACAATGCATGAAAATGCATTCTTCCCCAGCATTGTCCATGAGTTTTTTATTAACCTGATACGGCAACAAATCACCGACTCTTTCTTCCCAGGATTCAATCGGTTCACCCATGGAAACCCAGATATCGGTATAAATGACATCTGCACCTGCGGTGGCTTTGATGGGGTCTTCTTCAAATGTGAGCGTTGCACCGGTTTCGGCAGCAATGCTGCTGCATTTTTCGATCAGCTTCTCATCGGGGAAATACTTTTTCGGAGAACAAGCCGTAAAATGAAGTCCCATTTTTGCACAGCCGATCATCAGAGAATTGCCCATATTATAACGGGCATCGCCCATGTAAACAAATTTTATACCTTCCAATTTGCCGAAGTGTTCGCGGATGGTCAAAAAATCTGCCAGAATCTGCGTGGGATGATATTCATTTGTCAGGCCGTTCCAGACGGGAACATCCGCAAATTTTGCAAGTTCCTCCACTTTTTCCTGACCAAAGCCGCGGTACTCAATACCGTCAAACATGCCGGACAGCACACGAGCCGTATCTGCAATGCTTTCCTTTTTTCCGATCTGCGATGCAGACGGGTCAAGATAGGTACTTCCCATACCCAGATCATGGGCTGCAACTTCAAAGCTCGAACGGGTACGCGTACTTGTTTTTTCAAAAATCAAAGCAATATTTTTTCCGCGTAACTCATCATGCAGGATACCTGCTTTCTTTTTTGCCTTCAGTTCTGCCGAAAGATCGAGCAAATAGTTAATTTCAGCCGGTGTATAATCAAGCAAAGTTAAAAAATCTCTTCCTTTTAAATTCATAAAACAAACCTCTCCTGAATGAATATACAGAAAATATAATTAAGGATACCATAATCTGCATATTCATGTCAAGCAAATATTATACTTATTCAAGCACAAGTTTGCGGATCGTGGTTTTGGCCAGGCACATATCATCCTCAGGGCCACCGCTGCAATAAGACAACAGCATTTCCTTTTCATTGAGGAAAAATACGGCAGGATAGCAATAGCCATGCTCCGGTTCATTTTCCAGCACAACATAGTCGGAAAATTCCAATCCGTCATCACTGCAAGCAACGACAAACGGATTTCTGCCTGCATGTACCCATTTTGAATTGCGTGCGATTCTTCCGTTGTACAGCGGCACCGGATTCCAGAATGCAAAATATTCGCCCGAATACGGATTTCTTCTGATCAGCATGGGAGATTCGGGGGAAGTAAATCGGGATGCAATGGGAGTTGTCCATGTCTTTCCGCGGTCAGAAGAAAAGCTTTCATACTGGAACATCCGATCGGTCCTGAAAAACTGATAAAGCCGTCCGTCCGGCAATTCGACAATGCCGGGTTCCTGCAAACCGGTTTCGGAATAGCCTGCAAGAGGCATCTGAATCAGACCGCTTAAATCAGCCCAGGTTTTTCCCTCATCATCCGAACCGTATACGCGGCATTTTGCGAAGTATTCCCCTTCTTTTGTTCCGTCGCTTTCCGTAACAACACGGTGACGGGCCGTCGGCATCAGCAATCTGCCGTCGGACAACTGTACCACACGGGCATTGTTGATAACATAATAGGATTTCCCATTTGTCGGGAAGCATTTTACAGGTTCACCGAAAGCAGTTTCATCCTCATTGGCAAGTCGCATATAGCCCTCCGAATAGGGACCGACTTTACAAAGATAAAACAAAGCCAGTTTTCCGCTTTGTAAACGCAACAGAGATACGCACATCAGATTCAATGTATTGTGAGCACTTGCCGGGACGAGAATAACGGGTTCCCGTGAAAAATGCAATCCGTCGTCTTCGGAATAGATCCCGGCTATATCGCAAGTGGCGTCATCGTGTGAATCATTGCTGTTATAACGGCTGTAGGCAAACAGGATTCTGCCGTCTTTCAGGCGTGCAAAATCCCCTTCACTGTTTCTTGCATTGTTTTCTTTCGGCTTTAAATAATGAACTGCTTCAGAATGTAGAATTTTCAATGTTTTCATTGTGCAACATCTCCCGCGAAAGAAAATCGCCTGTCAAAAAGCAGACAGGCGGTATATGTTTAAACAAGACCTCCCAAACCGATCAAACGGAGAAGCATGGCAAAAACAGAACGGAAGAAACGAAGGATGGCACTGAAAATACCGTTTTCTTCCCATGACTGATAGCCGCTGTTTTCTTCATTCATCGGCTCCATGGTGGCTGTTTCTGCATCATAGACAAGGAACTGCGGAAATACATCATACGAATTGATGTTCATTTTTCCGTCTGTGATAAAGAATGCAGAAATCAGCTCTTCCACACACAAGGGGAACACCTTGTGTTCCAATCCCTTGACAATCCATGTCTGCTTGGGGAACAAACAAGTGGACATATCAATCTGCTTATCTGCAGAAATATAGTCACCGTAACCTGCTTTTTCTCTGGATTCGATATAGGCAGCATCCAGAGTCTGCCCGACCAGAGACGTGGTAGCACCAAGCGTCATACGGGTAACCGTTGCGGCACCATCTGAAATCTCTTCATTATTCTGGAACAACGGAGCTGCCTGGAAGCCGTATTTTGCAACAAGCATCAGATCAACACCTTGGCGTTGATATGCTTTCAAATCATTTTCAAATGTAGTGCGGACATTTTTGTGATAATACTCAATCTTGGAAATCAAGCCTGCGTATTCACTTTCTTTGCCGCTGAAATTCAATTCCATGGCTTCTTCATAATCGTCTTCTGCGACCATAGCCCAGATACCGGGCATGGTACCGTAAGTTGCAAGCACCAGACGCGGCAGCACGGTGCTGTAAGCACGGGCATAAATCTTGTTGATATAGCCGGTTGCAAGATTCAGACCATTGGTAGCAACAGCAAGATCGAGTGTGGAACCGAGCAGCTCATCCAAAAGTGCATTATCAAGGCTGAGATAATAGTCAGCATAGCGGTCAATAGATGCAGCATCCAACTGGATTTTACCGCTGAAAGTGCCGCTGACGGCATTGACACCGGAAACAGCCTGTGCATAAAGGCAATAGTTATTAATTTTGGTTGTTCCGTACTTGTCAAGATAAGCCTGCACAACACAAGCACCTTCACAACGGCCGATGATATTGACTTTGGATGCACCTGTCACATAAAGAACATCGTTGATATAGCGTGCGAGATCGGCAGCAACCGCAAACGGATCCAGACGCCAGTCATAATAGAACATATAGTCCTGCATACCGTAAGTGCCGTTTTTCTTGGTGTCCTTCAATGTGGAACGGGACCATGTCCAATCAACACCGGAACCATCCGTCACTTCACCGTTTTCATCCAATGCAAGTTCCTCAAAAATGGGATATACTGCATTGTAAAGATCTTCGCAATACACATCCCATGTATCGTTTTTGACAGCATCCAGAAAGCTCGGCATACAATCTTTGACAGCCTGACTCAGATAACCGTCTTCCACATCCAGCGGATAAATCTGTTCACCGTCTGCATTATACAGAGGGGTTCCCTGACCGCGGATATAAACAACAGGGTCCGATGTGCGCACTTTTGCGATTGCTGTCATCGGCAATGCAGTACCAATCAACAAAACAACACAAAGTAAGAGGGATAAAATTCGTATGTTTTTTTTCATTCAGAACGCTCCTTGCTTGTCCGGCAACACTTATTATGCCGGCACACACTAATGTTTATATTATATTGGAAATGCTTAGAAAAATCAATAGACAGTTTGTAAAAACTCCAAAGAAAAAAGGCTGCATCAGCAGCCTAAAAAAGCACTTTTTACACAACGGGAACATATGCATCCAAACCGAAAAGCTTGAAAAGGAAGGCAAGAATTGCATTGACAAAACGCAGGCAATAATCACGGATGCTCATCGGTTCATCAACAACCTCTTCCACAGGAGAGCCTTCATACGGTGTGATCGCACCTGTTTCTGCATTGAAAATCATATACTGCGGATAGTCAGCATCCGCAAATACGGTCATATTTCCGTCGGAATGCATGAATTTTTGCATCAATACATGCTCGCTGTCCGGGAAATTCTTATGAGCAGAATCCTTGATAAACCACGTGGTATCCGGGAACAGGCAGGTGGATGCATCAATATTGTTATCCGGAGACAAATAGATGTCTTTTCCGTTTTGCTTCAACGTTTCAATATATGCATCAGACAAAACAGCCCCTCTGTCTGCACAAGTTGCACCGAAGCTTGCACGATTTACGGTAACAAGAGAATCTGACAATTCACGTGCACTTGCATCAAGAGGAATGCTGATATAGCCGTACTTTGCAATAGAGGCGAACTTGACACCGGCAGACTGTCCATCAAGAATAATATCCTCAATACGCTGACGAACTCTGACATCATAATCATCAAGCTTTGCAATCAGACCGGCATATTCATCTTCTCTGCCGCCGAAAACAACCTTTTTTGCATCCTCATAATCTTCACTGTTTACCAATGCCCAGATACCGGGGAAAGAAGCGTAGGTATTCAGGAGCATATCGGGCATAATTTCGCGGTACAGTTTATCCACAAACAGATTCAACAATTCTGCAATCACGGGAAGAGAATAGGTCGATTGTGCAAGCGACAAAAACGAATACAGCAATTCCGCAAGCTGATCATCTTCAAGATTGACATTGGAATTCATCCATGCTTCCAAAGAGGCTGTATTAAAGCGGATATTACCGCTGAATGCGGCACTTGCAGCATCCACACCGTACAGAGATTGCACATAGAATTCAACGCAGTTGATATTGTCATAGCCGTATTCGGCAAGATAAGCCATGACAATATTGGCACCCTCACATCTGCCGACAAGATTAACTTTATCCGATCCTGTTTTACGCATGACATCTGCAATATAACGACTGAGCACTTCTGCATTGGCAAACGGATCCAGTCGCCAGTCAAATTCCATAACAAAATCACGGATGCCGTAAGAACCCGATGGGCCTTTCAGCGAATTATAATTCCATGTCCACGCAAGATAAGAACCGTTACTCGGTTCACCGTTGTTATCAAGCTGGATTTCAGCAAACAACGGGATCACTTCTTCACGCAGTTTTGCATACCATGCATCATAATTGCCCGAAGTAAGGGCATCAATAAACAAAGGCATGCACTCTTCGACAATGGGCATAATTTCAATTTCCAGCGGATAAATATCCTCACCCTGTGCATTTCGCAAAATGGCTCCCTGTCCCTGGCAATATACGGTCGGAACAGCCGCACCGCTTGCCGCACTGACAGGTGCAGCCACAGGGACAATCATCAGAACAACAAGCAACAGAGCAAGCATAACGCGGATTCTTTTTTTCATAACGATCCCTCACATTCAAAGAAACAATAGTCACAAACCTAATTATACAAATAATAAACAAATTTTTCAATATATTGTGGCAAAAAAAAATATTATTTACAAATTCTTATAACCATTTCAATAAAATCTCCAAAAGTGTTTCTATTTTATTTACAGTTTTTCGACAGTTTCGTCAAGAACCGCAAGAAACTTTGTTAATGTATCATATTCGACTTTTAAAACCTGTTGTTTTTCACAGGAACAGACAGACAATGCACACGTATCACACAAAACGGTCTGCACCCACAACGGTCCGCATTGTATACTCTGCGGAAAATAAATCTCCGGACAAAAGGCATGCCGATGCAGTTCATATCCGATTCCGTTTCCCGTATACTTTCCGTAAGCTTCTTTGCCTGCCCAGAAAGCGGCAAAAAGTTTTTCATCATATCCGCAGTCCTGCAATCGTTGTTGTTCCTCTGCGGTACATACTTTTTTTACGACATTTTTACGAACCGGACGAAAATCCTGCACATCCGCACCGCATTTCGATACATCAATCACACAGGCAACCGCCGTATCGCAATGTGAAATATTATAAAAATATCGTTCATGCGTTTCATGCGGTTTCCCGTTTTCATCTGTAATCATCTGTAATTGCTCCGTTTCATGTGTTTCTTTGTAAACAGCGAAACGCAGCAGAATATAAGATAAAACGCAGGTTATGCGATCCTTTTCCTGCTTATACCCCCACGCCTTCTTCACACGAAACGACGGGAGATATTTTTCCCAATCAGCCGGCAAGCAAGGCATCTCTCCTGTTTTCCATGAAAGATAATAAACCATAATTAACTCCAAAAAAAGGAGCTGCATTTTGACAGCTCCTTTTTTCAATTCAATCAATCTTCACTGTATTCTTCAAGCAATGCAATGACATCGGCAACCGTTTCAATACCTACAACAGCACGATCCGGAATTTCAAGGTCAAAAGCATCTTCAATGGCAACTGCCAGATTGACAAGCTCCAACGAATTCAAACCAAGATCTGTGCGGATGTTGGTTGCTTCGGTGATACTCTGCGGATCAATCTGAACAAATTCGCATATAATTTCTCTGAGTTTTTCAAGCATTATAATTCTCCTCACGCTTTCACAGCAGTCTTTTTGGATGCATTGTAAGCATCAATAACCTTTTGACGGATTACCTTTTTTGTTGTGGTCTTTTCAAACTCTTTGAACACAACAAGGACATCCTGAATTTTCTTGTAAGAAACCATCTTACGGTTGACAATGGTATAAACATCTTCTGCAACCTTCTGCTTGATTTCTTCCTCACTCATATTTTCAAAATCAACGGGTTCAACATAAACCGTAACAGCAATGATTTTTCGTTCGTCACCCGCAATTTCCTTGACTGCCTCCAAAGCACAGGCTTCGCGGATATATGAAAGATTATCCATAACGGCAAATTCAATATCTTCGGGGAATACATTTTTACCGTTATCAAGGATGATGAGCGTTTTCTTTCTGCCGACAACAAACAGTTCGCCTTCGGGAGTGGCAGTACCGTAGTCACCGGTTTTGAACCATTCCCCCTCAAAAGAAGCCTTGGTTGCTTCTTCATCGTTATAATAACCGCTGAACACATTTGTGCCGCGCACCCAGATTTCACCGACACCGTTTGCATCCGGTTCGTGAATTTTGAACTCACAACGCGGAAGTGCAAAACCTGCGGATGTGGGATCCTCATCAGCATGCAGATTGAGCGTAACGGACGGAGACGTTTCCGTCAGACCGTATCCGTTGTATACACGGAACCCCATATCACCGAGACCCGTCACATAATCCTTTCTGGACGGAGCACCACCGCAGATCAGAGTCGGAAAACGGTTGCCGAAACTCTTGCTGATGGTCTTGAACAGAACATGACGCAGATCGATGCCATGCTTACGAAGTTTATTGCTGACCTTGACAATCTTTTTCAGGACATCTGCCTTGCCGCCTTCTTTTGCCTTTGCCCAGATACCGTTGTAGATACCTTCCAGAACAAGCGGTACGGCATTCATTGCATCGGGCTGGAACAACTGAATATTAGGAAGAATATTCTTCAGGCTGTCGTTTATGTATATAACGGCATTCATATAAAATGCAACCATGATATTGCAACTCAATTCAAAAACATGGTTGATGGGAAGCAGTGAAAAAGAGGAATACTCCGTGGGAATGGTCTCGATAACATTATCGACATTTGCACAGAAATTGCGGTGCGAGAGCATAACGCCCTTGTTCGCACCTGTTGTGCCGGAGGTAAAAATGATTGCACAAAGATCTTCCGGATTCACAACGGCATCCACATATTCCTTGTTACCTGCAGCAAGTAATTCTTTACCCTTTTCGATGAGTGCATCGATGGTGTAAAAGCGGTCTTCCGAAACTTCTTTGTTGAATGTAATACAGATACAATCCGGGTGAGTATCCATGTGTGCTTTTGCAGCTTTGAAATAGGTTTTGGAACAGAACACGGCAGAGCAATCTGCCTTTTCGATCAGTTTGCTGATCTCCTCGTCAGTCATTTCCTTATCCAAAGGCACGGCAACACCGATACCGCAAACCGTAGCATAAAAAGAAAGAATCCAGTTGAAGGATGTTTCACCGATGAGAGCAATATGTTTGCCCTTTAATCCAAGTGCATGCAAAGCCGTTCCCAACGCAGCACGCTTCATTTTGAATTCACTGACAGAATGGGACACAATTTCAAAATCACGACCCTTGGTACGTTTCTTTTCAACAAAAGCTTCACGATCTCCATAGTACTCCTCAACGCGGGTTACCATGTCCTTGAGATGTGCAAGCGGACCGATCATGTGCACTTCATGACGAATCGCATCCAATACTTTCTTTTCAGTTGCGGTTAATTCGTTAGCAGTCATTTTTTATCTCCCTTATAGAGGTATTATAAAAACGGCTTTATACCGATTTATTACAGATTGAACATATCAAGATTATCAAGCGACATCTTGCGTTCACCTTTCTCGATTTCCTTAACAAGCTGTACGGCAAGGGAGTTGACAGGTGTTGCGACACCGTGCTTTGCTCCGTTGGCAGCAATATAACCGTTGAAGTAATCGATTTCCGTGACTTCTCCTCTTTCAAGAGCCTGCAACGTGGAGGGTTTTACCGCACCGAAACCTTTTTTACCGATCATGCGGAACAGGAATGTTGCACAAGCATCGAACCATGCAGCATCGGTCAGAGTAAGAAGGTTATAATCAAGCACTTTCTTGAAAGGAGGTACTTTGAGTCCCATTGCTTTTGCAACATAGATACCTTCTCTGGCAATGCCGAGGAATACCTTGCAGGCTCTGGGATCGTCCAACAAAACGCCGAGTTTTTCGCCGCAGATAGCAGCAAGAGCATTGATACAAGAGTTGATAATCAGCTTGGAATACTGACGGGCAATGATATCCTTATCGATGATTGTGGGCAACAAAGCAGACATCATCTTGCGGACTTCTTCAAGCTTCGGAGAAGACTGTCCTTTGAGCATACCGATATAAAGATCGCCCGAAGAGGTCATTTCAACTTCACCGAAAGTGTGCATGGTTGCACCGTAGCCGATTGCACAGCCGACCGTGCGGTTTGCACCAACAACATCTGCAAGAATTTCCGTACAGATACCGTTCTGCATGGAAATAACAAGAGCATCGTCTTTCAGGACAGGCAAAACACTCTTTGCAGCAGGTGCCATGGAAAATGTTTTGGTTGCAATAAAGCAAACATCGTACTTACAGGGCAATTCCTCAACAGAAGAATAGGCATTGAGTTTCATGGTATGTTCGCCTTTTGCACCTGTCAGATGAATACCTTTGTCTCGGATAATGTCCGCGAACTCACTTTTCAGTTCAAGAACATCAATGTCGTATCCTGCTTCTTTTACAAGAACAGCAATACAAGAACCGATAGCACCGGAACCAACCAATAAAATCTTCATTTTCATATCCCCCATCAGGTTAATTTTTTTATAACAATTTTTTTTACCAAGTGAAAGTCCAGACTTCATGCAAAAATCCGCTGATGTTACCGGTCGCGGAAACACCGATTGAACCTTCACCGTAGGCTGCAAGAGGCATATATTCCTCATAACGAATGATCTGTCCGATCTGATTGACCGTAATATTGACCGTTGCGCCCGGATAAGTGACATCCGATCTGGTAAGCTTTGCAATGCCGAGGTCAAGCGTGGACACATCAAGGTAATCCATACACATTGCATGGTAATACGGTGCCGGGTTTTCAAGTGTGGCAGATTCACCTACAAGCGAAATACTGTAGGTGGTGTCGGCACCGTTTTTCGTCACAACCGCTGCCGTAACACCGTTCGGATCCAAAGAGAAAAGTCTGTCCGTCGGCGGAATGACATAATTCGGTGTGACAGCTTCCCCGGTTTCAGGACTGATGCAACTGCCGTTTGTAAACTGATAATTCAGCGTTTTTTCTCCCGTAAACTTTTCAATAATCGGATTTACAAGTGAAACAGCCAACGAAACGCTGCAGGAATCCAACGTAAGACTGATATTCTGATATTTTACGGCATCCAGATTTTGTGCTGTTTTAGCAGAATTGACAGCCATGCACATCGCTTCGAGAATCTGCGTTTTACTTGCATTCACATCAAGCACCGTTGCAATTGCTGAGGGCGTTGCCTGGCTTACAGGCTGCTGCGTTATCGGCTGCTGCACGATGCCCTGATCGGCATACTGCGTAACAGGAGTCTGCTGATTTTGCACAACCTGCTGCTCAGACGGCACATATTGCATATCCTGATAGCCGTAAGGATTGTAAATCTGCTGCGTGGTGGGTTGCGTAGTACCGCCTTGTTGTGCGTATGCATTGGAAGCAGCATCCTGCAATCCGATGAGCATATCCCCTGCTGCTTCATTGGTCATTCTGCTGACAAACACAAGTGCTATACAAAACACCAGAACGCTGACACCCAACACGATGTAGTATTTTGTTTTGTTATTCATTCTCTTCCCCTTTATTTATCTGTCGGCGTTTTCGAGATGCCGAAGCATATCTCCGACCGTTTTCATGATTGAAAGATCGCGATCCGGAATATCCACTCCGAATTCATTTTCAACCGAAACTGCAAGATTGACAAGATCCAGCGAATTGAGCCCCAAATCCATTCGCAAGGAGGAATCCTTGTTAATCTTTTTTAAATCAACGGTAACATATTCACCGAGCACAGCCAATAACCGTTCCTGCATCAAAGAGTCCCCTCCTTGTTGTTTATTTTCCCTCCATTCATTGCACCGTACTGTTCAATGACCTTACCGCGCAATATTTTTTTTGTGGAAGTTTTCTGAAAGCCATCGGTGGTAATAAAAACATGGCTGACGGTTTTGTATCCCGGGAGTTTTTCATTCACAAGCTGCATATCGCCCCTTGCAATCTGTTCAATCTGACTTGCAGACACATCCGGAAACGCATCTGTGTCCACATACAAAACAGCAGCAATGATTTTTTGATTGCAGCCGAAAATCTCCTTTTCGGACTCCATTACAACCACTTCTCTGACATAACCGAGTTCAGAACGGATTAACTTTTCTATCTCTTCGGGATGAACATTTTTCCCGTTATCCAGTATAATCAGATTCTTTTTTCTGCCCGTCAACAGCAAATAGCCATCTTCGGAAAACTTACCGTAATCTCCGGTTTTGAACCAACCGCCCGCAAAGGAATCCAATGTTGCGGCTTCATCCTTGTAATAACCGGGAGTAATGTTGTCACCGCGAAGCCAAATTTCACCTTCCCCGTCATCATCGGGGGCATGGATATATATTTTTGTATTTGCAAAAGCTTGTCCCACACTGTCCGCATATCTGCATGGCTGCAGATTCAAAGCCGCAATGGGAGAAGCCTCCGTCAAGCCGTAACCGACATAAATATCAAAACCGAGTTCGGATAATCCTTTTACGTATTTTTGATTGACAGGTGCTCCGCCGCAAATCAGCAACGACAATTCAGAGCCGAAATAGGCATGGATACTTTTGAAAAAACTCCGTCGCATATCAATTCCGTTTTCAAGCAACCGATTGCTGACGGCAATCATTCTTGCAACCTTCTGATCACGACCGTCTTTGCGGAGCTTTTGCCAGATATGGTTATAAAAACTCTCCAGAAACAGCGGAACAACAACCACCATCTGCGGTTGAAAAAGACGCAGATTGTGCATCAGGTTACGCATACGGTCATTGATGCAGACAACCGTGTGTATGTAAAGCATCGGCAGGATATTGCAATTGAGCTCATACATATGATTCATTGGCAAAACCGAAATTGTGCTCGATGCCAGCGGCACATTTTCAGCAATGGCATTGATATTGCTTACAAAATTCCTGTGTGTGAGCATGGCACCTTTGTGAAACCCGGTTGTGCCGGATGTAAAAACAATGGCGGCCACATCTTCATCATGAACCGCATGAGAATCAAAACAGTCACAACCTGCCTGCAACAAAGCATTTCCTTTGCTGATTAAGCAATCCCAGGCATTCTCTTCCTGTTTATCTTGCATCAAAAAAACAAAAGGCTCTTCAATCGATTCGCTGTCAAAACGATTTGCCAAAGCTGAAAAAGTTTCGGAATAAAACAATGCTTTGACATTGCTTTTTGCAAGCAGAAACAACAGTTCATCATCCAAAGACTCTTTATCAAGGGGAACCGCAACCGCTCCGCTGCAAACAATGGAAAGAAAAGAAACAATCCATCGGTAAGAATTTTCACCGAGAATGGCTATATTCTGACCGACAAGCCCACACGCTGATAAAAACGTCCCCAATGCACGCACATCCGCATACAACTGTGAAGCAGTGTAATCCACCTTTTCAGATCCGTTTTTCTCAACAATCACTACATCGTCAGCATTTGCAGCAACCGTACGAAGCAGCAATTCTTTTAAATTCTGCAAAGGACCGAGGGCCAACATTGCCTTACGATGAACGGAAAATTCCGAGCGATCCGTCATTTCCGCCCCTCCCAATCAATACTGCATCTCATTATATTATACGCAACATATTGCGGAAAATCAAGTGGAAAACCACATTTTCTCGCCAAAAAATGAAATAATTTTGAACAATTCTTTAAGAAAAATATGATTTTATTTCTTCAATTTTCCGTTCCGCGTCGGCTCTGCCGAGCAGATAAACCGATCGGATAACTGCCGGATCATGTTCTATTCTGCCGATTTCCAAAGGCTGACTCGGACGAATCACAATGACTTCATTCAGACGCTCAGCAGTCTTGAGATCATCAAGCTGTTCGTTATACATGTTCGGTCTGTTGTTCATAGTCTGCACAAAATCCGGAAACGCCTTATATCGCAAAGACATAAGCTTTGCAGATGCATCCGCTTTTTTTCGATAGCCATCGTGCTGCGTGCAAACAACAAGCATTTTATCATATCCCATTCGCTGAAAAGCACGAAACGGAATGGAGTCGGAAACACCGCCGTCAAGCAGCTTCATACCGTTGATTTCGACCGTTCGGGAAACCAGCGGCATCGATGCGGAAGCTCGCACCCATTCAATCTCATTGCCCCGCATGGTTTCACTCTTGTGATAAACGGGCAATCCTGTTTCAACATCCGTACAGACACAGTAATATTCCGTCCGGCTGCTCTCAAAAGCCTGCGTTGCAAACGGAACCAAGCGTTCGGGAATATCATAATAACAGAATTGTACACCACAGATATCGCCTGTTTTTAAAAATGAACGAAAACTCATAAAACGGCTGTCCTTGCAGTACTTCGTACTGAAACAATATGAACGGCCGGCCTGCTCTGCGACATAACTGATTCCGTGAATGGCACCGGCTGAGACACCCATGACACCGTCAGCCATGATTCCGTTTTCAAGCAACACATCCAGAACCCCGGCTGTGTAAATTCCGCGTGCAGCTCCGCCCTCAAGAACAAATCCGATTTTACTCATTTATACCACTACCTACTTATTATATAGGTAATTATTATCATGAAAAAAAAGTAATGTCAATCCAATCCGCAAAAATACCACATTTTCCACCAAACTGTTGCCAAGCAACCGCTTTGTTATTTCGTATTTTTTCTGTTCATTATAAGTTCACTTTATGAGAGTTGACATCAATCCGCAACGGTGATAAAATATTTAATGTGTCGGTGTTTATGTACTTGCAGAAAAAACTGCGTACAACACCTCACTTGTTATTTGCAATTTTGAGTGGGATGAAATCATTCATATACTCTTGAAGGAGGATTTTTCATGCGTACAATGTTAAAGATCATTCGCCTGTTTCTGAACTATCTGCTGTATTTACTCTCCGGTAAAACACGCAGCCAGCCGCTGCAAAATGTCAGCAATCCGCAAGCACCCGTTCAAAAAGCGGAAAACCGTTTCAAAGAAGAGAACGGCATTTTCACCAACAAACAACAGGGTGACCAAGCAGAGATTCTCTTGTTGGGCGACCTGATGTGCCAAAGCAAACAGCAGCTTGCCTGCAAAAAAGAAAACGGTTATGATTTCACAGGTAGTTTTGATGCCGTAAAACCCTTATTCAACAAAGCCGACCTTGTTATCGGCAACCTTGAAACGATCGTTTCTCACTCACTCCCCAACATGGACGCTTGTCCGTTTTCGGAAGGTTTGGTGCATCTGAACGCTCCTCATGAATGGCTGCAAGCCATCCGCGATGCAGGTATTGATGCACTCGTCAGTGCCAACAACCATAACTGCGACGGTGGCAAAACCGGCATTTTGCAGACTTTGCAAAATATCAAAAACACAGGTCTTCCCGTAACAGGTATTTTTGACGGCACTGAGAAAAAACGCTATCTTCTTTTTGATGTCAACGGCATTCGCGTTGCGGTGCTCAGCTATGCCACATGGTATAATTTCAAGGATTGTTATTTAACCAAAGCGGACAGCAAAAAAATGTTGAACCTGTATTCTGCCGCAAAAGCAAAAAAAGACATTGCGGCTGCAAAAAAAGACGGTGCAGATTTCGTAATCACCTATATGCACTGGGGCATTGAATACAAACACTATATAAGCAAACGCCAGCAAAGAATGGCCAAGAGTCTGATTGCTGCAGGATGTGACCTGATTGCAGGCTCCCATGTGCATGTTTTGCAGGCTTTTGATACGGTTGCAGGTAAGCCTTGTCTGTATTCCTTCGGAAACTTTATTTCTTCGCAAACGGCAGCAGGCACACAGGATACCGTCATTCTGAAAGTTGCTCTTCAAAAGAAAAACGGTAAAACCGAAGCCACCGTCAGCGGTATTCCTTGCTGCACATTGGTATCCGAAAAAGACACCAATCATCACACCATACCGGTTACAAAAGAAAACAATTCTGCCGCATACAACAGAATCGTTTCGGTCCTCGGCAACAAACTCAGAATTGATTAAAAACACAAAAGTTGCTTGCACACAGATATTGACAATGGTATAATAAAAACAAAAAAAACAGGAGGAACTTATGAAACAGTACGATATTTTAGTTGTCGGTGCATCCACTACCGGCAGTTGGTTTGCACAGAAAATGGCAGCCAAAGGATACATAGTTCTGATGATTGAAAAGGAAGAAAAGAACAACGTCAACCGTGCATATGATATCATTCATTTCGGCAAAGAAGACATGGAAAAATTCGGCATGACCATTCCCGAAACCACCGATCAGGATTGGGGATTCACCTTTGCCTCCTCCTGCATTTTCTCTCCGTACGGCAATTACCCGAAAATCGGACAGCCGAGTCCCGTCATCGGTGTACATAAACATGATTATATCATGCGCATGAACGAACAGGCAACACAGGCAGGTGTACAGATCATTTACGGTGCCGCCTTTGATGATTTTATTTACGATGATAAAAAACGGATCGTCGGTGCATCTTACATCACTGCCGACGGCAAGCAAGAGGTTTATGCCCGATTGGTTGCGGATTGCAGCGGTATTCCCTCGGCAGCAAGAACCAAACTGCCGGATACATCGGTTGTTGAAAACCACAAGCTGACAAACAAAGATATTTTCTTTGTCGTTCTGTACTATGTTGAATATGAAGACAAAAATGTAAAACCCCGTTCCATGGACGGTTTCTGTATGCAGTACAAGGCATGGTCTGCTCCGTCCGGCAATGAACACGGTGCCATTCTCGGTATCGGTGCCGGGTACGGATACGACTACGCAGAAGAGGTTTTCAAGGATTATATCAAGAATATCAAAAGACCTGCCTATACGGTTGAAAAGGTTGAAAAAGGCATGACCCCCTACCACCGCACGCTGTATTCATGCGTAGACGACGGTTTTATCGCCATGGGTGATGCCGCATTCCTGACAAAGCCGACCTGCGGTGAAGGTGTCACTTCTTCATTGGTGCAGGCTGAAATCGCGGTGGATGTAATTGAAAAATTGCTCAAAGAAGAAAGCTATCTGACAAAAGAAAAACTCTGGCCGATCAACAGCCGTTACATGAAAGCACAGGGAAAAGATTTTGATGCATTGCGTCCTCTTCTCTTCGGTGTCATTTCCGCAGACTACGACGAAGCGGAATATCTGTTTGCAAACGATTGCATATTCAGCACAAAGATTCTCGGCGGCATGGGAGAAGAACTGAACCTGACCGCAGGTGATATTGCAAAAATGCTGGCAGTGATTGCAAAGGGTGTTGCAACAGGCAAAATCCGCAAAAGTGTTGTCGCAAAAATCGTCAAAGGCCTGCTGCAAAGCGGAAAAGTCGGCAAACTGTATGACAATTACCCGACAAATCCGCAAGACTTCGCTGAATGGAAAAAACAAGCAGATGCCTTGTGGGAAGAAATCGGCGGTATGGCAGACACTTGCGACCCTGAAATTCTGAAAAAATTAGGATACGAATAACGCAGTTACAGAAAACGGCTTCGCCTTAACGCAGCGAAGCCGTTTTTTATTATGTATTCTTTTCAAGCCATTCAATTGCATTTGTCTGACCGTTGGCAGCGGCTTGCTCAAACAATGCAATCGCCTTGCTGCGGTTTGCTGTAACACCTTTGCCCTCAAGATAACAAACACCGAGATTCCATTGTGCAGCAGCATATCCCTGATCAGCAGCCTTTTGATACCATTCCACAGCTTTTTCATAGGATTGCGTTACACCGTTTCCGTTTTTATAACAATATCCGAGACTATTCTGTGAAGCTGCATTTCCCTGATCGGCAGCTTTTTGATACCATTCCACGGCTTTTGCGTAGGATTGTGTTACACCATTTCCGTTTGCATAACAAACACCAAGCTTATATTGTGCATCAGCATACCCCTGATCGGCGGCTTTTTGATACCACTCCACAGCTTTTGCGTAGGATTGTGTTACACCATTTCCGTTTTCATAACAATAGGCAAGATTTGCCTGTGCATCAGCATACCCCTGATCGGCGGCTTTTTGATACCATTCCACAGCTTTTGCGTAGGCTTGTGTTACACCATTTCCGCTATAATAACAATTACCGAGATTATTCTGTGCAAAAGCATTTCCCTGATCGGCGGCTTTTTGATACCATTCCACGGCTTTTTCATAGGATTGCGTTACACCTTTTCCGCTATAATAACAATTACCGAGATTATTCTGTGCAAAAGCATTTCCCTGATCGGCGGCTTTTTGATACCATTCCACGGCTTTTGCGTAGGATTGCGTTACCCCTTCTCCGCTATAATAACAATTACCGAGATCATTCTGTGCAATAGCATTTCCCTGATCGGCGGCTTTCTGATACCATTCCACGGCTTTTGCGTAGGATTGTGCAATGCCTGTACCGGAATCATAACAATAACCGAGATAAAACTGCCCGTTTACATAGCCTCTGTCAGCAGAATCCTGCAACAGTTGTATTCCTGTTTCGTCAGATTGTTCGATTCCGCTGCCAAACAAATAACTTATTGCAACCTCTGCTTGTGCAAAATAATATTTCTGCTCCAAAGCTTTATTGTAACATTCAAACGCTTTTTCAAAGGATTGCGTTACACCAAAACCATTATTGTAACAAATGCCGAGCAAATACTGACCACACATTCCGCCGCGTTGTGCACACATTTGTGCATACTTAAAGGCATTTTCATTATCACCGTTTTCAAGATACAGGAATGCAAGATTGCTTATTGCCGTCAATGAACCGGAATCGATTGATTTTTTATAATACTGCTCAGCAGCTTCGTCATTTTGTTCCACACCGCGACCTTCAGCATATGCAACAGCAAGATCATTCTGTGCAATCATATCGCCTTCGTTTGCAAGTGCAATCAAGGCATCTTCGCTCAGTGCCCACAGCTCATTGGCCAGTTCTTTGTTTTCTTGTGTTCCCGTACCTCTGTAATAAAATCCTGCAAGCAACGCCTGAGCATAAACACATTCTTGGTCTGCAGATTTTTTTGCCAACTCAAAAGCTTTACTGTTGTCCATATGCGTACCGCGGGCACCACTGTAAATGCAAGCCAGAACATATTGTGCCTTGGCATGATTGCTTTCGGCTGCCTGCTTGATCCAATGCAAAGCAGCAACAGCGTCTTCATCACACCCAAGCGCTTCATGCAACGAAAAACCATAGTAGTATTGTGCTTCCGTATTCCCTTGTTCTGCCAACGTTTTGAATGCAGCAAGCGATTCCTCATACTTTTTATCCTCAAAAAGTGCGATTGCAGCTTCCAATGCAGATGACTCTGTCATCGACTCTGCATTCACAGTTGTTGCACCTTGCATGGATGCGTTTTGATTGCCTGCCAACGCATCCGTATCTGCATTTGTCTTATTCTGAGAAAAACACAAAAACACAACAATCGGTACCAATATTGCACACACAATGCCGACAGCACTCAAAACTTTTTTCCATTCCGGACGTTTCGAAACCGGGGGTTGCTCCTCAGATGTTTTTTCCCAGGGCGGTGGTGGCGGTGGTGGTGGTGGATTTACTATTCCCAAAAGTAAATTCTCCAGATCTTTTTTCATCTCTGCTGCGGATGCATAACGGGCAGCAGGGTCAAATTCACAGGCTTTGAGGATGATTTTTCCGAATTCAAAAGAAGCATTACACGGAAAAGTATAGGTCGCATCCTGCAACCGCATATCCAGTGCATTCTGCATATCCTGATGTGTGATGGCGCCGCTTTCCGCGTTCAGAAAAGGCAGACGGTTCTTGTTCATCAACTGATACAACAAGATACCCAGCGAATACACATCCACACTCTCATTGTACGATTTGCCCATGAAAACTTCGGGGGCTATGTAAGAACGTGTGCCTTTTGAAGACATTCCGTACCGTGTGCCTTCCAGTTTTCTGGCAATGCCGAAATCACTGAGTTTGTATGTGCCGTCCTTGGTCATCAAGATGTTTGCCGGTTTTATGTCACGGTGAATGATACTGTATGCATTACAACTCTGCAATGCATTGCAGATATCAATCCCTAACTTTATCGCTTCCGTTTCTGTGAAAGAATGCCTTCTCATAAAAGATGAAAAACTGTTCAGCAGCTCCATCCGTATGAGAATTGTCCATCCGCGACCGTCCTCATGCTCAAAAACACGAAAATCTTCAACGGATACAACATTCGCACATCCCTTTATATCACTCATGATACGGATTTCATCCAGATACCCGTCCACATACTGTTTGTAATACCGATGAATCGTCTGTTCGTCATCCAATAAAACGGTGCTGTCATCATCAAAATCCTGTTCGATGGTGATGACCTTGATGGCGGAATACACATCCACTCCGTATTGTGTTTTGCAACATTTGTATACAGAACCGAAACTGCCGGTGCCGAGCTTTTCGACAACATTCCACTCCGGCCAGTATCGGGTTATTTCATTTTCTTCATACATTCACTGTCACCTCGTATATCAGCTGATTCGATGCATTGCATCCCATCTGCACACCGGTATTCCGGATCATTTATTTGTAATTTGTAAAATCAATATGCAAGATAGGCGGTCAGAATCCATCCGTATGCACCGTTTGCATAGCAATAAGTATATCCGTTTTGCGTTTTGTCCGTATACCGTACTTGTGTTCCTTCTTTCAGCACACCGAGTCCTACGGCATATGCAGACGGTTCCTGTCGAAAATTGACACCGGCATCATTCGGCGTATTATAACTGACATAGCCTGTTCCGACAAAAGCACCGGCTGATTCCTGCGTTGCGTTTGTTTCTGATTCTGTCTCAACATACGCTGACAGAATCCATCCGTATACACCATTTGCATAACAATAAATATAACCGCTTTGTGTACGGTTGGTATACTGCAAGCGTGTACCCTCTGCCAAAACACCCAGACTGGCGGAAGAAGCACTCGACTCCTGTCTGAAATTGACACCGGCATGACCGGGTGTATCGAAACTGACATAGCCTGTACCTGCAAAACTGACAGCCTCTTGCGGCTGTGTGGTTTCATATCGGGTTGTTTGTACTTGCTGTGTTGTAACAACCGTAACAGGAGCTTGCGTGGTTGTGACGGCAGCCTGTGTGCTGTCTGCAAAATACAGAGAAAGCGTATTTTTTCGTCCCTGCAAATAATTGTCATTCGGCAACAAGACCATCGCTTCGTCAAGCAAGGCAATGGCTGCTGTGATTTTTCCGTTCTCAGTCAGATATTCGGCCTCTTCCAACATCACATTGCGATATGCTTCTTCACTTTGTAGCAATGCATCCGCGGCATCGGCAGGCAAGAAACCTTGTATTTCTGCTAATTGACGATATGTAATGATCGCCTGTTTATAATCGCATTCCTGATAACAGCGTTCTGCTGCCAGAAGGATCGTATTGTTCTCTGCATCCGTGGTCTGATCCGTCTGCTGCAACTGCGACGGAGTATCCGCTTGTTCATCCGCAGATGTATCTTGCAAAAAGGATGACCCGACAACAATTCCTGCCAAAACCAACAAGGCGGAACCGGCAATAAGTGGGGCTTTTTTCACCCTTTTTTTGGTTTTTACCTTTGTTTCGAGAAGCTCGGTTTCATCAGTTTCCTCTGTAATCGCAACATTTTCATTCACATTGATGATTGTTTCATCATTTTCCTCGCAGGCACGACGCAAGTACAACAGCGATTCCAGATCTTGCTTCAATGCTGCGGCTGATGCATAACGAGATTGAGGATCAAATGCACATGCTTTCAGAATGATTTTTGCAAAGGCATTCGAAGCAGTGCACGGTGCCGGTAATGTTTCGCCGGCAAAACGTCGTTCCAATGCTTTTTCACGGTCGGCAAAATCAACATATTCATCATCCGGATTCAGAAACGGAATACGGTTTCTGTTCATGAGCTGATACAGGACAATCCCCAATGAATAGAGATCGACCGTTGCTCCGTAGTGTCCGCCTTGCAGCACTTCGGGAGCCATATAGGCTCGTGTGCCTTTGCTCGACAAGCCGCCTTTTGCGCCCTCTAACTTCCTTGCAATACCGAAATCTGCAAGTTTACAGGTGCCATCATCGGTCATCAGAATATTGGCAGGTTTGACATCCCTGTGGATAATCCCCTTTTCATGGCAGCTCTGTAATGCATTGCAGATATCGATTCCAAGCTGAATGGCATCGTTCTCTGTATAGGGGCGCATGTTCATACGGTCAACAAACCGATTCAACAGCTCCATACGAATCAGAATCGTCCATTCCGCATTGTTTTGATCTTCCGCAACGCAGAAATCTTCAACAGAAACAATGTTGACGCATCCCTTATTGGCACCCATCATGCGGATTTCCTCCACACAATCATCAACAATGCTCTTGTAATAATTGCGGACTGATTTTTCATCAATACCGATAGAAATGTTGGCATCTGCCGTATCTGCATTGTTCGAGATAGAGATAACCTTTACGGCTGCATACACATCTACCCCGTGTTCGGTTTTGCAACATTTATATACAGAGCCGAAACTGCCGGTACCGAGCTTTTCGACAACATTCCATTCAGGCCAGTAGTTGGTTATATGATTCAGGGTATCCATCTTTGTCTCCTCTGCGGTGATTTTCAATCAGTTCAGGTATTTCGTCTCCTGTCACATCAACACAAGCGGTATAGCAAGCAGAATTTTCTGCTATCAATTCATTCAACAACTCTTCATAGGCAAGCAAAGCCAAGTCTGCATCGGAAGACGATTCTACTGTTTTAGAATCTTAGCCACAACCTGTAAGAGCGAAAACAACACAAAACACCAAAAAAGCGGAAACAACTACGGTAATAATATTCTTTTTATTCATAACAATTTCTCCCTTTTTTGTCATTTTTGGCAATCATTATTTTCTCAATGCATAAAATCTGCTTTGTGTTTGAGAAGGAGCGTCTTGCACCTTTGTGAAATCTGCCAACAAAGAGTTGAGTGCCGTATTGTAGACTTCTTCGGAAACCAATTCATCATCAACATAATATTCTGCAGTACCGGATGCCGTAAATTTACCATTCTGCTTTTCAAGTACCTGAGAAACTTTGCTTTTATTTCCTGTCAAATCATATACAGTGTATTTGCCGCCTCCGGTATCTGCTGAAATGATTATAACTTGGTTTTTATTCATATTGTAATAAATAGGCATGGAATAAGCTTTTCCGCTGTTTTCTTCAATCAATGTAGTCACACTACCCGTATAGTAAGAATAAACAGTCTTGGTTCTACTTGATGAATTATGCACAATAAGCTCCGGTAAATCATCTCCGGTTACATCAACACAAGCAGTACGGTGGCTTTCACCGTCAAGTGATAACAATATGTCTGCATAAGCATCCAAAGCAGCATTGTACTGTTGCGTAAAACTATCATCCACAGGCAGATTCGATGTCAGATATATAGTAACACTTTTTTGAGATGAACCGGAAACATCAACAACAGTGTCTTTCTCCCCATATCCGTCACAGCTCACACTGATCGTTATATTACCCACGGGAACGGCAACTTCATCCGTTCCGTTTTTGTCTGTGGTTCCCAAAGCGGTTGTTATCGGAAGAGGTATATTAGGATAAACTCTGATGCTCGCATTGGCAATCCCTTTTCTTGTTTCGGAATCCAGAACCTTGATGGTAATTGTTTTTCTTTGCAAAGTAGTAAGAAATTCTGTCAAAATCCAGCCGTACTGTCCGTTGTATTTACAATACACATAGCCGTCTTGTTCAAGATCTGTTTTTTCAACAGCGGTTCCTTCTGCCAGTTCGGCAAGCAGTTTTGAAGAATTGCGTGGTTCCTGACGCATATTCACGCCATCGTGATCGGGGGTATCGGCACTGACATAATAGGTGCCGATGATTTTTGCATTGTCGGTATCAATATATTTTTTGGTCGTGGTGGTCTGTATGTTTTTTGTTGTTTCAGGGGTATTATTCACATAAACAATCGTGGTGACGACCTGGGTTGCCTTTGTCGTGGACTCCTGGGTTGCTGCCTGTGTGGTTGACGGTTGTGTGGTTGACGGTTGTGTGGTTGCAACTTCCGTTACCTCTTCCATGGCTTCGATTTTGTTTCTCCGTTCAAGGAGTCGCAGATCATCCGGAAGGACAAGCAATGCTTCGTCAAGTTTTGCAAGTGCGGATGCTTTGTCACCGTTTGCAGCAAGATAGCCTGCTTCTTCAAGCACAACAACACGATAAGCATTTTCGCTTGCAACAAGAGCCGTTTCAATCGCAGACGTATTGCTGCCTTTCATTTCAATTATTTTCTCATACAACTCAATGGATTTGACATAATCCCCGTTCAGATACAGTGTCTGTGCCTGTGTCATCAGCTCGTTGATATTCTTTTCTTTTTCAAAAAAAGCTTGCAGCGTTTCGATTCTGTCATCCAGATTCACTCTGCTCATTTTCTTTACCGTATTCGTTTCTTTCACGGCAGCATCATACGCAACTCTGCCTGCCGTATATGCTGTTTCCAGTGTGTCCAGACGGTCGCTTATTTTTTCTTCTAACCGATCCGTACTGCGGTTTGTATTAGTATAATATTTTTCATATACGGAATATGCACGGTCATATTCTCCGTCACGCAGATCGGCAACAATATCACCGGGCACCGCAAAACGGATATAACCGAACAATCCGCACACAATGCCGCATGCAAGCACAACAAAGAGTGCCGCTGCAGTGATGTATTTTTTCGAAGAACCGTTTTTGTTTTGTTTCTTATTTTTAACGGGTTTACTCTTCGCATTTATTTCGGTCACATCGGTGTCGTCAAGGAGTACGGTAGCATCATCCGTCTCGGTTTTATCGTCAAGTTGCGTTGTTTTGTCCTTTTTACGGGCATACAGGATATCTTCCAGGTCTTCTTTCATCTGCGACGCGGAAGAATAGCGTTTTTTCGGATCAAATTCACAAGCTTTTCGGAGAACACTTACAAGTTCCGGACTTGCATCGCAAGGATCCGGCAAAGGTTTTCCGCTCAGACGGGCAGATACCGCTTCTTTTTTATCCGTGTATGAAACACCGACAGCAAACGGATCCAGAAACGGAATACGATTGTTGTTCAGCAACTGATACATCACGATTCCGAGAGAGTAAACATCAACATTGGCACCGTAACTGCCTGCGGAAGATACTTCGGGAGCCATATAGGATCTTGTTCCTTTGCTTGAAAGCCCTTCCTTGCTGCCTTCCAGTTTTCTTGCGATGCCGAAATCTCCGAGTTTGTATGTACCCATTTCCGTCATCAGAATGTTGGCAGGCTTGATATCACGGTGCACAATCTGTTTTGCTTCACAAACCTGCAATGCAGAGCAGATATCAATACCAAGTTTCAGCACTTCCTTTTCGGAAAAATTGTGTTTATTCATATATGCCGTAAAACTGTTGAGCAATTCCATGCGGATAAAAATCGTCCAGCCGAAACCGCTCTCATTTTCCACACACTTGAAATCTTCAACTGATACAATATTGTTATTTCCCTTGACGGAAGACATCATTCTGATTTCATCCATGCAGGAATCAACAATCTCTTTGAGATACTCTCTGACAGTCTGCGTATCGGTTTCTGCTGCCTCTGCTGCGATTGTTTCATCCTCTTCAAAGGGAATTTTTATGACTTTGATAGCGGAATACACATCCACCCCGTGTTCGGTTTTGCGGCATTTGTATACGCTGCCGAAACTGCCTTCGCCCAATTTTTCAACAATCGACCATTCCGGGAAAAAACCATACATTGTTTCCATGTTTCACAATCTCTCTTTCGAAGTATTTCAATTCTGTATACACAAGCAAAAGGTAATCATTACAGCTTTTTGTAAAAAAATATCGACATCTTAATAAAAATCAAGATTTAAAGCACAACATCTTGTGTAATGTCCGTTATAATCACGGTTGCATCGTCATTGCAGTGATTATCTTTTGCAAGCTGCAGCAAAACCTTGACCGCATTTTCAGGCTTTGCATGCTGCAAAAGCATTGTTTGAATGCATTCGGAAGATAATACGGATGTAATGCCGTCAGAACAAAGAAGATAGCGGTCACCGTTGCACAAAGGGACCGTTGCGGCATAAGGACTGATCACAAAATCATAAGAAGGGACACCCAGATATTGCGATAATGCAGGTGCCCGACCTGCCACAGACGGCTCCAGATGATCTTGCGACACTTTTGTAAGCATTCCGTCGTGCAAGCGAAAGACACTGCAATCTCCGACATTGCAAACAAGAACATCTTTTTTTGCACAAGTGATCATGGCTGCTGCCGCACCCATCTGGCATCTGTTCTCTTCCGCACACTGAAAAACCTGTTCACTCATGATACGGAAAAGAGATATGAGCTGTTCTTCCGAGGAAAATGCACCGTTTGCAAGCAAGGTTGACGAAAGCGTTTTCAGTGCAATGTACGATGCCTTTTCACCGTCGGACAAACCGCCCATGCCGTCAAAAACCGCAAAAGAGGATTTCAAACCGATCGGCACTGCACCACCGTAAACACGACATCCGCAATGTTGTTCCGGCAGGTGTTTTCCTGCACAGAAAAAATGATCCTGGTTTGTTTTTCGTCTGTATGATTTTCTGCTGCCGAAAGCATATTGAACAACTACCCCATTCGCAATCATCTCTTTACAAAATAATTAATACTATAATATCATTTCAATTTGCATTTGTCCACACAAAACGACATAAAAAAGATGAAAATACCATAATAAAGAGGTCTGCTATCGTCCTGTTTTTCAAATAGCAGCAACAAGTTTCAGGCATTGTAGTCAAAAACTTTATAAAATTCAAAAGTTTCAGACTTCAAAGTCGGAAACTTCCGCAAAAGAAAAAGCGGGGCTGTCGGTGACAGCCCCGTAATCTATTTATAAATGGAGAAAAACCTTTCTGTATTATTCCTGTTCGGGCTCAAGTATGCCGTAACCGCCGTCGTTGCGGCGATAGACAACCGCGATGATGCCCGTTTCGGAATTGCGGAACATATAAAACTGATGGCCGAGCAGATTCATCTGCAAAATGGCCTCGTCCACACTTTCGGGTTTGAGGGCAACGGTTTTGGTACGTACGACATCGAAATTGACTTCTTCATCCACGGTTTCAGCGGGTGCAAAATCATCGATTGAACCGGAGTGCATTTTCTTTTCAACGCGTGTTTTGTTTTTACGGATCTGGCGAACAAGGAGGTCCACACATTCGTCGAGAGCATCGTTCATATTCTCTGCTCTCTGCTGGGCACGGAACATAAGTCCGCCTGCACTTGTAACGGTAACTTCAACCGTTTGGGAGGTTTTTTCTACCGTTGCAGTTACTTTGGCAGAAGCGTCCTCCCCGAAGAAGCGTTCAATCTTGGCAAGCTTCTTTTCAGCTCTTTCTTTGAAAGAGTCACGAGGTGTGCATTTTCTTCCGACGATTGTGATGTTCATTGTTACATCCCCTTTTTATATATATTAACAGCTGAAACATCCTACGGACATTTCGTTGTCTGTTTCCGTTTTCAGTATACCACAGAACAAGGGGATTGTAAAGAGTTTTTATTGATTTTTTACAGTTCAGATTAATTTAAGTTAAAAATTATGTCGAGAATGCACAAATTAAAGAACAACCTCAACATGACGCGTGACATGGCAACCGATATTGACAGCACAAGGCAGTCCGGCAATGTGAGTCGGATATACTTCGATATTGACACCAAGAGCCGTGATATCACCGCCGAATCCCTGGCAGCCGATTCCGAGCGCATTGATACGCCGCAGCAATTCCTGTTCCATATCCGCATAATATGCATCCGGATTGGGAACATCAAAATCACGGCAGAGTGCTTTTTTGGACAACAGTGCGGCATATTCAAAATCACCGCCGAGTCCGACACCGACTGCTACGGGCGGACACGGATTCGAACCTGCGGTACGTACGACATCAACAACAAAATCCATAATATCTTCTTGTGATGCGGTCGGATTGAACATTTTCATCTGGCTCATATTTTCACTACCGAAGCCTTTGGGAGCGACCTGCAACGAAATTGCATCCCCCGGAACAAGACGTAAGTGAATCACCGCAGGTGTATTGTCATTGGTATTCACACGACGCAAGGGGTCTGCAACAATGCTCTTGCGCAAAAAACCTTCCGTATAACCGCGACATACACCGGCATGCACTGCTGCTTCAAAATCACCGCCGACAATATGCACTTCCTGACCGATTTCGCAAAAAACAACCGCCATACCGGTATCCTGACAAACGGGAATCTGCAATTCATCGGCAGCATCCAGGTTTTTACACATATCGCAAAAAATACTCTTGGCAAGCGGATTGGTCTCAACCTGTGCACTTTCTTCAATCTTTGTTTTCAAACTGTGCGGCAAGTAAATATTGGCTTTTATAACTGCATCACAAACGGCTTGTTCGATTTGCGAAACATGAATCTCTCTCAAAAAACATCCTTCTTTCCGCGAGGGTGTTGCAAAAAAGGCACCTCTCTATAGTATAGTAATGAAACATATAAAAAAACAAGTATTTAAAATAAAAAAGGCGGCAATCAAGCCGCCAGTATTTATTATCTGTTGCCGTTTCCGCGGCGATTGGGTCTGGATTCAGGAGATGAACGGCGTAAATCAGACATTTTTTCGTCGCTGTCGTGCTTGAACTTCGCCATCATATCTTCAAAAGACATGGTGGACGGCTCGGCAGCAGCCGGCACACCCTGCCAGGTATTGGGTCTGGAACGCTGAAAATTGCTTTTTCTGCGCGGACGATCTTCCTGCGGTGCTGCAGGTACAGCCTGCTTGATGGACAGACTGATCTTATTGTTATCATTCACGCCCAATACTTTCACTTTGACGGACTGTCCTTCCGCAAGATGCTCTTTGATATCCTTGACATATGTCGAAGCGACCTCAGAAATATGCACCATTCCGGATTCACCGGTGGGAAGTTTGACAAAGGCACCGAAGTTCGTCAATCCGGTAACCGTTCCTTCATAAATTTGACCGATTTCTACCTGCATAAAATGCGGTGTTCCTCCTGCTGTTTTTTCGTATTCAGTTGCCCGGCGTTACATCAATAACTTTTGTTTCGTCCGCATAACCGTAACCGAGTTCACGGGCACGATACTCATATTGCTCCACAACATCCGCTTCCTGCAAAATGTACTCATACTGTGCGTTTTCTTCGCAGATTGCAGCATATTCCGCCTGCAATGCAGCCAACTCATTCTGCCTTTCCGTCACATGGCTGTGGGAACCGGCAAAAATAATGACTGTCAACGCTAACACGATGAGAACAAAAAACAGAAGGAAAACACTATGTGTTCTGTTTTTTAAGATGTTGTTCATGTGCGTCCCCTTAAAAAGTTATTGCATACCGAAAAAACCGATACACTCGCCCCATTGAACCGCATTTTTTGCGATTCAAATGCATTTTTTATTATAATTTATTCTTTTGTGGATTGCAAGTCTTTTTTTTCAATATTTTAAATTTGTTGGATTTATTTACAGATTTTTGTCTTTTTTTTCTTTGTTTTCCCTGTTTTTGGACAGCAATGAAATCTTTTTTCTTTTTCAGAAAATCCTTTATGCCTGTAAATCTTTTTTTTACCGGGATTGCAATGTATTTTTCAACCATGCCAAAACAAAAAACAAGAAGTCTTTTTGTCAGCCTGCTCATAAAAAAATACCATATTGCAAATCCTGTTCCTTGAGAAACGAGCATATAAAAACGAATCTGTCCGGAACAGACCGCCATAGAAAACAAGAAATTCAAACATGTCCACAACAACCAGAACAAAACATCCTCGGCAAATACGACTCCTGTTTTATCTGACAGCAAAACCCGTAGCCATTTCAAAACATCACGCAACAATCCGCACAAAAAACCGAATCCGAGACTTAAAAACACCAGATCCGCCTGCACGGACGGATTCAACCCGTAATTCATCGGAACAACTTCGCAGCCAGACTTTTTGCTTTCGGTTGATTGTTGGTGTATTGCACGGAAGCAATATTGCCGTTGATTTCCGCTTCCCCGGAATCCGGATCCAGACGATCAAGACAAAGTGATTCGCCCTTGATCTGCAAGCGTCCGTCCTGCAGATACAAAACGACATTCTGTTCATTGAAATCTCCGATTTGCCGTACCCCGGTAACAAACATTTTTTTTCGTTCCTCTATGTGGACAACATGTGTTTTGATACGTTTGAGATCCTCTGTCATTCTGTACATTCGCCCTCCGTAACTGTTTCTGCTAAAATATATGTCCGTCAGGGAATTCATATTCGGAATTGACAAGCTTTTATATGTTTGGTAAAATGATAACAGCCATATTCCCTATCATCTTCATTACGGAGGTACGCTATGAGCAATATTTTCACCAACACGGGCGACAAAATATTTGATCGCAACAAATGGACCTATAGTCTTGGCGGCATCGGCAGAGATCTTGCCTACTCCCTGTATACTTATTTCCTGCTGACCTTCATTCTGTACACCAAACAGATTACCGATGCACAGTTTGCGGCAATCGGTGTCATCATTGTCATATGCCGCATCTGGGACGGCATCAACGATCCCATCATGGGCGGAATCATTGAAAACACACGCACAAAAATCGGCAAATTCAAACCGTGGATCATCATCGGCTGCATTACAAATGCAGTTGTGCTTGTCCTGATCTATTCGCTTCCTCTGGACGGTACACCGTTTGTCATTGCATTTACATTCCTGTATCTCCTCTGGGATCTGACCTACACCATGAATGACATCGGCTATTGGTCGATGCTCCCCTCCCTGACAAGCGATCCCGAAAAAAGAGATATCATTACTTCTTCCGCAAACCTGTGGGCCGGCTTCGGCACCATTCTTGCAAACGGTCTGATTCCGCTGTTCACGGTCGGTTCCATGGCCATCGGCGGAACTGCAATCACAGGCTACAAAGTGGTTTCTCTTGTTATTGCATTGTTGTTCATCGGTTGTCAGACACTCACCTGCGTTGGTGTAAAAGAACTCCATGTTGCAAATGTTCCTTTGGAAGAGCGTGTCGGTTTCAAGAAAATGATCCGCATTATTTTCAACAACAAACAGGTTCTGTGGACATCCGTCATTCTTTTGTTTGTCAGCTTAAGCGGTGCTTTGCTGACTGCATTCGGCACAAATTACATTTATCTCTCTTATGGATATGAAGGTTCTTATGCCTCCATTTTTGTCATTTTCTTCGGTGCTTCTTCTGCTTTGAGCTATTTGCTGTATCCTGCACTTTCCAAAAAATTCTCCCGTATGGGCATGGCAAAAATCTCCATTGCGCTGACCGTGGTCGGATATGCCTGCTTCTTCCTTTCGGGAACATTCCTCTCCGGTACGGTTTCCTTTGCATTCCTGTGCGTTGAAGCCTTGTTCATCGGATTGGGACACTCTTTCTTCTACCTTGTCGCTGCCGTTTGCCTTTCCAACACCATTGAGTACAACGAATATATGACAGGCAGCCGTGATGAAGCGATTATTTTCTCCGTTCGTCCGTTTATGTCAAAACTGAGTGCATCCTTACAGCAGGTTATTATCACCGTTGTATATCTTGCCATCGGTCTTAAGGGCATCACCGATCAGATTTCCGATGCTGAGAACTATGCCATCAACAATCCCGAAGTTTTCGGTTCTTTGACAAAAGAAGAGTATGTTGCCAACATTCTTGCCGGTGCTGATGACGGCATGACACTTGCTCTGCGAATTGTTATGGCTGTCCTGCCGGTCGTATTTGTTGTCATCGCTTATCTCGTCATCCGCAACAAATACACCATCGACGAGAAGGAATACAGCCGCATTCTTGCCGAACTTGAAGCAAGACGCACAACCAATGAAGATAAATAATAATACGAATCGAAAAAATCAACCGGGGTTCAGCACCCCGGTTGATCTGCTTTTTGCGTACAAAAAAATCAATTATTTTCCTCTTCTTGCTGCTTCTCAAGCTCTTCAAGCTTTTCATAGAGATAAGCCAGCTGATCCGCATGCACAAACATTTTCAAAAAGAAAATCTGAATTTTGATAATTGCAACAAGAATTTTTACCATTGTTACCATGTCAGTTCTCCCTTTCTTTTCAAATTATCTTTTGTCTTTAGGATACAAGAAAAACATGGACAGCATCTTTTGTTTTTATTAACAAAATGTGAATTTTGTTTTCAAAACAGCTCATAACAAACAAAGTGTTGACTTTTTATCACCCTGTGTGATATTATTTATTGCGTTGAATTCACATCATTTTGCTTACTATCATTTATCGCGTTGAATTTATAACAGGGGGAATAAAAAAGTGGATGATAAAAAAGAAAACAGAAGAGTGCGCTATACAAAAATGGTATTGCGAGACACACTTCTTGATCTGCTTAAAACCAAACCGATTAACCGCATTACCGTTACGGATATTTGCCAGCAGGCTGACCTGAACAGAGGAACATTCTACAATTATTATTGCGATGCTTACGATCTTCTGTCGCAAATTGAAGATGAGTTTTTTGACGAATTGCTTCAAACGATCAAACGATTTGAAGATGGTGTATCCGACAGTCTTTTGGTTGAACTGCTGACAACAGTCGATCAAAACCGTGCACTCTGCCAAATCATCCTGACTGCGAACGCTGATCAGACCTATGTAAACCGAATCCTGGATTTGACCCGTGCTTATACACTTAAGTACTGGGAAAACAACAACGTCAAGAATCTGACGGAAGCGGAAATGGATCTTTTGTATACTTTTTTCTCAAACGGATCGCTTGGTGTACTAAAAAAGTGGATCAACTATGAATACAATGTACCCATTGATGACCTTGCAAAAACCATACAGGCTCTCGGCATCAAGGGAGCGGAATGCTTTTTCGGTGATGAATTAAAAGGCAATATCTAAGAAATAAACAGTTTTAAATTGTATTGTTGCAAAATTAACAGATTTTTAATTTTTATCTATTGCAAATCAACCAATTTACTATTATTATATAAAATGCAATAATAATGATGGGAGAGAAACCTATGAAAAAAACAGTTTTTCTGACCGGCGGTACCGGCAACATGGGTTGGGCAGCTTTCCAAGAAATGCTCAAACACCCGGACAAAATCAACATCAAGCTTCTTGCCCGTAAAAGTGACAAGAATAAGAAGTTGCTTGCTCCTTATGAATTCTATTCCAATGTTGAAATTGTATGGGGCGATTTCATGGAATACGATGCTATCCTCAAGGGTGTAACCGGTTCCGATTACGTTCTCCACGTCGGCGGCATGGTATCTCCTGCTGCAGACTACAAGCCCTATTCCACACAGAAAATCAATCCCGGTGCAGCTGCAAACATCTGCAAGGCCGTTCTTGAACAGCCCAATCCGGATGACATCAAAGTCTGCTACATCGGTACTGTTGCTGAAACCGGTGACCGCAATGTTCCGATCCATTGGGGCCGCTGCGGTGACCCGATCAAGGTTTCCGTATATGACCACTATGCAATTTCCAAAGTTCTTGCTGAACGCATCTTTGTAGAAAGCGGCATCAAGAATTGGGTTGTTATGCGTCAGTCCGGTATTCTGTATCCGGATCTTCTGCACAACATGGAACCCATCATGTATCACGTTCCGCTGAACGGCATGCTCGAATGGTGTACGGTTGAAGACTCCGGTCGTCTGATGTGCAACCTTGTTCTCAAAGATTCCGACGGTTCTCTTCCCGAAGAATTCTGGAGAAGCTTCTACAACATCGGTTCCGGTGAAGCATTCCGTCTTACCAACTTTGAATTTGAAGAACTTCTTCTCGGCTGTATCGGCCTCGGTTCACCCAAGACCCTGTTTGACCCCAACTGGTTCACCACCAAGAACTTCCACGGTCAGTACTATGCAGACGGTGATCTGTTGAACGATTATCTTGATTTCCGTGAAGATATCACTGCAAAAGATTACTTCGATCGTATGGCACAGCAGGTTGACTTCTACTTCCGCATTCCGAAGTACATTCCCACCAAGAAACTGCTCGGTGCTGCTGCAAAGCCCTTCATGAAGAAGATTGCACAGACTCCCAAGTGGGGTACACTTGATTGGATCAAGAACAAGGATCAGGATCGTCTGACCGCTTACTACGGCTCTTACGAAGAATGGGAAGCCATTCCGAAGGATTGGAAGAACTATGTTCTCAACTCCCCCGAAAAGGCATCTTCCGTTGCAGATCTTTACAAGCTTGACCACGGTTACGATGAAAGCAAGCCCGCCAGCGAATGGACCCTCAAAGATATGCAGCAGGCTGCAGAATTCAGAGGCGGCTCCGTCGTCAGCAAGAAGATGAAGAAGGGCGACGTCATGACCAAGCTCACATGGAAGTGCGGTCACTGCGGCGAAGAATTCGAAGCAAGCCCCACACTCATCCTCAAGGGTGGCCACTGGTGCCCGCATTGCTACCTGCCCGGCATCGGCAAGACTTGGAACTATGACGAAATCGCAAAGACCAATCCTTTCTTTGCACAGGTATGGTACACAAACCACACCAAGGAAGAAAACAATGTCTACGAATTTGACAGAATTTTCGACGGTTGGGAAGCCAAGAAATAAGAATACATAAATCTACAGAATCCGCTGATGTGTTGTCAAACTCTCAGCGGATTTTTTTGTCATTTTTGGTGATTATTACTTATTATTATTATTATAAATTTATTGCGATTTCTTAAGAATTATGTTAGAATAAATGAGATTCTGTCATGGGGGAAATAACATGATTCAAAAATTAGCAGCGTTTGTTACAAAACATCCGAAACTGATCATCCTTGTGAGCTTTTTGCTTCTCATTCCGAGTGCAATCGGCTTTTTCGCAACGGGTGTCAATTATGATATTCTGTCCTACCTTCCCGAAGACCTGGAGTCTGTGACCTCACTGGAAATCCTTGATAAGAATTTTCAGTTTGCAGCCAGCTCCATCGTCATACTCGAAGATATGCCGTCGAAGGATGTTGTGAAGGTAAAGCAGGAAATAGAAAAATTAGACTGCGTTGTGCAGGTCCTGTGGACCGACTCCGTTCTTGACATCTCCGTCCCTGTCTCCATTCTCCCTGACATTGCAAAAGACGTTTTTTATTCAAACAACGAAAACTCGACCATGTTCATCGTCCAGTATTCAACGGGCACAAGTGATGACGTGACCATTGAAGCTGTCAAAACCATCCGTTCGATTCTGAATGAGCAGTGTTTTATAAGCGGCATTTCCGCTGCCGTGGCTGACATCAAAACCCTCGTTGAAAAAGAAGCCATTTTTTATGTAGCCATTGCCGTCATTGTGGCCCTGATTACACTTGCGTTCACCATGGAAACCCTGTTCATGCCGCTTGCCTTGTTTGCAGCACTTGCCTGTGCGGTTGTTTACAACATGGGTACAAACTTTTTCTTCGGTGAGATTTCCTTTGTTTCGCAGTGTATTGCCGCCGTTCTGCAGCTTGGCGTTACGATGGACTACTCCATTTTCCTCATTGACCGTTACGCAGAAGAACTGCTTATCACCCCCGACGACAGAATTTCTGCCATGCAAAGAGCCATCAAAACCTCTTTTGTGTCGCTGTCAAGCTCATCCCTGACAACCGTTTTCGGTTTCCTTGCCATGTGTTTCATGTCACTTACCATCGGTCTGGACCTCGGTATCATCATGGCAAAGGGTGTTCTGATGGGCATCGCTTCCGTTCTTATTGTTCTGCCTGCTATTCTGCTGCAGTTCCATTCGGTGCTCTCAAAATTCAAACACAAACGTCTGCTGCCGAAATTTGACCGCATCAGCAAATTCACAATGAAGCACAAAAAGGTGTTTTCCATTCTGTTTGCAGTGCTGATTCTCCCCTCTTTCATTGCAAAAGACCAGATGGGAATTTACTATAACATCATCAAGGGGCTGCCCTCTGACACACCGTCATTGATTGCGTTGGACAAAATGAAAGAAGATTTCGATATGGCTTCGACTCATTTTATTCTTCTGCCGGACACTACCCCCGCAAAAGATGTTGAAAAAATGATGTCGGAAATTGAAAAGCTGGAAGGTATTGAAGACGTTCTTGCGCTCAACACCATCCTCGGTTCCGCCATTGATACATCCATTCTTCCCGAAATCGTAAAGGATCTGTGCTACAAAGACGGTTACAGCCTTGCGATGATCAATTCCGCTTACGATGCAGGTTCCGTCGAAGCGAACATACAGGTCAATGAAATGCGGCAGATTGTTGCACAGTATTCCGACGGCGGTTTAGCCACCGGTGAAGCAGTGCTGATGGGTGACCTTGCGGCAACTGCCGACAGCGACCTGATTCTTACTTCTGCCATTTCCATCATCGCAATCCTGCTGCTGATCATGATTGCGTTCAAATCCGTCAGTATTCCCGTTATACTCGTTATGAGTATCGAACTTGCTATTTTTATTAACCAGGCCATCACATGGATCATGGGCACCAACGTCAGCTTCATTGCCCCGATCGTCCTTTCTTGCGTACAGCTGGGTGCAACGGTTGACTATGCAATTCTGTTCACAAGCCGCTTCAAAGAGAATCTTGCCGCAGGAATGAGCAAAGATGAAGCTGCCGAAAAAGCATCTTCCCTTTCTATGCGTTCCATATTCCAGAGTGCTTTGGTATTTTTCACCGTTACAGGAAGCCTTGCACTTGTCAGTGACATTACCCTCATTACCGAAATGTGCGTCATGCTTGCAAGAGGTTCGCTGATCAGTGCCGTTGTCATCATGTTCCTGCTGCCGCCCACCATGTCACTCTTTGAAGACATCATCAAAAAAACATCCAAAGACTGGCCGGTTCCGACAGGATTGAATCGGAAGAAAGTTAAAGAATTCCCGCAGCCTGTTCTCAGAAGAAAGGCAGTCACTCCGGCAGCAGCCGTTGTACAGCAACAGAATATGCAACCGCAACGTCCGCCCGAACGCAGATATGTACAACCTATCGGCACTGTCAATCCGCCTTCTTCCAGAATGCAAATGCGTGCCGCATCATACAATCCGCAAACGCAGCAGCAAGGTGTACCTGTTGTGCCGCCGCAAGGTGTACCGGTTGTGCATTATCCGCAGGCAGCACCCGGCATGCAGCCACAGGGCACACCGATACCCGTGCAAGGAATGCCGGTAAGAATGCAGGGGCAGATGCAGCAGCAAGGTATTCCGCCCAGACCGATGCCGGCACAGGAAACACCTCCAAAAATGGCAAGCGGTGTTCCTGCACATCCGCAGGCTGCAACACAGCAGCAAGGTGTTTCCGTAAAAATCGCAGCCCGTCCGATGCAACAACCCGGTATACCTATAATGCCGCCGCAGGGATATCCCGTTTCTCCGCAAGGCGTTCCGGTCAGAACGGCACAAGCACCGACAGGATATTATCCGCCGTATCCGTCTTACCCACCCCATCCGCAAACAAACGTACCGCAACAACCGACAATCAACCAAAAGAATACACAATCTGCAAACCAACCCATACAGCCGCAACGTCCCTCAACGCAACCCACCGTTACTCGATCTACGGAAGAAATCAATGCCCGTCGCCGCAGCAAATTCCGGGCATTACCGCCGGATCCGTTTGAGGTAAATCCGTATGCAAAGAAAAAATATCCCCAACAAAAGGAGGAAAACTGATATGACAACATTTCGCAAAACAACAGCAGCATTTCTTGCCGTATTGCTGTGTGTTCTTTGCCTGACCTCCTGTTCGCAACAAGAAGCAGAAACATCCGACAATGTTTTAAAAGAGGAAACATTTATTCAACCTGTTTTTACACAGGAACCCGAAACGGTCAAAAAGACAGAAGTTGTGTATGCAACACTCAATGCAAACGGTGGTTTTGAAAAAGCAACCGTCAGCGATTGGCTGCACACAGACAGACCCAATGTCCGTGTCGAAGACATTTCCAACCTGACCGACATTGAAAATGTAAAAAGTGAAATTCTTCCCGTTCTTGAAGGTGACAAGCTGATCTGGAACATGGATTCCACAGACCTGTACTATTCGGGCAACACAACACAGCAGCCACCCGTTTCGATCTCAATCCGTTATTATCTCAACGGTGTGGAATACACACCTGCCGAAATCGCCGGCAAAGCAGGCACCATCACCATGAAGATTTCCATGCAGAACAACAAGACCGCTACCATCAAAGACTCCCGTACGGGTGAAGATATGTTTGATGTCAGCCTGCCGATTCTTGTTGCAGGTCTCGCCATTCTTCCCGAAAGTGATTTTACAAACATCACCCCGGACGGTGTTACCTGCATCGGAGACGGCTCAAAACAGATTGCAGTAGGCATCGGGTTGCCCGGTTTTGCGGACAGCCTGGGGCTCAATGACATGGACTTCGCTGAATTGGAAGGTCTGAAAATGACAGGTGATTATTCCATCACCGTTACAACCGATTCTTTCAAGCTGACCAATATGTATTTTGTCATGCTCCCGCTTTGCAGCATGGATTTCGGCATTGTAATCCCCGAATCCCTTTCCACACTCACATCGGATCTGGATTCCATGAGTTCTCTTATTGAGGTAATCACAAGCCTCGACTTCGATTCACTCAACAATGTCCTGAATAATCTTGCAGGGAATTTTGACCAACTCCTTGAGATGACTGACATTCTGACCGCAGCTGTTGCAGCTTATGAACAGAACAAAGCATTGCTTGCGGTTCTGGACACCTATCTGACACAAGAGAACATTGCAACGCTGACAACGCTGACAAATACGGTAACACCCGAAACAATCGATACATTGACTGCTTTGGCCGGCAATCCGATCGTAACAGCCCTGATCGGTCAGGATGCCCTCGATGCACTCAATGCACTTTCAGCAGCAGCTCCTCTTCTGAAAGAACTGCTGACAGCCATGCAGGATCCCGAAGTGCAGACCGCCATTGACAATCTGCCGCAGACGGTGGAAACCATGCAGAATGTTTCCACTGCCATTGAACAAAACCAGGACTTGCTCAATTCCGTATCCTCAATCGCAGCAAACGGCGGACTGGATTCGCTGACGGGACTTATGGATTCGTTGAAAGACACCGATCTGTCGGCCCTTATCAACCGTTATGAACAGTTGGTCGGCAATGCGGATGATATGACAGCAAAAGCAAAGTATTGGATTCAGTACGGTGAAAGCTATAAAGTATTCACCCAGGCACCCGACAACTTTGACACAAGCCTTACCTTTATCTGCAAAACCGCAGCAATCGGATAAATAAAAACAACCGAACTCTTTCGGCAGCATCCGCAGGAGTTCGGTCTTTTCTTTTGTAGATCTTTTTATTACAAATCTTTTTTCTGCAACAGAAAAGACCTCCGTTTGCGGAACGGAGATCTTTCCTGTTTGAAGGAGATTGTTTATGAAAAATAGAAACTGTCTTTGTTATGCTCAAATTATATATTGTCAAGCTGAAATACAACTTAAAAAGAATTTAAAAATAATTTTCTGCTAAAAAAGATACAAACAGTTAATTGTGTTACATACTTTTTAATAAAAGAAAGAGATATACAATGATAACAACCACATACGAAAACAGAGAAAAAATCATATTTGCCGCAGCCGGAGAATGTGTTAATCTGCTTATCAAACACGGTCTGCATATTTCCATGGCAGAGTCTTGCACAGGCGGATTGCTTGCAGCAAGTATTGTTTCGGTTGCAGATGCATCCAAAGTCTTCGATGCCTCCTTTGTAACCTATGCCAACGAAGCCAAAATGAAATACCTCGGTGTCAGCACACAAAGCATCGAAAAATACGGTGTGGTCAGTGAAGCAGTTGCCGAAGAAATGGCCATCGGTTGCGCAAAAGCGAACAATGCGCAGGTGGGTGTCGGGATCAGCGGTATTGCAGGCCCGGGTGGCGGCAGCGATGCAAAGCCCGTTGGCACGGTTGCTTTCGGTTTTGTCATCAACGGTGAAAGTTTCAGCAAACTGATGCATTTTCCGAACAACGGCAGACAAGGCATCCGGGAAAACGCAACGCTGTTTGCACTCACAACGCTTTGTGAAAGGTTAAAAAATCTTTAAAACTTCAAAATCCCTCTTGCAATTTATATAGATTATAATATATAATAAAATTATTCAACAAATGAAAAGGGGTTGTTTATTTTGACTGTCAAAGTTAAACTGATTTCTCTGCTTACAACAATTCTTCTCTTGTTGCAATCTGCTTTTATTCTTCCCTCACTCGGTTCGAATCAATATGACTATGCGGAATGTAAGAATGTCATATTCATGATCGGTGACGGCATGGGATTCAACAGCATTGAAAAAACAAAAGCTGAAAACGGTGTTGAACTTACCATGGACACATTCGCGATGAGAGGTTCAAGCCGCACAGCTTCTGCCAACAGCATCGTTACAGACAGTGCTGCAGGCGGCACAGCTCTTGCTTGCGGTGTCCGTACCGCAAACGGAGCACTCGGTGTTTACATGGGCGACCGCGACAATCTTGCAAGCCATCCGATGAACCTTGCTGAGCTCGCCATCTCTCAGGGCAAACTTGCCGGTATTGTCACCACAGACTCCACTTCAGGTGCAACACCTTCTGCATTCTCCGTCCACGTTGCTGACAGAGATTATGAAGACCAGATCACCATGCAGCAGCTTGCAAGCGATCTTACACTTTGTTGGGGCAAAATGACAACTTCATTCACTCCGGAACTTGCCGAGCAGTACGGTTGGGAACACATCTACGATGCAGAAAGCATGAACAATCTTGAAGAAGGCAGCCGCAGTTTCGGTCAGTTCACAAGTGATCTCTGGCATGTAGACAACGGTGAAGAAATGCCGACTCTTGCAGAAATGACAACGAAAGCCATTGACCTGCTCGATGATGACGAAGACGGCTTCTTCCTTATGGTTGAAGGTGCACACATCGACAAAAACAACCACGACAACAACGGTGAAGGCATGAAAGATGCTCTTCTTTCTTTTGACGCAGCCATTGCAGCAGCTCTCGCCTATGCAGAAGCAGACGGTGACACTCTGGTTGTTGTTACTGCCGACCACGAAACCGGCGGCATCATTTATGTAAACGGTGAATACACATACACAAGTGGTGGTCACACCGGTGTCAATGTTCCTCTTCTTGTTTACGGCTGTGAAGACTTCATCAATGACGGACAATCCATTCCCAACATTGAAGTATCCCGCCGCGTTGCCTGTGTCATGGGGATTGAAAACTTCCCCTTCCGCATGGAAGTCATTTCCTGACAAAATACATGACGAATAGAATGCGGGGTCGTCCATACAGACGGCTCCGTTTTTTGCATTGTTACACCATTTCAACAAAGCATAGGTGAGCACATGAAAACAATTCAATCAAATACAAAACGTTATTTGCTACCCGACACGCTTCGCGGCTTGCTGGTGATTGCGATGGCATTCTATCATCTGCTGTATGATCTGTGTTACATATACAATGTTAATATGCCTTGGTTCAAAGGTGAAGGAATGCGATTGTTTCAGATCTTGATTCTAACGGGGTTTGTCAGTCTTTCCGGATTTTGTTTCTCATGGGGCAAACGAAAACTGTTTCGTGCCATGCAAGTTTTTGTCTGCGGTCTGCTTATCACCGCTGTCACATGGCTCATTATGCCGTCTCAAAAAGTCATTTTCGGTGTGTTGACCTGCATTTCCGTTTGCATGTTCATCATGATTCCTCTTGAAAAAGTCCTGCTGAGAATACCGCCTGTTTTTGGTGCCGTCCTGTTTTTTGTGCTTGGTTTGCTGACCTATGGTGTGCGATTGAAATACATCGGCATTTATACCTTTGAATTGTTCCCATTGCCGGATTGGCTGTATGAAACAGCATTCCTGTTTCCGTTCGGATTCAAAAATGCATCTTTTCAGTCATCGGATTATGTCCCGCTGCTGCCATGGCTTTTTGTATATGTGAGCGGATTTTTCACATCTGTTGCGGTTCGAAATAATGAAAAGGCAATCCGTTTTCTTCATTTGGGCTGCAAACCGATGGCAGCCATCGGACGATATTCCCTGTGGATTTACCTTGCCCATCAACCGATTCTCTATGGAATACTGTATATTGTGTTTGCACTTCTGTAAACACAACGTATACAGAAAAACAATGGTTCATACATCCTGTTTTTGTGCTTGACATGCTCCCTGTTCGAGTGTATTATATGTATAATACCTTATTACAAAAGGAGAACAAAATGGAAGTTTATAAAGGCAGAACACCCGTTGAAAAATATGACCACCTGATGGATACACTCAACAACGTTTTCTTTTTAGAGGACGAAGAGCCGAAGCGTGATTTTTTGACCCTGCTCCCGAAATTGTACACAAACAAAGAAGAAGCTTGCTATAACAACATCTGCGTCATGGAAGACGGTGTTATCAAAGGGGCTGTCGGTCTCTATCCGCTTGCCTGTGATGCAGCCGGTCAGAAACTGAAAATCGGCGGAATCGGAAATGTAGCGGTTGCCCGTGATGCAAGAGGTGCCGGTCACATGGTCACTTGCATGAATTTGTGTCTGGAAGAAATGATGAAAGACGGCACGGACTTCTCTCTGCTTGGCGGACAAAGACAGCGTTACGGCTTTTTCGGTTATGAACCGGCCGGTGTCAGCTACAATTTTTCCGTCAACGACGGCAATCTGTACCGTGAACTCGGAAAGAACTATCCGCATCCGTTTACATCAAGATTGATGACCAAGGACGATACCGTTTTCTTTGAAAAATTCCTGGCTTACAAAAACACATTCCCGCAGAAAGTTATCTACAAAGAAAATACCGACATCCTGCAGTTGTTGCAATCGTGGAACGCAACACCGCATGTCGTTCTGGATGGCGAAGAAGTGAAAGGTTTCTTCTCTGTCAGCCGCGACGGAAAAGGTGTACACGAAATCATTGCATTTGAAACAAAAGATATGTTCAATGTTGCCATTGCAGCCATGGATGCTCTGGGCATTGATGGTGTTGGTTTCAGTGCTCCGGCTTTCAATACGGAACTCTGTGAATTGAGTGCAGCGCACATGAGCGGCTACAGCATGCACCATGTTGAAATGATCAACATCTTCAATTATGAGAACTTCATCCGTGGTTTCCTTGGTGTAAAAGCAGCCTACGAGACACTTTGCGACGGCAAGATCGTCATTCTGTTCCACGGGTATCGCTGTGACGAACAACTCTGCATTGAAGTCAAGGACAACAAAGTTACCGTCACACCGACAACAGAAACACCTGACATGGAAATCGGTCACCGCGAAGGCATCCGTCTGATTGCTGCTCTTTACAGCAAAGACCGTCTTGCACTTCCTGCAAATATCAGAAGCTGGTTCCCGCTTCCCTTCTATTGGACATCCCACGACAGCGTATAATAACATTCTGCCACGGCACTTTTCACTGCCGTGGCTTTTTATGAAGGGAGATTGTATGTCGTATTTTTATTTTTTATTCTTTGCCGTATCTGTAGTATGCACATACATATATATGTATAAAGACTGCTCGCTGAAAATGAAAATGATCACCGCATCAACATTTTTATCAGCAGGACTGTTTTTACTGTTTACGCAACAGCGGTATGAATCCCTCTATTGCTGCTTGCTTTTTGCAGGACTTGCAGCTTCCTTTGTCGGGGATTACACATTAAAATTCAACGCATTCGGCATAAAGGGGTTACCCGGCATTATCAGTTTTGCCATCGCTCATATTTTCTATATTTCGGCTTTTGCGGTACGCGTACCACTTACCCGAAATTCGCTATGGTTATTGATTCCGTGGGCAGTTGTTGTGTCGTTCTTTGTCTGGCTTGGTACAAAAAAGATAAAAATCAACTTTGCAGGAGCAGGACCGGCAATACTCGTTTATGCCATGATCATCTGCGTTATGGTGATTCTCGGGCTCAGAACCGGTATCAGTGTTGCCATGCAAGGCGGATTGAAAATTTTACAGGGAATAACGCTGTGCATCGCAGTTCTCAGTTTCATGATCTCCGATTGCGGTGTGTGCTTGCATATGTTCGGTACAAAACCGGGCGTACACATTGGCAAATGCAAACTCTTTTTTGACCGTTTTTCTTCCGTCACATACTTCGGCGCACAGATGCTCATCGCTGCATCTATGGCTCTGTAACAACAAAAGAACACCCGATTTTTACTGTACAAACAGCAAAACCGGGTGTTTTATTATATCTTTTTTATTCGCCGAGATATGCTTTTTTTACACTTTCATCGTTGAGCATTTCGCTTGCTTTTCCTTGCATGGTGATCGAACCTGTTTCAAGAACATAGGCACGGTCGGAAATGGAAAGTGCTTTCTTTGCATTCTGTTCAACCAGGAGAATGGTAACACCGGATTTATGATAATCCTTGATAATCTCGAAAACCTGGTCTACAAGCAGTGGAGAAAGACCCATGGACGGCTCATCAAGCATCAGCAATTTCGGATGACTCATCATCGCTCTGCCCATGGCAAGCATCTGCTGTTCACCGCCCGAAAGGGTACCTGCAATCTGTTTTTTACGCTCACCCAAACGGGGGAACCGCGTACAGATTTCGTCAATATCTTCTTTTATTCTTTTCTTATCTTTCTGCGCATAGGCACCGAGTACAAGATTTTCGTAAACGGTCAGTTCCTGAAAAACACGGCGGCCTTCGGGAACCTGGCTCATACCCATGGAAATAAGTTTATGACCGGGGACTTTGTTAATTTCTTTTCCGTCATACACAACCGATCCGTTTTTGATCGGAATGAGTCCCATAATACTCTGCATCGTAGTGGTTTTACCGGCACCGTTTGCACCGATCAGGGAAACAATTTCACCTTGATTGACTTCAAAATTGATGCCTTTCAATGCACGGATCACGCCGTAACAAACTTCGAGATTCTTTACTTCCAGCAATGCCATATTGTCCCCTCCTTATTCACCGATATAGGCCTTGATGACCTCGGGGTTATTGAGTGCTTCTTCGGTATTTCCCTGTGCAAGAACCGTACCGAAATTCAGAACGGTGATTTCATCACACAGCCCGGAAACAAATTTCATATCGTGTTCAATGAGCAGAATGGTAAGATCAAATTTATCACGAATACGGCGGATAATATGCATCAGGTCTTCTGTTTCATACGGATTCATACCGGCTGCCGGCTCATCCAACAGCAAAAGCTTCGGATTGGTTGCAAGTGCACGGGCAATTTCGAGCTTTCTCTGCTTACCGTACGGAAGATTGCAGGCAAGATTGTTGCGTTCGTCTTCCAGATCAAAAATACGAAGAATTTCCTTTGCCTTTTCACGCATCGCTTTTTCGGTTTTAAAATGACCGGGCAAACGGAACAGGCTGACAAAAGGATTGCACTTGAATTCCGGCTGGTTATGCAGTCCGACCATTACATTGCGGATAACGCTCATATTGTTAAACAAACGAATATTCTGGAATGTACGGGCGATCCCCTTGTGATTGATCTGTTCCTGGGTTTTGCCTGTCAGTTTTTCACCGTTGAGATAAAAACAACCTGTTGTTGGCTGATATACACCTGTCAGAAGGTTGAAAACGGTCGTCTTTCCTGCACCGTTGGGACCGACAAGACCGTACAACTGACGCTTTTTGATTTCAATATTCACATCGTCAACAGCCTTCAGACCGCCGAAGGAAATGCCTAAGTTCTCGGTTTTTAATACCACTTCACTCATATTCACTTTCCTCCTTTCTGCGGTTTGTCGGGTGTGTATTCATTGCCCTGCTGCAAATCGACGGACAACACTTCATCCATGCGGATTTTTGTGGGAATCACGCGCCAGTCATTTCCGTCATCGCGAATTTCACCGGGATGGCGACGTTTGGCTGTGATCTTTGCAAGCAAGGCTTTCGGAGAAAGCTTATCCTTAAGCGGAGCCAATTTGGGAGCATTGTTAAAGATAACAAGCACAATAAGAATCAATGCGTAGATCAGATACTTCAAGGCTGCAAGATTGCCCGACAAGTGGCTTTGCAACTGGAAGTTAATGAATGTAATCAATGTGGCTGCAATAATGGAGCCGTTGATGCTTGCCATACCGCCAAGCACAACCATGACAAGAATTTCGATGGAATAGTTGTAAGAGAAGAACGAATACAGGACAGGAGTTGTATAATGACCGTAAATGACACCTGCCATACCTGCAAAGAAAGCTGCAATCACAAAAACAAAGAGCTTGTAGAAGGTTACATTGATACCCATTGCTTTTGCGGCAATTTCATTGTCGCGAATGGCGGTGATTGCTCTGCCGTGTTTGCTGCGTACAAGGTTCTGCACAAAAAACAGAACAACAAGCACAACAATAAAAGAAACAAGATAAAGCGATGTGTCCTGACGGCTGTCGTATTTGATCGCCTGGGTGCTCAGTCCCATTGCCTTGCCGAACACGGACATATTCTTGAATACGGTACGGACAATTTCACCGAATGCCAATGTGACGATGGCAAGATAGTCACCTTTCAGACGCAATGCAGGCAAGCCGACAAGGAAGCCGAAAAAGGCTGCAAGCAGACCGCCGATGATCATACTGAGCAGAAGAACAAGGAACTTACTGTCGATTACTTGTGACAACTGAATCGCAAGATAGCTGCCGACATAGGCACCCACACACATAAAACCTGCGTGGCCGAGACTCAGTTCACCAAGAAAACCGACCACAAGATTCAGAGAAACAGCAAGAATGATGCTGTATGCAATCTGTACGAGCAGATTGGAGTAGGAACGCGGCAGATTACCGGTTTGTGCAACCACAAAAGCGACGAACATAACCGCTGCCACCATGATATAGGAAACATAGTCGGATAGTTTGATCTTTTTCAACTTGCTCATTCTTACACCTTCTCTCTTCTCTTTTTGCCCAAAAGACCGATGGGTCTGACAAGCAGAATCAGAATCAGCATGGAAAACTCAACCGCTGTCGTATAGGGAGCCAACACGGGGATGCTCAGACAGATTTTTTCGATCACACCGAGCAAAACACCACCGATCATGGCACCGGGGATAGAACCGATACCACCGATAACAGCTGCCGTAAAAGCCTTGATACCGGGCATGGATCCGAGAGTAGGTTCGGTAGACGGAATCTGCATCAGATAGAAAATACTTGCACAAGCTGCCAATGCAGAGCCGATGGCAAACGTGATCATGATAATACGGTTGACATTGATACCCATCAACTGTGCAGCACCTCTGTCTTCTGAAACAGCCTGCATGGCACGACCTGTACGGGTATTCTTTACAAAAAGTGTCAATCCTGCCATGATAATCGCACCGACAACCAATGTAATAACGGAAGACACGCTCAGTTTCGCAGTTCCCAAAGCAATCGTGCCGAACGAAGTCATGCTGACAGTCTGTGCTTTTGCACCGAAAACCAACTGTGCGACACTTTGCAAAAGATAGCTGACACCGATTGCTGTAATCAGCACCGCCAAGGGTGAAGCACCTCGAAGCGGCTTGTAGGCGACTTTTTCAATCACAATACCGAAAATCACGCAAGTGACAATCGAAACCGCGATCGCAATGCTGATATGACCGCCTGCTGCAAGGGTGGTAAAAATAGCATACGCACCGACCATGATGATATCACCATGTGCAAAGTTGAGCATTTTGGCAATACCGTAAACCATGGTATATCCAAGGGCAATCAAAGCATAAATCGCCCCCAGACTCAATCCGTCAAAAATAATTGTAGCCATATTGTACTCCTTCGGCTTGGAATTATGCACCGACAAAAGGTGCATACGAAATGACAAAAAAATTCATTCATTCCAAAAATCATACCGATTTTCGTCATTGCGTATAAATCTTTTTCGGCATATAAATAGGGGTTATGGCCGAGGAGTACAAACCCCCCGGCCATGTATTATTTGTCAACTGTTCTTTCGCGGTAATTATTCACCGAGTGTAACGATGACGGGAACCTTGGTGCAAGCACCGCTTACATCCCAGGTCATTTCACCGGTCAGACCCTTGTAGGAGAAGTCTGCTGCGGTTACGGTAGCAACAATAGCATCACCGAGAACATCGGGAGCAACCGTTACATTGTCAACACCTGCTTTGAGCATAGCATTGTAGATAACATAAACTGCATCATAACCGTCAGCTGCGAACTGATCGGGGGCCATACCGTATGTTTCGGTATAAGAAGCAACAAAGTCAACAACCATTTCATCTTCGCTGTTTATATCGAAGGGAGTGATGTACTTAATGGTGTTGGTAACGGTTTCGTCAATCTGATCAGCAACGCCGTCAAGACCGTCACAACCGAAGATAAGAGCTTCACAACCCTTGGAAACACAAGTCTTGGCAATCAGACCTGCTTCGGTGTAATAAATGGGAAGGAAGATAGCATCGCAATCCTTGAGTGCTTCAACCTGGGTGGAGAAGTCTCTGTTGTTTTCGGCATCGAAGCTCTGTTCGATGTATTCAACACCGAGTTCTGCCATCTGAGCCTTGAAAGCTTCATAGATACCGGTTGAATAGGGATCGGAGTTGTCATAGATAGCGCCGATGTTTTCGAAGTTTGCACTGAGTTCTTCTGCAGCAAGGATACCCTGGTCGGGATCACCGAAGCATACGCGGAAAGCGTAGTCGGAAGCTTCGATAACGGAAGCTGCGGAAGCAGAAGGAGTCAGGAAGAAGACTGCGTCTTCATCAGCTCTTGCTGCAAAGGATTCGCAGGAGCCAGAAGTAACAGAACCGAGAGAGATCTGCATACCGGCTTCATAAAGAGCATCGTAGCCTGTGGACGCATCAGCAGCAGTTGCCTTGTCGTCCTTCATGTCGAATACAAATTCAACACCGTTCAGACCGCCTGCAGCATTGATTTCTGCAACTGCAAGGGATGCACCCTGCTGCACAGAGATACCGTAAGAAGAAGCGTCGCCTGTGAGAGGACCGGTTGCACCGATAACATAAGCGGTGTTATCGGCTGTGTACTGACCGACTTCAGAGAAATCAAATCCAGCTTCATCAGCAGCATCGTCAGCAACAACATTACCGTCGGAGATTGCATCACCGTTGGTTGCGGGGTTTGTGGGATCTTCATTGCCGCCGCAAGCTGCAAAAGCAACTACAAGGGACAAGCAAAGAAGAAGAGCAATGATTTTGGAAAACTTTTTCATAATTGGTTTCCTCCTTAATTTTTCCAAAGCTTCCGAAAACCGGGAGCTTTCAGATAGAAAAAATATATCATATAAAAATAATAAAGTCAATAATTTTTTATGTTTATTACATCTTTGTCAATTGTTGAGCAGAACCGTTTCTTGCAAAACACAGAAATTAATGCTATACTTATATCAATTCTATTGAAACGGGAGTTGACTGTATGCAAATCAGAGAATCTGCCGAAAACTATCTGGAAGCCATCTTGGTTGAAAGCAAACGAAAAGACAGAGTGCGTGCGGTTGACATATGCACACATTTGGGTTTTTCGCGTCCGACGGTCAGCGTCATGCTGAAAAAACTGCGTGAAAAAGGTCTGGTCGGAATGGATGCAAACAGCTCTCTTTTTTTAACGCCACAAGGAAAAGCCATCGCAGAAGAAACCTATGAACGGCATTGCATCATCACCCAAATCCTGACTCTTATCGGTGTTTCTCCCGATACTGCAAAAGAAGATGCCTGCAAGATCGAACATGACCTGAGCGACGAAACCTTTGCTTGTCTGAAACAACAACTTTCAAAGATGCAAGAATAACAACAAAAACGGGAACACAAGCTGAAAATGCTGTGTTCCCGTACTTTTTTACCTGAATGCAGTTCGGTTCTGAAGCTTTTTGAGCACTTTTGACAAAGGAAGAATCAACAATCCTGCAACGGCATTTCCGACGCAGTGCAATGCATCGTACGGCAATCCTGCTGCGATCCATGCCAATGTTTGTTCAAAATCAAGGTGAAACAAAAGCATCTGTGCAGGGGCATACAAAACTCCGTAAAGCAATCCGTGCAAAGCACACACGCAAGGATATACAAATGCAGCCGTTTTGTCAGACATCGTTTTCGGAAGCAACATTGTCATTCCCCAAAGCAACGTCCATATATACAAATACGGCATCCACCAAAGGGAAAACCCTGCGTACAATCCTTGCAAAACAACATACAAATAAATCGGAATGAGTGCTTTTTGGCGATATACTACCGTCAGCAACATCGTAAACATACCCAGAAGATGAATATTCGGCAAAAATTCCATAAGTTGCTTGGAACAAAACATCAGGGCTGCAAACATGGAAAAAACAGCAAGGTCTGCCAAAGGCAACGCACGGCCTGCCCTCTTCTTATTGTTTTCTGTCTTCTGTTCAGCCTGCTGTATAGACAAGCTCATATTTTGCACCATCTGTTACAGACGTATCATTTGCCCCCGTCATAAGCATTTCGCCGTTGCTTTGCAGCGACCAATATGCACCGTCAAGGTCGTAATCCGCACGGATTCCGTTAACAGTTTTTATATAGAGTCCGTAAGCACCGTTGTCACCTTCAACAAGTGCAACACCCAACAATGCATCGGCAAGATTATCCGCATCCGTGTACACCAAAAAGGTGTCCGTACTTGCATCGGGACCGATCACATCCACTGTAATCGCGAGAGCACCTTCACCGAGTTCCGTGTAATTATCCGCTGTGTTCTTCGTACTGTTTCCGTCCGAAATGACCGATTGTTCACTTGTATCCGTTGCATCGGATGCTGAAATCAAGGGTTGTTCAATCGGATCCTGCTGACAACCGACAAAAACAAAACACACCATCAAACCAAGCAGCAGCATCGCAATAAATCTTTTTGTTTTTTTCATTTTTCTACAATCCTTTCCATAAAGAAAAAAGTCATACCCTGCAAAAAGGGTACGACAAAAAAGACACAATGCAAAAAACTATACAATTCAGTATGTCAGCATTTATTGGTGTCGTATTCCCCCTTGCCCGGGAATCGTTTCACGAACGAAAGGCTGAGCATTCCGACTTCTCTGCAAAAGAGTCACGGTAATGGCTGTTGCTCCGGATTCTCACCGGTATTTCCTCAACATCGGACAGGTGCGTACTGCCCGACCGCATCATCAATGTGATACGCAGTCGTGTGATTCAACTTGTTTTATTCTATCATGACAAAATGCAGACTGTCAAGTACATTTACGGACAAAACGCGATTTTATTCGTCCGTCTCTTCGTCTTCATAGATTTCGTCTTCGATATATTCTTCTTCGTAGTATTCATCTTCCGGGTATTCATCGTCATCGTAATACTCGTCTTCTGCATCCTCCGCATCAGGTATGTCTGCATCCTCTGCAGCAGCATCGTTGTCAGCTTTTTCCAACCATGACTCATACTCTGTTATAAGCCATTCTTCAAGGCTCAGACCGCTTTCAATAATGGCATAGGCAACATCTGCCGAACCGACATAACGCCAGTGCCAGGGGGCTGCCTTCATGCCGGTAACAAGTTCTTTATCTGCGGTATAGCGTTGAATAAAACCGTAATCGGCTGCATAGTTTACAAGCCAACCGTATTCAGCCGTATCTGCAAAGCTTGCATCCGCAACAATAATATCAACCGCAAGGCCTGCGTTGTGTTCGCTGCAACCTGCCGGGAATACTTCCATGGATGCCAAAGCCCTTGCGTCACTTGCAGAATACCCTTGTTCAATGAACGCACTCACTTTATTATCAAAAAGCAGGGACTGGCGTTCAAAGCTCTGGTATCCGGCAACCGGTGTGAGGGTAAAACCTTGTGCAAAAGCATCCGCATACATTCTCATAAAAGCCTTTGCAGCAGCAGCTTCAAGATACACACCGCTCTCTGCTACGGTTTCTTCAAGATACGGCAAATAGTTTGCAGGCAATTTGTTATCCTTATTAATAAGCAACAGCGGTCTGTCCTCGACCTTGATTTCTTTTGTGATCACATTGGCGGAGTCGCTGTCCGAAGAAGCGTTTTGTGTTGCCTCGTCAGCAATTTCACCGTTCTGTACATTCTGTCCGCTTTCTTCGGTGATCAGGTCTGTTGCATCATTCTGTCCGAAATCGGCAAAAGGACTGTTCGGATCTCCGAGAAGATATGTTGATACAAAAAATCCGCCGACACATAGCAAGACAACAATAAGTATAATGATCATTATAATGGAAGTGGTTTGTTTTTTTTTCATTTTGAAACTCCTTTTTCTGTTTCTGCTCTTTATGATACGCGGAAACCTTAAAAAAGTCAAATATTTTCCCTTTTATTTTACTCTCAACATTCTTTTTTTATTTGAAATAAGCAGATTTTAGTCATTATGTCTAATAAATTTTGGCCTTTTTTATCAAAATTTACACTCGACTAACGCAAAAATTTATGTTATCATTACTTTTAATAATAATCAGCTGAAAGGAAAGTAAAATGAGAGCCTCAGAAACCATTCCGAATTTTACTCCCAAACTCAGGGAGTATACCAATTTTGCAACCCGTACAATCAAAAAGATATGTACAGAAATCGGTCCGCGTCCCTGCGGATCTGAAGAAGAACTCAAAGCACAGCAGTTTATGGCTGCCCAGGTCGGCGATGCAGCCGATGAAGTGCACACCGAAGAATTCACCGTTCATCCTGATGCTTTTATGGGTTGGATGAAAATTGATGCCATTCTTCTGCTTCTCTCAGTTGCTTGCTTTGCGGTCGGCACACTGGTGGACGGTCTTGATTTTGTACGTTACATCAGTTTTGGTCTTGCTGCTGTTGCGGCAGCATTCATGTTCGGTGAATTCCTTTTCTACAAAGAATTCATTGATTTCATGTTTAAGAAAGAAACTTCGCAAAATGTTTACTGTGTACGCAAGCCCACGGGTGAAGTCAAACGCAGAATCATTATCGGTGGTCATGCCGACTCCGTTTATGAATGGAGATTCACACACATCGGTGGTGCTCCCGCACTTTACATTTCTCTCATATCCGCAGCTGTCGGACTTGCTTATATGATCATTGTCGGCATTGTAGCTATTGCAACAAAAGGTGAATTCCCGGTTGCTCTCGCTTATATTTCATTTGCATTTATTCCGTCATTCATCTGCCTGTATCTGTTCCAGAACAAAAAGATGCCTGTACAGGGTGCAAACGACAATCTGACCGGCTGCATGTGTGCTGCTGCCGTCATGAAGTACATGGGTGACAACAATCTTCGTTTTGAAAACACCGAACTCTGGGTTCTGTTCTCAGGTGGCGAAGAAGCAGGCCTCCGCGGTGCAAAAGCCTTTGCAAAAGCCCACAAGGATGAATGCAAGGACATCGAAACCATGTACCTTGCTCTTGATACATTCCGTGATGATGAAGATATGTTCGTTTACAACCGCGACATGTCCGGTATCACAAAGCATGATCCCCGTTGCTGCAAGCTTGTTCAGAAAGCTGCTACTTATGCAGACAGAGAACTGAAATTCTCCAGCATTTTCTGCGGTGCATCCGATGCAGCTGCCGTAACACAGGCAGGTATTCCTTCAGCATCTCTTGCAGCAATGAACCCCGGCCCACCCAGATATTATCACACCCGTACCGACACATGGGATAACATGAATCCGAGATGTGTCGAAAAAGGCATCCAGATCGCACTTGAATCTGCTTATCTGTTTGACGAAAAAGGTCTTTGTGACAATTACGATTAATCCTCTGCATTTTGCCTATTGCAAAAAGAAAAACAATTTGCTATAATATAGGTTGTATGAATTACAGACAACTGAAAGGGGTTTTGAGAATGAAAAAAATCATTTCTGTTTCTCTCGCTATGCTTCTTGCTGCCGGTATGCTGTTCAGCCTGGTCGGTTGCACCAATGAACCTACAGAAGAAGAGCCCACCACCGTATTTGAAAGAATGGAAACCGTTTCTGAAGACAATGTTGTTTCCTATATCAACGAACTGATCACCAAAACCAATGCTGCTGCCCCCGTTATCAATGTCAGCGAAAACTTCAATGTCAGCGACACCATGGCTTTGACAAACGAAGATTATGAACTGTATCTGCAGGGTGCAGAACGCACAGGCGACACAAACCTGGAAACACTTGATGATACCCTCGGCTTCATCAAGACCTATCTTATGAAGGGATTCAGTGCTCCGGCACCCGAATTCACCGAAGTTACAGCCATTGACGAAGCAGATGTTGCTGAAGTTGTAAATTACAACATCTACACTGCAAGAAACTGGACAAGTGAAAATGTTACCAACGAAGAAGGCGAAAGCTATGCTTACGAAGAGGATGCAACCAAGTATCGCTTCGATGAAGACGGTAACGAATTGCTTGATGAACCTGTCACAAATGAAGACGGTGAAGCTGAGATTTACGAAACCGGTGACATTGTCAGCAAATCCTATGTTTGCGACAACAAACTGAATGTAACTCTTTCCTTCCTTGCAAAACAGGATGAAGAAAGTGCTGCTCCCGTATTTGCAGACGCAGCCATCATCAACAAGTACTTCACCAACACGGTTGACAAGGACTATGTCCTCAGCGAACTTGCAAAGGTCAACACTGCAGTTGCAGTCAGCGATTATTCCGTCGAATATCTTGATTGCACCATTTTCTTCAATGTTGACATGGAAACCGAACAGATTCTTTCCATGACCCTCACAAAGAACGCTTTTGTTACCTTTGATGCACAGGGTGAAGGCAGTTTTGCAGATCTCGGTGAATTCAAACTTGCATTTACCTTCCGTGACACTGTAAATCTTTCTTTTGATTACACAGCAGAAGAAGCAGAAGACGATTCCGCAGCTGCTGATGTTATCTCCGACGGTGATGTTGTTGAAGCCGAAGAAGATGATATCATTTCGGACGGTGATGCTGTTGCCGAAATCGAACTTCCGGAGGCTGCCGAATAAATCTCAAAACATAATAACAAACGGTGCAGTCAAAACCAGGCTGCACCGTTTTCTACGGTAAAATACAATGCAGAACTATTCTTTACGAACTGATTATAATAAAACCGCATTTAAAAGCGGTTTCAAAGACGGCATCCCCATTGGACTTGGGTATTTTGCCGTCGCTTTCTCCTTGGGGATTGCTGCAAAACACGCAGGACTCTCCCCTTTTCAAGGCTTTTTGGCGAGCTTTTTGTGCAATGCTTCTGCCGGTGAATATGTAGGTTTCACACTCATCGGAGCAGGTGCAACCTATTTTGAAATTGCATTTGCGACCCTGGTTGCCAACGCAAGATATCTGTTGATGAGCTGCTCAATGAGCCAACGACTTGACTCTGCCATGCCTTTCATATACCGTCTGCTGATGGGTTTTTATGTTACGGACGAATTTTTCGGCATCGCCATCGCAAGACACGGCACATTGAATCCTTATTACACATACGGTGCCGTTTCATTTGCGGCGCCCTGCTGGGCGATCGGCACAGCATTGGGTGTTCTTGCCGGCAATCTGTTACCGTTACGACTGGTCAGTGCATTCAGCGTTGCTTTGTTCGGAATGTTCCTTGCCATCATTGTTCCGCCTGCGAGAAAAAGCAAGATTTTGTGTGTGTTGATTCTGCTGAGCTTTGTCTGCAGTTTTGTTGCAGGATATATTCCCGGCATCCGTGATCTGGCAGACGGAACACGTACCATCATTCTGACCGTTGTGATCAGTGCCGTTGCCGCAATCTTATTCCCTCGCAAGGATGAAGATGAGGAGGAAAACGCACATGAGTAAAAATGTCTATATTTACATCGCGGTGATGGCTGCGGTTTCCTTTTTGATTCGTGCATTACCTCTGACATTGATCCGCAAACAAATCAAAAACCGTTTCATTCGTTCTTTTCTTTATTATGTTCCGTATGTCACATTGGCGGTCATGACCTTCCCTGCCGTAATCCACGCAACCCAAAGCCCCATATCCGGCATTGCTGCATTGGCAATCGGTCTGGTCGTAGCATGGTTTGGATTTGATCTGTTCAAAACGGCTCTGTGCTGCTGCGGAATTGTCTTGATCCTTGAATTGTTTATTGTCCGATAAAATCAAAAGCTGCATTGCCTTGCAGCTTTTATTTTTTTTTAAAATATTCGTATTTTTATAAATATGTAGATTGATTTTGAAAACAAAATGTTATATACTTAGATATATATCGTTCTGAAGGAGGATTCTGATGGCAAAAACATATTCTGTATCCCTGCAGAAACTGTTGAGTGACAACTCTCTGGAAGTTCTCTCAACACCGAAAGAACTTTCACAAATCCGCATTGATTGCCGCGATGTCAATCGTCCCGGATTGATGCTTGCAGGATATGATGATTATTTTGATCCGGCACGTATTCAGTTCCTTGGGTTGTCCGAACTCGGTTATCTGAACAGTCTGGATCCCGAGAAACGTCACGCGTGTCTTGAGCACTTCATGCAAAAGCAACCAAGCTGTCTGATTATCACACGCAACCTTGAACCGCCTGCAGAACTCATTCCGCTTGCGATCAAATATATGGTTCCCGTATTACGTTCGGCAGACTACACATCCGGTTGCATGTCGGCATTGATTGCCTATCTGGGCGTTGAGTTGGCAGAACGAATTACACGTCACGGTGTTCTGGTGGAAGTATACGGTGAAGGTGTACTGATCACAGGTGACAGCGGTGTAGGTAAAAGTGAAACCGCAGTTGAATTGATCAAACGCGGGCATCGATTGATTGCAGACGATGCCGTTGAAATCCGCAGAGTTTCTGCTATTTCCCTTGTCGGCACAGCTCCGGATAACATTCGTCACTTTATTGAGCTGCGCGGCATCGGTATCATCAATGCCATGAATATTTTCGGTGCCGGTGCGGTAAAAATGACTGAAAAAATCGACCTTGTGCTGACACTTGAAAATTGGGACGAAGAAAAAAGCTACAACAAAATCGGACTGGAAGAAGAGTATACCGAAATTCTCGGCATCCGCGTACCGAGTGTAACGATTCCTGTCAAACCCGGACGAAATCTTTCCACCATCATTGAAGTAGCTGCCATGAACAACAGACAAAAAAGAATGGGCTATTCAGCTGCAAAAGAACTGCTCAAGAAACTCGGTCTTGAAGATGAAGAAGGAGCAGCTTCCATTCAGTATTGGCATTAATAAATATTAAATATTACATATTGGGAGGAACAAGAAATGTTTAGAATCGGCGTAGACCTTGGCGGAACAAACATCGTTGCAGGTGTTGTCAACGAAAACAATCAGATCATCGCAAAGGGACAGAGAAAAACCAATGCTCCCCGTCCTGCAGAAAAGATTTTTGATGATATTGCAGCAGCCATTGACGACGCAATGAAAGCTGCCGGCATTACAAAAAATGACATTCTTTCTATCGGTGTCGGCACTCCCGGCTCCGTCAACAAGGAAGAAGGCCTTATTGAATTTGCCAACAACCTCGGTTTTGACAACACCCCCGCACTTCGTCTTTTGACAGAACGTACAGGTATCGGCAGAATTTACTTTGACAACGATGCAAACTGTGCAGCACTCGGTGAAGCCGTCGCAGGCTGCGGCAAGGGCGTTAAGAACTTTGTAGCAATCACACTCGGTACAGGTGTCGGCAGCGGCATCATCGTAAACGGCAAGCTTGTCACAGGATGCAACTATGCAGCAGGTGAAATGGGTCACATGGTCATTGTTCACAACGGTGAACAGTGTAACTGCGGCAGAAGAGGATGCTGGGAAAGATATTCTTCCGCAACGGCTCTGATCGCACAGACAAAAGATGCCATGCGTGAAAACTATGACAGCATTATGTGGAAACTCGTTGACAACAAAATGGAAAATGTCAACGGCCGTACTGCATTTGATGCCATGCGTCAGGGCGATGCAACAGCAACAGCTGTTGTCAATAACTATGTCAGCATGTTGGCTTGCGGTGTCGGCAACCTCATCAACATCTTCCAGCCCGACATTCTGTGTGTGGGCGGCGGTGTCGGTAACGAAAAAGAAAATCTGCTGGCTCCCTTGCGTAAAGTTGTAAGCACCGAAATTTACAGCATTCACGCAAAGAAGCAAACACAGATTCTGGCTGCTGAACTCGGAAATGATGCCGGCATCATCGGTGCAGCACTTTTGGAAGAATGAGAGAAGTGATTTCATTGCATACCCAAATTAAAAAATACGGCTGCACGGTACTTTGCGACGAACCGATGAGCAAACACACAAGCTTTCGCATCGGGGGCAATGCAAAATATGTTATTATTCCGCACAGCGAAGATGCACTCCTTGCAACCGTATCCCTTTTGAAAGAAAACGATTTTCCTTATATCATCATCGGCAACGGCAGCAATGTTCTTTTTGCTGATGAAGGGTATGAAGGTGCCGTCATTCAGCTTGCAGACGGTCTGACCGATCTTTGCCTCGAAGACGATTGCACGATTCGTTGCGGTGCCGGTGTGATTCTTGCAAAGCTTTGCACATTTGCATTGGAAAACAGCCTGACAGGACTCGAGTTTGCCCACGGCATTCCGGGTTCGGTCGGTGGTGCCGTGTTCATGAATGCAGGTGCCTACGGCGGTGAAATCAAGGATTGTATTGCATCGGTCAGACACATGACACCTGACGGCAAAGTCATTGAAACCCCTGCAGAGGATCTGCACTTCACCTACCGCCATACATCGTTCACGGAAAACGGACACCTTGTTTTGGGTGCACGCTTCCGCCTCGAAAAAGGGGACAAAGATGCCATTCGCGCTCGCATGAATGAGCTGATTCAAAAAAGAAAAACAAGCCAACCGCTTGAATATCCCAGTGCCGGAAGCACATTCAAACGTCCGCCTGTCGGCTATGCTGCCGCCCATATTGATGAATGCGGATTAAAGGGTTTTACGGTTGGCGGCGCAAGCGTGAGCACAAAACACGCAGGTTTTGTCATCAACACCGATTCGGCTACGGCAGCGGATGTCAAAGCCTTGATGAAAGTGATTCAAGATACCGTTCTCGAACAGCATGACGTTCTTTTAGAGCCGGAAGTCGTCATGCTCCCCTGACACAAAACTATGTCATTTGCAAAAGATGTAAAAACAGAGCTGACACAGATTCAGAATGAAGAATGCTGCACACTTGCGTGCAGCTATGGTTTGCTGCTTTTCAGCAGAGCCTTTTCCGTCAGCGAAATATCCCTGTTAACCGAACACAGCGGCGTTGCATCCCTTTATTGCGACGCCGTTGCATTGCTTTCGGGTTGCGTCGCAGATTTGCAAGAAACCCCGGGCGGATTTTATCAGATCAGCGTCCGCGACAAACAGCAACGAAATAAAATATTGGAAAAACTCGGATTGCCTATACAAAATCCTCGCAAACAAATCAACCTCGCAAACATGCAGAACGAATGTTGTTTCGGGGCATTTCTGCGTGGTGCGTTTCTTGCATGCGGAACCGTAACCGATCCAAACAAGGATTATCATCTTGAGTTTTCCATTCCCTCAGCAGGCCTGTGTGAACAATTCATTAAACTTTTTGATGAATTTGATCTGACACCGCACACCACACGCAGAAACGGTGTTTCGGTGGTATATTTCAAAAACAGTTCCGATATTGAAGATGTTCTGGCTCACATGGGTGCTGCGGAAAACTATATGGAATTCATCGGCACAAAAGTGATCAAGGACATCCGCAACCAAGTCAACCGCAAGTGTAATTTTGAAAATGCAAATGCAAAGAGAGCCGTTGCGAGTGCAACCGCACAACGCGATGCAATTCTGCTCATCCGGGAAAAACGCGGTCTCGACAGCTTGCCAAAAGAGTTACGCGAACTGGCACAAATCCGCCTTGACAATCCGGAGCTTTCCACAACTGCACTTTTGCCGCTGCTGAGTGAAAGCCTGACGAAATCCGGCTTGCACCATCGCATGAAACGCATTGAGCAGTTTGCGGAGGAATTGAAAAACCGAACGGAGAAATAAACAAATGTATATTTCCGACACACTTTTTACAAACAAACCCGACTGCACAAACAGATTGCCTGTTGAAGAAGCGGTATACAACCTGCTCGACAGCCTACACATTTCATACACAGGTTGCGATCATGACCATGCAGACACCATTGAACTGTGCCTGTCTATCGAAAAAGTACTCGATGCCGCCATCTGCAAAAACCTGTTTTTGTGCAATACACAGCACACCGCATTTCATCTGTTGTTGATGCCCGGTGACAAGAAATTCAAAACAAAGGACTTTTCAAAACAGATCGGATCTTCCCGCCTGTCCTTTGCTGATGCCGAACATATGCAGGAGTTTCTGGGTTTAACGCCCGGCTCGGTCAGTGTTTTCGGCCTCATAAACGACAAAGACAGCCGTGTTTCACTGAGCATAGACCGTGACTTACTTGCACAGGAATACATTGGTTTTCACCCCTGCATCAACACAAGTACACTGAAAATAAAAACAGATGATCTTCTGCACATTTTTTTACCGCATCTGAAAATTGCTCCTACAATCGTGGATCTGCCGCGATACGAATAAAAAAGAAAAGAGGATTGCCATGTTGATCGTAAAACACCTTTTGCTGCCGATCTTGTGTGCACTGCTGACCTTTTTTGCAAACATTGTTTACACCCCATCCGTTGAACAACCAAAAAAGGAGGAATCGGAAGTGATTCATGACATTGCAGGCGACTCAATATTGTCAGGTAGCATTTTGTATGCAAATGAAATGCAGAATAAGGCACAGGCATACTACACCGATGCTGACCGTTCCGCATACCGTATGCAGAACACCTCTGCCGTTCTGACGCATGAATTGACCGACAAAGACAACAACAATGCAACATTGACCGACACAGACGGAAATGTATACATTGCCGACTCTTTTGACACATTCTACACCGACACTTCGGGAAAGACCTATTTTTCATCCGCATCCAGAACAAACGGCCGTGTCAACACAAACCGCCTCGGCATTTATTATTATGAATGCAATGTGCGTGAATTTGACTACACAACCCTTACCAAAAAGAATGTTGATTTCAGAGTCGATAAGACCTATCATCTGTATGGCGACAAACTCTATCAGCAGGTAAGACTCCTTGCTGCAGAAGCCACCGATAGTCTGGACAGTTTCGGCACGCAAGTAAAAATTCCGGTCAACAGTGTCAATGCATTGCAGATCCGTGATAAAAACGGTCTGCATAACGACCTTGCAAACATAGACGCTGCAAGTGTGGAATACATTGCATTTGATATCAAGGATGTCGGCATCGTCGGCTTTATCATCCCTGCTGACGACACCACCGACCGTGTGGAAATCGCAAAGGACAACAAACAATTTGTTGTCACGCAATATGCTGCATTTGTATCCGGCACAGGTATCAACAAGAGTGACGAAACGGGCGGTTATACCCTCAATGAAGTCACCTGCGGTTATCGCATCTGGACATCGACCGACCATGACATGTCCGCTATTGACAAGGCTGCCGAACTGGAAAGAAATCCCCTGCAGGACATCACCATCACAGGCAACAATGCAAATGCCGTTTACCTCGGTTATGAAGCATTGAGAGGCACTTACACCCTGCAGATGGACGGTACAGATTTTACAACCGCTTACAACAATCCCGATATGCGGTTCTATGCGGATTTGCAGATCACCTGCGATGAGAATGACCGCGACATTTATATCCGCTCCAACGGCAGAAACGGTTGCCTGGAAGCAGCAGCCATTCTCGACGATACGCAGACTCTTGTTCCCATCAACGTACAGGTATGCAAAAACTTCTGCGGTGACTTCGGTGACACGTTCTACAATGCCATCGACCGTCAGTATGGTGACAGCTTTATTCCGTTGTCTTTGAAAGCCAATGAAACACAGTCCTTTACGCTTTTGAATCTGTACCAGAACTGGGGACACGCACCGCTGAAACAGTTATCATCCATTGAATTCCACGTTTCTTACTACCATCTGTCCACCGGCACAACCGAATCCAACTGCATCGCTCCGTATTTTGTAGGTGATAAAGACGGTTGGCTGTTGCCAGACTTCCGCGGTGCCAGCGGCAACATATGGCCTGAACAGCCGCAGTTCAATTCCGTCGGCATTCTGAAATTTGTCAACTACAGAAAAAATCTGCTGAACAAAACAGTCCTTTCTGAAATCAAGAACACGCAGATTGACTCCGTCGGACAGACCTATTCCGACATCACAAGTACCTATACATCCGACTGCGGATCCTACACTTATACACTTCGTCATGTGGAATTTCCGCAAAAGGACGAAAATCGCACCTATTACACGGTTGACATTGAATTCAACAAATACATCTGCTTTGATGATTTCAAAAAAGATTTTGATTTGTTCTATTTTGACGGAAGATACGTTGCATTCAACAAGGCAGGCTACTTAAACGAAAACAACGAACCGACCGTTACGGATGTTTCCACTACAAAGACAGCATACTACACCCTCGGAGAGAACTGTCCGTACTTCGGCTTCTTTGACGTAACGGATGAAACCGAATACCAGATTGAAAACCGTTTCGGCTCAAACTTTGCATTGCTTGTGAAAAATACAAGTGTTATCAAAGACGGTACGGAACAGGATGTTTCCCTCATTTTCCGTGACAGTTCCGAAAAGGATATGACAGTCGGTGCCCTGACCCTTGACTACGGTACGGTCATGTTCCGTCCCGGTGATAAAATCACACTCGAATTGATTTTGTTGCCCTGGGGTATCGGTACGGAAGAACACGACAACAATGTAAGAACTGTCCGTGAAGACAGTTGTCTGTATCCCACCACCGTCACCGCACAGGTTGGCAAAGTGCTGCAAGACAGCCTCGTACCTACGGTACGTTGCGAAAACAATGTAGCAGAAGTTACCGTCACAGGCGGCAGAAATTACCAGGCAATCCGCTTTGACGGCTACACCGGGCTTGCCTGCCCGTCCGTCTATGTTCTGGACGGTACACAATGGGTACAGGCATCCACAGCCGGCATACACGGTTATGACGGTTACAGCGTACATTACAATGAAGACGGCACATACAGCTTCTCATTCGTGTACTTCTCTGACGATCCCGAAACACAGTATTCTTTCCGTATTGCACAGGAATAACAACAATCATAAGACACCGTTTCTCAATTGAGGAACGGTGCTTTTTTATCATATCACATTACTTCACTCCTTTTGGTCTGTGTAAGTTTCAATTCATCACCATTATACGAATAGTTAGCAATGTATACTATTGAGGGGGGAGTCTTTTGGACAAATACGCAATCGGAAAAAATATCAGAACTGCACGTCATGCAAAACGGATGAAACAAGAAGAACTTGCTGAAAAAGCGAATTTGAGGCTTACTTACATAGGCATGATTGAAAGAGGTGAAAAATGTCCCTCTCTTGTATAGTTTTATAGAAATTGTCAATGCTTTGGAAGTTTCTGCTGATGTTATTTTCTGCGAAGAGCTATCACGGGTTATACGGTCAAAAACTCTATATTAAATGAAAAACTGGAAAAAGTATCGCAAAAAGATCAAGAACGTATTTATGAGGAGTCAATCACTACGGGTTATTACCGTGATTGACTCCTCACCGTTAAATCGTCATTTATCTGTTTTTAAATTCCTCGCATTTCCGTGAAAAACCAAAAAAAGAGAGCTGCGATGTGCAACTCTCTCTTATTCGTTGTATACTTATTCGGAAACAGTGGTACGTGCCGGGTCGGGTCTGCCGATCCACATATCTTCCCATTTCTGACCACAGATTTTTTCCATGCGTTTCTTTTCTTCTTCAGTCACTTCCACATGACCTCTTTCATGGCGTTCAGCAAGCAGCTCTTTCATGCGTGCATGGTCGTCTTTGGTCATGGTATAGCGGAATATAGACAGGACACAGAAGAATGCAAGTAAGGTCGGGATGATTACAAAGTTCAGACGCAGACCGAATGTAGACAAAGCAGTTTGCTCCGCCGGTGTTTTCTTTTCAGGGTCATAGCCGAAGAGTTTGAGCCCCAAACCGACGGCATAGCTGATAAAGCTGCCGATGGTCTTGCGGAACAAAGAATAGAACGTGGAAATAACGCCTTCCCTTCTTTTGCCGGTAATCATTTCGTCTGCATCGGTGATATCGGGTTGGATGTTATCAGCCACAAAGCCGGGACCTGAGAAACCGAAGTTATAAAGCACTGCAGATACAAACAGAATGGAAGTGATGGTCTTCGGCTTCATACTCGGTTTGATCAGTCCGTTGAGGGCAAGACCGGCAATCATCATCGGGCCGAGCAGCTTACCGCAGAAGGTTTTGCCTTTGTAACGGACAAGCAGATAATTCAGCGGTGAACCCATGAATTCTGCCGTACCTGCGATGATGTTCAGAGAAATGAAGTATTTGTATTGGTCGGCAACGCTGACCATGAAATATTGGTCGGTAATGCTGTAGAACGAGCGTGCAAGGGAGAAAAACAACTGCATGACAAAGTACTGTATAAACGCACGGTTGGAGAAAACCAACTTATACTCATTGATAATATAACGAACATTCAACGGCTCACGCGGTTGTCCGATGGAGGATGGTTCTTTTGTTTTTGCAAAGCTGTAAATCAGCGGCCAGAAGAACCATACAGCAAGTATGATACCGACCATCATGTATTTACCCCTGTCGTCGGGAGACGGTGTCGGTAAGGCGGCCAGAGCGGTTTTGACATTGAAATTACTCAAAGCCAATGCTGCAAATACCCACGAAGTGATTTGTCCGACAGAATTCATCATATATTCAACGATTCTGTACTGTGTACGAAGAAAATAAGACGGGGCAACCAACGGCAACATCGCCTGATGCGGAACACTTGCGACGGTATACGATGTGCTGTACATTACGGCAGCAAACAAATACCACCACCACACAGCTGTAACATTACCGCCTGCAGAAATGCCGAATGATGTCCATTTGAAAACATAAGACAATGCAAACGGAAAAGCTGCTATTACTTTGTAAATATTGTGTCTGCCGTATTTGGAACGCGTGCGATCCGTAATCATACCCATGATAGGATCATTGAATGCATCCCACAGACCGTTGATCAATGAAATTCGACCCGCTTGTTCGGTATCGAGTCCTTCGACATAGGCAAGGAATTGCTGATGGAACTGACCGATCGGATATCCGGCACCACCCAGGGTGATGTTTGCGGAAGTAAATCGCGCAGCAGGAACCAAAACATCTTTTGCATTTCCTTCAATGCCGCAAATATCTTTAATTTTTGCACCGATGTTCAATATTTTACCTCCCTCAAGAAATTTACATATATTCTACCATATAAAATAAACAAAAGCAACCGATTTGACTTTTTTCGATTAATATCTTGTATAGCTGCTGGCTGGAACGATGCTGTCGTAGCTGTAAATATAATCCGTATAGTCATAATCCCACATGATATTGCAGGTGTATCCCCAGTTGCAATGCACAACAATAACCATGGTGGAATCGGCAACAAGGTTTTCGCCTGACCAGAAACTGTATCCGTAAACTTCACCGGGTTGAATCAGATCGGTAATGATAACCGAATGGTGGCTTGTGCGGATATGGTCACCGATTTTCATTGTGTCCGCTGTTACACCGTACTTGACAGGAGCATTCTCGCCAAACACTTCATCGCTGATAAGATTTGCAAATCCCCAACATTGACCGATACACGTACTGTAATCTCCCGAAAGATGCCCCGGACAGGGGGTTTCGGTAACATCCGGGTATTTTTCACTCGGTGTCAGCTTATTCCAGTAGTATCCGTCGGGATATTTGGACCGAAGTGCATCCAGCTTTTGCTGAATTTCATTCAGAACGGTAACAAAATAATAGAACTTTTCTTCACCGACCGTCAGCATGACGCAAGAAAATCCGCGGGTAAGTCCTTTGATATTTCCTTTTTCATCCACGGTTACACAAGCAGGATTGGAAGAGCTCCATGTAAAACTGTCGCCCTGGCGAACAATAACATTGCCTGCCGTGACACTGTTTTTTTCTGCTAATTTGATTTCTTTTCCGTGTTCAGCATCCGGGTAATAAGAAAAGGACGGCTTTTTCAGGTTGACTTCTGCAAGCTTTTCAACCCCATCCAAACCGACAGCGTTTCTGAGAATCAATCTTGCATCTGCTGATTTCACTATACCGTCCCCGTCAGCATCAGCATATCTCTTCACAGTCCAGGCGGCTGTATCCAACGAAACAGACAACCGCAAGGCAATTCTTGCATCCGCTGCAGAAATCGATCCGTCTCCGTCAACATCACCGGTCCGTTCTGTCTGTGCAAAACCGACAACCCCCGTTTGCAAAACAAGAGAGAGCATCAGAATCAAAATGATCAGTTTTTTCATATACAACACTTTCTTTCCTCTTCGTTATGATAAAAACCGCCGGTTTTTCGGCGGTTTTAGTAAAGCCAATTAAAAACTGAACACTGCACCGACACCATAGGTGACAACCGACATAATAAGATCAGCAATCAAAACACCCAAGGCTACGATCGGAAGTGCTTTCTTAAAATCGATATGCAACAAAGCAGCCATCAGAGATCCTGTCCAAGCACCTGTACCGGGAAGCGGAACGGCAACAAACAGCAAAAGACCCCATTGTTTGTAGCGCATGATTTTGTCTGCATTCTTAGCGGTCTTACCCTCCAGCTTTTCAATGAAGCCGGTGAGAATGTTGTGCTTTTTCATAAAAGCAAAAATCTGACGGATCAGAAGCAGAATAAACGGGACGGGAATCATATTGGCAATGTAGCAAAGCAAAAAGGAACGCACAAAAGGCAGATCAAAAACATACTTTGCCAACAGCATACCGCCTCTGCATTCCAGAATCGGAAGCATGGAGGTGATGAAGATGACGATCTCGCCGCCGACTCCTTCTGAAAAGAGAGAAGCAAACCAGAATACCAAACCGTCGGAAAAACCGTTTTGAGCAATAAACTCAGACAGTCCCATATAAATTCTCCTTTATCATAAATTCATTGACCTGTTCTAAAATAGACTTGTCATTTTCAAATTTCAGTGTTTCAAGGGCATCTGCATAACGCAGCCAGATATAATCCTCAATTTCTTCTTTCTGAATGACAGTCTGCGTGTCTTTCGTTGTCGCCAGGAACACATCGACCCGTTTTTCCACGGTGCTGCCGATCTTGTACTGCGATTCACAACGGAATCCGTCAATCACATTTATATGCAGTCCCGTTTCTTCCAATACCTCACGGTAAGCAGTTTCAACAGGTGTCTCCCCTTGTTCCATATGCCCTTTCGGGAATCCCCAGTTGTTCGAGCGTTTGTTTTTGATCAGCAAAAACCGCTGTTCATCATTGATCGTACGCAACACAACGGCACCGCAGGAATGTTCATACAAACAATCCAGCGTATACTCTTCCGGATTTTCTGCAAAAGCAAGAACGGAACGAATCTCATAATCGATCCTTCTCATATTTTTGGGTGCAACAACCAAAATATTGCGCCCTTTTTCTTTTCGGCGTAAAACCGCAATAACCTTACCCTCAAAAACACGTACAGGATGATTGACACCCAGAATGTACGCACCGATGATCTGTGTCTTTTTTTCTTTTTGCTGTTCGGTAATTCCGTAATTGAGCAAATATCGGACACCCGTCCGAGGGTCGTGGAAATTGCAGGGCTTTGTCACCTTGACCCTAACAAATCTTCCAAGCATTTTCTTTTCTCCGAATTTAACAAAATATATATAATTATACACACAAACATACGCACTTGCAAGCTATTTTTATGTTTTTATGTTTTTTTATTTCCTTTTTTCATTTTTTCTATCGGCATCGTAACAAAGCATAAAATAATTTTCTTTATAAATGTTAAAAAAGCATTGTACTTTTTGTTATAATCGTGTAAAATAAAAAGGATAATATTTCTTTTTTAAGGAAGCGATCCCATGGCACAAAACAGAAAACCGAATGATGCACAATATACCAATTCACAAAGAGTGAACGAAAATGCTCCGAACAATGACACAATGCAACCAAAAAGGGTAAAAACCGTTTACAGGGTAGATATAAGCAAGATTATTTCCTATTTTCTTGTCGTTGTTCTTCTCTTTTCCGTAGCAGGCGGTCTGCTGCTGAAGTCTTACCTGTTTGCCGACTATCAGAAAAGTGCCGTCATTTACAGCGGTTATGTTGATAAAAACAATCTGGTAGACAACAGCCTTGTAAAAAATATTCTTCTGATCGGACAGGATACAAAAACATTGGATGCAAATTCCCGTTCCGATACCATGCTCCTTCTCTCCATGGACATGAAGAACCGCAACATAAAACTGGTTTCATTTTTGAGAGATACATATACGCAAATCCCCGGGCATTATGCAAACAAGCTCAATGCTGCCTGTGCATTCGGCGGTCCGTCTCTTCTGATTGAAACACTTGAATACAACTACAACATCCGCATTGACGGGTATATCCGTGTCGGTTTCAACCTGTTGGCAGATATTGTGGATGCCATCGGCGGTGTTACCATTCCAGAAATCGACGAAACGGAATTTGCGGCTCTGTATTCCGGCTATAAAGTAGAAATCGGACCCGGCTACAACATTCATCTCAACGGTGAAAACACGCTTCGTTATTGCCGTATCCGTCAGTATCAATCGGACTTCAGCCGCACCGAAAGACAAAGAGAAGTCATCTCGCAAATTCTGACCGATTTTTCCGCAAGTGATGTTCTGCCTTTAATCAAAAAAGGTCGAGATCTGATCGGACAAATCGATTGCAGCTTTTCCGAATCCGAACTGTTCATGCTCGCAGCCCAGGGACTTTTCTGTTTAAGCGGCGGCATTCAACAGCAGCACATTCCTGCGGACGGTACCTGGTGGGATGAAATTATAGACGGGCAGGCAGTACTGCAAATTGATCTGCACGAAAATATTTATATTCTTCAGGATTTCTTGTATTAAGAGGAACTGGCCATGAACAAAACAAATATTCTGCTGGACCGTCATTTCACTGTCGGAAAAACAGATGACCGTATTTACGGTTCCTTTATAGAACATCTCGGCAGAGCTGTATACGGTGGCATCTACGAGCCCGGACATCCGTGTGCAGACGAAGACGGTTTCCGCACGGATGTACTTAATCTCGTAAAAGAAGCAAGAGTTCCCATTGTCCGATACCCGGGCGGCAACTTTGTATCTGGTTATAACTGGCGTGACGGTGTCGGCCCTGTTGAAAACAGACCGAAAAGGCTGGAACTTGCATGGGGCTCTACTGAGCCGAACACATTCGGCACCAATGAATTTATGAAGTGGTGTAAAAAGGCCGGTTGCGAACCGTTGATGGCGGTCAATCTCGGCACAGGTACTGCTGAAGATGCAAGAGCGTTGGTGGAATATTGCAACCACAAAGGCGGTACGTATTGGAGCGATCTCCGCATACTGCACGGTTTCAAAGAACCGCACAAAATAAAGACATGGTGCCTGGGTAACGAAATGGACGGCCCGTGGCAGATGGGACAAAAAACAGCAACCGAATACGGACGCATCGCCTGTGAAACCGCAAAACTGATAAAATGGACAGATCCGTCTGTTGAAACTGTACTTTGCGGCAGCTCTGCATGGGGCATGAGCACGTTTGGCGATTGGGAAGCCACCGCACTCGACCTTGCCTATGATCATGTGGATTATATTTCCCTTCATACCTATTACGGCAACCATGACAACGATCTGAAAAATTTCCTTGCAAAAAGCATGGACATGGAAGCTTTTATTGAATCCGTTGTTGCTGCCTGTGACTTTGTAAAAGGCAAAAAACATTCCAAGAAAACAATCAACCTTTCTTTTGATGAATGGAATGTCTGGTATCACTCCAACGGCACACCTTTTGAAAAATGGTCTGAAGCACCGCACATTCTGGAAGATGTTTACGATTTCGCAGACGTTCTTCTTGTCGGCTGTATGCTCAATGTGCTGCTGCGTCATTGCGACCGCGTCAAAATTGCTTGTCTTGCACAGCTTGTAAATGTAATTGCCCCCATCATGACCGAAAACGGTGGCAGTGCATGGAAACAAACCATTTTCCATCCCTTTGCATTGACATCACAGTATGGCAGAGGTGAAGTTCTGCAGGCAAAGGTAACGGGCAGCAAATACGACAGCCGCGAGTTTACCGATGTTTCAGATGTTGACAGCGTTTGCGTTTTCAATGAAGAAAAGCAGGAGCTTTGCATTTTTGCAGTTAACCGCAGTGAAGAAGAGAATCTTCTGTCCGTCACAGCAGGCGGATTTGAAGGTTTTACCCCTATCGAACATACAGTCATTGCCGGTTTTGCACACGATACGGTCAATACTGCAGCCGCACAGCCTGTCTGTCCGTCATCTGCACCCCTTCCGCAAACAGAAAACAACGGAGTCAGCACCGTTTTGCGTCCGATGTCGTGGAATATGATAAGACTTGCCAAAAAAGCTGACGAATAATATTTACAGAGGAGAATGCATAATGGCTAACTGTCCGAAATGCAATTATCACTTAAAACCGTGGAATATCAAAGCAGAGTGTCCGCAATGTGGTGTCAACATTCCGAATTACAATTGGGAAGAAAGACTTGAAGAAGATGCAATCCGTTCTGAAATCGCATTCGCAAAACTCAGAACGCTTATCGGCAACTTCAAAAGTTCACTTGTCGGCAGCCGCTTACGCAAGGCACGTTTGATTTTTGTTTTTGTTCCGTTGGTACTTATTATACTTCCCTACGCATGGGTACAGACCGATCTGCCTTTTCAGACAGGCACACACACAGTCAGTCTGTTGACGGTTATTCTCATGCTTGTCAAAGACTTTGACATCGGTGCGATTGTTGCATTGGCAACCGGATCACACATCGGCTCTGCTATGCTGCCGCTTGTACTGTGCATTCTGTTGATGGTGTTATCCATTGTTGCAGGGGTTGTAAACTTCCTGTTGACACTGATCCGAGCACCGAAATTAGGTTACATCGGCAACATTGTCTGTTGTGTCTTGAGTACATTGTTTGTAATCGCATCGGGTTTGAGCTATCATGTGTTTTTGCAACGCTTTGCGGAATGTTCCCTGTCTCCTGTTCTGACAGGCAGCACATGGGGTCCGTGCCTGTTTGTCGGCATCCTGTTGTTCGGTATCAATATTGCATTCAATGCGATAGTCGGCAAAGGCTTGAAAAAAGAAAAACAGAGCTTGGCAAAAAAGGAACAATAACCACTACCCATTGCAGAAAATTTAACAAATATTGTTTTTTCTTGTTGACATCCATATCGCAATTATGATAAAATAAAAATGCTAAGTTTATATACTTTCCGTGAGGGAGTAGTTTGCGTGTTTCAAACACGTTTCAAGTCAACATCATGACTTCAAGGAAGTCTGGCTTGGATGAAAGAACGAGACTCATGCGAAACGCAGTTCCCGCTTCGTTTCGCATGAGTTTTTTTTAACACGTCAACACTTTGTAACGGAAAAACAAAATCAGAAAGGAAGGAAGTTGCAGATGAGTTACTATCTCGTCAGCAAGGAGGAAGTTCTGACTCAGATCAATGCCTCCGAGGGCGGCCTTACCACCGCTGAAGCCACTGCCAGAATTGAAAAGCATGGCAAAAACAAGCTCAAAGAAGCGGAAAAGGACAGCCTTTTCAAAAAATTCATCAAATCCCTGGCAGACCCCATGATCATCATGCTGCTTGCTGCAGCCGGCATCACCATCGTTACTACCTTCATTGAACGCAAGGCTGCAGGCCAGAAAATCACCGGCTCTGACCTTGCAGACTTCTTCATCATTCTTGTTGTTGTTATCATCAACACCGTTCTCTCCCTCGTTCAGGAAAGCAAGGCTGAATCCGCCATCGATGCGCTCAAGGAAATGACGGCTGCCACCAGCAAGGTTATCCGTGACGGCGAAATCCAGATCATCAAGAGCGAAGACATCACCATCGGTGACGTTGTTGTTTTTGAAGCAGGTGACGCTGTTCCCGCAGACTGCCGTATTCTTGAAAGCTATTCGATGAAGGTCGAAGAAGCAGCACTGACGGGCGAAAGTGTTCCCGTTACCAAGCTGGTGGATCTTCTTCAGCTCAAGGAAGGCGAAAAGGACGTAGCCCTCGGCGACCGCAAGAACATGATGTATTCCGGCTCTACCGTCGTTTACGGCCGCGGCAAGGCTGTTGTTACCGCAATCGGTATGGATACCGAAATGGGTAAGATTGCAGAAGCACTTGCACAGAGCGAAGAAGAACAGACTCCCCTGCAGATTAAAATGGGCGAAATCTCCAAGACCCTCACCAAAATTGTTATCGGTATCTGCATTTTCATGTTTGCTTACGGTATCGTAACCGAACTTATTTCCTTTGACGGCGGCTTCCACTTCGCATTTGAAGGATGGGGCACCCTTGGCATGGCAGCACTTGACACCTTCATTCTTGCTGTTGCACTTGCTGTTGCAGCTATTCCAGAAGGCCTTCCCGCTGTTGTTACCATCATCCTTTCGCTTGGTGTTACCGCCATGTCCAAGCGTCAGGCACTTATCCGTAAGCTGACTGCAGTTGAAACCCTCGGCTGCACCCAGATTATCTGTTCGGATAAGACCGGTACCCTCACCCAGAACAAGATGACAGTCGTTGATAAGAATGCTTTCGACGAAAATCTTCTTGCACGCTGCATGACCCTTTGCAATGACGCAACCGTAAAGTCCGGCGAAGAGCAGGCTACCGGTGAACCCACCGAATGCGCTCTGGTCAACTACGGCCTTGCACTCAATATGCCCAAATACGAACTCGAAGCAGAGTATCCCAGAATCGGTGAAGCTCCCTTCGATTCCGGCAGAAAGATGATGTCCACCGTTCACAACCACAACGGTCAGATCATTCAGTACACCAAGGGCGCTTGCGAAATCCTTGTTAAGCACTGCACCCATTACATCGACCTTGACGGCAACAAGAAGCCTGTTGACGATGCATTCCGCGCTCAGCTTTCCGCCGGCATCAAGGGCTTTGCTGACCGCGCTCTGCGTGTTCTCGGCGCAGCTTACAGAGAATATGATGCAGCTCCCGCATCCTTCGATGCAGAAGCTCTTGAAGATAACATGACCTTCATCGGCTTCGTCGGCATGATCGACCCCTGCCGTCCCGAAGTCAAGCCCGCTATTGAAGAATGCCGCAGCGCAGGTATCCGTCCCATCATGATCACGGGCGACCACAAGGATACCGCTGTTGCAATCGCAAAGGACCTCGGCATTATCACCGACGCATCCGAAGCTATTCTCGGTGCAGATCTTGAAGATTACACCGACGAAGAACTCGTTGAACTTGTTCCCAAGTATTCCGTTTATGCCCGTGTGCAGCCCGAACACAAGACCCGTATCGTCAAGGCATGGAAGGCACGCGGCCAGGTCACGGCTATGACCGGTGACGGCGTTAACGACGCTCCCTCCATCAAGGCTGCTGACATCGGTATCGGCATGGGTATCACAGGTACCGACGTTACCAAGGGCGTTTCCGACATGGTTCTTGCAGACGACAACTTTGCAACCATCGTCAGTGCTGTTGAAGAAGGCCGTAAGATCTACGACAACGTGCGTAAGGTTCTCGGCTTCCAGCTTTCCACCAACATGGCTGAAATCCTCGTTATGTTCATTTCTGCCGTTCTGAAGCTGCAGTTCTTCTCCGCTCCTCACCTTCTTTGGATCAACATGGTTACCGACTCCGTTCCTGGTCTTGCACTCGGCATGGAAAAGGCAGAAAGCAACCTCATGAAGAGAAAGCCCAGACCCGCAAACGAATCCGTTTTCGCCAACGGTGCAGGCTTTGACATGATCACACAGGGTATCTTCCTTGCTGCTGTTGTTATTGCTTCCTACTTCATCGGTGTCAACCTTGCTACCGGCGGTGCTTCCTGGGATCTCGCTCTCATCAGAAGCAACGAAATGATTGCTCTTGAAGCCACCACCATGGCATTTTTGACCATGAACTTCATGGAAATCTTCAAGGCAATCTGCATGCGTTCGCAGCACGGTTCCATCTTCAAGATGAAGGGCCAGAACTGGTGGCTGATCGGCGCATTCGTTCTGACCTCCATCCTCACCCTCATCGTTGTCTGCGTACCCGCACTTGCAAACCTGTTCGGCCTTGCTCCTCTTGCCTTGACCTTCAACCACATGGAAGGCTACCTGTCGCTGACAGACCTGTTCATCGCATTCGGTCTCGGCTTTGCTGTTGTTCCCGGTCTTGAAATCCTCAAGATCTTCCTTCGTATGAACGACAAGAGAAAAGGCAGAGTTCTGTAAATCATAATACAATAAGCAAAATCACGGTCGGCAATTTGCCTGCCGTGATTTTTTTATAAGAAACACAATCCCTATTGACAACGGAAATAAGTGGGAGTATAATAAAAGAACAAATGTTCATCAGGGGCGGTGTTACAATGCCATCAAGAGTTAACTCCATCGGACTATTCGGCTTAGAAGCATTTTTAATTGAAGTGGAAGCAGATGTAAGCTTCGGCAAATTCAAATTTGACATTGTCGGCCTACCTGATACGGCTGTTTCCGAATCAAAGGAACGCGTGCGTGCTGCCATGAAAAACACGGGCTACTCCTTTTCAAACAATCACATTACGGTCAATCTTGCTCCGGCGGATGTCCGCAAAGAAGGACCGTTGTATGACCTGCCGATTCTTGTTGCCCTGCTCAAAGCAACGGGGCAACTGCCTGTTGATATCAGCCGTTGTGCATTTGTCGGTGAACTTGCTCTTTCGGGGCAAATTCGCCGCGTAAACGGCATTTTGCCAATGGTTATAAAGGCAAGAGATGCCGGACTTGAAAGCATTTATATTCCTGCTGAAAATGCCGCAGAAGCAGCCGTTGTGGACGGTATCAACATTTACGCTCCGCAGAATTTAGAAGAACTCCTGGGACATTTAACAGGTGCAGAACATCTTGATGCACTGCAACACACAGGGCACAACTCCATGAGAGAGCGTCCTGTCTATCTTGATTTCGCAGATGTAAAAGGACAAGAAGGTGCCAAACGAGCCGTTGAAATTGCAGCTGCAGGCGGACATAACATTCTAATGATCGGATCGCCCGGCTCAGGAAAGAGCATGATTGCAAAAAGACTTCCCTCCATTTTGCCGGATCTGACATTTGAAGAAGCCCTTGAAACAACGAAGATTTATTCCATTGCCGGTGAACTACGTGATAAAGAAGGCCTGTTGATTGCCCGTCCGTTCCGTTCTCCGCACCATTCGGTGTCGGCTGCAGGTCTTGCAGGTGGCGGTGCCATACCGAAACCGGGTGAAATTTCTCTTGCACACAACGGTGTCCTGTTTCTGGATGAATTGCCCGAATTTTCAAGAATTGCCATGGAAATTATGCGTCAACCCATTGAAGACGGCGAGATTCATATTTCACGCGTTTTCGGCACTTTGACATATCCGAGTTCTGTTATGCTTGTTGCCGCCATGAACCCCTGTCCGTGCGGTTATCGCGGACATCCGAAGAAACAATGCATTTGTTCAAAGGCTGCATCTGACCGCTATATAAATAAGGTATCAGGACCGTTACTGGACAGAATTGACATTCACATTGAAGTGGCTCCCGTAGCATACGAGCATCTGACAAGCAAAGCAGAATCAGAGTCCAGCGAAGTGATCCGTGCTCGCGTTGAAAAGGTCAGAAAACTGCAGCAAGACCGTTTTGTCGGTACAAATACTTTAACCAATGCACGCATGACACCCGATCAGACAAGAAAATTCTGCCCCCTCAATGATGCTGCTGACAGAATGTTGCGAGATATGTTTGACTCCCTGCATTTATCTGCCAGAGCCTACGACAAAATTCTGCACGTGGCTCGTACGATTGCGGATATGGACGGTGTTGAAATCATTTCCGATGAACATATTTTTGAAGCGGTGCAATATCGCAGCCTCGACAGAAAATTTTGGGAATACTGAACATAGAGAAAACGGTGGTTACACTCTGAAAAAGAAGGAGTGCAATCACCGTTTTTTAATTTGTTATTTCTTTTTGAGGTAGACAACAAGACCAACCGCAGCCGCCATACATGCACTACCTGCTGCCAAGACAGGCGGAATCAGTTTTTTCACCTGCAAAACACTCGTTGGCATGATGGGTTGAATCAACTCAAACGGCCAATTCAGGATTTTATCATCCGTCAGCTCACCGAATGTAACCGTATGGGTTGTATATTCTCTCGGGTTGTGTTCGGGAATGTCAAAAATACGGACACCGCGTTTGCGTCCCGGTCCGTAAACATTGAAGCCTGTTCCCTGTGTATAACCGAGGTCAATGCCTTCGTAGGGTAAAACAAAAGAATTGATATGATCATGCCCGTAGAAAATGCCGAACACATCCCCTTTTTCTTTCAGAACATCAAACTGTCCGCTTTGGCTTTGCGGTACAGCCGGTGACTCACCCATAAAGCCGCCGCGTGCGATTTCTTCGGCAGGCAAAACAAAATAACGATCCTTATAGGTATGAAATGCTTCCACCGAGCCTTTTGTTCCTTTGGGCACCTCAATGACAGTGTTCATCACTTCGCGTGGCGGAATATGTTGAAATACAAGAGAAGGGATATACGTTCCGTTCTCTGCAAACAGAGCATCGCGTTTATTTCTGTAATCCTCCAACTGTTGCGGATCAATGGCTTTGTATGTACCGGCAGAAGCCGCACCGTTGGAATCAAAAAGATAAATATGCAATATCTGTTTTCCGTCATTGCCGTATACAGGGACACTTCCGAGTGCTGTTTCTCCGTCATCATACGAACCGCCGAGACAACAATCTGACTCCATATATATTTTCATCTGCTGTGCATTGGAAAGACCGCATTGACTGTCGTGATTGCCGAATGCAACAACAAAAGGAATGTTGTTTTCCTCAAGCGGTGCAATCAGCTTTTTAAAAACAGAGCGTACCTTTTTTTCAGTATTGCCTTTGAACATCGGCAACAGTCCGTAAATCTGGTCGCCGGTAAAAACAACAAGATCGGGTTTTGCATTTTCAACCGCAAGACGGATAAGCTTGATTGTGTCGGGATTGACGGTCGGAATCTCCTGCGTATCAGCAATCTGCATGATGCGGAAATTGCCGTCAGCACGAAATGTCATTTTTTTATTGCAGGACATAAACACCTCTCCTTTCATTTAAAGTCAAAAAGAGACAACGGTTTTCACCGATGCCTCTTTCATTGCTTATTCTTCTTCTGTATCGGTGATGGCAAGTGCAAGCAGTTCAAGCTGATCTGCATCAACGGGAGCAGGACAATTCGTCATGGATTCCGTTGCATCCTTGAGTTTCGGGAACGCAATAACATCACGAAGGCTTTCACAACCGAGCATCTGCATGACAAGACGGTCAAGACCGATGCCCATACCACCGTGGGGAGGCGGACCAAAGCGGAATGCATCCAGAAGGAAACCGAATTTCTTGTGTGCTTCTTCTTCAGAAAGACCCAAAAGCTTGAACATACGGTTCTGCAATTCGGGGTTGGTGATACGAATGGAACCCGAGGACAGTTCAATACCATTGAATACAAGGTCATAAGCCTTTGCACGAACCTGTGCTTTATCGGTTTCAAGGTATTCAAGACATTCATCCATGGGAGAGGTGAAAGGATGGTGCATGGCAACCCATGTGCCGCTTTCTTCATCCCAATCAAAGAACGGGAATTCAACAATCCAAAGAAGATTGAATGTGTCAGGAATGATGTCCAATCTCTTGGCAACATCGCAACGAAGAGAACCGAGAATGGACAATGCAAGGCTGTTTTTATCTGCAATGATAACAACAACGTCGCCCTTTTCAGCACCGACTTTGTCAAGAATGGCCTGCATTTTTTCTTCGGAGATGAACTTACCGAAGGAAGAAGCAATACCGTCGTCGGTCCAACGAATCCAGGCGAGACCCTTGGCACCAATGCCCTTGGCTTTTTCGGTCAGCTTGTCAATTTCTTTTCTGGAATAGGTGGTAACTGCGTTCTTTGCACAGAATGCACGAACGCTGCCACCATTGGCAATGGCACCTTCAAACACACCGAATCCGCAATCAGCAAGAATATCGGAAAGGTTGACGAGCTCCATTGCAAAACGTGTATCAGGCTTGTCGGAGCCGTAGCGTTCCATGGCATCTTTATATGTCAGTCTGGGAAGCGGCAGCGGAATATCCACACCGAGACCTTCCTTAAATACCTTTGCAATGTAGCCTTCACCGATGGTCAGAACGTCTTCAACGTCCACAAAGGACATTTCGATATCGATCTGGGTAAATTCAGGCTGACGGTCTGCACGTGAGTCTTCGTCGCGGAAGCAACGGGCAATCTGGAAATAGCGGTCGAAACCTGCCACCATGGAAAGCTGCTTATAAAGCTGCGGAGACTGCGGCAGAGCATAGAATGTACCGTGGTGCAATCTGGACGGAACCAGGAAGTCACGAGCACCTTCGGGGGTGGATCGAATGAGAATGGGGGTTTCAATTTCAATGAAACCGTTATCATAAAAATAATCTCTTGTGATCTTTGCAACCTTGTTACGGAACAAAATATTATTCTGCAGCTCGGGACGGCGAAGATCAAGATAACGGTATTTCAGTCTGTTGATTTCGTTGGTGGGACAGTTGTTGATAATTTCAAAAGGCGGTGTTTCGCTCTTATTGAGGATACGAAGTTCCTTGACATCAATTTCGATTTCACCGGTGGGGATATCAGTGTTCTTTGCGGAGCGTTCACGCACCGTACCGACAGCAGCCAATACATATTCGCTCTTTGCGGAAGCGGCCTTTTCAAACACTTCTTTATCTGTATTTTCGTCAAAAGCAAGCTGAATCAAACCCGTTCTGTCACGAAGGTCAATAAAAATCAGGCTGCCGAGGTTACGCTGACGCTGCACCCAACCGAAAACAGTAACTTCTTTACCGGCATCCGACAAACGGAAATTGCCGCAATAGTCTGTTCTTTTGAGTCCTGCAATAAATTCCATACGATTCTGAACCTCCTGTAGGTATATTCATTAAATCAAAAAGTCTTCGCCTGCAAAATCTGCAAGGGCATCGTTGATATTCAGACGGATAAATTCATCACAAAATTCATCCAGAGAAATCTGCGATATTGCACCGTCACTCATGCGTTTGACATTGACCCTACGGTTGGCAATTTCATCCGTACCGAGAATCAATGTGTAATCTGCCTTGCATTTATCAGCATATTTCATCTGCGCTTTGATCGAACGTCCCGTTACATCTGTCAGGGCATACACACCTTCCGCACGCAGATCATTCACAAGCCGCATTGCCTCAAACGAACATTCCTCATTATAAGGTGCTATGTAAACGGAGCAATGTTCAGGCTCCGGCACTTCCGCATTCTGTGCCTGCATCAGCAGATCCAGACGCTCAATGCCCATACCGAAACCGCAGGCAGGCATCGGATTGCCGCCCAACTGTTCAACAAGACCGTCGTATCTGCCGCCTGCACAAACTGCACTTTGTGCACCAAGATCGTGGGTGATGAATTCAAAAACGGTTTTTGTATAATAATCAAGTCCGCGTACGATATGCGGATTGATAACATAAGCAATATCCATTGCATCCAGATACTTCTGTACCTGTGCAAAATGCGTGTTGCATTCATCGCACAGGAAGTTGGTGATCACGGGTGCATCGGCAGCAATGGCAGAACAAACAGGACTCTTGCAGTCAAGAATACGCATGGGATTGCGTTCCAATCTGCCAAGGCAGGTTTCGCACAGATCTCCTTTTTTCTCATTGAAATAAGAAAGCAGTGCTTTATGATACTCCTTACGGCAGACAGGGCAACCGATGGAGTTGATTTCAAGTGTAATATTTTCCACACCGATGCGGTCAAATACCTGACGGGCAATCGCCATCACTTCCGCATCCTGAGCAGCACTCTGACTGCCGAATGCCTCCACACCGAACTGATGGAATTCACGCAATCTGCCTGCCTGCGGTTTTTCGTAACGATAGCAGGAGGTCAGATACCACAATTTCTGCGGCAGCGGTTCATTGAACAAGCCATGTTCCAGGAATGCACGGACAGCACCTGCCGTACCTTCCGGACGAAGCGAAACGGAACGTTTGCCGTTGTCTTCAAATGTGTACATTTCTTTTTGCACCACGTCTGTTGTATCACCGACGGAACGGTTGAACAATTCCGTGTGTTCAAAAACAGGGGTGCGAATTTCAGAAAAACCGAAACAGGCAGCGGTTTCAGCCACTACCTTTTCGATGTATTGATATCTGTGTGCCTTGGACGGAAGCAGATCCTGCGTTCCGCGAGGGGCTTTTGTCAGTAATGCCATGCCTTTTTTACAGTCCTTTCGGAAAATTAGCGAACAAGCTCACGCCAATCCAGGTCGCCGCGTTCAAGACCTCTTACAAGAGATTCAGCCGTTGCAATGTTGGTTGCAACAGGAACATTGTGCACATCACACAGGCGAAGAAGATCAGCATCATTCGGTTCGGTAGGTTTTCTGGAAAGCGGATCACGGAAAAGCAACATCAAGTCGATCTCATTACAGGAAATCAACGAACCGATCTGCTGTGCTCCGCCTTGAGAGCCGTTGAGAAACTGTTTAATGGGAAGTCCGGTTGCATCTGCAACCATTTTGCCAGTTGTACCGGTTGCACAAAGTGAGTGGTGACTGAGGATTCCGCAATAAGCAATGCAGAATTGGGTCATCAATTCTTTTTTTGAGTCGTGTGCAATCAGAGCAATATTCATAAATCTCACCGTCTTTCAAAAAATTCAGAATAAATATTCATAACAGAACTATTTTAACACATTTATCTGCGTTTTACAATTACCAAATTAAATTATTTTAAATAGGATACTTTCAATGCCACCTGTTCCCCCGCAATGCGTCGCTCGATTCTTGCAAAGGCTTTTACAGCGGCACTGTTCTTTTTCAGTTGCTTGCCGGTTACGCTCGAAGTTGTAATTTTTTCTTCTTCCGGAACAACACCAATCAACTGCACCGCGGTCTGGTCAATGGAGGTATCAATATTATAAAGTTTTTTCTTTCTGACAGCTTTATAATCAAAACGGTTGACAACCAACCGTACTTCCTTGATGCCTTCCTGACTAAGCAAGCGTGCAACCGACCATGCACCGCGGACAGATACGGCATCCGGTGTTGCGACCACAATGGCACGCTCTGCAGCTTTTGCAGCCCTCTTCAGGCCACTGCCGATCCCTGCAGGAGCATCAATAAGGATCAGATCAAACTCTTCTCCGTATTTTTCAACAAAAGAAGAAATTGCATCTTCGGGAAAATCAATAACCAATGAACGAGGCACCGGCAAAAGCCACAGATTCTGACTCAGATGAATCAAAGCATCTTCTTTCGTACAGCGTTCATCGTAAATATCCATCCAGTTGAATGCACAATCAGAAGTGCGACCGAAAAGAATATCAAGACAACCCAAACCTGCATCACAATCGATCAGGAGGGTTTTTTTGCGTGCTGCGGCTGCTGCCCGACCAAGCCCTGCCGACAATGTCGATTTGCCGACTCCGCCTTTTCCGGAAGCAATTACAACCGTATTTGCCATACTTGCACACTCCTTTCATCAACCGATCAGTTCGTTTTCGCTCTGGCGTTCGTCTATATCTTTTTGCAATGCAAAATAGTATTCATAGATATCCGCAGCAACCTGTGCGGTCGAAACACCTGTACCTGCATTTTCAACCACAACGGCGATTGCAATTTTCGGATCTTCATAGGGACCGAATGTGATCAAAAATCCATCCGTACCGTCAACATAGTTTCCGTTCACAAGCAGCGTTTTTTCAGCTGTACCCGTTTTGGCGGCAACCTGTTTTTCGAGATTTGCAAAACTCTGTTTACATCCGCCATCCGTAGCAACGAGCAACATACCGTTCTTAACAATATCAAGCGATTTTTTGGAGATTCTTGTCTGTGCAGAAATTACCGGCTCATGATCGTAAATCACTTCGCTGTAATCAGATGACAAAACCTTTTCCACATAATACGGCTCGTATCTCGTGCCGCCGTTTGCGATGGTTGCACAGTAATTTGCAAGCTGCATAATGCTGAAAGAGTTATCCGACTGACCGATTGCGGCAAGCAACGTTTCACCTTGCTGCCAATCTTTACCGATGGAATCGCGATAATCCGGACCTGCAAGAATACCGGGATTTTCGTTGATTTCAATACCGGTCAAAGAACCGAGGCCGAACAAACGGGCATATTCCTGAATTTTTTCAATACCGAGTTTTTCAGCTACCTGATAAAAGAAAATATTGCACGAATGTTGCAAAGCTTGCTCAACATTAATCAATCCGTGTGCCGTTTCGTGGTAGCAGGCAAAGCGGATTTCGTGGTATTGGTAAACACCTTCACAGTAAATTTTATCATTTACATCAATGATTCCCTCTTCCAATGCAGCGGCAGCAATGGCACACTTCATGGTTGAACCGGGGGAATATGTACTTTGTGATGTCCTGTTCCACAGAGGTTTTCCGTCATCGGCAAGCAATTGATTGTAGTCATCATAATAAGTATCCAGACTGAAATTCGGATACGATGCACTTGCAAGAATGGCACCCGTATGCACATCCAGCACAACCGCAGCACCTGCAGGCGAAAGCCCCTGTTCGAGTGCTTCTTCTTGGGTGGCCTCACGGATACGCTCTTCCAGAGATTCTTCAACCAGAATCTGCAAGTCCTTGTCAATCGTTGTAACAACGGCATTTCCGGGTTTGGGAAGCATAGTAAAATCACTGGTCACCCAGCCGTCGGAATCCACATAAAAAACACGGGTTCCCGTTGTGCCGCGAAGGTATTTTTCCATAGCGGCTTCCAGTCCGAATTTACCGTAATCATCATTGTATCCGTAGGATTTTGCCTTTAATGTCGCAACATCCTGTTCGGAAAGCGTTTCATCTTCCAGTTTCAAAGCCAACTGTTCTTTTTCATAATTATATTCTTCCGCACTGATGACTCCCACAACCCCCAGAAGATGGGCTGCAAGCGAACCGTCACCGTCGTATTCGCGATAGGCGGAAACAATGGTTTCAACACCCTCAAAAAAGGCGTTGTTTTCCATTATATATGCGGCTGTATAATCGGAAATATCTTCCGCAAAAATATAAGGATTAAAGTAGCCGAAGTCATATCTTGCCATGCCGTAATATACCGAAGCAATCTTATATTGCTGCATCTGCGTATACGCAGCAAGCTCAAAATCACGCACAAAAGCATCCATACAGTTTTGTGCGGTTGCATAAGAATTGAGCATCAGCAGTCTTTCGGATTTCAAAAAATAAATATCACTATCCCTGTCGGGTGCATAGGAATAGCTGCCGTTCGGCTCTAAAACAATAGGAATTTCATGGATCCATTCGTCACCGTTTTTCTCGGCAAGTTCAATGAGTGCCAACAAAATATCATTGCATTGTTTGCGGTCATAGGGAAACGAAACATAGTTGATCTGAATGCTTGTCCCCTGGCGATTCTGCACAAGCGGCTGACCGTAACGGTCAAGAATCTCACCGCGGGGAGATTCCACGGAAACCGCATAAGATGCAACAGCGGAATTTTCATTATCCCTTTCATCTGCATCGGGCTTTGTTGCCTGTACAACAACAAGCACAACCGCAAAAAGCAAATAAACGAAGAGAACACCGAAAGACAAAAACGTCATTCGTCTGTTTTTTGTATACATTATGCAGCCTCCTTTCTTCTGTCAGTAAACACGTTATCTGAATTCCCCGGGCAGACGGAATTTCTTTTCCACCGCACGGATGATAAAATATACAAAAGGAATCAACGGAAGTGTCAGTAACATCTGCGGCACATAAAAACGAAGCAATGCCGAAAATGCACCTGTCGATTCATTCAGATATACAAAGAAAAACCAATGTCCGACGGAAAACAAAACACTTATACTACCGCTGAGCAAGAAAGCACTTGCCAGATTGTTACGCAGAAAATAACGCGTTACCAAGCCGCATACTGCACCGACAATCGCAAAAAACAAAGCATTTGCACCGTCCGGCACGGTAGATGCCAGATCCCACAAGCAACCTGCCAACAAGCCGAAAACAGCACCCGGAATTTCTTTTTCAAACATGGCAATGATCACACAAAGCGGCAACAAAAAATAAGCATGTATGCCACCGACAATCGGCAGCACACAATTCTGCAATACGGCACCTGCAAAAAGCATGAGAACAAGCAGTCCTCTGCGCCAAAGCATTGTTTTTGTTCCCTGTTCAATCACTGCAAAACCCTCTGAAAATCAATTTGTACCAAAAGAGGTAATGACGAAAACTTCTAAGATGTTACTGATACCGATCCCCGGTTCAAGCACTGCATAGGCGGTAATGTCTGCGGATTCATTGTGAACGGATTTGACCGTACCGATAATCAGATCACGCGGATAGCTTCCGCCGATACCGGATGTACATACGATACCTCCTGATCCGATGGATGTGTCATCATTCAGGCGGATCATCTTGCAATGTCCGTCCAGAGAAAGGTTTGTATCGGTTGTCACAAAACCTTCTTCACCGGTTCTGATTTCATAGGCGCTGATGTTCAACGAAGGATTCAGCACCGTATAAACCGTACTTGATGACACAGAAACCTGGCGGACACTTCCGACAAGATAATTACCGCAAATAACAGGCATACCGACCGCTATACCGTCCGCAGAGCCTTTGTTGATGACGATTGAATTGTAAACATCCGAACCGTCACGGGCAATAACCGAAGCAGAACAAAAGGTGAAATTTGCATTCTCTTCCTTGATATCCAGAAAGGCTTCGTAACTGTCCAGCTTGCGTAATGTGTTTTCATAATCCACAAGCTGTACCCGGTATTCTTCAACCTGGCTCTCCAGCGATGCAATCTGTTCAAGATAAGCTCCCGAAGATCGGAAATGATCACCGAATCCGTCCAGCTTACTCTGTAAAAATGAGGATGCAGATTGCAACGGTGTCAACACAACAGAAACAGCATTACTCAACGGAGAGGTGCCGTCATGGGTCACTGCAGCCGTGATCACACCCAACGCAAGTGCGATGAGCAGACACAGCAACAATCTGAATTTTGAACTTTTAAAAAACAAAAGCATAAAACAACCCTGTTCTTCAGTTTTTCTTTCCGCTTAAACTTAAGCTGTCTTTTTCAAGGCAGACGGCCGTTCCGGCTACGACACAATCCAACGGATTTCTTGCAATTTTCACAGCAATGCCGACCTCAGCCGAAATCAAACGGTCAAGACCTCTGAGCATGGCACCGCCGCCGGAAAGGATAATACCTCTGTCAACAATGTCACTTGCCAATTCGGGCGGTGTTTTTTCGAGTGTGGTACGAACCGTATCCACGATCTGTGACAAAGGTTCCTGCATTGCATCGCGGATATCCTCAGCAGAAATCTGCACATTTTTGGGAAGACCGTCCAGAAGATTTCTGCCGCGGACACTGACAGAACCTTCACCCTGGTACGGATATGCAGAACCGATGGATACTTTCAAATCCTCAGCAGTACGTTCACCGATCAGCAGGTTAAACTTGCGGCGAACATAAGCGATTATAGCTTCATCCAGCTTGTCACCCGCAACTCGAATAGAACGGGACGTGACGATATCTCCGAGTGAAATAACGGCAACTTCGCAAGTGCCGCCGCCGATATCCACGATCATGCTGCCTGTGGCTTCCGCAACAGGCAAACCTGCACCGATCGCAGCAGCCATGGGTTCTTCGATAAGACTTACATAGCGTGCACCTGCACTTTTGGCTGCATCGTGTACAGCTTTTCTTTCTACTTCGGTAACACTTGAGGGAATGGAGATCATAACCCTTGCACGGGCAAGCGGAGAGCTTGTCATGGCTTTGCGGACAAACGCACGCAGCATATCCGAAGTCATATTGAAGTCGGCAATAACACCATCCTTCAGAGGACGAACCGCTGTGATGGAACCGGGTGTACGGCCGATCATTTTTTTTGCTTCTTCACCGACAGCAACAACTTTCGGCGGTGTCAGACGCACATCCAATGCAACAACGGAAGGTTCACGAAGGACGATTCCCTTTCCTTTTACACAGACAAGCGTATTGGCGGTACCTAAATCAATACCGATATCCTGAGAAAACAACAACATTTTGAAGTCCGCCTTTCGGAAGTAAATTAGAATGTGGAGGACATATCCTGCTGCACTTGCTCAACAACCACTTTCTTATGGGTGGAGTTTGCAATTTTTTCCTGCAGTTTTTCGTAGAACAGATCCTCATCAATGGGAAGAACGATTTCCTTATCGAGCCAGCTTGAAAGGAATGCAGCGTTTGAAATGGTAAGACCGTTGATGCCTTCTTCACCACCTGCAATCAGATCTTCACCGCGAAGAATGTGTGCTGCAAAAGCATTCATAACACCAACATGCTGCTCATTCATGCCGTCGGTTTCAACATCGGTCCATTCACCTTCAAGCTTTTTGAAACCGTCACCGGAATTGTAAATGCCGTCGGTGGTGGAACCGTTGAGTACGAACATTCTGATATTGTCGTCGTCGATGACGATTTTTGCTTTATCAAGTGTGATTTCAAGTCTGTTTGTACCGGGACAGTCACCTGTTGTGGTGATGAATGTGCCGGTTGCACCGTTGGGATATTCAACATAAATGGAAACATCGTCTTCCACTTCGATATCATGCCATTTTCCTTCGTGGCAGATTGCACGGATTTTTGCAGGCATACCGCAGATCCACTGCCAAAGATCAAGCTGATGGGGGCATTGATTCAGCATAACGCCGCCGCCTTCGCCTTCCCATGTTGCACGCCAGCCGCCGGACTGATAATAAGCCTGGGTACGGAACCAGGAAGTGATGATCCAGTTGACACGACGGATTTCACCGTATTCGCCACCCTGAACGAGTTCACGGACTTTGCGGTAAACGCAATTTGTACGTTGGTTGAACATAATGGCAAATGTCTTGTCGCTCTTTGCTGCCACTTCATTGAGTTCACGAACCTGTTTTGTATAAACACCGGCAGGTTTTTCACTCATAACATGCAGACCTGCATTCAATCCCTCAATTGCCATAGGAGGATGGAAATAGTGCGGTGTACAGATGAGAATTGCATCCACAAGACCGCTGTTGATGAGAGCCGTTGCATTGTCAAAGCACTTTGCATCCGGTGCCTTTTCAAGTGCGGCTGCAAATCTGGATTCGTCAATATCACACAAGGCGGTCACTTCAATTTCGGGCATTCTGCCTTCTGCATAATTGCGAAGATGACCCGAACCCATGTTACCCAAACCAATAATGCCAATTCTTACTTTATCTGCCATTGTATACAACACTCCTTACTATCAAAATATATATAGTTAAGTATAGCATAGCAAATATATTAAAATCAACCTTAAAATAAAAATTATAAAGGCTTTTTTTTCAAAAACAAACGCACCCTTTATAACAACAAAAAAGAGTGCGTTTGAATTGATTTATTTTATTCTTCTGTTTTCCACAAATCGGGATCGAAGAAATACAAAGGTTTCCAATTTCGTTGGGGGTCGGTGCCGACACGGACATAGCCGAAGGCAGCTTCATTATTACCCAACAGCACCGCATCAGTCATGAAGCAATTTGTGTTCTTTGCATCCGCATTTTCAATACCGATGTGGTAATTGCCGCTTGACGGGACGGTGAAATCCATCTGCAAATCCTGCCATTCGGTATGATTGAATTCTTTTGTACAGATTATTTCCTGCGTATCAAGATCACGCACAAACATCTGCCATTTACCGCCGTCCGTTTTCACCTTTACCCAGAAACAGCAGGGGGCTTCCTTTCGAATATACAAGCCCTGGTACAGAGATGCTTTTTTATCCTCTTCCGCCTTTATACAGGCAAAATTCTTTTCATCTTCACCGAATACGGCTTTGTCAAAGGTAATTGCATCTGCATCGGGCAGATAAGACCAGAAACAAAGTTTATCTGCAAAGCTGCCGTTTTTAAAAAACGAGGTGGAATGGAAATAGTTCATATCCGTAACTTGCGTTTCAAAGAAATTCGGCTCAATGGCATCGATTGTATTGTTCTCAAAACGCACATTTGTCACGGGAGGATAACCGATTTTGGAGGTATAGGGATTATAATTCCAGTTGCCCAAGGTCTGGAAATGATTGTCATGCACATAAACATTACGAACTTCGACCTTGCTCTGATCGGGACAGTCAATGCCCCACAGGATCATGCCGAATGCCTTACAATGATCAGATTTGAGATCACAATGATCCACTTCAATATTCAGAGACGGCTGCGGCTCGTCCGATGACCACCAACCACCGCCACGGGGGTCTTTGTAAGAAGAAAAAATGTAAATGGAATCATCGCCCGTGTGCATGGTACAACCCGTGATATGAATATTCTGACAGTTCATCAGACAGATACCGTCTCCGTTGCCGTAACTCCATTTGTGAATGGTGACATTTTTGATAAGGCCGTTCTTGCTCGTAAAGGGCATCATGGCATAGGAATGGTAATTGGTGATGGTGATATCCGAAATTTCAAAATTCTCTGCACGGTAAAAACCGACGGGACAAACCTTCATGATTTTTTCGGGTTCATCGTCGGGCATCATGCAAACCGTACCCTTGCCCGTAATTTTGAAATCATGCGTTCCCTCGGCACCGAACAGCAAGGGATAATTATAATACCACAAATGGCTCCATTTGATTTCGGGGCAGAGATTGTGTCCGTAGCCGGGGCGTTTGGGGACATAATTACCGCCCTTGTATTCGACATAATCATCGGGATCGCTGCTCTGCAACAGCGTTGCACCGCCCTCAAAATGGAATTCCACATAATCCTTCAAAAACAGGTTACCGCTTAAAAAGGTTTTGCCCTTGTCGAGCACAACTACACCGCCGCCATTTGCAAAAGCGGTATCAATGGCTGTCTGAATGGCGGCACGGTCATTGGTCACACCGTCCCCCGTTGCACAGAACGGAGCTTCGGTTACACGATAGATATTTCCCACGTTTTATTCTCCTTTTTTCTCTTTTCTCATAAGATGCGGTGAGCCGAGAGCGACCGTCGCAAGGGTTTTCATATCTTCATTCGGTTGTTCGGGAATTGCTTGGGCGGTCAGCAAATCATCCATGCAGACCGTAGAAAGAAGCAACATACAACCGCTTCCGAAGTCTTCGCAAGTATATACCGTTTCATTTCCCTGTCTTTGCACTAAAAGTGCAACAGGAACAAAATCTTCGTTGTTCTTTGCAAGATAAGCAAAGATTGCTTTGTCTTCATGTCCTTTTACGGGAGCAATGAGACAATCTTCTCCCCTTTGACTCTCAATTGTGACTGCAAAACCATCCTGATTTTTCTGTGCCGTGACGGCAAAACCACCCTCGGCAAACAGACGGAAGATACAAGCAGCCTTATCCTCCACCGCAGGACAGATACGAAGGATTCCCTCATGGCTTTGCAGCAGAGAATCATTGATTGCCTGGGCAAGAATGGGGGCTGTTTCAAAATCAAAATGAATAAAATCATCCGTACGCAACCGCGAAACATCCTTGGTTTCGGTATTGGTGACATTGTACCATGTCGGCGGTGATTCGGCAATGGAACCCGGCTCTGCAATTTCGGCATTGAAACCGTTGATAAACCCTTGGTTGCCTGCGAGCATTCCTCTTGCATTTTCATACAGTTCTTCTGCCATACCCATACGTGCAAGATAGATGGGCAGCATATTCCAATGACCGAGTTCTTCACTTTTCTGATGTAATAAAATCTGATTTGTGAGAGCATCAAAGCAAGGCTCTCCCTTATTTTTCAACCCGAGAAGGCCTGCAGGATACAGAAAGCTCAATTCAATATCGGGAAAACCGTAGCCACGCAATTTACATTCGGGATTGCCGTACATTTTGCGGATAGGTACACCGTTTCTGTAACCGATGAAGAACACTTTCTTCTCACCGACAGGCTGTTTGCCCTTACCGAGACCGAACAGGAAGTTTTCGCCGTCCCAGTCTTCTCCCGACAACAAATCCGCTAACATGGGTTCAGGTAAGTGAGAAAGCACATCGGCAATCTGTTCTTTCATTTCCCCCTGTGCATATGGCAAAAATGCCGAAAACAAAGTACGGATCATGACAAGATCTGTCAGCGTATCATCGGTCGGCTCGTTGCCTTCATAAGCGGTTGTGCCGTGCAGATGATAAAGCCCGTCGTTCTCTTTTTGCAGAATGTCAAGATAAAACTCGGCAGCACCCTGCATCATCGGCAATGCAAAGTCTTTCAGAAAGGCTTCATCTCCCGTATACCGCCAGTGATGCCACATCTGCATGGCCATCTGTGAAGCAGGTGTGCAGTTGTTGGAATCGTAATCCGCGCCTCTGCCGTAACGGTCGGTAACATCATGAAAAAATGCACCGCGTTTTTTCTTGACAAGTTCAGCATAGAGATACGCCATGGAAAGCGAGTTCCGACGAAGATTATAATAATTGCGTGCCAATTCCCCGTGTCCTGCAGCATCAAGCGGGGCATACATATGCTGTAAATTATAGTGAAAATAATAAACCCACGGCACATAATCGTGATAAAATCCCCACAAGCCGCTTGTAAAGTGCGGAGGATATGCACCGCGACTCCCGGAATTCATGATGTAATAGTAAAGATAGTAAATATTTTCAAGGTAGTCGTCACAGATTTCGATTTTTGACTTGTTCCAAAAATCCTGCCACGCAATCCTGTGATCAAGATACAATTTTTCTTCCCCGATTTTCAAAGCCGCATCGAGCGTTTCGTCGCAGATTTGCTTTGCTTCTTCAGTTGTATCTGCAATACGGACGGTGAAGAAAAGGCAAAAATCATGCTCTGTCTTGTGCGGCAGACTAACGGCGGCAGCATGGCGGTTTTTGCACATACTGCGTTCAATAAAGCTGTCGGTAGTAACACAAAGACCAATGCAGAATTTGGTTGTACCGAGATCCTGCGTAATATACAGGCGGTCATTATCGGCAAAACTTTGTGTTCCGTCCAGGCCGACTTCGGGTACAAATTTCTGTTGACAATACCACCGCCACAAAGTACGGCTGCCCCAACGGGAAAGATTGATTTCGGGGGCGGTGCCGTCCACACTTGTCAGCTGACAACGCAAAACGGTCACATTCGACGCGGCACTTGCAAATGCACGGATATTGACACCACCGAACGGGGTCTGATTCTGCAGATATGCCGTGGCATCCGCAAGGGACAAACGGCAATCGTGTTTCTGCTGAAAAAGATATTCAAAAACAGGTTCCGCAAAACGGACAACCAGTTCACCGCCATGCTTGACACAGGTTAAGTTTTCTTCCCAACCCGAACAATAGCAACGGTCATCCCAGGTGCATCCCGGTGGCTGATCCTGCCAGAGGTCATTTTTGTTGATATGGATATGAACGGCATCTTTCTCGAACCATAAAAGAGTACCGGTGTCACCGTCACCCAAAGGAATTCCTGCGGTCGGTGAATGTACGGGTGTACCGAAATAAAGATCATGTTTCGGAAGACGGGCAACCGTGGTGTCCGTCCATTTTTTCTGTTTCGGGTCAAAATATGTTGAAAATTTCATCATTTATACCTGCTTTCTACCGAAAAAGCGGTCTGCAAAGCGGTTGACGCGTTCGGTAAGCTGCGGCAACAATACAGAAGCCTCAGTATCCCCGAAATAACTGTCACGCATACAAAGACTCTCTGCAAAACAAAGTTCGTCATGGAACGGAAAATAGTGATCGAGCAGAAACAAGGAATACTTTGTAAGACGATACGTTGCAGCAATGTGTTCGGGAGCATTCTCATAACATTCCACAGCAGCACTGTATCCGTTTTTCAGAGCTTCTTCGAACCCTTGTATGGAGTTTTCGTTGGCAAAAATGAGGGTGTAGACCTCATTGAAACTGCTTTCATAATCCCAACGGAAGTGTCTGCGGTGTGCATCGTCCACACCAACGGGCGAAATAAAAATCCCGTCGGCACGCATATCGTTCCAGAATGCGAATTGCCGACCTGCATCACGGCAATTTTTCTCCATACCGTGAAAAATCTCGGCAGCATCGTAGATTTTTTCTTTGGAAAGATAACGAAACACATCATTTCTTGTGTTGTGTGCTTCCCACACCCAGAACGGATGTGCAAGAACAGCAACCCCACCCTGTCCGTGAATCCGATCGGCGATCCATTTACGCCATGCGAAATCCATGGCAGGCACACCGTCGGGCAATTGATCTGCGTACTGCTTTGCAATTTCCTCCACTTCACGTGTGCATTCTTCTTCATGCAAATTGAAATAGGTATTCAAGCCCACACCGTTTTCAAACCGTGCTCCGACATTGATGGCATGGATATAGGCATTGGGCACATGGACTTCTTCTCCATAAAAAAGTGACAATCCTGAGGGAATTTTTTCTGCTTGCTCTATGGCAAAAACAGAACCGTCAATGAGGTGATGATCGGCAATGGCAAGGTAATCAAATCCAGCCTTTCGGTACATACAGGCAGCAAAAAACGGATCTTCATGTCCGTCCACGGAATCACAGCAATGGCAATGGGTGTTGCCTTTTAACGGGGTGCGTTCAAACAGGTCCTCTGCGGCACAGAAAATCTGAAAATCATAAAGAGATGTCCATTCATCATCTTCCTTTTCTGCGAGTCGCAGCGTATAGACTTGTTCGCGATTGAAAGTATAAGAAAAATGCAGAATGCCCCGTTTGTCGGTTTCTGCAAAAATACCGTCATACTTCTGCCAATTACTAAAATCCTGCAAAAGTGAAGAATTATTTTCCTCCTGCCCAATAACACGAAGACAGTAAGCAGTGTCGGGTTTCAATGCTGTTTCAACACCCAATCCGCGGGCGGTGAAATACGTTTCTGCTCCTTGTTTTACAACTTTCGGAAACAGTTCATACGCATAATCGCTTGCAGGCAGGTTTGCAATTCTCATAGCACACTCCTTTTTTCGGAAAAGAAATAAATATAAATCATTATATCACTCTTTTATTGTGAAAACAATCCAAATTATTTCACAATAAAAAAATTTCCTTATTAACATTGACAACATTTTAAAGCACATGTATAATAATTATTGAAAAACGACAATTGTCGGCACCTTGTCCAAAGGAGGAAATAAATATGTTTGATACCTTTCGTAAAATTTTTGCAACCATTCTCTCAATGTTGCTGAGTCTGTTGGCAAGCATGGGGATTCTGCCCGGCAACGGCTCTTTTGTGCAGACGGAAATTGAGTATCATAATGAGCAGGCAGGTTCTGCCGATGCACTTATTCAGATCACAGCCGACATGGACGGCATCTACACGCTGTATTGGGGCAACGAATACGGCAAACCCCTGACAAAGCAGACAGACAGCAAAGAGCTGGCTTACAGCCATTTTGCCGAGGTTGAGGTGCTTGTGGGCGAGGGCAGCATTGACCTGCCGGACTACACGGCAATTCCTTACGGTGCAGAATATATATTGGTTGAATTTGAAGATGAGTTGGTCGACCGCTTTGCGATTCCCGAAAACAAAAAAACACTGGAAGATAAACTGATTTACACCTTCGGAACGATCAGCGACCTGCATTTTAACCGTTATGACATGGAAAACGGTGCCGATGTGGCAGAAACAACCTTTGCAAGATCCCTGCAATTCTTTGACGGATTCGATGTTTCGATCGTTGCCATGCCCGGTGACATCTCTACAGATGGTGAGGTTGAGGCTTTTCAGACATTCAACCGCATTGCAAGTGAATTCGACTTCCCTGTTTACACCACCACGGGCAACCATGACCTGCATGAAAAATTCACGCTCAACAACTGGCAGACCTATATGAATGACGGTGTATACGGTGAAGAAAAAGCAGAGGGTGTGCTGAATGTGTCCGACAACGGATTGGATTTTGTTTACAGCGGTGCCGATACAGCCGGTGATGTTTACATTTTCCTTTCACAGACCACCAACAACTACGGCATGCTTGTCAATGCCCTGATGGCCGATGCACAGCTTGATTGGCTTGCAGAGCAATTGCAGACCTATCAGGACAACCGTGTTTATCTGTTCTTCCACACCTTCCTGAATGCACCCGGCTGCGATCCGCTGAACAGCGTGGGCAATCTGGTCAACGACCTCGGTTGGTGCTATCCCCTGTTTTATACACAGGGTGCAACGGATGAGGTCAGATTCAGAAACCTGCTTCGCGAATACGACAATGTTGTTTTCTTCAGCGGTCATTCACACTGGGCTTACCACATGCAGTACATGAATGAATATCTCAACATTTCCGATTACGATGAAGGCGGTGCAACTTATGTACACGTTTCTTCGGTGTCTTCTCCGAGAACAACGGACGGATTCCAGATTCTATGGTCGGGCAATGACCCCGGAATGTCGGAAGGATATCTCATTGAGGTGTATGACGATTATATTCTGCTGTACGGCTGTGACTTCGTAAACGGCGAGCTGCTTGCCTATGCAGTTTACCGAGCCGATGTATAAGCAAACATTTTCATAAACATGGGGTCGGTGCATTTTGCACAGACCAAAAAGTAAAACAAAAAAACAGGTATTTTTAAGTTCGCCTTAAAAGTACCTGTTTTTTGCTGTTTTTATCCGAGCTTCAGTTTATAGCAAAGCGGCAGTTGGGTATCGGGAAGATTTTTGAGCTTGATGGTCAGTGCCTCGTCATTTCTTGTGAAGTCGATTTTTTCGTCACTGCCGAGCAGTGTGATTTCCTCTATGAGAATATCATTGCTTCTTTTTTCGCAAAGTGTACGGATGACAGCCGTATCGGACGGGCGCATCTGGAAGGCATAAAGATAACCGTTTTTGTAGGTAAAACGGAAGTCTTCGGAGGTAAATTTCTTTTCGTCACCATCCTTGAAGAAACCTTCTTCGGCATTGACAGTACCTTCCCCGAATACACGCCAATGGGTCGTACCGTAAATACCATCACCATTGACGGACAGCCATTCACCCATTGTCAGCAAAACTTCGGTTTCTTCATCGGTGATAGTGCCATCGGATTTCGGGCCGATGTTGATCAGCAGATTGCCGTTTTTGCTGACGATATCCACAAGATCACACACAACCTGTCTTGCACTCTTGTATTCATTATCGGCTCTGTATCCCCATGAACATTTGCCGATGGCGGTATCGGTCTGCCAGTAAAGGGGTGAAATACCTGTCAGAGCACCGCGTTCAACATCGAATACAGCCACTGTCGGTGGGAATGCCTGGTGTTTGTAGTTGATGGTAACTTCTTTTCCCCACTCGTCGGCACGGTTATAATAATAAGCTGCCAGTTTTTTCAGGTACGGCTTGAACGTATTGTTCTGAATCCACCAGTCGAAATACAGCACCGACGGCTGATAGCGGTCAACCAATTCACAGGTACGTACAAGCCAATCGGTCAACCATTCTTCATCCGCACCTCTTGCACGGATATCGCCTGTGTACCCGCCGAGGTCTTCTTCACCGAATTCTTTGCAATAAACGGCAGGTCCGTAAAAATCACGGTAATTGTCATCGTTTATATCGCTGTCAAAGGTGCGTCCCATATTCATAAAGAAATAATGCTCGGCACGGTGGGTAGATGCACAAAATGTCAGATCCTGTTTTTCGCATTCGGCTTTGAGTTCCCCGATCACATCACGGCAAGGGCCCATGGCAGGTGCCTTCCAGCGATTGAAATCGGTTTCATACATAGCAAAACCGTCATGGTGCTCGGCAACAGGCATGACATACCGAATACCGGCTTTTTTGAACAGGGCAATCCAGGCAGCGGCATCGAATTTTTCAGCCTTGAACATCGGAATAAAGTCCTTGTATCCGAATGTTTTCTGATCACCGTATGTCTTTCTGTGGTGTTCAAATTCACGCGTGTTTTTGTCATACATACTTCTTGGATACCATTCGTTACCGTAAGCAGGCACGCTGTAAATACCCCAGTGTATGAACACACCCAGTTTATCATGCATATACCATGAAGGAACTTTATGATGTGCCAAAGCTGCCCATTCAGGCTTATAGGTTCCGTTCGCATTGACATCATCAATTATTTTCAAATATTCGTTGGCTGTCATGCTTATTCTCCTCTTTCATATGAAAAATAATGAAAAGAAAAGGTGGTACCGTAAAAAAAGACCGCACCACCCCTGTGTTTTTTTATTTATCCAGCAAAGCAACAATGTCACCCACGGTTTTGATCTTCGGGAAAGACTTATTGGGAACATTCAGATGGAACTTTTCTTCAATGGCAACTGCAATGTTCATCAGATCAAAAGACGAGGCACCGAGATCGTAACGCAGAGAAGATTCGGCGGTGATTTCGTCGGGATCGACTTCAACATACTCACAGATAATTTCTTTGATGGTATCAAGCATTTTATATTTCCTCCATAATTTCACCGATCGTCTTGTCGGGATTGGTTACACCTGCAAGAATAGCACGCACAACACCGTCATGAAAACGGTAAACTTCTTCGTCCGTCGTCAACCACAGGCGGTGTATATAAGAAAAGACATAGTTGCCGCTGGCTGCATCCTGCATAGTCAATGTATAAAGCGGCATGACATAATGACCGAAATTGTAAGCAGAGAATTCATACGTACGACCGTTAAAACCGTTGTCGCCTGACGGCAGATAGGAAAACATCATACTGTTTGCTGTCTGCATCAACGACAGATTGTAGCGGTCTCTTTCCATCTGACGAACCTTGGTAAAAGGAACATCGCAATGACGGAACAGGAATGCCTGCGTTTCACCGAAACCGCTGACGGTATCAAGAAATGACTTATCATCACTGAGGATTTCTCTCCACGGCAGCGGAGAAGCAAGTGTACCGCCGCAACGTTTTTCCTTGACGGTTCTTCGACGCGGACACAGAATCCAGAACAGTGTATCATTCGAATGGCGGTTGATTTTGGAAAGATAAATACGGAAACCTGCCTGAATGACCCATTCGGGACTCAGTTGCTTCTCGCGGATGAAGTTACTGATTTTGTTACTGTCCTCTTCGCTCAGGCGGCATTTGATCAGATTCGTGGCATCTTTCAGCGGCATATAAATATGCGGCATATTGAGGTCTTTTTTATGCAAAAGCTTGCTTTGCAGGTCAAGCACCTTGGTACCGTTGAGAGCATTGTAGAACGGTGTGCGATCCATTGCCACAAATTCGTCAAGGATTTTGCTCTCCCGTTCAATTCGCTCTTCCAGGTCGGGATTGTCCTGTTCATTTTTGACAATGTCCTCGTATTTTCCGAGCGGACGAGGCATCGGGGTTCCGTTTTTCAGACTGTCATAAACAGCAAACAGGTCTTTGAAAAACGCAAATGCAGCCGCAAAATCCATCATCATGTGTGACACATTCAGATAGACACCGCATTTTCCTTCAAAAGTACGAAAGAATACGATGCGGAATATTTCTCCTGCGAAAACATCCAGTTTTGTGCTTGCATCCTTGTCAAAAAAGGCTGTCTGTTCCTCTTTGGATGAAAATTCTTTATAGAGGATTTTATCAATTTTATATTCATTCAGAAAAAACTGTTTGATCTGTCTTCCCTGCTTGAAAATACGAAGACGCATACAGTCATTGCGTTCAATTTCAATATTCACCGCACGACCCAGCAGCATAAAATCAAGCTTTTCGTCAAAAGCTATGGCACAGGGGATTTGTGTTGCCTGCATATGCAGCGTATATTTCCACATAAACTGCACCATTTCCTGCGAATGAATCAGATTATAAACCGTTTCTCCGTGTTTGGGTCTGATCAAGATTTATCTCCCCCATTGTTTTGGTTTCGTTTGATTTTTCCGACTGCTGTTTTTTCAAGGGGTGCATCACGCACAATCAGTTTGGCAACCGTGTGAGAGGGCAATGCTGTCTCATTGAGCGTGTCGGTCAGTTCTTCCAGGGCAGCTTTTATATCGGCAATACCTGCCTGCTGTGCATACTCTTCATCGGGATAAATCTCGGCAACAATGGTATCATTCTTTGCATAGACAAGCACTTCGCTGACCAGTTTATTGCATTTATAGCGATTCTCAATTCCCTCGGGAGACACATTTTCACCGTTGGAAAGAATGATAAGATTCTTGAGTCTGCCTGTAATAAACAGTTGTCTGGCTTCGTCCATATAGCCGATGTCGCCTGTCCGCAACCATCCGTCTTCGGTGATTGCCTGTGCGGTTTCTTCGGGACGATTATAGTAGCCGAGCATACAGCAAGGTGTCTGCACCTGAATTTCACCGTCGACAATACGGCAATCCACAATATCCATCAATCTGCCGACGCTGTCATCCGAAGAATCAAGATCGGGCACGGTGATTTTTCCGCCGGCTTCACTCATACCGTAACCCTGACGGATGAATATACCGTATTGATCAAATGCACGGCAAATGGCAGGATCCAGATAAGCACCGCCTGCAAGCAACAGGTCAAGTTTTCCGCCCGTAACCATGGCTGCCGCCTCTTTGGGAGACAGTTGCGGATTTTTGGCTTGCACGGCACGGATTCTGCCGAGCATTGCCTGGGCAAGAATGGGAACCAGTCGGATTTGCTGCGGTTTGAACAACAAAAGATTCTTGAAGAAGTCACGCATTTCGCCGTTCAGGCAAACGGTATTTCCTATTTTCAGCGGACCGACATAACCGCAGATAAAACAGAAAATGTGATGCAACGGCAACACGGAAAGGATGACATCGGGACGCACAACGATATCACTGTAAGGGGTAAACATCAGATTGCCTACCAATGCATCGCTGGACAGCATAACACCCTTTTTATCCCCTGTTGTACCCGATGTATAAATGATCAGTGCCAATGCCTGCGGATCCATTTTTATATCTGAAAGTGCTGCATATTGCGACGTTTCGGAATATGTATCGTAGATCTTTGCAAATTCTTCGGGTGTGCCGAGATTGAATGTGTATTGCAGTTTCGGACAAAGAGCATTGACAGCATCAAGCCTGTCTGCAAAATCCTGTTCATAAATGAGAGCCGTGGCATCCGAATCGTTCAAGATCGTTGCAACTTCTTCAGCGGTGGAATCGGGGTCCAACGGGATTGCAACATGGTTACCGATCAATGTTGCGGTCATGCAAACGATGTATTCGTAACTGGTTTTGCTGATGATGGCAATATGACTGCGGTCAGGCAGATCATGACGCAGTTTGCGACAGACAGCAAGACTGTCAACTCGTACTTCACTGAATTTCTTTTCAACAACAATGCCGTCACGAACAAATTTAATAAATGCACGATCCTCATGTTTTTCGGGAGCGATATCCAGCAACTCCCTTATGGACGGAACATTTTCAAGTTTCATTTTCTCTTTTCCCTTCAGTTTCTTTCGCATGAGATTTTTTCAACACTTGATTGTTATTAATTATTATATTGTATTTTAAAAATAAATGCAAATACAAAATGCACTGCTTTTGTATATTTGTATAAATTAAAGAGAGGGTAAATTGTTGTTATTTGTACACATTTTACCAGCATTGTCAGTTTCTGATTATTTAAAGATGTTTTTGGTGATTTTTGCAGATCAAAAAAACTCCCATGCGTACACTTGGTACCATGGGAGGATTCTTCGGATGATCCGTTTTAAATTTATTTAAACCAAGAAAGAATCATATTGAAAAGGTGCTTAAAGAAATTCTTGATCCTGTCAAAAATGCCCAGCGGTTTTTCATCTTCAAGCACATCTTCAAGAGCAACAAGTTTTTCGTTTTCATAATCCCAATACATGAACTGCGAAAGAACCAAAGGGGAATTGATATCCTTTGCCTCGTTTTCAAGCAACGACAATTCTTCCTCGGCATAGGTTGCGGGCCAGGAATGGTTGAGATTGGCAATAAAGAACGTATTGTCAGGGAATGCACAAGTGGATGCATCCAGTTTTTTATCGGGAGAAATATACTGTCCCAAACCTTTATCCTGCTGCTGTTTGATATATTCGTCCGACAGGGTCTCACCGATTTTAGCGGTGGTGGCACCCAGGCTCTGTGCTTTTGTCCCGACCTGGAAATCACCGAGGTATTCGCTTTCTTCACACAGCGGATACTGCTGTCCGCCGTAGTCTGCAACAATGAGCATTGATTTTCCCTGCTCTTTGATTTCTGAGAGCATGGTATTGATCATCGGATAGACTTCTTCGTGATACCTTTTCAGTTCACCGAGAAGATAGGCATATTTTTCGTCATCTCCTTCATCAGAGAAAAGATATGCCAGCAGATCATCATACTTTTCGTTGATGCAGGCAAGATTCATAATGCAAAGTGCATAATAATCCTTGAGCAAAGGCTTGAACAGACAGTCTTTCAAGGCAAGATACAACTTGTTCAATACTTTTGCCGTCAGTTTGATACCGAGGGTTTTGCCGATTCCGGTGAGCAAAAGGTTGAGCATATCTGCCAGTTCCGCATCCAAACCGGTTTCTTCAAGATCCCAGTTGGAAAGGTAGGAATCGATGGTCTTTTGCGAAATTACCACATTGCCCGTAAAAACGGAATCCGTGATTGCCATACCTTCGTGGGTAGAGAAAGAGAGCATAATGCCGTTGATACCTGCATAATTGTTGGGTCTTTCGTACATATAAAGGTAGGTTACAACAGCGACAGGTCCCAGACAACGACCATAAAGATTGATTTTGCTCTTGCCTGTGTAAGCCTTGACCGCTTCGATGTAGTTGTGCAGATCTTCGGCAACCGCAAACGGAGAAAGACGGTCATCCATGCAATATTCAAAATAGGTTGTATCACCTTTGCGAATAGTGTCTTCATTCCAATAAAAATCGGGTCGAGTGTTTTCGGGGACGGAGCCGTCGACAAGGCTGGGCCGGAATGCATCATAAGCAGGTGTTATGATTTCGAGCACCTTGTTTGCATACTCCTCATAGTTGCCCGTAATCATTGCTCCGGGAAGCATGGGAACAGCTTCTTTGAGCAATGCTGCTACATATTCTCCGTCATCGTAAATCTCCTGCTGTGTACCGTCTTCATTGAATTTGTTGATATCCGTGCTGCCGCGGACATAAATCGTAACACAATCAGCATAGGCAGCAGATGCACTCAACACGCCGCCGCAAACAGATAAAAGCATCATGACACTCAGCAATATTGCGAGTGTTTTCTTTGCAAAGAATTTCATTCAACATTCTCCTTTTCTTTGATTATAAGCATATAAATCATTATAACATTGTGCAGAACGAAATGCAAGATTCTTGTTATTTTTTTTGATTATCATTGCAAAAGTTGATGGACTCTTTGTGTAATGATATGCACCGCACTTCAGCGGTGATGATATACGCCTACTGTGATGATATACCAGGCCTTGCGGCTCGGATAAAAAAATACAAGTCTGGTGACTTGCATTTTTTGGAGCGGGATACGGGAGTCGAACCCGCCTCTTAGCCTTGGGAAGGCCGTATAATACCGATATACCAATCCCGCATGTTCAATTAAATATTATTATACATTGAAAATATGAAATTGCAAGTGCTTTTTGTCACAAAGAAAGCATTCTTTTTTTGTACAGATATTCCATTGTAAACAAAGGAAAAAATATGCTATAATGAAAAAAACAGCAGAAAGGATTTCTTTGATTATGCTTGTTACATTTTTAAAATCCATATTTTCCGTTCTGATTCTTGTGCTGACCATGCTCGTTTCTCCCGGTTTGCTCGGAACCGAAATTACATACGAACCCAAAGATACGGCAGAATGCCTTCTGAACATTGCCGTTATTTCCGACACGCATCTTGACGGCTCGGCTGCAAGACAGGCAGTACTTGAACTGGCACTCGATGATATCTCTATGGCTGCCTATCCCGTGGACGTCATGATCGTTTCCGGTGACATCACCGACCACGGTGAAACAAAAGAATGGGACACCGCAGCTGCCGCTTTTGCAAACACCGATTATCTGCCCGAAATCATCCTTGCAGAGGGCAACCACGACACTTGGACAGACGACGGCTATGATGCAGCTCTCGAAAACTTCATTCATTACAACGAAGTCATCGCAGGCCGCGAGATCGACAAGCCGTATTACAGCACCGAAATCGGCGGTTACACCTTCGTAGTCATGGGTAGTGAAGAAGATCATACCTACGCATTCATCAGCGATGAGCAGATCGAATGGCTCGATGAAACCTTAAGCGAAGCAGCTGTGGACGGCAAACCGATTTTTGTAATCAGCCATTGGCCGATCAACCAGACACACGGTCTGCCCGAAAGCTGGGGATCGGATAACTATGACGAAAACACGGGCGGCTTCGGTGAACAGTCCGCACAGATCGAAGCAGTGCTTGCAAAATACAAGAACATTTTCTTCATTTCCGGCCACATCCACAACGGTCTCGGCGAATATCTGACCGACGATCTGTACGGCTACAAGAGTGTGGAGCAGTACGGAAACATCCACTCCGTCAACCTGCCGAGCTACATGTATATGTATCCGCACGGTCAGGTGGGTCTTGGCAACGGCTTCCAGTTCGAGGTGTATGCTGACCGCGTTGTTATCCGTGCAAGAAACTATGCAACGGGCATATGGTTTGCTGCATACGAATACGAAATTCCGATTGAATAAATAAGAACCAACAAGGCATCTCTGCGTGGCGGAGATGCCTGCATTTTCATAAAAAGGAGAAAATACAAACAGGAGGTTATAAATGACTGAAGAAAGAAGTACGGTGCTCATAAAACTGATCATGTGATACCTTTCGTTTCATTCCGACAAAAAAACAAATTGAAACGAAAGGTGTTAAATACAAATGAATAAAACAAAAAAACAATCGAAGCTGCAGTACGTTCTTTTTCTCATCAAACCGTATTGGAAATACGGCAAAGGGTATGTGCTTACCATCCTGCTGATGTCGGTTGTGTTGCAACCTGCCGCAAACTACATGACAGCCCTGTTGCCGCAAAAAGCAATTGATGCGGTGATACAGGATGCACCGCAAAAACAGGTCATCGGTATCCTCATTTTGTTTACATTGTTTATTGTGCTTGTGTCTGCACTGGAAAAAGTCATTCAGATGGCTTACACGCAGATAACACTCGTAAAAGTGAGCAACAAAATCAAAAATGATGTAAACAGAAAAGCACTGTACACGGATTTCAAGTACTATGACAAGCCCGATTTTTTTGTGAAATTCATTTTTGCACAGGATAATTACCCCATCCACGCACAGAATGTGGTCATGATTCTGCCCGGCATTCTGCGTGGTATTGCAACCACAGTGGCAATGATCAGCATCATTGCCACTGTAGGGCCGGTTCTGCTCGGCATTACGGTGTTTTTTGTGATTCTCAATGCAATTGCAGAGCTGCCGTCCGTAAAACCGACCGCTGCCTACAATGAGAGTCTTGCGGATGCATGGCGACCGATGGAATATGCAGGCAGGGTGCTGAAAACCAAGGAAAATGCCGCCGAGCTTCGAGCATCGGATGCAGGACAGAAGCTACTTGACACCATCCATGCAGCCATGCAGCATTTTCAGACCGTGTATCGGCAATATATAAAAAAGACAGCTCCCTTTCATCTTTTGCAGGGTGCGATTTCACCCATTCAGGCGGCTTGCGTGCTTGCATATATTATCTTTTTTGTCATTGACGGCGATAAAACGCAGATCGGTCTGTATGCCTCACTGACGATCGCATCCACCGCCTTGGCAGAAGGCTTGAGCGATGCCGCAAGCAGCATCATGGAGCTTGTGCAATGCATTGCAAACGGTGAAAAGGTTGCCGCATTCTTTGAAGCCGAATCGGAAATCGAACCGCCAATGGATAATGCAATCCCTGTACCCGACGGAAAATATGAAATAGAATTCAAAGACGTTTCTTTCGGCTATGATGCTTCTGCCCTGTTGTTCAGAAATTTCAATCTGCACATCAAACCGGGACAGAAAATTGCCATTGTCGGTGAAAACGGAGCCGGTAAAACAACCTTGACTAAGTTACTGTTGCGGTTGTATGATGTCAATTCCGGTGAAATTCTCATAAACGGAAAGAACATCAAGGACTATGACATTCATCAGCTGCGTCTGCACACCGGGGTCGTATTTCAGGACATCCGCGTGCTTGCCATGAGCCTGCGTGATAATCTTTGCGTTTACAATGCCGTATCGGACGAAAAACTGATGGAAGCAATGCACAAGGCAGGTCTTGCCGATGTGCTCAACAAGGCAAACGGCAATTTAGACACCATGGTATCCCGTGAATTCACGGAAGACGGCATTGCACTTTCGGGCGGAGAAGCACAAAAGCTGATGCTTGCAAGGCTGTTCACATCCCATTTCGGCCTGCTGATTCTCGATGAGCCGTCCTCTGCACTCGACCCGTTGGCAGAAGCGGATATGATGCAGCATATTCTTGCCCTGTCCAAACATACAACCACCGTTATGATTGCCCACCGTCTTTCCACGGTGCGTGATTTCGATTGCATTTATCACATTGAAAACGGCCGTATCATCGAAAGCGGCACCCATGACGAACTGATGGCAAGCAAGGGCAAATACTATGAAATGTTTGTAAGACAAGGGGAAAATTATCAGAGCTGATGCAGTGTAATGATTCTTATAATTTCAGCCGTACCGGAACAAATCGGTACGGCTGTTTTTTCAGTTCTTATGCTCTTGTAAACACATAATAATTTGTGTCGTAACCGCCATAACGCCAGTCACCGCTTTTCCACTCGATAATGAGATAGTCAATCCCGTCCACCGGGCGGATTTCATATTCACAGGCGGACCAATTCCAATGGCGAAGCAGATAATTTTTTGTCCATGTGACGGTGTCTGCTCCCTCAAATACGGCATCCTCATACACAAGACGGCAATTTCCGTCGGGGAAAAATGTGACTTCCCTGAAATACAGGTCTTCAATCGGCTCGGCTTCGGTGGTAAAATTACTTTTGTGCCACAGATAGCCCAAAAATGAATGTGCCTTCCATGTGCCGACCACACGAGCATCCGACACAAACGGCAAATCCGTTTTATCCTTGCGAGCGATTGCTTCTGCAGTGTAGCGGTTGGAATCAACCTTTCTGAGAACCAAACAGGTCGGCACACCGCCACGAGTATATTCATACTCTTTAAGACTGACAAACATATACAAATCATCCCCGATCTGCTCGGTTTCATACTCGTTATTAACAGGAGAATTGAGCACTCCTTTTGTCCAGCTGAATGCCCAATACCGTTCGCCATCGGGTAAAAAATAAAGATATTTCTGTTCTTCGCCGTAAAAATTTTTCACGCAGAACAGGTTGTCGTAAAAATCCGCTTTCACGGCATAAATGCCGATGATTTCCCACTTGCCGATGACCTGTTCGTCATTGACAAAGGGCAAGCTTTCTTCGGGGGGATCGACTTCCCTGTCCAGCTTCACAATATCACAACAAACAGTTGCATCCTCGATTTTGTATTGCGAAATGCGTTGATAATCCGCGGCTTTGATTTGTGCTTCGGCAAGGGTGCACACATCCAGAAATGTGCTGTCGGTCGGCAATTCAACAATTGCCTGCTTGTCGGTAAAAACAATGTTCAGATTTTTCATCATCAGTGCAGCCTCCTTTAGATTTTCGAGAGCCTGTGTGAGCATTTTTTCTTTTTTTGTAAAAATACCCGCAATTTCTTCGCCCGATTTTTGCGAAGAAAGCAGCTCCCTGATTTCCTGCAAGGAGAATCCGGCATTTTTAAGTGCCGTAATGCGGTGAAAAACAAGAATCTGTTCGGATGTATAATGTCTGTAACCCGAAAAACGGTCTGTGTACGCTGGCACAAGCAGTTTTTCCTTGTCATAATAGCGCAAAACGGAAATTCCCGTTCCGCACACCCTCGCAAATTCTCCGATTTTCATGTCAATCTCTCCTTTTGCAGCTTCTAAGGTACCTTACAAAGACAAGTATAAACCTGAAGTTAAGGTGAGAGTCAAGACCTTTTCAAAAATTTATTGTGCTGTTTTAATTTTAATTCCCATTTCTTCAAACTGTGCCAGGTCATCTTCTGCAGTTTCGCTGTCGGTGATGATATAGTGCAGCTTTTTTGCAGGACAAATGCTGATGACAGAATCAAAGCCGATTTTTTCAACCGGATACAGTCCGTAAACGGTTTTTGAATTGTTGATGACGGCATTGGTCAGTTCAACACTTCTTGATTTCTGAATGGAAAGACCGAATTTTGCCGAAATGCAGGCAGACGTGACAAAGCATTTGTCAAAACGCAGACGGTTAAGCATCGACAATGCAAAGCTGTCATAAAAACAGCCGTTTTTCTGCATTTCGCCGCCTGCAAGCAAAACGGTAATATTTTCCTTTTTGCGTAATTCCTCGGCAATGGCAACGGAATTGGTCACAACCGTACACGGCACATCGCCTATATTCTGTGCCATCAGAAAACCGACACTTGCATTGGTGATATACACAACGTCATGTACGGCAATTTCCTGCACGGCTTTTTTTGCAATGGCAAGATAGTTTTCTTTCACTTCCCTGACACGCTCATCGGGTGCAAGGTCTGTTATGAAATTCGCACCGACCTGACGGGCAGGAATGGCACCGCCGTGGGTTCTTTTCAACAATCCCTGTTCTTCGAGCAATCTTAAATCCCGTTTTGCGGAATCATAACTAATCTGAAAAAGCATCTGTATTTCTGCATTGGAGATTCTTCCCTGTTCATTGAGCAATCTTAATATTTCTTCGTGTCTTTCTTCCATGAACATAATCTGTCACTCCTGAATATTCACATTTTTTCACGATTGCACATCTATCGCAAGATGAATATAGCACATCCGTTAAAATTTGTCAAGCACTTTCGGGAATCAATTTGTACAATCGGGAACATTTGGCAATTACACATTCTTAACAAACTGACATAATAAAAATGCAAACCTGCGTATTATCAGTTTTTATCAAGAATTTATCTTGCGTTTCATTGATTTACATAAAAAACCTCCTTACAAACGGGAACAACCGTTTACAAGGAGGTTTTATAACTGTTATGAAAAAGCGGTCATGTCGCTGCACAGCAGGCGGATGCGGCAGGCTGACAAGGGATAAAGCTGTGTGCCGAATTTGTTGCTGATGGCTGCCAAGAACTGCAAGGGATTGAGAGTCAGTTCGGGGGATGCCGGCAGGGTAACGAGAATAACCACCGTATCGTTTTCCGTTTTCACTTCATATGAATGAATGGCGGCGGAAACATCGACGATTTTCGTGCCCTTTCTGCCTTTTACCTTGGCACTCTTTTCACAGGTCAGCTCCCCTGCTTCAATGATTTCAATGACCTTTTCAGCGGCGATGTCCTCGGCATCAAGCACCACCTTATACTCACCGTAAGCAGCTTCCGCAGGCTTGCAGAAGGCCTGCGTGACAGCTTCGATGTGCATTCCGTCGGGCATGACGGCATTCAGGCGATTTTTGATTTCTTCGTTGGCAATTTCGCCCTCAATACGGATATCAAGCGGTTCGTAGCAAGTTTCCACCCCCAGCGGAAGCGGTTGCAGGAATGAAATATACGGATGCGGATTATAGCCTTCGGTGTACCACAGCGGAATGTCTGCTCTGCGGACGGCACGGGTCATCAGGCGGAACATATCCAGGTGCGACACATACTTGACCGCACCGCTTTTAGAGAACCATATTCTTACATCTCGCATCGCATTCACCTCCGTTGAGTTTATCCGCACCGCAGCCTGCACATTGTTCACGACAGTGTGCGGTGGTCTGTGCCTGTTTTGCTTTTTCGCTTTCACGAATGAGGAATTTTTTGGAAATGCCGTAGTCCATGTGATCCCACGGCAAGACTTCATCATAAGAACGGGTGCGGTTTGCATAGAATTCCGGATCAAGACCGCATTCTTCAAAGGCACGCATCCATGCATCGAAATTGAAATATTCATCCCAGCCGTCAAACTTGCAGCCGTTTTTCCAAGCCGTTTCAATGACCTTGGAAAGTCGTCTGTCACCACGGGCAAACACGGCTTCAAGGAAGCTGACATGCATTTCATGGAAGCTCACCTGTACCTTGCGGTTGGTGTTGGTGGTTCGCAGCAGCTCCTGACGTGCAACAATCTGCTCACGCGAAAGCTGCGGCTCCCATTGGAACGGTGTAAAGGGCTTGGGAACAAAGGTGGACACGCTGCAATTGACCGCAACAGTCTTGCCTTTCGGTCTTTCGGGCATAGCATAAAACACATCCACGACCCTGCGTGCAAGGGCAGCAATTTCTTTTATATCTTCATCGGTTTCGGTGGGAAGACCGAGCATAAAATAGAGTTTTACAGCCGTCCAGCCACCCTCAAATGCCTTGAGCGATGTGGACATGATTTCTTCTTCGGTGACATTCTTGTTGATAACGTCACGCATTCTCTGCGAACCGGCTTCGGGTGCAAAGGTCAGACCGCTTCTGCGGACACTCGTAAGCTTTTCGATAAGGTCTTTACGGAAATTATCCACACGCAGGGAAGGCAATGCAATATTGACCTTCTGCGGAATCGTCCACTCCAAAAGTTTGTCGAGCAATTCTTCAAGCTTCGTGTAGTCGCTTGAGGACAGCGAAGACAAGGACACCTCGTCATAGCCGCTTGTTTTGATAAGATGCTCACACTGACAGGAAATGGTGTCGGGGGACTTTTCACGGATGGGTCTGTACAAAAAACCTGCCTGACAGAAACGGCAGCCACGGATACATCCACGGAAAATTTCATGCGTGACCCGATCATGCACCACTTCAATGAACGGTACAATCAGTTTATCGGGATAAAAAACATTGTCAAGGTCGCTGACGACACGCTTTTTCACCGTTTCGGGTGCACCGTCTTTGGCTTCGATCGCTTTTACGGTGCCGTCCTCGTTGTATGACACATCGTAAAGACTCGGCACATAAATACCGTCCAATTTTGCAGCTTCACGCAGAAACTCCTGCTTGGTGGAGCCTTTCTTTTTATGTTCTTTGAGCAGGTCAATCAGCTCGTTGGTAATTTCCTCACCCTCGCCGGGCATACAAAGATCCACAAAATCCGCAATCGGCTCGGCATTGCACACGGACGGACCGCCGGCAACCACAAGGGGGGTGAGTGCGGTTCTGTCCTTTGCATACAAAGGCAGTCCGGCAAGATCAAGCATATTGATAATATTCGTAAAACACAGCTCGTACTGCACGGTAAAGCCGATCATATCAAAATCCTTGACGGCATCTCCGCTTTCGAGTGCAAACAAAGGAATGTTGTGCTCACGCAGTTTCTCTTCCATATCCGGCCACGGCGCAAACACGCGTTCACACCATGCATCTTCCCTTGCATTGACAAGAGAATACAGAATTTTAATGCCTAAATGCGACATACCGATTTCATAAGAATCGGGGAAACAGAACGCATAGCGGATATCGACCTTTTCTTTATCCTTCATCACGCTGTTGAGCTCACCGCCCGTGTATCGGGCAGGCTTCTGCACAAGCGGCAAAATCTTTTCAAGTTTTTTATTCAAAACAACACATCCTTTTCTATTTTACATTATACAAGTATCTCCCCTTTTTTGCAAGGCGTTATTTGTGAAAAAGAAAGAGAAAAAACAAATAAAGAAGAAAAACCGCTGCTGTCGGATTCGGAATTCTGTTACGACAAGAATACAATATGCACAACAACAATATTCCGAATGCAAACCATTCAAACACAAGCATGCCCCTGTGTGCAGTCTGCAGATTACAACGTTGCAGCAAGATACATTGCAAAGTACGTCCGCCGTCCAGCATCCGTAACGGCAGCAAATTAAATGCCGCCAAAGAAAGATTTGCAGCACAACTACAGGCAACAAACGAGGAACGATGTGTAAACGGCAATAAGATAATAAAACAGACCGCATTCGCAAGCGGTGCCCCCAACACACAGCGTAATTCATCTTTGTATGAAAGCCGCTGCATACAGTCTTCCGACATCCGCATTCCAAACAAGCCGACATGGATTTGTTGCGGTGCCTGACCGCAAAACCGCAAAAGCAAAAGATGGGTTCCTTCATGCAGAATAACCGCACCGATAACGGCAGCAATCTGATACGGCGGAACAAATGCCGCATAGACACTCATCCCCAAAGCAAAAAAAAACTGATGTGAATCTTCGTTTTTCCGATGCGAATGATCATAGCAGACCGCCTGTCAGAAATTCGTAAAGATAGGACAGTGAATAATCCTCCTGCATCCATTGCTGCCATGTTTGCACAACCGAATCATCGTGCAACACAAATATGCTCAGCAACAGAAAACCCATCAAAACCGCAGCCGCAACCGTTTGCCGTGCGATCAATACGGAAAAACAATCCTTTTGTCCTTTCAGATACCCCGGTTTTTTACGCATCAAACCACCTCTGTTCAAAATATGCAGGACAAATATGAAAAATACCCCGTCATACAACGGAGCATTCTTCTTTTATTCATCTGTAAGCGGATTGTTTTTATTCTTTTGCTGTCGGTAACGATTGCGTAATTCTTCAAAAACTTCCACAATTCTGAAACGTATTTCATATCCGTCCTCGGCTGCAATCACGTTTTGGTCCGCATCGGTAAAAACAGGACTGTCTGTTGTTCCGGTTGCTGCAGGCAAACAAAGGGGCGGAAACATAACGCACCACCAATTTTGTCCGATCCCCTCTCCCAACACAACACGTACTGCCATATAAATGCCTGCCGGCAAAGTCACATCTTCGTATGTTCTTGTTTCAAAATACTCCTTTTGCACAGACACCTGAGCCGTATACAAGAATCCGTTTTCGGCAAGCGTTGCATTCGCTTGTTGTTGCAACTGACTTTTCAAAGCTCGAACCATATCTGTTGCCTGTGCTGCATCCTCGGCACGACGCAACATTTCTCCGCCCAACTCCAGCAAGGCATCGCGCACAAGTAATTTTACGTTCTGATCCTCGACGGAATCGGAATTGGCAACCACGTGCAACCGCAACACCTCCTGCCGAAGGGCATCACAATTCTGTGCATAGACCGACACGCTGCCTGTCACGACGCATACCGCAACAAAAACCGAAATCCATGCCGAAAGACAAGCAATCCTCATTTTCTCAAACATATAAAAACCGTCCTTTCACCAAAGAGTGTGGACGGTTTTGAGGAAATATATTCCTTTTTTATTCAAAAATAATTCCTTGCTCACAAGGATTGCAAAGACTGACTTCGTCAATAAACTGCCTGAGTTCAGCCGTACATGTCTGTGCCGCATTTTCATTTTCAAAAATGCCGTACACCGCAGAACCGCTGCCACTCATACAAGCCGCTGCCGCACCGTTTTTACGCATAACGGATTTGATATCCGCACGACCCGGCACTTCTATAAACTGTTCAAACAGATTGTTACAACGACAAAGAATTTCTTTGTTGTTTCCCGCTGCGGCATGATACAAGAACTGTTCCCTGTCCGCACGACGCACCCAAACGGCTGCATCATAAGCAGCATACGCTTCAGCAGTGGATACACCTGCCTGTGGTTTGGCAATGACGATATGCACATTCTCCAATGAAGGCAAGGGGGCTATTACTTCTCCCATATTCTGACAAAGTGCCATACCGCCCTGCAAGCAAAACGGAACATCTGCACCGCAACGGAATGCGATTGCAAACAACTGTTTTGCAGATAACGGCGAGCCGAACAATGTATTCAAAGCAAGCAACGTACCTGCAGCATCCGCACTGCCGCCTCCGAGACCTGCCTGACTGGGAATATGTTTTTCAATTTCAACGGACACACCGCTGTCAATTTTTGCAGCTTCCAGAAACTTAGCAGCCGCTTTGTAAGCAATGTTTTTTTCACCCACAGGAATTCTGCTGTCGGTACAGGAAACCGAGATCTCTTTTTCTGCTGTATCCACACGGATTCTGTCTGCCAGCGAGACGGACTGCATTACGGTCCAGATGCCGTGGTATCCGTTTTTCAGAACGCTGCCCAGATCCAGAAACAGATTGATTTTTGCATTGGCTGAAACCTGAATAGACATTTTACCACCCTACCCTTCTTTACTATATTAGCATAAAACTTTTTGTTTGACTATGTTTTTTTTGAAATTTCTGAAAAATTTAAAGAATGGACTTCGAATAAAAAATGTATATACAAAAACGGCAGTTTTCAACAAAATGTCAAAAACATTTTTGAAGGCAAGTAAATTACTTGCCTTGTTATTTTTTTAACAAGAGGTTTTAATAAAAATAAGCCCGGTTTTCAACATTTTAAACAGAGTTTTCAACAAGTAAAGCAGAACACCTTAACAATCACTTGTTTCATTTTTTAACAATGTTCACATTGTTAAACTTTTGACAAGTTATTTATCTCCCTTTTTCTTGGAATTTTTACAGTATATACAAGTAAATATACATTATTCTCAATAAGAAAACAGTTTCCATGTAACACGGAGACCGATTTCTTTCTTTTGCATGTGCACCAAGTCAAACCGATTGAAAAATGCCCCAAACGCTCATCCCGTCAGTAATACAAGCGGTAGAAATGACGGTAGAGCAGCAACCACTCCGCACGATGGCTTCAAAAACCGCAAACCGTACATACTAAATAAGAAAGAAAGATTAATAGAATTTATTATGAATGGCATATAGAATGGGAAGTAGAAAAAAGGAAAAAGGCAAGAAAAAAAAACACAAAAAAAAGTGAAATTTTTTATATTATTTTTGCTTTATGAAACACGATTTTCTGCAAAAAAAACTCCCGTATCTGCACTGCAGTACGGGAGAGTAAAAAGCGATTACAAAACAGATTTTTGATTATTCTCTGTCTTTACGGTTGCCGCCGCGATTGCCACCGTTTCTGCGATCACCGCCGCGATTGCCGCCGAATCCGCCTCTGCCGCCGTTGGAACGAGGCTTGCGGGGTTCATCGGAAACTTCGTTTTCGGGTACAAGACCTTCGACCTTGATAAGAGCATTTCTTCTGGAAAGGTTCAGTCTGCCCTGTTCATCAATGGGAAGAACTTCAACGATGATTTCATCACCGACAGTGACAACATCTTCAACCTTTTCAACACGCTTGACATCAAGATGGCTGACATGAACCATGCCTTCTTTACCGGGAGCGATTTCAACGAAAGCACCAAAGCTCATGAGTCTTGTAACAATACCCTTGTAGATAGCACCGACTTCGGGATCGTTTGCAATGGTGTGGACAATATCAAGAGCCTTCTTAGCATTGTTAAGATCGGTGGAAGAAACAAATACGGAACCGTCATCTTCAATATCGATCTTAACATCACATTCGGCACAGATCTTCTGAATAACCTTACCCTGCTTACCGATAACATCACCGATCTTTTCAGGATCGATCTTGGTAGTGAGCATCTTGGGAGCATACTTGGAAAGTTCTGCTCTGGGTTCAGCGATGCAAGGCAGCATGACTTCATCAAGAATCTTGCAGCGTGCAACATAAGTCTTTTCGAATGCTTCCTTGACGATTTCGGGAGTCAGGCCGTGTACTTTGGTATCCATCTGGATAGCAGTAATACCCTTCTTGGTGCCGCCGACTTTGAAGTCCATATCGCCAAAGAAATCTTCAAGACCCTGAATATCAACCATGGTCATGAAGCGGTCGCCTTCGGTAACAAGACCGCAGGAGATACCTGCAACGGGAGCCTTGATGGGAACACCTGCTGCCATCAGAGACAGTGTGGAACCGCAGATGGAAGCCTGGGAAGTGGAACCGTTGGAGGACAGAACTTCGGATACAAGACGGATGGTATAGGGGAATTCTTCAACCGTGGGAAGTACGGGGATGAGAGCTCTTTCAGCAAGAGCGCCGTGACCGATTTCACGTCTACCGGGGCCTCTGGAGGGCTTTGTTTCACCGACGGAGTATGCCGGGAAATTGTAATGATGAATATATCTCTTGGATTCTTCTTCATCAATACCGTCAAGAAGCTGTGCTTCACCGATGGTACCAAGTGTGGTTACGGTGAGAACCTGGGTCTGACCACGGGTAAACATACCGGAACCGTGTACTCTTGTCAGCAGGTCGATTTCTGCATTCAGAGGACGCATATCATTGATGCCTCTGCCGTCAACACGCTTGCCTTCATCAAGAAGCCAACGACGAACGATGAATTTCTGCAGCTTGTACAGGCAATCGTCGATCTTGGCGACTTCTTCGGGGAAGAGTTCGTCAAACTTTTCGTGAACGGCTGCATAGATGGGACGCAGTCTTTCGTCACGGATTCTCTTGTCATCAGTATCAAGAGCAACCTTGACATCTTCGATTGCAAATTCCTTGATTGCTTCGTAGAGCTCATGGGAAGGATCGTTGGACGGGAAATCCACTTTTTCTTTGCCGATTTCAGCCTGGATACCCTTGATGAATTCAACCATTTCTTTGTTGACTTCATGAGCAGCCATAATGGCATTGAACATGGTTTCGTTGTCGATTTCATTTGCACCGGCTTCGATCATGGCAATGAGATCTTCGGTGGAAGCAACCGTGACAGCCATTTCACTGACTTCACGCTCGGCTGCGGTGGGGTTCATAATGAATTCACCGTCAATAAGACCGACGGACACGCCTGCAATGGGGCCTGCCCACGGAATTTCGGAAATGGAAAGAGCGATGGAAACACCGATCATAGCGGTGATTTCGGGCAGACAATCGGGATCAACGGACATAACGGTTGCCACGATACCGACATCGTTTCTCATATCCTTGGGGAACAAAGGACGGATGGGTCTGTCAATAACACGGCCGCAAAGAACAGCCTTGTCACTTGCCTTGCCTTCACGTCTCTGGAAAGAGCCGGGGATTTTACCGACAGAATACAGTTTTTCTTCAAAATCAATGGACATGGGGAAGAAATCCACGCCTTCACGGGGCTTGTCTGCCATGGTAGCAGTACAAAGGATTTCGGTTTCGCCGTAACGGACAAGGCAGCTGCCGCCGGCAAGCTGTGCCATTTTACCGACCTCTACGACGAAAGGACGGCCTGCGAGAGTGGTTTCATACTTCTTGAAGCCTTCGAACATTTCTTTTACCTCACTATTATTTATATTTCTACGGCACGTATCCGGGGTTTTAACAATAAATACAGCATTCTTCCCGAAAAAAACACTCTATTCACTGCTAAAACACACCAAAAGCGGCCTTAGATTACATAGTTTATTTTGCAAAACAAGGCGGCAGGATGCCTGCCGCCTCTACGGAATCGATTATTTACGGATGCCGAGTTTTGCGATGATGGAACGGTATCTCTCAATGTCAACCTTCTGCAGGTAAGCAAGGAGATTTCTTCTGTGACCGACCATCTTCAACAGACCGCGTCTGGAATGATGATCTTTCTTGTTAACCTTCAGATGCTCGGTAAGGTCGTTGATTCTCTTGGTAAGAACAGCGATCTGAACTTCGGGAGAACCGGTGTCGCCTTCGTGAAGAGCATACTCTTTGATGATTGCGGTTTTTTCTGCAGCTGTCATGTTTTTTCACCTCATTTAATATTTATCACAAAGCCCCAGTCAAAGGCAGGTACATACCGCTTGGCGGTTTATTCCAAAGACCGAGAACCCGGACGGTAAATCAGTATAACACAAAGGGTTGTGTTTGTAAAGACCTTTTTTATTTTTTGCCGATTTGCACAAAAAATGCTTATACAATGCCCTGTGCGATCATCGCATCGGCAACTTTCAGGAAACCTGCGATATTTGCACCTGCAACAAGGTCGTAACCGAAGCCGTATTTTTCGGCAGCAGCAACGGAAGTATCATGGATATTTCTCATGATGCCTCTGAGCTTTTCATCAACTTCCTGTGCAGTCCAGGCAAGACGCATGGAGTTCTGGGACATTTCAAGACCGGAAACAGCAACACCACCGGCATTGACAGCCTTGGAGGGTGCTACACAGCGAAGCTTATCATGCAGATAAGCAAGTGCTTCGTTGGTGGTGGGCATATTGGAAACTTCGACATAATACTTTACACCGTTGTTAACCATCTGTTCAGCTTCAACCATGCCGACTTCGTTCTGGGTTGCACAAGGCATGCAGATGTCGCACTTAACATTCCAGGGCTTCTGACCGGGGAAGAATTCAACACCGAACTTGTCTGCATAAGCCTGCACCTTGCCACTGCCTGCACGCATTTCAAGCATGAATGCAATCTTTTCAGGTGTGTTGACACCGTCGGGATCATAGATATAACCGTCAGGACCGGACAGGGTAACAACCTTGGCACCGAGCTGGGTCAGCTTGGAAGCAACACCCCATGCAACATTACCGAAACCGGAAATGGCAACGGTCTTATCTTTAATATTGTCTTCAAAGTGTTCAAGCATACACTGTACATAATAGACAGCACCGTAACCGGTTGCTTCCGGACGGATACGGGAACCGCCGTAAGAAAGACCTTTACCGGTCAGAACACCGTTTTCATACATATTCTTGATTCTCTTATACTGACCGAACAGATAGCCAATCTCTCTGCCGCCGACACCGATGTCCCCAGCAGGAACGTCAACGTCGGGACCAATGTGGCGATACAGTTCTGTCATAAAAGACTGACAGAAACGCATGACTTCTCCATCGGATTTGCCGATGGGATCAAAGTCGGAACCGCCTTTGCCGCCGCCCATGGGAAGACTGGTCAGGCTGTTTTTGAAAGTCTGCTCAAAAGCAAGGAACTTCATAATACCGATATATACGGAAGGATGGAAACGCAGACCGCCTTTGTAAGGACCGATTGCACTGCTGAATTGTACACGGTAACCGCGGTTGACCTGCACATTGCCGTTATCATCCACCCACGGAACACGGAACATGATCTGACGATCGGGTTCAACGATTCTGCCGAGAATATTTTCCTTTTCGTAAATCGGATCTGCTTCAATAACAGGTGCGATGGAATTGAAAACTTCCTCAACAGTCTGGATAAACTCGGGTTCGTTGGCATTTACTTTTTTTACTTGGTCGAGAATCCTGGTCATATATGCATTCATCTCTGATTCACTCCTTTGCCGTGAATAAAAATTATGGTAACTATAATAAAACATGAAAATGCCCAATGCAAGAAAAATTTATATCATTTTTTCATTTTTTCCATTTTGCACAATTTTAGCACTTTAGTGCAACAAACACATGGACAATCTGCCCGACCTTCCTGCTGACATTGTCTGTCTTTTAACAATGTATACAAATATTAATTGAATTTGCCGTATAAATTTGCAAAAATTTTGTCTTTTTTCTTATTTACTTTTCCTTTCGATAGTATTATAATAAGTGATGGTGTATTAATACTCAACACGCTAATAATTTATGGAGGAATAAAAATGGCAAGAAAGTTCAAATCCATGGACGGCAACAATGCAGCAGCATATGTCTCTTATGCTTTTACTGAAGTTGCCGGTATCTACCCCATCACCCCGTCCAGCCCGATGGCTGACTATGTTGACCAATGGTCTGCTCAGGGCCTGAAGAACATCTTCGGCACAACCGTCAAGGTTGCTGAAATGCAGTCCGAAGCCGGTGCAGCAGGTACCGTTCACGGTTCCCTTGCAGCAGGTGCTCTTACCACCACCTACACCGCTTCCCAGGGTCTTCTTCTTATGCTCCCCAACATGTACAAGATCGCAGGCGAACTGCTTCCTTCCGTTTTCCATGTATCCGCAAGAACAGTCGCTTCCCACGCTCTTAATATTTTCGGCGACCATTCCGACGTTTATGCTTGCCGTCAGACCGGTTTTGCAATGCTTGCAGAAACCAACACCCAGGAAGTTATGGACCTTGGTGCAGTTGCTCACCTTGCTTCCATCAAGAGCCGTGTTCCCTTTATCAACTTCTTCGACGGTTTCCGTACATCTCACGAAATCCAGAAGATCGCTATCTGGGACTACGAAGATCTCAAGGAAATGTGCGACATGGATGCTGTTGCTGCATTCCGTCAGAACGCTCTGAATCCGGAACGCCCGGTTATGCGCGGTTCTCACGAAAACGGCGACATCTTCTTCCAGCACAGAGAAGCCTGCAACAAGTATTATGATGCAGTTCCCGCTATCGTTGAAGAATACATGGACAAAGTCAATGCCAAGCTCGGCACTGATTACAAGCTGTTCAACTACTACGGTGCTCCCGATGCAGAAAAGGTTATCGTAGCTATGGGTTCTCTTTGCGACGTCGCAGAAGAAGTCATCGACTACCTGACCGCAAAGGGCGAAAAAGTCGGTCTTATCAAAGTCCGTCTTTACAGACCTTTCGCAACCGACAAGTTCGTTGCAGCGATCCCTGCAACCTGTAAGAAGATCGCAGTTCTTGACAGAACAAAGGAACCCGGTGCAATCGGCGAACCTCTGTTCCTTGACGTTATCGCTGCTCTCAACGCAGAAGGCAAGTGCGGTATCGAAGTTCTCGGCGGCCGTTACGGTCTCGGTTCCAAGGATACACCTCCTTCAAGCGTCTTTGCAGTATATGACGAAATGGATAAAGATGCTCCTAAGAAGCACTTCACCCTCGGCATCAACGACGACGTTACCTACCTTTCTCTTGAAGAAAAGCCCTCCCCCAACACTGCAGCTGCAGGCACCATCGAGTGCAAGTTCTGGGGTCTCGGCGGTGACGGTACTGTCGGCGCAAACAAGAACTCCATCAAGATCATCGGTGACCATACCGACAAATATGTTCAGGCTTACTTCCAGTATGACTCCAAGAAGACCGGCGGTATCACCATTTCCCACCTTCGTTTCGGTGACAGCCCGATCAAGAGTCCCTATTACATTAACAAAGCTGACTTCGTCGCTTGCCACAACCCGTCCTATGTTACCAAGGGTTACAAGATGGTCAACGACGTCAAGCCCGGCGGTATCTTCCTGATCAACTGTCAGTGGGATGCAGCAGAGCTCAACGCACAGATGCCCGCTGAAGCAAAGCGTTACATTGCCAACAACAACATCAAGCTCTACACCATCAACGCAATCGACCTTGCAGTTGAAATCGGTATGGGCAAGAGAACAAACACCATCCTGCAGTCTGCATTCTTCTCCCTTGCAGCCGTTCTGCCGCAGGCTGAAGCTATCCAGTACATGAAGGATGCTGCAACGAAGTCCTACCTCAAGAAGGGACAGGATATCGTTGATATGAACCACAAGGCCATCGACGCAGGTGCAACCGCTTATGTACAGGTTGAAATTCCTGCTGACTGGGCAAACGCTTCCGACGATGCTGCTGCTGTTGCATCCGAAGGTCCTGCAAAGCTCGTCAAGATGGTTGACAACATTATGAAGCCCGTTGCTCTTATGAACGGTGACAGCCTGCCTGTTTCCGCATTCATGGATCACGCTGACGGTACATTTGAACACGGTGCAGCCGCTTACGAAAAGAGAGGCGTTGCTGTTATGGTTCCCGAATGGGATGCCACCACCTGTGCAAAATGTAACAAGTGTGCATTTGTATGTCCGCACGCTACCATCCGTCCCTTCGCTCTGACTGAGGCTGAAGCTGCTGCTGCTCCCGCAGCAACCAAGATTGCTCCCAAGCCCATCGTCAAGACCGAATACAAGTACACCCTTGCAGTCTCTCCCCTTGATTGTATGGGTTGCGGCGTTTGTATCGGTGTCTGCCCGACCAACTCCCTGAAGATGGTCGCAAAAGACAGCCAGGAAGCACAGCAGGAAGTTTTCGACTACTGTGTTGCCAACGTCGAAGAAAAGAAGGAAGTTGCTACTGCTGCTACTGTTATCTCCAGCCAGTACAAGCAGCCTCTGCTTGAGTTCTCCGGCTCCTGTGCAGGTTGTGCAGAAACTTCTTATGCTCGCCTGATCACCCAGTTGTTCGGCGACAGAATGTACATCTCCAATGCTACCGGTTGTTCCTCCATCTGGGGTGGCCCGGCTGCTACATCTCCCTACACTGTCAACAAGAAGGGCCAGGGTCCTGCATGGGCTAACTCCCTGTTTGAAGACAACGCAGAACACGGCTTTGGTATGTTCCTCGGCCAGGGTGCTCTTCGCAACGCTCTGATTGCTAAGGTTGAAACTATTGCTGCAGGTGAAAACACCAAGGCAGAAGTCAAGGCTGCTGCTGATGCATATCTTGCAACTCTCAACGACGGCGAAAAGAACAACGCTGCTGCTGCAGAACTTGTTGCTGCTCTTGAAGCTTGCGATTGTGATTGCCAGCTCAAGAAGGATATCCTTGCAAACAAGGATTACCTCGGCAAGAAGTCCGTATGGATCTTCGGTGGCGACGGTTGGGCATACGACATCGGTTTCGGTGGCGTTGACCACGTCCTTGCTTCCGGCGAAGACGTAAACATCATGGTATTCGATACCGAAGTTTACTCCAACACCGGCGGTCAGGCTTCCAAGGCTTCCAACATCGGTCAGGTTGCTCAGTTCGCAGCTGCAGGTAAGGCAATCGCAAAGAAGAGCCTTGCTGAAATCGCTATGAGCTACGGCTATGTCTATGTTGCTCAGATCGCTATGGGTGCTGACCAGAATCAGACCCTCAAGGCAATCAAGGAAGCAGAAGCTTACAACGGTCCTTCCATCATCATTGCATACGCACCTTGCGAAATGCACTCCATCAAGGGCGGCATGGTTAACTGCCAGGCTGAAATGAAGAAGGCTGTTGATTGCGGTTACTGGAATATGTTCCGTTACAATCCGGCTCTCAAGGCAGAAGGCAAGAATCCCTTCATCATTGACTCCAAGCCGGCAACCGCAAGCTATCGTGACTTCATCATGAACGAAGCTCGCTACTCTTCCCTTACCCGTTCCTTCCCCGACAGAGCTGAAGCTCTCTTCGACCTGGCTGAAAAGACCAGCGTTGACAGATACAACCACCTGCTCAAGCTCAAGGCTATGTTCGAGCCCGACGCTGAATAAGCAAAACCCGAATAATAAGACCGGCTGTCCGCAAGGGCAGCCGGTTTTGTATTCTCATAACAAAGTTACATTTTACAAATTTACAGGACACAAAAAAGAAAGGGTTCTTCACGTAAAAGAAGAGACCTTTTCAAGCGGATTGCACAATTACCCAAAGCGGTAATCACGGCTGCACTGCAAGCGATACTGCAAGCCGACAAAGGCTTACAAAGCCCATCAATAAAGGCTTTTCGGGGGGTTGGTGGCTTGCTTACCGCAAGCTGTACCGTAAGCTGTACTGTAACCGCTACCGCAAGCGGTGGCTTTATATACCGCAAGCCGTACATACTATTATATAAGAAAGAATGATTAATAGAATGTATTATAGAATGGTATATAGAATGGGGAGTAGAAAATAAGAAAATAAGAAAATAAGAAAATAAGAAAAAAAAAAAGAAAAAGGACTGCTTTCGCAGTCCCTATAACAAACAACTGTTTTTTATTGAATCAGTCCTGTTGTGATATCGTTGAATCCGTCTTTGATCTCCGTATCCAAGCGATCAAGCGGATCATAGCCGAGGCCGAAGTACTTGAATGCCCAGATAACAGGACTCAGTTTGAAGAAAATAACATCCAGCACCGTTACAAGCTTTCTGAGGAAGAACGGAAGATCACGCGTTACGGGCACTTCCACGGGGGCAAATTCTTCACCTTCCACATGGAGCACCATGGGCTGTGCGTAGCAGATACCGTTGTCACCGGAAAGGTAGAAACGGACATACAGATATGCATCGTCCAGCAGCTCGTCATTGTGCAGATCAAGCGTCGCGACACCGTTTTCAATGGTTTCTCTTTTGATGACATTGCCGTTGGAAACCCAGGTAATGATATTGGCATTTTCAGCTTCAACGGTAATTGTATCCTTATTCTGATCCACATCAATGCGGGTTACGGCAGGTGTATTATCAAACCAGTAAGCTTTGGTGTCATACACATCCTGTTCCACAAAACCCGGCATTTCTTCCATGCCGTTAAGCTCGACACCGTTGGAGTAATGTGAAACCGCAAAATACTGTCCCTTTTCCTGACATTCACGGAATGCTTCCAGTGTCAGTTCAGGCATCCAGCACATGGTATAGGCATCATTGACGGCATTTTCATTGTGAGAATCTGCAAAGGTGTTGCCCCACGGCACAACACCGTTGGGAATGGTTTTCTGAAGAATCTGGTCATACAAAATACGGTCACAACGGGTGTGAGCATCGGTTGCGGAGTTAATTCCCATACCCAACGAAGAACCTGCATAGTCAATGAACAATCTTGCAAATTTGTTGGCATAGTATTCATCAACAGGCTGACCGACATGGTCTGCGGAATCTTTGTCGATATAGACATATTCACCGACATGCGACAGATAAGAAATGCCGCCTGCGTTCATAACACCTTCAGATGGTGTTTCATAATCACCGTACACACCGGCAAGCCCCTGTCCGTAATCGGAGAAATACCCGGTCAAGTGGCAATCCGCAAAGGGTGTTGCCATATTCAGCTCAATACCCTGCGGAACATCCAGCATTCCGTTTTCTTTGGTACGTGTCAGGGTATATCCGTCCTTGGTCACATAGGTACGATTTTCGTTTGTTCCGTCGAGGTAGGCTTCATATTCTTCCTGTTCAATGGGAATGATTTCAGACATATTTGTGCGGTCTTTTTTGATATAACGCATCAGCGGTACCGTTTCGGGAACCACATTCCAACCCTGATTGATCGTGCCGTGGTCCGTCAGAGCCACAATGTCATAATCAGCAGCATAGTGCATTCTGACATATTCATCAATCGTCAGAAAGCCGTCAGACGCATTGGTATGGCTGTGCAACTGGGTCTTGTAATCATTCCATGTATCCCAGTCAATTTCTTCATACGGATTATCGATGATATAATTGACTCGGTTTGCATCTGCCGCAAACGCAACGGGTTGCACAATGCAAAGAAGCAACACAAACGACATAATACAGGACATAATTTTAACGGATCTTCTGAAAGCTCTTTTCATACAGATACCTCCTCAATATAATCGTTATATTTATAAAATCATATTAACATAAACAAAAATGCAAGTCAACGTGTTTTTCCTTTTCGTCAACTTGCATAATTTTATATTATTCTTTTTTACGTCTGTCCAATCGCCACATGGCTGTACCGATGGAAATAAGGGCAAAGACTTCGTTGCACATGCCTGCATAAGAATGGCTGTAGGTGTTGTAAACAAACCATGACAAAGCCACGGGAATGGTCATAATACGGATGTGCTTGGGATTGGGCTGCCACAGTGCAACAGTAGAAATAACCATGCCGAGAAGCGGTAAAATGCTCCACAAGCTTTCCCATGTCAACACACCGGCCGTAAGACCTGCAATCAAAAACAGCACCAGCCAGATCTTATTCTGTGCCCATTTCTGCGTTTCCTTGAAATAATAGATCACACAACGCAATGTCATAATACCGTTGAGTGCACAACCCGTCATGTTGCCGAGCACAAAGAAGTGCAAAGCCCACAAACCGGTACAGATCAACTGGAAGATCATTATATTTTTGCGTTTTTTCTGCTGAAAACTGATAATCGCCATCGCCATGGCACAAAATCCGATGATCTGTGCAATGACAAAGCTGTGTTCCTTGAAAAATTCCATTGCGTTTCCTCAATCAGATAAACTTGAATTCAAATCGGGTATAGTCACCTGTTACGGGTGCACCTGTGAGGAAATTACGTGCGGTGAATACAATGCGGTCATCATAAACCTCACCGTAATATCCCACACCGGCATCCGTCATACCGAAGTTATTGGGTTTTCTGTAGCCGGGCACACTCAGCGACACCACATTATTCTGTTCGTTGAGCACCTCAAGAACATTTTCATACACACCGCCGTGCAGATGACCGTTGATAAAGAATACATTTTTGTATTTTTCCATAACGGCTCTTACTTCGTCGTTCTGCTCGCCCATGTCGCCTGTTTTCCACACTTCGGGCAGACCGTGGGTTTCGGCAAACGGCTGATGACACATCACAAAAACAGGCTTGCCGTCTTTTGTTCCTCTTGCCAGCTCTTTATCAAGAAAATCGATCTGTTCTTTTGAGATGTAAGCCTTTTCGAGCACTCGCTTTTCGGTGGCGATAATTATAAAAGTATAGCCCTTTATGTCGTAAGAATAATAGCTCTTGCCCTTGGTATCGATACCGAGATATTCTTCAACTTTCTTCATGACGATATCCGTATTGCGTTTATAAATAGCACGGGCATCGTGGTTACCGATGGTAACAAGCAACGGGACCGCATTCTTATACGCATCCAACACACGGAAAAAGCGTTTATATTCCTTTACAAGACCGTAGTCGGCAATATCGCCTGCCATAAGAGCAGCATCAAAATGATCCCCGTTGGCAATATCCTCAAAAAAGTTGCCTAAATTCTTTTCAGCACTCTCCCTGTCGGGCAAATGCGTATCTGCCATGCAGGCAAAAGACAGTTTTATATTCTGTGCATCCTCAAAACGGACAGGATTTTCTTTTGAAACGGTGTAAACGACATCGTATTTCGGGTTCATTGCCTTAAACTGTGCGGCATATTTTTTAAAAAAGATATCGGCTGCCATTTTTTCTCTCCTTTTCACTTTTCCAAACAAAAATTATACCATGTTGTAACATCTTTTGTCAACCGAGCAAATAAACCAAAAACATCTTTATTTATGCACACAAATATGGTATAGTAAAAACAACCTATCAAAAGGAGCAAAAACAATGACACAAAAAGAAATGATGCACGCAGGTGTGATTTACAACCCCGGTGATGAAGAGATTATGACCGAGCAACTGCAATGTCTTGACAAGCTTTATGACTTCAACCGGACCCGACCGACCGAACTTGACAAACGTGAAAAAATGCTCAAAGAAATGTTCGCAGAAATCGGAGATAACTGCTACATCGAACCTCCTTTTCATGCAAACTGGGGCGGAAAGCACTGTCATTTCGGCAAGAATGTATATGCCAATTTTAACCTCACCATGGTGGACGACACGCATATTTATGTCGGGGATTACACCATGTTCGGTCCGAACTGTGTCATCGCAACCGCAGGACACCCGATTCTGCCCGAACTCAGAGAAAAGGCATATCAATACAATATGCCCGTTCACATCGGAAAAAACTGCTGGTTGGGTGCCGGTGTGCTTGTGATGCCCGGCATCACCATCGGAGACAACACGGTCATCGGAGCAGGCAGTGTGGTCACAAAAGACATTCCTGCCAATGTCATTGCCGTCGGCAATCCGTGCAAAGTATTACGTGAGATCAACGAGCACGATCGCGAATACTTTTTCAAGGATAAAAAAATCGATTGGGACAGCCTATAATTTCACTATTTTTTCACTATTTTTCATTACTGCAAAATAACAACCCTCACGAAAATGTGAGGGTTGTTTGCATTATTCACGAATTGTTTTTTGCTTTTTGGAAAGTCTGTAAGAATACACCGTCGGTATGCCCACTGCGATTACAGTCAAAACCATCAAGGAAGCAACCAGGATTGTTTCGGGCAAAACGAATACAAACAAAAGTTGCAAAACACCGCACACAACCCACAGTTTTCCTGCCAAACGATGCGTCAGGTGCCAGTTTTCTTCATTTTCAAGCGTCCATTTGATTTTGATACCGATGGTGCGGTTATGCTTGACCTTGGGCATATAATTGCCTGCAATCAGAAACAAAAGACTGAAAAATGCACTTATCCATGTACCGATGCTGATCTGCTTACCGAGTGCCTGTGAATAAACAAGAAAGCTCACAAACCAGGACAAAAACGGACAGATCCACAGTACCATACGCAGTACCTTTTCGCTTTGTTCTTTGTTTTTCTTTTCCCGTTCGATTTTCACAAGAGCAAGCACCTGAAGCACAAGCAAGATACCGGGCATACCGAACACAGCAAAGGCTTTGCTGCTGTAACCGTCAGCCTCCCCTGCGACATTCCAATGGGTTGCAAGCTGTTCAGGCAGCGTGTCCCAGACAATTAACCCGTATACGACCGGCAACAATATGGCAAGCGATGACAAAACAATTATTATTTTATTCTTTTTCAGCATCATTATTTTCTCCTTTCAGGTCAGAAATCCATAACATAATTTCTTCCAATACGGAAGCATTCAACTCATAAAAAATGAACTTTCCTTCCCGCTTGTCGCGGATAAGATCCGCTTCTTTAAGCACCGACAGATGCCGCGAAACAGAAGCATCGGTCACCGAAAAATGCTCGCTGATCTCTCCTGCTGACAGTCTGCCCGATTTGAGCATATTTAATATGTCACGGCGGATGGGATCAGCCAAGGCACGCAAAGTTTGCTGCAAACCCATAAAAAGCACTCCTTTGACATCATTTACAATTAACATTTAACCTAATTGTTAATTGTATTATAACAAAAAGACAGCACCCTGTCAAGTGCTGTCGCAAATAAAATAAAAGGTAAAAATAAACATAAACACCTTACAGATCATTCTGTTTTCGTTTCAAGCGCCGCACACGATTGATGTGCCTTTCAAAATCTCCGTTTGTCAGCAATTCTGCCAGCACATACTGCATATAAGTCGGCACCGTACAGGACATAAAGCCGAGCTTTTGCTCGTATTGTGTCGCCAATGCCTTCGGCAAAACCATGTATCCGATTCGAAGGGACGGTGAAACGGTTTTTGAAAAAGTGTTCATATAAATAACATTTTCATTTTGCGATTGTGAAAACAGGGTTTCCACCGTCTTTTTTGCAACGGCAAACTCTGATTCAAAATCATCCTCGATGATATATCGTTGTGCCTTGTCTGCCCAACGCAGATATTCATGTCGTTTGGATGCGGTTGCCGTTACACCGCTGGGGTAGCTTCTGTATGGTGAAATATGCAGCACATCCGCCGTACAGTCACGCAATGCCCGGCTGTCGATTCCGTCGCTGCCGAGCGGAAGTTTGCACAGCTGCACATCTGCCGCTGTATAAACCTGCTCAATTTTTTTATAAGATGGTGTCTCTATGGCAAAAACACGATCTCGACCAAGCAATTCAGCCAACAAGGTGTAAAAGTATTCGGAGCCGGAGCCGATAACGATCTGATCGGTATCGGCAAAAATGCCCTTGCTTCGTGCAAGATAATTGCGAATGGCAGCACGAAGCCGCAAACAACCCAGATTCGGGGAGCGTTCCAGAATCTCTACGTCCATGTCGGTAATAACCCTGCGCATTGTTTTTGCAAGCACGGAAAACGGAAACTCATTCTCTGACACTGCTGCATGCTGTTCGGCGGTATACTCCGTTTCCGTTTTTGCAGGCACGGGTACAAAGCCGTCATCTGTGCGGAAAATGACAAAATATCCGCTTCGCTCGCGTGCTTCCGTATATCCCTCATCACAAAGCAAGGCATAGGCATGCTCCACGGTCACCGTGCTGACACCGATCTCACTTGCCGTGATCCGCTTGGACGGCAAACGGCTGTGTAAGGGATAGATTCCGCTGATAATATCATCACGAATCTGTGTATAAAGCTGCATATAAGCAGGTGTTTTGCTGTTTTCGTCAATAATATACTTCATCTGGTTATATAATATTCCTCATTTTTGGATATTTAATATTATCAGATTTTATTATATACTCTGCCTGCTGCATTTTCAACAGGAGATTTACACAAATGGAAGAAAAATTATTTTTACAGGCAACTGCTGTATTGCAGGAGCTTGAACAGAAAGCAAATCTGAAAGCCGGCGACATTGTTGTTGTCGGTTGCTCAACGAGCGAAATCATCGGCTCCGTCATCGGCACCAATTCAAGTCCCGATGCGGCAGGCATTGTATTTAAGGCTCTGCACAACTATGCAGAAAATAAAGGTTGGTTCCTTGCATTTCAGTGCTGTGAACACCTCAACCGTGCCATTGTTATCGAAAAGGCTGCCGTTCCGTTTGCGGAAACGGTCAATGTTGTGCCGCAGCCCAAGGCAGGCGGTTCCATGGCAACACAGGCCTATGCACATTTCACCAATCCCGTTGTTGTGGAAGAAATCAAGGCTGATGCAGGTATCGACATCGGCTTCACACTCATCGGTATGCATCTTAAAAAGGTGGCTGTTCCGCTTCGTCTTGAAAACAACAAAATCGGTGAGGCCACCGTGCTTGCAGCTCGTACCCGTCCGAAATTCATTGGTGGTATCCGTGCGGCATATAATGACGACTTGCTGTAAACATTAGGAGGAGTTACATGAAAAATACAAATAAAACCCAAAGAATTGTACTGACTGCCTTGCTCGCAGCCCTGACATGTGTCGCAACAATAGTTATCAAAATTCCTTCACCGATGAAAGGCTATCTGAATCTCGGTGATTGTATTGTGCTGCTGGCAGCCGGTGTATTACCTCCGATCCATGCATTCCTTGCCGCAGGGCTCGGCTCTGCACTTGCAGATGTATTTTCGGGCTATGCCGTCTACGCACCTGCAACATTTGCAATCAAGGGCATTATGACCGTTTTCATGTATTTGCTCTATAAAGCAACAAGCAAGAAAATGCATTGCATACCGTCAAGAATCCTCAGTGGTGCCGTGGCAGAGGTGTGGATGGTGGTCGGTTATTATCTCTTTGAAGGCTGCCTGTACGGCTTTGCACCGTCCGCAGTCAACATACCTGCCAACGCTGTGCAGGGTGCTGTCGGACTTGTCCTCGGGTGTATTCTCATTCAGTTTTTTGAGAAGAACAAAAACAAATTAAAATAAAGTGAATCCATAATAAAAGCCTGCACGGCAACACGAGGTATGAATAGCAGTTGAAGCAGAGTATTGCAGGGAGACTGGTTTATTATACCCTGCAGGTATCTCCCTGATGAGGATAAAAAGAATAGCATCATTTGCCTTTCAACCTGTCAAGCAACAAATCCATCTTGCATTTTACACGGCTTTGTGGTAGTCTAATTGTGCATTTCAAAGGAGTTCAAAAATGGAGATTACGGATTTTGTTTTCAGTCTGACAGAAATGATCGGTACGATTTCGTTTGCGGTATCGGGTGCGATGATTGCAATATCGAGAAAATTGGATGCATTCGGGGTAATGGCTCTCGGCATGATCACAGCTTTCGGCGGCGGTGCGGTGCGTGATCTGCTCATCGGCTATGTCCCGCCCCGTTGTTTTTACAGTTTCCGTCTGCTTGCTGCAGCGTTTGCATCATCCCTTGCAGTCTTTGTGATTGCATACATATTGCGTGAACACTATTTCCGTCGCGAAAAACTGATCGACAATATCAACAACATCGTCGATTCTGTCGGCCTTGCAGCTTTTACCGTATCAGGCATTCAGGCAGCCATTACCGCAGGTGAATCCGCAAACCCTTATTTTTGTGTCTTTTTGGGGATGTTAACGGGTGTCGGCGGCGGTATATTGCGCGACTGCATGAGCCGTACAATTCCGCTCATTTTCACAAAGCGTGTCTATGCCACGGCAGCCATCATTGGCGGTGTTTGCTATTATGTCTTGTTGCATTTCAACTGCAACGGTAATGCAGCAGCATTCATTGCAATGGCATTGATTGTTATAATTCGCATCTGCGCGACGGTTTTCCATTGGAGTCTGCCGAAAATTTCATTGCATGAAGAAAATGCAACAACAAAGTCAGCAAAATAATTTAAAAAATTTCAAAATAAAGGTTGACATTTGCCTCAGAAAGTGCTAATATACTTTAGCAATAAGAAATGCGCTGGTAGCTCAGTTGGATAGAGTAACTGGCTACGAACCAGTAGGTCAGGGGTTCGAGTCCCTTCCAGCGCGCCAATAAAAAAACCACCCATGCGGTGGTTTTTTTTATTTTTAGAAGATTTCAATATATTATGGTTTATCTTACTGACGGAAACCCTCAAATACTTGCCGCCCCTGAAAGGTGCGGCAAGAGGTGGTGGAGGGCGGTTTGCGTGTAACCGCAACTCCCCGATAAAGCATAATTTATATATTCTCAACCGCCGCATACAACAGCACAAGTCCCGTACTGAGCAAAATCCCCCCGATAATATCCGAAGCCCAATGAACTCCCGAAACAAGTCTGCCGACAACCATAAACACCGTAAACACGGTAATCATTGACAAGACCATGCAATTTATGGTCTTGTTTTTGATACGATCATGCAGTTGCATCATAGCTGTCGGCATTACGCACAGCACGAGCATGGTGGTGGACGAGGGGTATGATGCTTCGAGAAAACCGTCGATGAGCACCGGCCTGCGGTTTATGACTACATATTCAAACAAGATGTAAACCGTCATTACAAGGATATAAAACCCACCGAGCGCAAGGATGCTTTTGTCCACGGCGGATATTCTTTTTCTCTTTATCCATTGAATAAGTCCGAGTGAACCGAAGCCGAAGCACACGGCAATCGGCACAAGACCGAGCCAGTCCGTAATTGTGTACAGCGCCCAATGCACACCTGTCAGCTTATGCACAAAGCCGTTGATGGCAGCGAATCCGACCGAGGTGCCGTCCGGGCCGATCGGTTGCACATCAACAACGCAAACAGCCACCGTCCACAAAACAAAGGCGGCAAGAAACCCTGCCGCAATGATGAATCTTTTTTTCGTTTTTTTCATTTTTCTGCACCGTCCTTTTGTGTTTGCCTTTATTGTAGGGCAAGCACCGCAAAACGGCAAGAAACGCGCTGTTACATCGCATGACACGCTTCGTGTCATGCTTTTTTAATGAGAATCAGCAGCTTGCTGAGCAAGATAACAAACAAAAATGCAGCCGCATAAGGCTGTCTGCACAATATGAAGACCAACACGCCTGCCGATGTGAGCAGGACGGAAAGCACATTGTGTTGCCCCACCCAAATTGCATTCTGCCAATTTTGCAAAGCAAGGGTCAGCATCCCCCACAATCCGAGCAGAACCGTCACGGCAAAAAAGACAATTTTAAGTCCCGGTGCAATTTCCGTCAGGGCAAACAGCGAAACACTCTGTACGATGCCGTCCGCATTCTGCCCGAAAAACGGAAGAAAAAAGAACATCAGCACACTGCAATCAAGCAGTCCCGACAAAAGAAACCAAAAATGCGACTCCTTTTTCTTGCTGTCTTCTTCGGCAAGAGTCAGCAACTCTTCGCCCGTCAAAAGAGCATCCACCGTAACACCGAAAAACTTCGCAATCGCTTTCAGAGAGTCAATATTCGGATATCCGCGACCCGATTCCCATTTGGAAACAGCGGTGCGGGACACGTAAAGTTTTTCTGCAAGTTCCTCCTGCGTGAGGTTCTTTTGCTTTCTCAGTTGCTGTAATTTTTCATTAAATTCCATGGCTGTTCCTGCTTTATATTTTTTCAATCCGAAGCAAAACCGACACTGACAGAGAATCGTCCGTATCAGGATTCACTGTTTGCAATCCACGCTTCCTGTTCTGTTATAGCAAGGGACGCTTTCTTCAACAGTTTCAGTGTTATGAACTGCATTGCGAACACACCCGCACACAAAACAAACAAAACATAGGGGGTTACGGCAAACGTGGTAGCGGCTGCAAAATAGCCGAACAACAACTGCACAAAAAAGCCGATACCGTAAGCACCGCTCATGTGAAAACCTGTCAGATCTGCCGAATACTGCGTTCCGAATCTTGACGGAATATTGTGAAGAATACTCGGAAAAACAGGACCGTACCCAAAACCGATCAACAACAATCCGAGCAGGGCATTTTTACCGATGGGCAGGACAAGAATCAGAATGCCGAGTGCCGCAAAAGCCATTCCCACCTTGACAAGTGTATTGTCTGCAAGCTTCATGGATACAAAACCTGCCACCACACGTCCGAGCATGATGCCACCGAAAAACAGTGAAATCCATTTTGCAGCTTCATCGGGTGACAATGCGAAAACATTGACGGCATAGGTTGCACCCCATGTGCCGATCATGAACTCCCCTGCACAGTAAAAACCAAGCGAAAGAATGCTCGTCAAAACACCTTTTGTTTTTATCAATGCAAAAAAACCTTTTTTCGGTTTTTCCGTTTCTGTTTCTTCCCTGCTGTTTATTTCCTTTGGCTTCGCATTCCATCTTTTCAGAGTCATAAGTACAAGCATGGCTATGCCGAACTGCAACAACGCAATCACACGGTAGCCGTTTCGCCAGCTCCCCGATTCGGTCCCGAGAAACGCAGACATAATCACAGGGCTCAGGGTAACACCGACACCCCAAAAACAATGCAGCCAGTTCATGTGCCGTGCTTCGTAGTGCAAGGACACATAATTATTCAGTCCCGTGTCAATCGCACCTGCACCGTAGCCCATAATAACGGCACAGAGCATCATAACAACAATATTCGGAGAAAAACTGATACCGACAAGTCCCAAAGAAGTCAGCAGGATTGAGCAAAAAGTCACCTTACCCGTACCGAATTTCCGTATCAGAGGCCCTGCAATAAAACTGATTCCGCCTGTACAAAAAGCGGTTATAACACTGTAAAGCGAAGCAAAACTTTCGTCGATTCCGAAATCGACATGCACCACAGGCCAGCTTACCCCAAAAAGCGAATCGGGCAACCCGAGTGATATAAATACAATATATATTACAACCAATAAAACTGCCATATAAATCTCCATTCGACACGATTGCATTGGCTCAATCATAGCAGATATATGCAAATAAATCAATTCAATTTTTTTACATTCAAAAAGATGAAATGTGCCAACACCGCAGTTCGGAGTTACATAAAAAAGCCCCGAAAATCGAAAGACTTTCGGGGAAGAGTAAACATAAATTGTTATCTCTTGGAGAACTTCGAAGCGTTAAAAAAACAATTCGGCGAATTGTTTTTAGCTTCGACCGCAGCAGCTGTGCTGCGAGGACCGCAGTTCAGCAAGAAAAAAAACAGCCCCCACTTGCGTGAGAGCTGAAATTTTTGAGAAGAAGTTATCTCTTGGAGAACTGCGGTGCACGGCGAGCGCCTTTGAGACCGTATTTCTTTCTTTCCTTCATTCTGGGGTCTCTGGTAAGGAAACCAGCCTTCTTGAGAGGAGAACGGAGTTCTTCGTCATACTGCAGAAGAGCACGGGAAAGGCCGTGACGGATTGCGCCTGCCTGACCGGTAACGCCGCCGCCTGCAACACGGCAGACGATATCGAACTTTTCTTCTGTGCCAGTCAGAGTGAGAGGCTGACGAACGATGAGCTTGAGGGTTTCAAGACCGAAATAATTGTCGATATCTCTGTCATTGATGGTGATTTTGCCGGTGCCGGGATATACACGGACACGAGCGACAGATTTCTTTCTTCTGCCGGTACCATAGAAATAAGGATTGCCTTCGTACATTTTAATTTGCCTCCCTTTCCTTAGAATTCGTAGTTAGCGGGCTTCTGAGCAGCATGCTTGTGCTCGGAACCTGCATAAACGTGCAGACGGTTGAATGCGGATCTGCCGAGGGTGTTTGCGGGAAGCATACCCTTAACAGCCTTTTCAACGACAAATTCGGGCTTTTCCTTGATGAGGGTGCCGTACTTGACATCCTTCAGGTGGCCGATGTAGCCGGAATGATGATAGTAGTGCTTCTGTTCAAGCTTCTTGCCGGTAAGGACGATCTTTGAAGCATTGATAACGATAACGTTGTCGCCACAGTCAACATGAGGAGTGAAAGTGGGCTTATTCTTACCGCGAAGAAGGTTAGCAGCTTCAACAGCGAGAGCACCGAGAGTCTTGCCTTCAGCGTCAAGAACATACCATGCACGCTCAACAGTTGCTGCGTTTGCCATGTAAGTAGACATTGTGTTTCCTCCTGATTTGATTTATCTTTGCCCGTGTATATTATCACTTTCGATTGCGAATGTCAACAGTATTTTTTGACAATTTTAAAAAACAAGGTAGTTTCCTCTTATTTTCTTCTGTTTTCTCTTGTTTTCATAGCATTTGCTCACAAATTATTTTTCATTTATTGTCAAAAAAAAATCTCCCGACCAAGCGGGAGATTTATAAAAATCTTATTTATGCTTCTTCGTCATCAAGAGCATCCAGACCGACAGCAAAACGCAGAATTGTTCTTGCATCGGCTGCGGTGATATCACCGTCCGTATCGACGTCAGCAAGCACCTGACCGCGGTGGGTATCGATGATTTCAAGGCCTACACTGTGACGAAGTGCAAGACGGGCATCGGCAGCATCGACATGACCGTCGACATTGCAGTCACCGTAATAATAAATCTTGGAGCCGTTATCCAAAGCATAAACCAGGTTCTTGCCTCGGGAGTAAGCCTGGAACTGCGGATACAAACCGTCTTCCCATACGGTACGCTGACGGTTGGAGTTCACCAGCCACATCACAAAATTGGCTGCCGAAGGATTGTCAAAACGCATATTGGGAAGATTGCGGATAAACCATGTATTCTCAGGCAATGCACAGGTGGATGCATCGATTGTAGCATCGGGAGCGAGATGATAATGTCCGTCTTCAACTGCCTGGGTTACATTCAATGTGGCTTCACCGAGTTTGACACAGGTGGCACCTGCGGAGGCAGATCTGGTCAGCACCGTGCAGTCACTGTGTTCATCAATGGTACCGGTCAGAGGCAAAATCTGCAGGTTATAACCTGCAACAACGCAGACATTGATACCTGCACTGTGCATTTTCTTCAATGTTGCATCTGTAGCAGCAAGCACGGGACGGAAGTCATTGATCTTCTTTTCAAGCTTGTCGGAAATTTCATCTTCGGGGAACATATAGAACATTGCATCGGCAAACTGCTCTTCGGGTACCATTGCCCACAAACCGGGAGTATAACGCAGGAAATCACCGAGGTAGCTGCCGTAAATTTCATCCTCACTGCTCGATACCAATGAATTATAATCCTTACCGATATCCGACCACATATCTTCTTCAGCGAGGAATGCATTGACAACCCAGACAACAGCTACGGAAAGGGCATTGACATATTCATCACTTTCACCGAATACGCTTTCAAACAAACTGAGGAACAGGCTGTAGGGGTCATCATTGGTATAACGCACCATGGCATTTGCACGTTCGGCTGCAGTGATGGTTTCATACGCATCCATAATGGATTCCGCATCCACCAACTTATCCGTCAGGTTGCCGACCATCAGGTCACCGACAAGACTGCTTCCGTGCAGGGGGGAGTTCAGGAATACACAAGAAGAAAGAGAATTGATTGCATGGGATTCATAGAGATACATATAAGTATCTATAATAATACCGCCGTAACCTGCACCGATAAGAGAAACTTTCGAAACACCTTCACGGGTTTTGACCTGATCGATATAATCTTTCAGTTTTGCAGCATTTTCCATCGGGTCCATACGCCAGTCATAGGTGAAATAATACATATCATCCAGACCGACAGAATTTTCCGCATTGCCCAACGAAACGACCATATTCGTCATCAGTTCGGCATCATTTTTATAATATGAAAGCGGATACTTGTATGTATTGGCACCGATTTTTACATTTGCAGATTCACCGTACTGATCGCACAGGGTATCACGCAGAAGACCGTTGACACCTTTCAGCATAAGATCCAGTCCGTCTTCCTTCTTTCCGCCGACCGTAGCATACAGCAAGCCACCGATGATATAAGCAAAATACTCATACATTTTTTCTTCTTCAGGCAAAAATACGGGACGCATGGATGCACTGTTGGGTTCGGAATACAATCTGCTTTCGCTGATATCGGTAACATAAATAACGGGGATATCCGCAGTGACAGCACCGGCAGCAGCACCCATACCGAACAGCATGCATAAGCAAAGCAACAGACTCAATGTGCGTTTTAAAAGAGTATTCATAACACAGTTCCTCCTTGTGTTGTGCATAGCTAATTTTATTATACATAAAAGGATTGTATTTTTCAAGTCATTTATCGGAAATAATAGAAAAAGTAAAAATTGACTATTCAATTTCATTTTGATATAATTTTATTATTGTAATAAAAGATGCAGAAGGAATGTGTTTTTATGAAAAATCTTCCGAACAATGCTGACACCGTATTTCTCCCCCGTGCCAATGCACCTGAAGATCTCGGTCTTTCAAGTGCCGCCTTGCAGACCATTCTGCAAAAACTCATCGATAAAAAGACAAACTGGCATTCCTGTATGATCATCCGAAACGGCATCGTTGCTGCCGAATGCTACCGTTTTCCGTTTGCTGCCAACCAACCGCATTGTATGTATTCAATCAGCAAAAACATAACGTCCATTGCGTTGGGGTTTGCGGTGACGGAAGGGAAACTGTCCCTTGACGCACGTATTATTGATCTGTTTCCCGAGTATGATTTCGCGGACGATGCGACAAACATGGCAAAAATGACCGTTCGGCATCTGATTACCATGACATCCGGCAAACGACCCAATTATCTGCTGAAAAAGACCGACAAAGATTGGCTGCCGCACCTGTTTGATGCAAAGTGGATCAGCGAACCGGGTGAAAAATTCGAATATGTAAACGAAAACAGCTATTGCATTTGTGCGATACTGCACCGTGTGTTGGAACAAAGCGTTGTTGACTATCTGGATGAGCGTCTGTGGAAGCCCCTTGGGATCTGCAAACCGTATTGGGAAACGGACAGCAAGGGAATTGAATCCGGCGGTTGGGGTATCAACCTCTCTCCCGAATCCATGGCTAAAATATTCATTTGCGTGCAGAACAAAGGTGTATTCAACGGTAAACAGGTTATTCCTGCGGCATGGCTGGAAGAAGCCACCGTCAGCCAGCTTCGTGAAGACAAAGAAAAGAATGAAGTCACAAAAAAAGGTTACGGATACAGTTTCTGCATGCGAGACGAAAACCATTACTGCGGTGAAGGGATGTACGGTCAGATTGCAGCCGTACACCGCAAAAACGGAATGCTCGTGTGTTTTACCTCCGGTGAAGCCGACAACGGCCCGATATGGGAAAGCATTCGCAGTATTTTTGACACAGCCCTGTCCGATGCTCCGGCTGACAAAACGGCACAAGAGGATTTCAGACAATTCTGTGCCGATCTCACTTGCGACACCGTACCTTTCTCCGCGTTACGCAGTCCGATGGAAAAAGAACTCAACAATAAATGCATTCGTTTCCAACCGAACAAGCTGATCAACACCATCGGTTTCCCGTTGAGCGTGATCCCTACCCCTGCCGTATACATGACAAAAGACCGCGGCGGCAATATATCAAATGCATCTTTTACATTTAAAACCGACACCTGTCTGTTCACCTGGCAGGAAGAGGGTGCAACAAACACGGTCGAATGCGGCATGGACGGAAAGTATCGCTACACGCAAGGGTATCTTTGCAGCAGACCGTACTTATTTGCAGCCGCAGCAAAATGGGAAGACAATTACACATTGCGTGTTGTGATCCGTCCGATGGAATGCATGGCTCTGCGTACGCTTGTTTTCCGTTTTTGCGGTGGCAAGGTCGAAATGACTCCGACGATGACACCGCCCATTTCCGTCATGGTTGACAACATTGCAGGCTTTGTAAAAGACATGGCAAAAGGTGAATCCATGAAAGATCTTGCCGGGAAGGCACTCAAAAAGTTGGAAACGGTCATTGAACCTGTCCATCACGGCAAAATCGAAAGGTAAGCAATTTAATTTAAGACTAATATAAATCAAATCGGTAAAATAATGGTATGATTTCAAATTCTGAACACAGGGGTTGATACGCATGAACTTTCCGGACTTTATTGAGTCTCAGATGAAAAACCATCCGAATGATGATCTGACATTTTCTTACAAAAGAAGTGTTCTGGATACCATGGAAAAAAGGGAGCAGCAGCTTCAGAAACGCGGTCTTACCGACTTAAAAGTCATCCGTGAACTTGTTTGCTCGGAAAACGAGAACATTGAAAGCAATTATTATGCTTTTTTGAAAGAAGAAAAAAAGAAAAAGAGAATCAAAAATTTGCCCCGCAATATCGGTATATACATGATTGTCCTTGTCCTTGCTTTTCTGATCACCGGATTTGCGAGTCATATCTGGCATCCGACATGGCTGATCATCGAAGTCGGCGTTTCGCTGATGGTTTCCTATGTTTTGCTGTTTGCCGCCTACGTGATTGCACAGACAAAACTCTATCCTCTTGCACGATTGTGTGTGGCAGGCACGGTTATGGTGATCACACAATTTGTTTTTCTTCTCTTACGCATTCCGCTGGGAATTGAAAACAGTTATCTCATTTTCCTCGGTGCCGTTGCAGCAATGCTCATAGGTGACGGCATTCTGGCAAGTGCGACCAAACAGAAATTCGCCTTCCTGAGTTGGTTGCTTTATATTCCGGCTGCAACCGGTCTGATTTATCCGCTATTGGCTCTGACGCATTGCATTCCGTGGAATCCGGGATGGATCCTGATGGTCGCTGCTGTTGCGTTGGATGTGGTCCTTGTACTCGGAACAGTGCTTTACAAAGGCAGATACACTATTAAACAGGAGTTGGAGAATATATGGAAAGAAGATTAAGTGCCGAGCTATGGGATAAAATGCACTATCTTTTCCGCGGCTTCAACGACCGCATGGTGCATGTGGAACTGCATTATCACTGTCAAATCAACATCGAAGCATTGCGAACCGTTCTGCTTTGTTTTGTTGAAAAAGCACCCGTCCTGCATTCGTCTTTTATAGATACAAAACTGACCGCCCACTGGCAGGTCAACGAATACACCATCGATGATATTCTGACCGTACAGCAAACACCGACTCCGCAGGTGCTTGCAGATGCATTTCTGACCCAATACATCGAACCCGATGCTCCCGTGCAAATCAAAGTCGGTGTTTTTTACAACGAGGAAGAATCCGTTTTGTGCATTGTGGAAAATCACATGTGCATGGATGGCGGAGATCTGAAATATTTCGTCCGTTCCATGTGTCAGGCTTATACTGCCTACATTCAAAACGGCACAAGCCCCTTGCAGCTTCGCAGCGGTACGCGTTCATTTGAAGCAATCTACCGCGATTTTTCAAGACGCGAAAAGAAAATGGCACAGAATCTTTATAAAAATGTCTGTGCAAAAGATGACCACCGCTTCCCTCTGACCGAAAACAGTCTGCATGATGCTTCCTTTATCAGCCGCAGAAAAATCGACGAACAACGCTTTTCTGCATTGCGAAAAGCCGGCAAAAACCACGGTGCAACCGTCAACGACCTCTTGGTGGCTTCTTATTTTTACAGCCTGTATGAACTTGCAGGATTCGGTGAAAAAGAAAGCGTCACCATCTCCTGTGCAATTGACCTGCGTCGTCATATAAAAGACACCGACGGCATGGGAATTACCAACCACACCGCATTCATGCAATGCAACATTCCCGAACGAGGAAAAGATATTTTTGAAACGTTGGAATTTACAAAAAAATCGGTCGAACGTTTCAAGAACGACAAATACATGGGATTGTACGGTCTGCCTTTGCTTAAATTCGGTTACGGAATTCTGCCCCAGACAGCTGCCGAAGGAGTGATCAAACTCGGTTATTCCAATCCGTTGCTTGCCATGAGCAACATCGGTGTGCTCGACAGCGAAGGGTATTCTCTGTGCGGAAATGCTCCGTTTGACGGATTTATGACAGGTGCGGTCAAGTACAAACCCTATGCACTTGTGTCAGCAACTTCCCTTGCAGGTACGCTGACTTTGTCCATGTGCGTACGCGGAAATGAAGAGGACAAACGCATTGTTGAACAATTTTTCGATCTGATGGAAAAGAACCTCGGAATCCTTACAAACGGCAAATAATTGCAAAAAAATATGCAGATTGCCTAAAACACAAGTCGAAATATTGAAAAAACTAATAATTGAAAATAAAAGAACACTATGATATAATATTTTTTGTTGCCGTGTTTTTTTAACACGATACTGTAAATCAATCCTTTCCGTTGTCCCCTTCGGTAAAGGTATAAGGAGGAAAAATCACTTGAAACTCTACACAGCAGAAAACATTCGCAATATCGCGATTGCCGGTCACGGCGGCAGAGGTAAGACCACCCTCGCAGAAGCAATGCTCTACATTGCAGGTGCTACCGACAGACTTGGCCGCACCGCCGACAGCAACACCGTTATGGACTTTGACGCAGAAGAAAAGCGTCGCAAGGCTTCCGTTTCCACGGCTGTTGCTCCTCTTGAATGGAAAAATACAAAAGTTAATATTATTGACACTCCCGGCCTGTTTGACTTCGCCGGTGGTATCTCGGAAGGTATGCGTGCAGCTGATGCAGCTCTGATCGTTCTTTCCGCAGGCAGCGGCATTGATGTCGGTGCTGAAAAGGCTTTTGCAGCCGCTTCCCAGAGAAATATTTCCAAGTTGTTCGCAGTAACCCGTTGCGACGCTGAAAATACCGACTTCTACAAGACTCTCGATGCTCTGAAAGAAGAATACGGTGCTCCCATCTGCCCCGTTGTCATTCCTTATATGGAAAACGATGCCGTCAAGGCTTACGTTGACTTTGCACAGGGCAAGGCATTCTCCTATGCAAACGGCAAGGCAACAGAAGTTGCTATGCCCGAAGACGATACCATTGCTGAAATGAAGGCTGTTTTCAGTGAAGCTGTTGCTGCTGCTGATGACGAATTGATGGAAAAGTTCTTCATGGAAGAAGAATTCACCCACGAAGAAATCGTCAAGGGCCTTTCTGCAGGTATTGCTGACGGCTCCGTTTACCCCGTATTTGCTTGCTCGGGTTACAACACCGATGCTGTCGATATGCTTCTTGATTCTATCGTAAACTTTGCTCCCGCTGCTTCCACTGTTGTTGAAAAAGACCTCAAGTGTGACGAAAACGGACCCACCGCAGCCATCTGCTTCAAGACTGTTGCTGACCCGTTTGTCGGTAAGATGAGCTTCTTCAGAGTCATCTCCGGCAAATTGACCGCTGATACAGCTGTTGTAAACAGCCGTACCGGTGAAACCGAAAGAATGGGCAAGATCATCACCGTCCGTGGCGGCAAGCAGGAAGATACAACTGCTATCCCTGCAGGTGACATCGGTGTTATCACAAAGCTTTCCGGCACCATCACCGGTGATACCCTCTGCGCTCCCAAGTCCGAAATCGAACTTGACGGTGTTTCCTTCCCGGCTCCCTGCCTTTCCATGGCTGTCAAAGTCCGCAAGAAAGGTGAAGAAGAAAAGGTCGCTTCCGGTCTTAAGAAGCTCATGGAAGAAGATCCCACCATCGCATTCACTGTCAACGAAGAAACCAAAGAACAGGTTCTCTCCGGTCTCGGTGAACAGCATCTTGATATCATTGTCAACAAGCTGAAAACCAAGTTCGGTGTTGAAGTCGATCTTGTTGTTCCGCGTGTTGCTTACAGAGAAACCATCCGCAAGACCGTTGAGGTACAGGGCCGTCATAAGAAGCAGTCCGGCGGTCACGGTCAGTTCGGTGACGTATGGATCCGTTTCTCCCCCTGCGAAAGCGACGACCTCATCTTCGACGAAGAAGTCTTCGGCGGCTCCGTTCCCAAGAACTTCTTCCCCGCAGTTGAAAAGGGTCTGCGTGAATGTGTTGCAAGAGGTCTTGTAGCAGGTTATCCCGTTGTCGGTGTCAAGGCAACTCTTTACGATGGTTCCTACCATCCTGTTGACTCCTCCGAAATGGCATTCAAAACCGCTGCTTCGCTTGCATTCAAGAAGCTCAATCCCGATGCTTCTCCCGCCATTCTTGAACCCATCGGCACACTGAAGGCTTACATGCCCAGCGACAACATGGGTGACATCATGGGCGACGTCACCAAGCGTCGTGGCCGTGTACAGGGCATGGGACCTGCTGAAGATCCCAAACTCCAGTGCCTGGAAGCAGAAGTTCCCATGGCTGAAATGGGTGACTTCGCAACCATCCTTCGTTCTGTCACCGCAGGCAGAGGCTACTTCAACTTTGAATTCACCCGCTACGAAGAAGCTCCCGCAAACGTAGCCATGAAGGTCATCGAAGAAGCCAAGAAGAACATGGAAGAAGAAGACTGATCAATACAAACAAACCGGCAGAGGAATTTCTTCTGCCGGTTCTTTTTTGTAATATCTTGTAACCGCTTGTTACTGTTTGCGATATTTCATCCATAACATCATTAAACATCGGCCTTTTGTTGACAAGCATGGACAAATATGGTATAATAAAAATATCTTAATATAAAGGAGGGCATTTACATAAAAGCAATCAGATTTATCTGCATGGTCTTATGTGCGATTATTGTTTTCGGCTCCCTGTCTGCAATGACTGCAACGGCAGCCACACCGAATGAGTATGTATTACAAGCAATCGACAACATTCCGTCAAGCGGATTACAAAAATCTCCCACAGCAAAACAGACATCCGCCATCATAAAAAGCTTGTCCACCGTCTCCGGATACAACCCTTCTTACACTTCCATTTTCTCCGATTCCTATATCTGCGGCGACTCCATTATTTATCCGCTCGGATATTACAATTATGTCAGCAGCAGCAACACGTCCGGCAAAGTCGGTGCAAGGCTCTCTTATCTTGAAGAAAGATTGCCGTACATTATTGCAGCAAAACCGGATTATGTGGTTCTTCATTTCGGCATGAATTGCCTGAGTGCAAACAATTATCTGACCAAAACTTTTATTCCAACCTATAAAAGCTTGCTTAAAAGTCTGGAAAAGTCACTTCCCGATATCACCATTTTTGTAAGCTGCCTGTTCCCCTGCTCGTCTGCAGGTGCAGCAAGCGTTGCAAACTATTCCCTGCGAACATCTTACAATGCAGCATTGCGAACAATGTGCGATGAGAACGGCTGGTATTTCCTCAACAGCGAGGAGCTTGTCAACAAACTGATCTCCACAATGTCCTCAGACGGTTTGCATCCGTACGGTACATTTTACAGCGGCTATTGGCTGAAATACGTCATGATGGAAACCGGCATCATGGGATTGTCCATCCCGGGAGATACGGATGCCAACGGTATTGTGCAAGCAGCGGATGCCCGTGCAACACTGCGCGGTGCGGTCGGTCTTGCCAACCTGAACCGTCCCGAAACACTGACATCCGACATGGACGGCGACGGCACAATTGCAGCAGCCGATGCAAGATTGATCCTGCGGCAATCGGTTGGGCTGGAGCAGGTTGTTACATCAGAAACAGCTTTGCTCAACAACCTGAATGCCATTCGTAAAATGAACGGACAGCAGAAATTGCAATATGACGTCAAACTGTCAAACCTTGCAGCCGGTCGTGCACTGGACATGCAAAGAACCGGCTCGACTGCACACAACACTGCACTTTACGGACTTCCCTTCGGGGCCATGCAAAACCGCGGCATCACCTACACATCAGCAGCGGAATGCGTTGTTGTAAGCTCTTCTGCAAAATGGACATACAACAACAGCAGCGATGCATCTTTTGCAAACTATGAGAGAATCGGTATCGGTTTCTCCCCCAACGGCAATACCTGCGTTTTGTTGTTTACAGATTAAAATAACACCACTAAAAAAACACGGCCTGTACCGAACAGACCGTGTTTTATTATACTGCTTTTATCCTGCAAACGGTGCAGTGATGTATCTGAAGAACAGGCTGAAATACAGAAGCAACGTACTGAAGAAGTTGCCGATTCTGTCGACAATATTCTGTACATTGGAAGCCGTATTGACCGTTCCGTAACCTGCAATCGTGCCGTTGTTGTCAGGCACACCGTCACCGTCAAATGCAAACTCATACAGCAACGGAGATACAAGAGCCACCAGGAAATACTGGCCGGGTGTGACGCAACCGAACACCTTTGTCATCAGCTTGTTCATATCCTGCATAACGGCATCCGTACCGATATTGCTGAGAATCTGATTGGCAACTTTCAGGAACACTTCATCTCCGACCGTTGCAAGATCATCACGCAGAATCAGGGAAACCATGCGAAGCAACAGTGTGACATCGGGTGTTTCAAGCGAATAGGCTTCCTCACCTGCATAATGAGCACCTGCAAGCTCGGTAACAAGGTCCCATCCGTTTACATAATCGGTTTCGGGCAGTTCAAGATTATAAGAAGCTGCAATTTCAGAAACACTGTTTTCTCCATACAGAGGCATTTCGAGCAGTTTCAACAAACCACCGACGGCTGTATTGACAAGATCGTAGCCAAATTCACCTTCCGCAATACCGATCTTCTCCATGGAAAGAGAAAGAGCCAGACGGTATTCGATCCCCTCTTTCAAAAATGCCTTTGCATATGCATTCAATCCTTCGTTCATCAGGTCGATCTGTGCATCGGTGTAACCGTCAACCGCAGCTCTGAGAGCATCGGTATCAATTGAATCCACGGTTTCTGCCTTGTAAACAATCTCATCACCCGTCACACAGAAGGAACGATACTGCAGCGGATACATGGTAAGAGAGGTAGTTGCAAAATCGTAAATGGTATTGCCGAGAGAACTGGTATAAACAGTCGCATCGCTGCAATGTTCATGACCTGTAAAAACAAGCTTGATGCCTGCGTTTGCAAACAATTCAGCCGTGGAATAATGGAACTGAATGATGAAGTTGCGGCTGATGAGTCTTTGCATGGGCAGATGATCCAACAGATTGTGATGCATCATCAGAATGGGATATTTACCGTCTGTTTTTGCCTGTTTTGCCTGTGCAAGCACCCAGAAAACAAGTTCTGCGGTCATTCCGTCCTCGGTGGATTTGGTAGGATCGCAGGAATCAAGGGCAATCAGGCGGTATGAATCGTTAAGATCAGCCGTATAGGAACCTGTTGTTTCGTCCACAACCAAAGCTTCGCTATAACCGAAATCAGCATAAATCTCTTTAAACATATCGACGGTGGTGTCATTTTCACCTGCACCCGTGTCGTGGTTACCGGGAACAACATAAACGGGAATACCTGTCTTTTCTTCAAAAGCACGCAGTTTTTCGGCAACAACAGAATGATCTTCCGTCAGAATTCTGCCGTCATTGGTCAGGTCGCCAGGCAAAAGAACAAAATCATAGTCCGCTTCGGCACACTGCTCAAGAAATGCATCAATGATATAAGGACTCTCGTCTTCCATGGCAGCTCGGCGGTTTGCATACCAGAAAATTTCATCGTCAATATCACCTTCAAGGGCTTCACGCGGTGCATGATAATGCAAATCGGCAGCCACGGCAAATTGCATACTTGTGTCCTCGGCAGCAACAGCAAAAGCAAACGAAGACAACAACAAAAGAACACTCATCAGAACGGCAATCGCTTTACGCATCGTTTTTTACCTCACTTATGATCATATAGTGTTATTATTATACAACAAAATAAATGGCAAAGTCAACAAATTCCATCTTGCATTTATTATACAATCATGGTACAATGAATATAAAATGCGACATCATATTGCATTTAAAGCACAACAATGCAAATCACCTATCATACTTTCTGTATTTTCGGGAGGCCGACATGAACGAAAAAGAAAATCGACGTACCGCAATGACAAAAAAAATGCTTCAGAAAAGCCTGGTAGAAATTCTTGAAAAGAAACCCATTCACGAAATCACAATCAAAGAAATCTGCGACAATGCCGACATCAACCGCAGTACGTTCTATCGTCATTATAACACAACGCATGACCTGTATGATGAGATTTATAACAATGTATACGCAGACATTATGCAAATTGTAAATCAACACCGTTCCCCCAACTTCAACAGTGCGGATATCATGACACGGATTCTTCAGTATTGCGAAGAAAACCGCCGTTTATGTCTTGTTCTGTTAAGCAAAAACGGTGAACTGAACATCGGACAAAGTTTCAGCAATCTCGTAACCCAAGCCATCTTGAGCGCACCGGATTCCGCACCGTCCAAACTGCATATGTATATCATTCAGTTTCTGGCGGCAGGCATGGCAAACTTTATATGGACCTGGCTGAATGATGAAGACCATCTTCCAGCCCCCATCGTTGCCAAAAGCATGATGATGCTCATTAACCACGGTGCCATCCGTCCCTTGAGTTTAAGCAAAAATCCGGAAATCCGTGCTTCCGTTATCAAATAACAAACCGTTTTAATAAAGTAACCACCTGAAAGAGAGCGTTCATTCCTCTTCAGGTGGTTCATTTTTGTTGTTTATTCAGTCAACTGAAATGCAATACGGCTGTCACCGTCTTCAAGATAAATGGTTCCGCATTTCGTAAAACCGTTTTTGGCAAGTGCCTTTTGCATGGGGATGTTTTTTTCATGCGTATCGATACGGAGATTCCCGATGGTATGCTTGCAGAACGAAACGATCTCCCCCATGGCACCGTGCACCGTTGCATCTGTTGCAACACGGTGAATGGTACCGTACGGCAAATCGTTGAGCCAGGCTCCGTTTTCAATATAAGAATAGGTCGGTTCGGGATCGGTAAAAAAGACAAAAACAAAACGGACAATACCGTCTGCATCCACCCCCACGAAATTGATCTGTTCTTCAATATCCTGCTCAACACGTGCAGGAACAGGTTTGTGATTCTTCCACTGATCAGGATTACCGTTTTCTGCCATAAAACGACGGGCAATGGCATAAATTTCAAGAAGCCGGGGCAGATCTTCCTTTTGTGCATGGCGAATGTGCATAAATATCTCCTGTGTTTTTTGTTTCATTATACAATAGATTTTAAAATTGTCAACCTTGACATACAAAGGAAGTTTAAGGTATAATAATTCTTATCAAACAAAAAGGAGCATTCTTATGAAACACTTCAGAAAAACACTCAGCATTGCACTGAGCATTCTCATGGTACTTCCCTTCTGTCTGCTTTGTGTAAGTGCTGCAGAATCCGATTATACCCTTGTTTCCCCTTACGAAAATGTCGATTGGGAAACCTGGGGACTTTACAAGGGCAACCTGCACACTCACTCAACTTACAGCGACGCCTCCGTCACGTATCCCGAAACCATTATCGAACACTACAATCAGGGCTTTGATTTTCTTGCAATGGCTGACCACGGTGTAACCGGCAAAGCATGGAACGAAGAACAGCCGCTGATTCCGCTTTATCTGTATCAGTATATCCTCGGCTACAAGCGGGAGCATCTTACCGACGAGCAGTTTTATGGCATTACCGACGGCACATATGAACTGTATGACGGCACTGTACGCGGTGAAGGCATGACCTGCGTGACGGGGGCAAACGAACTGAACTACATAAACATTACCAAGAGCCATGTCAACGGCTATTTCTTACCTGAAGATATCGGCAACGGTGTGGAGTTAGGCGAAAACGGCCACGAAAAAGCGGTAGCGTATATTGAGAAAAACGGCGGTCTTTCCCAAATCAACCATCCGGGCGACTGGATCGGCTACGACTCCGAAGCCGATGCTTCCGATCCTGAAACAGTATGGTACTTTAGCGAGATCATTCTCAAATACAACACCTGCCTTGGTATTGAACTTTTCAACCTCAAGAACCACACCGAAGCCTACAACCGCATTCTGTGGGACCAGATGCTCATGACGACACTGCCCTACGGCAGAACTTTCTGGGCCTTTGCAAACAATGACTCCCATAACTTCAGCGAAATCGACACCTCCTTCATGGTCTTTGCCATGGAAGAAAACAATGTGGACAACATCAAGCAAGCCATGATTGACGGCACATTCTTTGCAGTGGCACGCAAAATCGGTACAAGCGATATCCTTGGTCCCGAAGCAGAGATTAATGCCTGCGACACAGACATTGCATACCCGACCTTCACTTCCGTCACCACCGAAAACCATACCATCAGCGTAACCGTTGCAGATTGCGATTCCATTCAGTGGATTGCAAACGGTGAAATCATTGCAAAACAGGATGTGACCGCCGACACAGGCGTCATTTCCCTTGACCTTGACACCATTGACGGTGCTGAAGACTTCCTGTACGTCCGTGCGGAAATCACCGGTGATGGTGGCATGACCTGCACACAGCCCATTGTGATCGACAACGGAGAAGAAAAGCAGGAATATGTGAGCGAAACCACCATCGACAGCATTCTTGCTGACATCAAGTTTTCATTCAAGAGTACCCGTATTTACGTCCTGCTGATGAAATTGGTAGAACTGGTTCTTGACGAACTCAGCGACCTTTTCAACAAATAAGACTCACGTGCCTATAAACCATTTAAAATCCTGACCATTGGTCTTTAAAAGAAAGAGTGGCTCGCTGCGAGCCACTCTTTTTGCTTGGTTTTTATTCAGTTCAAGTGTTTTTTTATCTGTCGATTGCTGTCTTTTCGGAATCCTCTTGCAGTTTGCGATAATTGATTTTTCCGATTTTGGTGTGCGTAACCGCCAATCAGGGGACGGGACTATGATTGCCTGTTATTGATATATGATTGAGTCAATCACAGTACCGTCCCCGTGATTGGCTACCTACCCGACAAACCGAAATTTATTTTGAATTCCCACATTTTCGTGCAGACCTTTTTTATGTCTTATTTCTGACAAGAAAACGGCTTCGCCGTAACGCGGCGACCGTTTTCGATTCGTCCATCTCCGAGCACGTGAAGCGTGCGTTCGGAGGGACCATACAATATTTTTTACTTTATGGAAACGCAGTTTCTTATAAAGTAAAAACACTTCTGCAAAAACTTCACTCTGCAATCAATCGCTCTGACGGTTTCGGGGGCTTTCATGCAGATGTCAAAGCCGTGCATGGTGCCTTTGGTTTGATGCACTGTCACGTCGCAGCCGCTTTGCCGCAATCTTTGTGCATAATTCTGCCCTTCATCACGCAGACAATCAAATTCTGCCGTTTCAACATAAGCCGTCGGCAGACCGTCAAGTTCTGTCGCTTCGGCAGGTGCTGCCAAACCGCAGTCTGCACTGCCGTTGCCGTCAGGCACATACAACTGCCACATTTTTTTTGACAGCGTGGAATTCCACATCGGCGTATCTGTAAACGTGAGGTTGCTCTGCGTGTTCATGCTGCGGTCGCACACGGGATACACCAAAAACTGCGCCGCAACGGAAAAGCCGCGTTTGGTTGCCGTCTGTGCAACACCGGCGGCAAGTGCACCGCCTGCACTGTCTCCGCCAACCGCAATGCGGGTTTCATCAATTCCGAGTGTCTTAGCATTCTTGTGTACCCACAAAAACGCATCCAGGCAATCCTGCAACGGAACAGGAAAAACCACCTGCGGTACAAGTCTGTAGCGCACCATCACCACTTTACAGGGAACGGTCTTTGCATAGGTATACGCGAGCTGATAGTGATACGGTGCGGCATCAAATACAAAACCGCCGCCGTGGCAATAAACAAGACAGGGCGCATCGGCAGACAGATTGTCGGGCGTGTAGAGCAACAGCTCAATGTCATTACCGTCAGCCACCGTGATACAGTGTCTGTCCACCTGCACCTCTTTATGCCGTCCCATAAACAGTGACGGTTGCAAAAATGCACGCGCCATTGCAAAAACAGCTCCGTTGAACGGGGGCGAAAACATGGAAAACGGAAAAAAGGAACGATCAATCTGATGCTTCGGCATATTATTCTCCCTGTTTTTGTATCGGTTTTTCTTTTTTATTTCTCTGTGGTCTGCTTTTCGGAATCTTCCTGCAATTTGCGGTAGTTGATCTTACCGATTTTGGTAACCGGCAGAGAGGCACGGAATTCAAATTCCTGCGGCATTGCATTTCGGGCAAGGTTCTTCTTACAGTAGTCGCGGATTTCCTTTTCGATCTCCGCACTCTGTTCGACACCTTTTTTCAGAACAATAACCGCTTTGGGGACTTCCTGCTTGATCTTATGGCGAATGCCGACGACAACACTTGTTGCAACATACTTGCACTTGTTGATAACTTCTTCCAATTCAACGGGATAAATGTTATACCCGTTGGAAATAATCATACGCTTCAGACGGGAGGTGTAGTGCAAAACACCGTTGGAATCCATATAACCGAGGTCACCCGTATGCAACCATACTTTTCCGTCACGGTGGGTACGCAAAGCAATGGCAGTTTCTTCGTCATTGTTGATATAACCGAGCATCACGGACGGACCGTTGACACAGATTTCACCGACCGTACCGTATTCGCATTCCGTTTCCCCGGCAGGATCAAAAATACGGATATCCGTATCCGGGTTGGGAATACCGATATTGTCAATACTGCGTACACTTTCATTGGTGGCAGAAACAAAGGCGGTCGCCTCCGACATGCCGTAACCGATCTGAATGTGTGCCGTTGAGCCGCAACGACGGAAATAAGAAATAACCTCGCTGCTGAGCTTGTCGCTGAGATAGTCACCGCCCGAAAGAATAACTTTGACACTCTGAAAAGCATTGCTGCCGGGGTCGGGACTGTTGACGATGATATTGAGCATCGACGGAATCACAGGCAGCAGATTCGGTTTTTTGGACTTGATGAGCTGCGGAATTTTGGTCGTGTCAATTTTCGGAATGAGAATGCATTTCAATCCCAATGCCAGCGGCACATGAATACAAACACATAAACCGAAACCGTGAAAAATAGGCAGTGCCGACAAAATGGAATTGCCGGGTCTTGCCTCCTTGCAAACGACTTCGCATTGGGTTGCAATGCAGTTGAAGTTGAGGTTTGAAAGAATGATGCCCTTGGATTTACCTGTTGTACCACCGCTGTAAATGATAACAGCAGGACTTCTCTGTGAACGGCTGACATGGGTATCCATAACGAGAGAACCGTTTTTCATGAAGTCTTTCCACGGCAAAACCCCGGTTTCATAACGAAGATTGTTTTTGTTTTTGAGATTGTATGCTGTTTTTAAAACAACATTCATACTTGCAGAAACCTCACAGACAATCATATGGTCTGCCGCAAGGTCTTTCAGGGTCGGATAAGATACATCGGTCGTAAAAAGCACCGTTGAATTGGTTGCAGACATTGCCTTGGCTACTTCCTCGGCAGAAAGCATCGGATGCAAAATATTGCAGATGGCACCGATTTTATTCACAGCATAAATCGTGTAAATTGCCTCGGGCATATTCGGCATACAAATGGTGACACATTCATTTTCGATGACATCAATTTTTTTCAGAGCGACCGCAACACGGTCTACATGGGAAATAAAATCACGGTACGTGATTTTTGTATTGAAAAACTCAAGTGCTATGTTATTCGGATACTTCAACGCGGCATCATATACCATATCGTAAATCGATCCGTTGTAATAATCCAGATGTTCGGGCATTCGGTCATAATACTGCAACCAGGGTTTGGATGCATTGTACTTATATTCATTGAGTTTATTGACAACTTTGGTAATATAATCATTGACTTTTCCCATATCGCTTGCTCCTTTCATTTTATTCTTGCAAGTATTTATAACTTAACAAACTCTTCCATGTCAATCATCAAAAAATCCGCCATTTGTTTAATTCGGTGTTATTGAACGGACATATTGTTCAAAATAACGGAAGAAATCTTGTAACATTTTTATGTCCTGTTGATTTCCTTTGGTACAAACGGAGATGGTCAGCTTTTCATTGGCGGTCAATACCGTTGCTGCAGCACAGGGTTTTTCTTTTGCACCACCTGCCACAAGGGCATCCGTTACGGCGTGTCCGTCCAGGGAATATTTCTCACACGGAACGGGTCCGACATTGCTCAATGCAATATTGGCATTGTTATAGAACAACCCCACAACCGATTCCGCCTGTATATGCACCATCGAAGAATAGGCAAAATGCAAAAGCGGAATACCATGCAAACCGAGAAACGGGTCTTGTTTGTTCTTTTTGTTGCTTTGGCTGACCGCTTTGAGAAGGTCAAGCGGTGTATCTGTAAGCTGTGGTACGCTGCAATACATAAAAGTCGTATGGTTGGTATACCCCATACGGTCTGGATTCTTGATATAGCGACGCAAATCCACCGCACAGGACAAATACAAAGGCTCTTGCTCACAACCGATGCTCTTGTAGGAAGCATAGATATAGGCTGCCGAAAGCAGATCATTGATCGTTGCATTGTTTGCCTTTGCCATAGCGAAGGCAGCACGCATGACATCGGCATCTATACTATGATACACGATGTGTGTTGCATCGTCTGCACTTTTTAATGTAAATGGTAATGTTTTTTTCTCGTGAGCCGTAACACCGGCAAGCTGCATTTTGGCTTTTCTCTTTTTTTCGGCAAGCAAATCCGCATACACGGCATCATAACTGCGTGTTCCTGTCTTAAAGAAAAGCGGAGCGTTGCCTGTTTGTCTGTAATGGTTGTACGCGTTACACAAATCGGTGGTAAACTGTTTAAATCCGCCGCCGTCCATAATCATGTGATTCCAACGAAAAACAAGAATACTCTGTTTTTCATCATGAATAAGAGCAATTTTCATCTGAGACGGATCATCAATGGCAACAGGCTGTTCCAAAAAAGCGATGGCAGCAGCCTGCAAACAATCTGCTTTTTGCACCGTCAAAACATCCTGCAATGTATAATCGACTACCTTCCAATATGGGCGGATCGGATGGGAAATAAACAGCGAATGAAAAATCGGAACTTTTTCATACAAGCAAAGAATGGCGGTTTCCAAGGCACGGACATCGGGGACAAAATCATAGCATAGATAAAAACGGGCAACCCTGTCCATGTATTTGCGGCAAAGATAATTCACCTTGTCATACAATTCAGCCTGCAATCTTTGCGGTACGGGATGATTCAGACGGTCAAACGCAAGCTGCACGGCCACATTTTCATCCTGTAAACCGCGACGGCTGAGTGCATCAATGTATTGCTTGCCCTCTTCAACGGCAGGAGCTTCCGCTGCACAGGCACTCATCAGAAATGCCGATAGCTGTGTTTTTGCATTTTTCAAACGGATGGCTCCTTTCAATGCTTGATACGATTAAAGAAAAAGTCCTTCTGGGCTTGTGTTGTGATGACTTTGATTGGTTTGACCTGGTTCAGGTTTGCACCGTTTGCACGCAACAGTTCCCTGTATTCGTCATGGGTTCCTTTTTGCAGGAATCTTACCTCGCAATGACCCAATGCACCGCTTTTGATCAGCGGTTCGACGGAAACATTGCCTGCACAAAAAGTTTCTTCAAATATACGGGCATATTCCGCTTCCTCTTCGGGGTTGTGTTCGGCTGCGGTTTCGATGAGCAATACATAATGTCCCGGGGATGTGCTGCGGTCTGCATAAATGCTGTAACCGACCAACAGATCCCCTGTTTTTTCGGAAAAGTTTCCGACAATTTCATCAAAAGCCATCTGATTGACCTTTTCACCACTGATATTGGCAATCTGATTGAGTCTGTAACAGAATGTTACCTTGGGAGATTGATGATAAAAACCGGTCACTTTGACAACATCTTCGATGCGGTAGCGGTAAAAACCACTTAAGTTGGTCAGAATCAATTCGTATTCCTTGCCGACTTCCACTTCGGAAATCGTCAGCGGACGGGTACCTTCGGGGGCATCCAAGGGTAAAAACTCATAAAACGCATTGTGCGGCAACAAGACATATTCAAAGCTGTCCAGTTCAATCGGCACAGCCATCAGTGCTTCGGTTGCGGCATAGCCGAGATAGTGAATGGGCATTTCCTCCCCTATGTAGCGACGAAGTTTCTTGGCATAATGTGAAAGAGCACCCGTACCCATACCGTACAACCATCTACATTTCGGCCAGATACGTGGGATGATGGGGGAAACATCAAAACCTTTTTCAAATTCGGTTCGAAGAAAGGCAGCTCTTTTCGGACGGGGTTTGAGCCTTTTTTCAAGTTTTTTGCGGATGTGGTCAGGCATACGGATCCGGCTGTCAATCGTTCCCTGTTCAATATCCTTGCACAGCATCTCCCAGTTTTCTTCCATATAAAAAAACATGGATTCGAGCGTTGTAATAAAAATCGTACCCAGATAGCTGATATCTTCATCCTGCAATGCAAAACGCAGTTTGACATAATGCATATCCATATCAACATTGGATTCGGGAAACAGCACTTCTTTCGGTGAGCTGGTAATCAACGGCACAATGGGGCCGAGATTGAGAAGCGGAATGGACGAAAGGCAGGAAACCGTACCGCCCGGCACCTTGCGGCGGCTGATCTCGGCCGTCAGAAGTCCTCTCTGCGGCGGTAAAGGACGGTGTTTTTGCTTCACAAAATATTTAACGGCACAGCCGATGGGAGCCGAAAAGCTGAAACATTGACAATTCCATTCAGCATGACCCGACATGGGTACGAGCTTGCTTCTGCCCGTGCTGCCCGAGGATTCGGTAAAACGGCGGACATAACGGTTTGTGATCAGTCCTTTTTCACCGTTTGCCATGCGGTGCACAAATTCCTCATAATCGGCATAGGTGGAAAGCGGTACAAGTCTTTGATAATCAGCAACACTGCACACCTGATCAAAACCGTTTTCCTTACCGTAAACAGTCGTCTTGTTATCACGCATCAATCGACGCAGAATCCTCCATTGCATCGCGTTTGCATCTTTGCTGTACATCCAAAGTTTTATATGTTCCATAATGCCGACCATAGAACCGTATGCGGTAAAAATCACTCTGTGCGGTTTAAAAGACATAATATTTCTCCAAACTACAATAATCCATTATAAATTATACTACACCAACTCTCTTAAATCAAGCACAAACAAAAACAGCCGTGTTGCACAATTCCCGTTCGGCAATATACACACGACTGTATTTTATTCAATTGAATGCACTGATATCGAATGTTACAACCGTATAAATCTTTTTACCTGCCCTGACGGCCAGATCGTTATCGAGTTGTTTTTTAATCGTTTTCTTTTTTGCCATCAGATCAGACGGAAGCACAATATCAAAAATCAGATTCGTATGTCCTTCACCGACCACCATACGAAAATCGTGTATGCTGATGCGTTCATCCTGTTGGCAGAGCAAATCCGCAACAAGCTTTTTTAACTCTTCCGTTTCAGCATCTCCCGTCACAATCGGATCATAATGGACAACCAGATGCACACGCAGCTCATCCATGCATTTTCGTTCAATATTGTCGATCAACTCATGGCAGAACATAGGATCTTCCGCACTGTCCATTTCCACATGGCAGCTTGCAAATCGCTGACCGGGTCCGTAGTCATGCACCATCAAATCGTGATAACCGAGAACTTTTTCTTCACTTTCAATCAAGCGGACTAAACTATCTCGCAATTCACCGTCTGCATTCTCACCCAACAACGGACTGATGGTTTCTTTTCCGAGCGTAATGCCGCTGTACAGAATAAACAATGCCACCGCCAAACCGACAATGCCATCCAACGGCAGGTCGGTAACAAGTGACAAAGCAGAGCAGATGAGCACAGCGGTGGTAGAAACAGCATCGTTGCGACTGTCTGCAGCCGTGGCAATCAGGGCATTGGACTTGATATCCTTGCCGAGTCTGCGGTTAAACAGGAACATCCACAGCTTTATCAGAACAGATGCGACAAGCACGATTGCAGCAGGCAGGGTAAATTCCACCGCGACAGGGTTGATGATTTTCTCAAACGATGTTTTGGCAAGTTCAAAACCGATGATGAGGATCAGTGCCGCAACAGCAAGAGCAGACAGGTATTCAAACCGTGCATGACCGTAAGGGTGTTCTTCATCCGCAGGCTTTTCGGAAAGACGGAATCCGATGAGCGTCACAACAGAACCCGTGGCATCGGAAAGATTGTTCATGGCATCCGCCGTAATGGCGATTGAGCCTGTCATTGTGCCGACAATAAGTTTCATAACGCAAAGCAAAACATTGCAAACAATGCCGACAACCCCGGAAAACTTACCGACAGAGGAGCGTACCTTTTCGGTACGCTCCTGTGCAAAATAAGCGGGAACAAAAATTTTAAGCAATACTTTTGTCATTTGATTCAATCCGTTTTCTGATTTTGTTCGTCACTGAGCATTTCGACGAGCATTGCCATGTCTTCGCTGAGCTTGCCCTGGTTTTCCTTGGCAATCATCATGCGTCGCTCGTTGAGTGCCTTGTACATATCCTCTTTCTTCTTGCCGTCGAGGTCATAGAAGAACAGCGGAATGGTGTTGATAAGATGCGGAACAAGATTGCCAACTGCATACAGGGCAAAAACCTTGCGGTAAACATCCACGGAATCCTGAGCCCAGTAGGTCGTGTCAAGGGTGGTGTCATAACCCGTCCACTTGATAACAGCAAGGGCAAGCATGGTGTTGATGGGCTGGGTCAGTTTCTGAATGTAGCCCGTGAGCAAGCCGAATGTACCGTCGGGACGTTCGCCCGTGAGATATTCGGTATAGTCATTGATTTCGCGGTTGATTTCACCCTCAAATGCGGTAGCAGGTGCATTGTTCAGACCGTTCAGACCATAACCGATGCAGAAGAAGATACCGCTGAGCCACCATTTTCTCTTCGGCATGGTAATCCAGCCGCCAACCGCCCAGATTAATTCCAGTGCGGAATCCATCAGACGCATACCGATGACAATGCCGCGGTAGCTCTTAATGCGTTCGCGGATGGGCTTGATAAATGCAATGGAAAGCACATTACAGGCGTGATAGAACAGATACAGGGGCATGATTTTTCCCATGCCGCCGAAAATTTCAAGCTGCGTGATAACGTCCCATGAATAGCCGCCGTTGCTCCATGCACTTGTAACAAAACCCGAAACGACATTACGCATGGCATACTTGTTTTTCAGAACATAGAACATTGTCTTGGTAAGCGGTGCAGGTTTGGGCTGCAAAAGCACACGCTCGGGACATTTGAGTGCAACACCCATGGTGCCGACCGTACCGAAGAAAGCCGTCACAAAACCGATGATTGTGAACATCAAAGGCTGCGACACCGGCATGGTGCCGCTGTTGTTCAGGGACATCAGTGCAATGTAAATGGTGGAGATGAGGTCACCGCCGTATGCACCTGCGTAACTTTGTACGAGCGAAACATTGATTCTGTCCGCAGGACATGGCGATTGCAAGGTCGGATAGTTATCGGTGGGAATGTTGAATATGGTAGAAAATGTTTCCTGCAGGAACAGCATCAAAAACAGATAGATAATGCGTTTGGGGTCATTGATCGTTTCCGTCGGAATCAGCAGTGCACCGCTGTAAAGCAAAGCTGTCACAAGGAAGAACGGCAGCGGTGTGGTCAGAACATAGGGTCTTGCCTTGCCCCAACGGGTACGGGTGCGGTCGTATACAATGCCCATCAGAGGATTGTTGAGTGTATCATAAACGCTGATAAGAGCTTTGATGACCGTGACATAGGACAGGTCGATCTTGAGCACCTTGGTGTAGTACATGTTTGCATAGTTGTCAAGACCGTTTTTCAGCGATCTTGAAAAACGCTGTACTGCCATCCAGCTCAATTCACCCACAGAAACCTGACGGGTGCTGTAAACATCGACAGCGAGCTTTTCGTATTTTTGCAGAATATTCTGATCGAGTGTTGCGGCTGAATAGTCATCCGCCTTGAGGAAACGGTTGACTAATTTTTCTTTTGTTGACAAATTCGACATCTTCGTTCCCTCCTTTATTCAGTGACCGTTACGGTACAGACAGATTTGTAATTTCCGTCGAGTGTGACACAGTAAACCGTGGTTTCACCGGCTGCAACGGCTTTTACCGTGCCGTTTTCATCGACCGTGGCAATATTCTCATCCGAAGTAAACCAATACAGTGTTGTGATGGTGGCTTCGGCAGGTGAGAAGGTGGCGGTCAGTACTTCGGTCTGTCCCTTGGCAAGGGTCAGCTCCTTGGTATCGACTTTGATTCCCTCCACGGGAACACGCACCCAGAACAGACAGGTGTCGGTGTAGGTGACACCGTTGTAAGTGTAAGAGCCTGTTACGGTGACAGGTTCATCGCTGACCTTGACACCCTTGTAGAAATTACCGTCAATGGCAAGCACGGAGGAATCGGAGGAAGTCCATGTAACAACCACATCAGCAGGCGACTCATCGGACACAATGCGTGTTTTCAGCTCATCCGTCGAGCCCTTTTCGATGTAATACACGTCATCCCTGAACGCAAAGGAAACACGGGTGAAGCGGAAGATCTTTTTCAGTTCAATTTTAAATTCAATGGTTGCAGTGCCGAAATCGGCATATTCACCGATGAAAGTCACGGGCAAGGTGATATTGCAGACACGCTTCTGGCTGAAATCATTCAGCGTATCAGCAAGGCGGTCAACCGCAGCGGTCACAACAAAATCCTCATACGAAAGCTCTGCATCGCTGACCTTGGCAACATCCGCAAACAGCTCTTTCATGGCTGTGATAGTTTCTTCGGCGGTGACAAGGTCGAAACTCGCGAATACGGTACTTGCTTCACGCTCATCATAAGCACAGCCGTCAAATGTGAACACATATTGCAGATCGTTTTCATTTTCTTCATTCACAAGTGCTTCTGCTTTTGTAAAATCCTGTTCGTTGAACAGGGCTTCATCCAGCAGTGCCGAGAAGTCCTCACCGTAGGCACCTGCGTGTCTGTCGTCCTCATAGCAGGCAGACAGTTTTTCATTGACGGAAGAACGGACGTGTCTGAGATAAGTAAGCAGACTGTCGGCATTCTCTCCGTTGATAACAATACTGTCCTCAGGCAAGGACACATCAAAGGAGATATTCATTTTTGTGCCTGTAAAATTCTTTGTATCCTGCAACAGGGCTGTAAAATCAGCATAGATATCGGCTTCGGTTTCGGGCAAGGCAGGATATTCCACCACTTCGGCAGGCAATTCCTGCGTCCCCTCAAAGCTGAGTATGTACATACCGCCGAAAATGGTACCGAGCACAAAGAACAGACACAGAATAACGGTCACAACGGCAATGATGACCTTTTTGCGGCGCTTGTTTTCATCGAGTTTGTCGATTTTTTCAAGTCTTAACCGTTCCTTTTCGGATAAGCCCTCACGGATATTCATATCAGCCATTGTCCGTCACCTCCTCTTCATTTGTCTGATAGGCTTCGCTGATGAGCCTCTTTCTTTCGGCTCTGTCTTCATCGGATTCATAAATGGGGGACGGGATGGAAAGCAGGTCGATTTCGCCCTTTTTCCACTTGCGTCTGTATTCCACACGCAGTTCATCACCCTCACGGAATACACGCACGGGCGGATTTTTAAGACAAAGCACCGCAGCCGCAACGGAAGGCACAAACAAAAGAAGAGCCACCAAAAACAGCATGCCGCATTTTGCCTCCACAAGGCTGCCGGCCGTTTCAGCGGCTGCCACAACTGCGGACCCGAACACCTTTGTCAGAACGGCACCGACCATGCCGACAACGGAAAAGAGAATAACAAGCACACTTGTTTTCTTATTACCGATAAAACCGAGTGCGGAAATAAGCAACACAAGTACGGCAGCAGCAACCATAACAAGATACCCGATCAACAGCGTATGCATAGCAGCCGCCACTTCACCAAACACCGGGCCTTGTGCAAAACCGCCGAGCTGACCGAACAGGCCGCCGAGAAACCCTTTTGCAATAACATCAATCGCATTGACGGTAAACGCGGATTCGTAAAAGGGTGTTTGCACACCAACGCTGCCCAGCGGTAACAACAATGCAAACAACGGAATAAATGCAAACGCTATTCTTAATTTTTGTGCAACACCGCCGACATACGCAGTTTTCATTTTCACCATGCTGTAGCGGAAATTTGCCATGGACATTTCAGCAATTCTGCGGTCTTTTTCAAACTGCCCCTCAAACGAGGCAAACATCAGATGCACACCGCATTTTTTGCAGTATGGACTCATCTGATAGATTTTCAATGCAGCACCGCATTTCGGACAATTCGCCATTGCAGAGCATCCCCCTCTTGTTTCATATACTAAAATGACAATCAATCCTGCCATTTGTACTATTTTACTATATTTATATTATAATTGCAATAGTTTTTGTCAACACTGTTAATATATACAAAAAAAACAGTGCCCGATCAACTTCAGACACCGTCAGAAAAAAATCAATTCAATGCTTTTATTTCGTTGTATTTTTTTAAGTTTATTTTCTCATCAGCCAACATCTGCTCCACCCACAATTGCAATGTTTCAACCGTAACGGATATGCGTTCCAGCTCTTTCTGGATATAAACAAAATCCTGAATTTCATCATCAGCAATCTCTCCGTCTGCTGTTATCTCAATGAGTCGTTCCTGGCTTTTTTTCATGGAGTTGAGTGACGAAAGCATTTCCAGCACGATCTGCGTCAGGTCTTTCACCTTGACTTCGGGAACATATTTTTTCCCGATCGGGCATTCCCTTGCACAGTATTGATTGCACAATGTCGGTTCACCGTAAATTTCAGCAAGTAAAAGAACTTCTTCGGGCGTTATATCAAATTTCCCGTTTTCAATCCGCTCCAGACGCTCGGGTTGCAAAGGCTTCTGCAACTGCTGTGCTGCATCGCACACCTCATCACGGGTCAATCCTTGTTCCTTACGCACGGTTTTGAAAATCGTTTCCGCCATAGTTCTTCTCCTGTTCTCTATATTGTTTTTATATTATAACATATCCTCATTCTATTCTCAATACATTTATAAAAAGTCAAAAAAGATGCAAAACCTATCGATCAAGAAGGTTTTGCATCCTGATTAAAGCAATAAAATCAGCTGACAAGGAATCGCTGCAATGCTTCGGCATTGGTTACAGATTCAACACTGAACAGATACAGGATATCTGTAATTTTGTGTGTCTGCAGGAAGCTGTCGAAGCTTTCCATATAATAACGTGGGTCAATCATAATGATGTTACGATAATACGGTGTAAGCATAGGAACCAGTGCATTGGCATAGGAATCCTTGAGAATCAACAACGTATCAACGCTGTCGGCATCGGTAGAAATGTTCACAATGCTCGGGTTGCCGCCGAAGAAAACAGCATATTTGTCTTTTTTCTCAAGGTACTCAGGCATAAAAATGGATGTATATTTTTTGCCTTCCTGCGGGAATTCAACCATATATGTCTGTTGTTCTGCGGGAATGCAAATTTCAACCGAATCCACAATCTGATACAAACCGGAGCTGGAGGATGATGTGCCGGCAAAAGAGTTGCTGATCGTCAGCGTCTCGTAAGCAACAGCCGTTGTATCAAGGCCCATTTCTTTTGCAATGACTTCAAATGCGGCATAAGCACCTGCTGTCGTCCAATGGTGGTCGGTACGATAATAGATCTGCTGTGTCTGCGCAGCAGCAAACAACGCATCGCTGACTCGAATGTTTTTGACATTGGCAGCGGTGTTGGCTGCGAACATGGCATCCACAAGTGCCTGATCGTCAAAGCTTGCAGCACCGTCGGGTAACAGGTTTGAAAGAATGTAAGAAGCTCGCGGAATAAACGCACAATACTGTTGAATATTCGGTTTTTTTTCAGCAACGGCATTGATGGCTGCCATGGTTGCATTGGCGATATCCGTGTTGGGTACGGGCGGTTTGGGAATCAAGTAATTATTACTTGCAATGTAAACATCGTTTACTTCTGATTTGCCGATGGAAACCAGAAATCTTGTACGCATTTTAACAAAGAAATCACGGCAAACAAACTGATCTGTCAGCGAAGTTTCAAAGTCAGACATAAAACTGCCGTTTGCAATGGTGCTGATCGTCAGCTTCGGCATCGGTTCAAGTCTTCTGTTTTCAGCTTCCGAAAACTCTTTATCGGGTGCTGCGAAGTTGACAACAGCAACCAAAAACAGAAATGCTGCAAAAATAACAGAAATCACCTGCGAAACAAAACGTACCTTTTGCGGATTCTGCGGATATTCTTTTTTGCCGAACACAAGGTCGTTTGCCGCCTTTGAAAACATTGCCAGTCCGCGTTCGGGGATATCTTCAAGTTCCGGCTCGTTTTCTTCATCATACGGTCTGTATGCAACCACCGATTCGCGCTGCGGTTGTGTATTCAGCTGCGGCACATCATTGACTGCATTTACACCGGTGTTGACTTCTTTTGCCTGTGAGCGGTTGCGCACCGCAAATGCCGGTTTCACAGGTTCGGCAACCTCATCAGACATAAGCTGCCATTCTACTTCTTTTTTTACACGTGACTGTGTTACTTTCAGCAAATCGTCAAAAGATTGTACCGGATTCACAGGTGCAGATTTTTCAACTGCATTGACGGGTTCAACCTGTTCTTTTTCTTCCGTTTTTGCAGAAATATGTGCCTTGGCTGCGGCTGCAGCCGCCGCCACTCTGCTGCGTACGGCAAACCCGGTATGCGGTTTCTTCTTTTCTTGCTGATACTGTGTTTCACGTTTTCTTGCTGCCAGGTTTGCATTGGAAGCATCCCAGTCCTGCAACAGTGCATCATACGGATCTTCCTCATCAAGCAACGACAGGTCAACCGAATCCGTCTCCACAGAAGCTGCAAAGGAAGAAAGTTCTTCTTCTTTGAATGTATTGATTTGTTCTTTCATATCAGACATCTTCTTTGCACCTCCTTATCAGAATCGGAAATACATGAACGGATTGTAGGAATCGCTGATGAGGAAGGCAACCGATACAAAGAATATTGCCACCCACAAAACGAAACGCAACACAAGATACGTGGTTTCGGAACACTTGGGACGAATAATGTTATCTGCAATAAACTTACCTGCCGGAACAGAGCAGAACACCAACAAAAAAATCAAAACAAAATTGGTTTGCACAAAATATGTCGTTTCGCTGTTCCAGAGTCCGTCCCCCAGGAAAAACATGGATTTAAAATAACGCATCTGTTCACCGAACGTCGCCCAATAAAAGAACACCCATGCCGGCAAATGCACCAATGTTGTGTATACTTTCCGCAACCAAACCGGTGCCTTTTGCAAATATTCACGCAGGAATTGACGTTCTAAAATCAAAACAACACCAAAATACATACCCCATGCCACAAAATTCCATGAGGCACCGTGCCAAAGACCGGTCAAAAACCATACAACGGAAGAATTGATTGATGTACGCAGTTCACCTTTGCGATTACCGCCGAGCGGAATGTAAACATATTCACGGAACCATGAACCCAGCGTGATGTGCCAACGACGCCAGAAATCAGCGATGCTGTCGGAATAAAGGGGATAACGGAAGTTCTGGGTCAGTTTAAAGCCAAACATTTTGCCCAGACCGATTGCCATGTCGGAATAACCGCTGAAGTCAAAGAAGATCTGCATGACATAAACACCGAGACACAACCAGGCTGTCACGGCAGACATATTCTCGACCCCTTGCATCAGAGCCGATTCAAATGCTGCACCTGCGAGGTTTGCAAGCAGCATTTTGCGGGCAAAACCACGCATGAAAACAAGAATGCCGTCTGCAAACTTTTCAAATGTTTCCGTACGGTTGTTGAGTTGTTCGGCGATGGTAGAATACTGTTCAATGGGACCGGCTATCAACTGCGGGAACAAAGAAATATACAGTGCAAAAGAAATGATATTCGTCTGTGCCGGAACTTTTCGGCGGTAAATATCGATAACATAAGAAAGAATCTGGAATGTGTAGAAAGAAATACCGACCGGCAATGCCAGGGACTTATAAGAAATATCAAGTCCCGTGATGGAGTTGATCGTTTCCACAAGGAAACCGTAATACTTAAAGAAACCGATGACAAAAAGATTAAATACAACCGCAACAATCAGAATTGCCTTGCGAGCCTTTTCATTTTCCGTTCTTTCAATATCGAGTCCGATGATGTAGTTGAACAATACGCTCAAAAGCATCAGGAAAATGTAAATCGGCTCACCCCACGCATAGAACACAAGGCTTGCGCACAGCAAAACAATATTTTTGCGCATCATATCCGCTTTTGTATGCTTCTTCGTGACGGGAAGAAAATACAAAAGCAGCGTTACGGGTAAAAATACAAACAAAAAAGATACACTGCTGAATACCATTCTTTTTCTCCTTCACCTGACAATCGTCTTAAAGAGCATCACAAAAGCTCTCATAGGCAACGGCTGCTTCATCCGCAACACAGAAGAACAGATAATTGCCTTTTACTTCAATCACGCTGTTGGACAAGAGGAAAAACTCATCCGGAGCATAGCTTTCATACAAAGCAGCTTTTTCATCCGCATAGGTTCTGAGTTTTTCGCTGACCGCTTCACCGTCATTGCCTTCGGGCAATTTGATGATGAGCATTTCGCGTACGTCCATAATGGATTCGGATTTGTAATATACAACACCTGCAAATTCGCCCATGTCATAACCGAACTGGGTACGGAATGCACCGTTGTCGGCTTTTTTCAGACCGTTCATATCCATCGACTGCGTTACCGCAGCTTCGATTTCCTCAGGTGTTTTGTTTGAATTGCCCGTGTTGCCGGCCATGTAGCCGACGAACACTACCAATAATACGATGCAGATTGCTTCTACTGCTTTGAATGCGTATTTCATGCTCCGATACCTGCCTGCAAATAAATGAATTTAAGCCAGTAGTCTTCATAGAAATAATAGTTATAGTGCATTCCGTCGGGTTCAAGATAATCAAGATGAGCAGATGCCAGTTCTTCGTTGCTCATATAATCCCAACCGTGTTCGGCACACATTTCCTGCAGTGCCTGATTGTAAGCCGAACGCATCATGTAAGCAGGTTCGCTTGCCTGTACTTCGGGATCCATCGGCAGCAGAGAGCTGATAACGATATGCACACCGGGCATTCTTGCCTGCAGCTGTTCGCAAAGATCAACATATGTAGCAATGAAGCTGTAATACAGGTAATCTTCAGAATCATTGAGCATATTCGTACCGAAGTGCAGAATCAGATGTTTGGGATTCAAAGATACAATCGTTTCAATCTGTTCTTCGAGATAGTAAAGGCTTGCACCGACTTTACCCAGACAATACGGTTCATCGAGGAAGTCATATCCGGACATCCCAGCAATAACGGAGTCACCGCAGATGCATGCATCCATGTACAGCGACTTGAATGTTTCACCGCCTGCAAGCAGTGCATCCACCGCAGCAAAGTCAGCCTCCGTGTACAGCTTGCCGTCATTCGGTTTTGCAGCCGTCTGACCGTTGTTGGTCGGAGTTTCCGTACCGGGTTGGGTCGGAGTTTCCGTACCGGGTTGGGTCGGGTCCCCTGCCTGCGCATTGTCCTGCGAAGTGGGATTGAGTGCATTGGATGCCTGTTGCTGTGCAGCCGCATTGGATGCACGTTCTTCGGCTGACTTCTCGGCAAGTGACCATGCTTCACGCACATGGCTTTCAACCTCACTGACATCTTTGTTTGCCATGGAGTTGACAACCGCCTGCCCCTGCGACGGGTCTGCAACATCATTTGTTACGGTTTCAAAAGACATAAAAAATCGGGTTGATACACAGGCGGTCACCAACGTAACACACAGCATAACAACAACCGTCAATAATAACTTTCTGTTCATAAATATCCCTCCGAATTCTATATTATTATATTACAAAATGCGACAAAATCAAGTCCAAATTTAAATTTTTTATATTTATTAATAAATCCGATAAACTAACAATAAATCGTCCTTTTTCATTTGTTCAATTTAAACAAATAAATCGGCAATTTTTGTAAGTATCAGACATAAGTTTTACAGCAATTTCATATACTTTAAAACACACACAATGGTAAAAATTGTTAAAATAGAAAACAAACTCGACCATACAACCAGCTGTCCCGCCAGCTGTTCGTCACCATCCATTTCTTTTGCCATGACCGCACTTGAAACAGCAACAGGCGAACCGAACAAGGCGACAAAAGCGGCATATTCGGCAGCACCGAACTGCACAATTCCCCATTTTTCAGACAACAGGTAAGCAGTACCGAGAATCAACACGGGAGCCGCTACAATACGCATCAGTGTACCGGATACAATCTGCGACAACATACCGCGAATGGCCTGAAATGAGAACTGACCGCCAAGCACCAGAAATGCAATCGGTGTTGCAATGCCTGCAATCTGACCGAGTGCAGTATACAAAAACGGGAATGCGGTTTTGATCATAAAAACTTTATCTCCCGCTGCATCAACGGGAATCAAAGAACGCACACCAAGCACCAACAGACCGCACAAAATGGAAATAATCAAAGGATTCTTTACAATACCCTTAAACACTTTTTTCCAGTCCGTTTTTCCGTCGGAATTAAAAATACTCAGTGCAACAACGGCAAACACATTGAACTGAGCAATGGTAAAAGCAGACAGAAGAGAAATGCATTGCAACCCGGCAGCACCACCGAGTGCATTGGCAAGCTGATAGCCTATGAGTGCAGAATTGGAACGGAATGCCGCCTGCAAAACAACACCCTTTTGTTTACGGTTCTTTATAAATAATACAGAGTATATCAAACCAATTATAAAAAGTACTGACACGGCAGCAACTGCAAAAAGAACCGTCTCCCAATGAATATCGGACAAACTCTCGATATTATAAATGTTATAAAACAGCATGGCAGGCAAGGCAACTTTGAACATCAACCGGTTGGCATCAGCAAAAAACTTTTCACCGAGAAAACCGGAATGACGAAGAAAGAAGCCGAGCAAAATCACAGCCACAATAGGTAACACCGCATTGGCGGCAAACATAAAAACAGAGAGCATGCAAACACTTCCTTTGGTGCGATTATACTACAATGAAGCATAAAAATCAACGACTTGGCGTTGTATATCATCAATTCCGTAGGAATTGCATATCATTAACTTCGTATGAAGTTGTATATCATCAAGGCGCAAGCCTTGCATATCATCATTGCGAAAGCTTTTTTGATACACGCTACGCGTGATGATATGCAGTCCTGACGGACTGATGAGATACAACGATAGCAACGCTATCGTTGATGATATGCCATTGCTTTCGCAATGGACAAGAAAACGGCTTCGCCGTAACGCCGCGACCGTTTTCGAATAGTCCATCTCCGAGCACGCGAAGCGGGCGACGGAGGGACATATAATATTTTTTGCTTTATGGAAACGCAGTTTCCTATAAAGTAAAAAAAGCAAGCCGAAGCTTGCTTTTTTTCTGGGGTGGGTAGTCGGATTCGAACCGACGACCTCCAGGGCCACAACCTGGCACTCTAACCAACTGAGCTATACCCACCATATTCAATTTGCTGCAACTGACAGCATGAGAATTATATATGAAAACAATCCGCTTGTCAAGAGTATTTTTGATTTTCGGACAAAAAGTTTTCATTTTCCTGTTTTTACCGCATCCGACAGATACATTTGCAAAATAATTTTCCAAAAATTTGGAAAAAGGTCTTGACTATTCAGAAAAATAATGTAAAATAGTCTTAGCACTCACAAATGAAGAGTGCTAACTCATAAATCGACAAACTTTTTATCGGGAGGAAACGATAATGACATTAAAACCGCTTGGCGACAGAGTCGTTCTGAAATTCGTTGAAGCTGAAGAAACCACAAAGGGCGGCATCATCCTTGCTGCAGCAGCACAGGAAAAACCGCAGATCGCAGAAGTAGTTGCAGTCGGCCCCGGTGGCGTTGTGGACGGCAAGGAAGTCGTCATGGAACTCAAAGTCGGCGACCGCGTCATTCTCAGCAAGTATTCCGGCACCGAAGTCAAACTCGGCAAGGATGAATACACTGTAGCACGTCAGAGCGATATTCTCGCTATTGTTGAATAATTCACAGGAGGCATACTGATTATGGCAAAACAGATTCTTTTCGGCGAAGATGCCCGCAAGGCTCTTCAGGCAGGTATTGACAAGCTCAGCAATACCGTTAAAATCACCCTTGGCCCCAAGGGCAGAAACGTTGTTCTCGACAAAAAATACGGTGCACCCCTCATCACCAATGACGGTGTTACCATTGCTAAAGAAATTGAACTTGAAGATGCATTCGAAAACATGGGTGCACAGCTTGTTAAAGAAGTTGCAACCAAGACAAATGATGTTGCAGGCGACGGCACCACCACCGCTACCCTTCTTGCACAGGCTCTTGTACGCGAAGGTATGAAGAATGTCGCTGCCGGTGCAAATCCCATGGTTGTCAAAAAAGGCATCCAGAAGGCTGTTGACGCAGCTGTTGCAGGTTTGCAGGGCATTTCCGAACCCGTCAAAGGTTCTTCCGACATTGCTCGTATTGCAACCGTTTCTTCCGCTGACGAAAATGTCGGTGCTCTGATTGCAGAAGCTATGGACAAAGTCAGTGCTGACGGTGTTATCACAGTCGAAGAATCCAAGACTGCTGAAACCTATTGCGACATCGTCGAAGGTATGCAGTTTGACCGTGGCTATATCTCCCCCTACATGGTCACCGATACCGACAAGATGGAAGCTGTTATTGACGATGCTTTCATCCTCATTACCGATAAGAAAATTTCCAACATTCAGGAAATCCTTCCCCTTCTTGAATCCATCCTGCAGGCAGGCAAAAAGCTTGTCATCGTTGCAGAGGACATTGAAGGCGAAGCTCTTGCAACCATCCTTGTCAACAAGCTGCGCGGCACTTTCACCTGCATTGGTGTAAAGGCTCCCGGCTTCGGCGACAGAAGAAAAGAAATGCTTCGTGACATCGCCATCCTCACCGGCGGCGAAGTCATTACCGAAGAACTCGGTCTTGAACTCAAGGATGCAACCGTAGCACAGCTCGGTCGTGCAAAGCAGGTCAAGATCAGCAAAGAAAACACAATCATCGTTGACGGTGCAGGCTCTCAGGAAGAAATCAAGGCTCGTGTTGCCCAGATCCGCAACCAGATCGAATCCACCACCAGCGAATTCGACCGTGAAAAGCTGCAGGAAAGACTTGCAAAGCTTGCAGGCGGTGTTGCTGTGATCCATGTCGGTGCTGCAACCGAAATCGAAATGAAAGAACAGAAGCTTCGCGTGGAAGATGCTCTTGCAGCTACCAAGGCAGCTGTTGAAGAAGGCTACGTAGCAGGCGGCGGTGTTGCTCTGCTCAACGTCATTGAAGACATTGAAAAACTGCTTGCAGACACAGAAGGCGACGAAAAGACCGGCATCAACATCGTCCTCAAGGCAATCGAAGAACCCATCCGTCAGATCGCTGCAAACGCAGGTCTTGAAGGAAGCGTTATCATCGACGCCATCCGTCGTTCCGGCAAAAAAGGTTACGGCTACAACTTCGCAACCGAAGATTACACCGACATGTCCGAAGCAGGCATTCTCGACCCGACCAAGGTTACCCGTTCCGCTCTGCAGAACGCTGCATCCGTTGCAGCCATGGTCCTGACCACGGAATCTCTTGTTTCCGACATTCCCAATCCCCAGGCAGAAGCTGCACAGGCAGCAGCCATGGCAGCAGCACAGGGCGGCGGAATGTATTAATTCCATCCCCAACAAATACACGCGGAGCCATCCCACTCGGGACGGCTCCGTTTTTTCATAATATGGAAATAATTCTTTGCAAGATCTCCTGCACATCGACTCGTTTTTCCGTCGGGACGGTTGCCAACATCGCTTCCAATTCGGAAAACGAGTCGTTCTCATTCCCGAACACAATACTGTCGGCAGAGGTATGCAAGGCGTGGCACAGTTTGTGCAATGTAACCACACTCATTCCCTTTTTTCCGGTTTCAATATCGGCAAGAAACTGCGTTGAAATATTGGACATCTCTGCCAATTTTTCGCGGGACAGCTTTTGATACTCACGCAAACAGCGTATTCTTTTTCCGTATTCATGATTCACAATATCCACTTTAACCACTCCTATAGATATAGTATAACGAAATCTTATGTTGCAAAACATCATCTATAGTTATTGACTTTCTATATCTATTGTGATACCATGATATCAAAAGGAGTTGGTTCTTGATGCATTCTGAAGTAAAAACAAAAACAACACACTATAATGTCGAAATTGCAGATCTTACACACAGTCAGGATCTGGATGCTTTTGTCCGACAACATCCGAATTGCCATTTTATGCAGACATCACTCTGGGGCAGAATCAAAAAAGAATGGAACTGGCACGGCTTGATACTTCGAGACGACAACGGCACAATCAAAGGCACCATGGCAATGCTTGAACACAGAATCAATAAACTGCAAACATCGATGTTTTATGCACCGCGAGGACCGATTTTTGATGACGGAGATTCTGCAACATGCAGAGCATTGATTCAAGCCGGAAAAACCTATGCCAAAAAGCAAGGAGCCTATTTGTTACGCATAGATCCCATGATTTCCGACAGCGATGCAGTTTTTACAAAGCAGATAAAAAAACTCGGCTTCCGTTGCAATCAAGCAAACGATTTTTCTCTGTTTCAACCGCGGATGTGTTATGTTCTGGACTTACAAAACTTGACAAAAGACACACTCACCTCGGGCTACCACCGCACAACACGGTACAAAGTAAACCGTTCACTGCACAGTGATATGACCGTTCGTATCGGCAACATAAATGACATTCCGAGATTTTATAAAATGATGCAGCAAGTCGGAAAAAAGAATGACTTCCCCGTTGAACCGCAAAGCTTTTTTGAAAACTTCTTAACCGAATCGGGTGACAATGCGCAACTTTTTCTTGCCGAAAAAGACAATTATCCGATCGCAGCAGCCATTATGGTACATATGGCAGACAGAGCATGGTTCATGTACGGTTGCTCCGATCAGAATGCATTGGATGACAATCCAAACGAGCGACTGCAATGGGAAATGCAAAGAACCGCCATTGACCTCGGTTGTAAATTTTTTGATTTTCGCGGTGTGGAAGGCTTGCCTGACCCGTCCAACCCGAAATACGGTCTGCACAGATACAAACAGGGATTCGGAGCAGACTTTTGCTCCTACATCGGTCAGCTCGATCTGTATCTGCGTCCGCTCACAGCTACCGTCATCCGCACAGCACAAGCAATCTCCGCACACATATAATAAAAACTTCACAAATCAAAAAAAGAAGTCCGCTGTTTACCGACGGACTTCTTTGTATTTGTTTGCATTATTTTTGTTAACCGACAAGACTATGCGAATCATTATTCACATAGCTCTTATTCTCATTTTCGCGTTTTTAAACCCATTCTTTCCGGCATTGTACAAACAACAATAGCCTGGCAACTGTTGTTGACAAAAGCAATCCACAGGTATATAATTGTAAAAAACATGAAAATTCGGCTATCGAAAAAATCAAAAACGCAGCAAAAAAATGATAATGCGTAAAGGAATTTTCATGCATAAGAAAGGAGTTTTGAAATGAAACGAACAATGAAATTATTGTTGGTTGCTGTTATCATGGCCGTGCTTTGCACATTTATTGCAATTTCGGCAAGTGCAGAAACGGTTGACAGCGGCACTTGCGGTGACAATCTGACATGGGTTCTCGACAGCGAAGGCACACTCACCATCTCCGGTACAGGAGCAATGAAGGACTATTTACCGGGCATAGGTCCATGGAAGTCATATCAATCTTCTGTTAAAACAGTTGTCATTGAAGACGGAGTAACAAGCATCGGGGATTATGCATTTTCCCAATGCAACTCGCTGACATCAATCGCCATTCCGGACAGCGTAACAAGCATCGGAAGCTGTGCATTCTCTCGCTGCAGCTCGTTGACATCAATCGCCATTCCGGATAGCATAACAAGCATTGGATTTAATGCGTTTATGACATGCGAATCGCTGACAGATGTATATTATTCCGGCAATGAAGAAAAATGGTCTGCCATCTCAATCGAAAACAGTTTCAACAACCCGTTGCTGGATGCAAACATTCACTTCAATTATCACACCGATGCGGATGATCATCATTACTATGTTAACGGTGTCACCGCCCCCACCTGCACCGAACAAGGTTACACCACCTACATTTGCGTCTGCGGTGATACTTATGTCGGGGATTACAGAGCAGCAAAAGGTCACACCGACAAAACCGTTCCCGGCTATGCTGCAACATGTGAAAAAACCGGTCTGACGGACGGCATAGCCTGCTCAGTCTGCGGCACGCCTTCCCTCAAACAGGAAGTAATTCCTGCAACCGGTCATACTTACATCACCGTCGGTGATCATCCTGCAACCTGCACAAACAAAGGATTCACGGGCATTACCTATTGCTCGACCTGCAAATCGGTTGCCGACTACGGCAATGATATTCCCGTATCCGATCACAAAATGTGCGATTGGATTGTTACATCCGATGCCACCTGCACTACAAATGGAAAAAAGATCAAATTCTGTGCTTGCGGTCTGACTGAAGAAGAAGTCATCCCTGCCATCGGTCATGCAGATGCAGACAACGATGGCATCTGCGACAACTGTCTGGATTCCCTGCAACCCGACAATGCCAATTCACTGCAGGCAATCCTGAACTTCCTGAGCAAATTGCTCGACTTCTTCAAAACTCTGTTTAAGATTGCAAATTAAGCAACAATAAAACGCGACAATCTCCGCACACACAAAGCACAATAAAATCACCACAAATACAAAGAAGTCCGCTATTTACCGACGGACTTCTTTGTGTTTATACGAATATAATTTTATCAAGGAATAATGTGCTGCCTTGCATCGGGCATTGATGAAATTGCTTTCAGTTCCAATGCATTTCAGGTTGGCGATTGTTGGCAACACAGTCGATATTGATCGTAAGTTGTTTTTTCAGTTTTTTGCATACGGATTTTTGGGCATTGGAAAAATCATATTCTTCTCTCATAGATATCACCTTATTTAATTGTTATTATCTTAACTATTAATAAAACTCCATAGTATCCGCTATGCATTGCATATCATCCGGCAAGGGAGCTGTGAAGGTGAGCACTTCTTTTGTAACGGGATGTGTAAAGGTAAGTTTTTCGCAATGCAGGGCCGCCCTGTCGGGCGGATTGACGGTTGAACCGTACATATCGTCACCAACCAACGGTGTACCGAGGGACGCAAAATGCACACGGATCTGATGTGTTCTGCCTGTTTCAAGCCTTACACGCAACAACGAACATTTTCCGTTTGTTGCCAATGCCTGCCAATGGGTCACGGCATACTCCCCTGTTTCCCCGACCGCACGCAGCGTTTTCATGGGGTCGGGTCTGTAAATGGGTTTGTCAATCGTACCACTGCCGGCATAAACCCCTCCGGCAATGGCAAGATATTCTTTTTCATATTGTCCCGACAACGCAGCCGCTGCCATTTTGTTCATGGCACACAGCACAAGACCCGATGTGCATTTATCGAGTCTGCCGACAGCACGAAAAACAGCATCCGGTCGATAGGCAGCCACACAGTTTGCGAGTGAATCATCCTGGTGATTGTGGGTCGGATGCATAGCAAGTCCGGCAGGTTTGTTAATGACGAGCACATCTTCATCTTCGTAAACCACCGCAAGCGGAACAACCGACACCGCAGAAACGGTGTTTTCCTCTGTTGGCAAATTGACCGTTAAGATGTCGCCCGTTTTCAAACGATCAATGGTGCGAGTATGTTCTCCGTTGAGCAAAATGCCGTCGGGAAGATATTTCAGAGAAATCGTAAGCCGTGAAGAAAGCCCTGCTTCCCCACGCAAAAAATGAATCACCTTTCGACCATTGTAGTACTCCGGAATTTCAAACCGTAATGTTCTCGCCAAAACAACACCTCCTTCCGAAAATCACACAAAGAATAGCACATTTTCCCCACAAAATCAACCTGCACAAAGAAGAACCGATCCCCATTCTCAAAAACAAAAGCAGAGCAACGGAACAAAACGAATAAAAAATGCAAATACTATACAAAACAAATGAAAAATAATTATAACTTTTTTTAAAAAAGGTATTGCTTTTTTTGATTCCATGGTGTATAATAACAAAGCACTCAAAAAGTGAACACATCGCGGGGTGGAGCAGTTGGTAGCTCGTCGGGCTCATAACCCGGAGGCCAGAGGTTCAAGTCCTCTCCCCGCAACCAGAATGAAAAACACTCACCTTGCGTGGGTGTTTTTCGTTTTCTTTTTGTCAAAGAGAGACTTGAAGCGGCGAGGTAGTGAATGAACATCCGGTGGAAGACTCTCCCACAGTGTGGGAGAGATGTCACGAAGTGACAGAGAGGGACGGGGCCGTCAGCCTGAAGAGCCGAGCCTGACCGAGCGTCGCAACGCGAGAGTCAAGCCCTCTCCCCGCAACCGGCAAGAAAAAACAAATGCAGTCGTATCTGTTTTTTTGTTTGCCTTACATTTATCAGACACTCTTGTGCAACTGAGACGGGATAACAAACATACATTTCTGTTGCCGAACGGTTGTTTGCGTTAAAAAATCGCATAATGTATTGCCATAAAAAAAATTGTAATGTATAATAAAAAAGACACATTCAAATTTCTGTATTCATAAGAAATCATTTCCTGAGGAGTGATGTGAATGAAAGTTTTGTTTATCAATCCGTCGGTCGGATATTATACCAGAGCCATCTCGAATCCTTTGGGTTTGCTGGCTCTTGCCACTTATGTAAAAACACAAGGTCACACAGTTCAGCTTCTTGACAGATGCGTCAAAAAAGTGAACATCGAAAAAGAACTTGACAGTTTCCGACCGGATGTCATCGGCATTTCACTCATGTCAGGCCGCGGTCTCAAAGACGGAGAAAAAATCTGTGCGGCAGCTAAAAAAAGAGGGATCAGGGTAATTGCAGGCGGTTACTTTCCGACCATGAGTCCCGATGTGATTCTGAATGCAGATCTTGCGGATGTGGTTGTACTTCGTGAAGGAGAAATCACTTTTTCCGAACTGCTGACAGCATACGAAAACGGAGATTGCATTGAAAGTATCGCCGGCATTGCTTATAAAAAAGACAACCGGGTGATTGTGAATCCCGACAGACCTTTCGGAGATCTGCAGACATTCCCCGAACTCGATTGGACGTTATTGGATCCGAAAGATTATTTCCAGACCTTTTTCAACTGTACCAAAATGCTGTATCTGTATGCTTCAAAAGGATGCCCCGGCAGATGCACATTTTGTTCCAATCACTTTTACAACCGCAGTACCCACAGAAAAAAACCGGACGATATCGTTCTCAATGAAATTGAAAAACTCATAAACAATCACGGACTCAACGGTGTATATTTTTCCGGCGAGCTCTGGCGGACTAAAAAAGAGGATGCCCGTGAATTCTGCAGAAAAGTCAAGGAGAGAAATCTTGATTTTAAATGGGGTATGCTTTCCAAAGTCGGGCTGTACGATTATGATGATTACGCAATGATGCATGATGCCGGTTGCAGATTTATCTGCTTTGGTGTCGAAAGCGGCTCGGCAGAAATGCAGAAAAAACTCAAAAAGAACGTCAATCTTGAAAAGGCAAGAGAAACTTTTTCAGCCTGCAAAAAAGTCGGTATAACGGCAGTTGCTTCTTTTATGATCGGTTTGCCCGATGAAACGGAAGAACAACTGAAAGAAACCCTGTCTTATATAAAAAGTATTGATGCCAGCATCATTCTGATTTATCTGTTTTCTCCGATTCAGAATACGGAGATTTACAACGATCTGGTTGCACAGGGCAGACTGATTGAACAGGATTTCAGTCTGGATTATTACAAAAAGAACATCACAATGGAAAATCCCGGCTGCAATTTTTCCGAAATTCCCGACATTGACCTGAAGGTAATCAAAGCTTATTTTGAGTGGAAATCCTTTGCAGGAAAAGAAACGGTAAACGGCTCATACGGCTATGCTTTTGCCGTGCAGACCATCCTCAACGGTTTGCGTTCCATCACAAAAAACGGCTTTATCAGTTTCTGGATCAACGGAATAAAAGCCGCCTTTACGTTTTTATCCGTGTTCTTTTATTCGCACATGTACCCGAAAATATTGAAAAAGTACGACCTGCAATAACACTCCGTTTTGAAATATTCATCAAAAAAAAATGCGTTACAGAGAGATGCAAACACCTTTCTGCAACGCATTTTGTATTTTTTTATTTCAATAAATCAACATTGTAATTAATGATTTTTTACCATTGATTTTAATTCCGTTTCAGAATTAAAAGAAGTTTTTGTACCGGATCATTTGCTTTATAATTTTGTGTAAATTAAACAATATTTTAAAAATATTTCTATACAATATGCCAATTTCCCTGGCGTCATTATAGAAGCACGGGTGCTCCCTGTTGCAGGTGTCAATACAGCTTTTCAAACGTTTCTTCTCGGCAGAAAAATCACGGAGTGAAAACGTTTTATCAGGCATCTCCAGACAGGGGGCCATATGGCCTTCTTCATTCATCAGGAAAGAGAATTTCATGGCATCACACGGTGGTGTCGGCTCCCCTTTGATGTATTTTACGTGTTCACGGTAAACGAGATATGCCAGATAGTTTTCACGCTTTGCAATTTTGATGAAATAATCAAAAATATTAAGCACTTCGTCCGGTTCATACGTCAGATTTTCATCTTTTCTGCCTGCATTCCCCGTTACGGCAATGTACGGTCGGATTGCAAACATAAAGCCATGTTCTTTTGCAAACTCATAAATACGGATAATATCGCCGAGTTCTGATTGCTTTGTGATGGTTGAAGTGATTGCCCAGTTGCCGAGATGCTGCGTTATCCCCGCAATTCGTTCAATGTTGTCAAGCACCTTCGGCAGGTCATCACTGCCACGCAGATAGGCATATTTTTCGCGTTCAAGCGAGTCAATACTGAGTGTCAGATTGCAATGCCTGCTTGCAAGCTGTTCTGCCAGCTCATATGTCAGAAAAACACCGTTGGTAATGACGGTCGGCTTGATGGAGCGACTGATGAAAATATCGACAATATCAACAATATCTTTCCTGAGCAAAGGTTCTCCACCTTGGATAAAAACATAGGAAACACCGAATTTTTTCAAAGCATCGGCAGCCTGTTCTATTTCAGAAAGAGACATCTGCGAAGAAACATTTTTACGGATGTTGCACATGGGACAGTGTTGATTACACAGTTTTGTAGCATCAAAAATGACGAGTATCGGTTTTTTCAGCAACAGATTTTTGGCACAGACGAAAAAAGAACTGACAACCGCCAGTGCCGTATTTTGTCTTTTGTCGAATTTCTTGTTCAATGCAATCACCTTGACATTAAAATAAAAATGTGATAATATGTTTTTACGTATTAATTTTAATAATTTTTATTAAAGGATTTTTATGAAAACTTTTAAAAATATTAAAAGTGAAGACAAAGCAAAACTTGCCAAATGGGTCATGCTTGTTGCTGCATCGGCCTTTTTTGTTCTGCGTTCCGTGCAGATGATCAGCGAAAATTCCGTTGTCCTTGCACACCCTGCAGCAACGCTTTATCTGCTTGACTATCAGTTTTACTACGGCACCCGTACTTTTATCGGCTCCTTGATTTCGCTGTTCACATACAACATAACCTATCAACAAATCTTCACTCTGAACATCTGTGTTTATATCGCAACGGGTGTCTCTATTATCGGCATGGCATCCTGTGTACTCAAAAAAGCCATCAAAGAAAACAACACTTTTTTGTTTTTCGTGAGCATGCTGCTTTTTGTTTTTCCGTATTCCGTCCTGCGGTATGCAAACTGGATCGGCATTTATGACATCTACCTTGCTCTTGCTGCGGTGCTTTGCAGTCTCGTGGCAGGTAAAAAGTATGTACATTGGCTTTGCCCGGTCATATTCGTGATGGCAATATTCACCCATCATTCGTTCGTCCTGATATACTTCCCTGCCGTATTTTTCATTCAGGTGTATCACATATTGAAATCAGATTTCAAAAAAAGTTATATTGCATCAACCGTGTCGGGCTTGATTATTGCCTTTGTTTCGGCTGTTTACTGTGTATTTTTTGCAAACAGTACCATCAAAATGTCACGCGATGAATTGTTCGCGTATATGCAGGATCGATTGGGAACGGAAGTGCTGAACAAAGTATACATTGATGTGTATTATTTTAACGAAAAAGGAAACGGATTGTCCATTTTCCGGGAAAAAGAATTCTCACCGGAATTTCTGCTCAATTTCTTTGTATTCTTTTTACCTGTTATGCTGTTGTTTGCAGCATTGTGGTATTACTATATCACAAATAACGACAAAAAACAATTCTCAAAAAAAGAAAAAAAGCTACACAAAAAAAACAGCAGATTCCAACTTATCTGCGGTCTGCTTTTCCTGACAACACTGTTGTTCGGCATTGCGCTGATTTTTTTGATGGAAGAAGAGCCGCGATGGATGACAGCAGCAACTCTTTCACAGTTTATGATCTTGTTTACGCTTATCAACAACAAAGATCCCGTCATTGAAAGCTGCCTCATCAAAAAGAATACAAAAAAAGCCAACATTGCCATGGCAGCACTGGTGGTATATTGTATCGTTGCAAACTTTATGATTCAGCCCTATTTTTCAGATCCCATGATGATAACGAGGATACAGCAATGAATGTTTTCATTACCGGAATCAGCGGTTTTGTTGGTTCTCGCCTGATGCATTTCATCGATCAGGATAAAAGATTTGACAAGGTTTATTGTCTGTGCAGAAAAAAAACGAATCTGCCGTCCCGTTTCATTGCCGTCTGCGGCTCTCTTGAAAACCTTTCTTCCGTGCCGCCCGTGGATGCAGATGTGTGCATCCATATGGCTGCCATAACAACAACCGTCAACGCAAAGCCTGAAAGCATATTAAAAACAAACGGTGACGGAACAAAGGAAGTTGTTGAATACTGCCGAAAAAGCAATATCAGACGGCTGGTTTTCCTCAGCACCGTCAATGTGCATCTCTCAAAGCTGTATGCATACGCACAAAGCAAAAAAAATGCAGAGGAATATATCATCGGCTCCAATCTGCAATATTCCATCCTGCGATGTGCACTCATCTACGGTGACGGCTGCAATATTTTTAATACACTGACAAAGTGCATAAAGCTGTTGCACATTGTACCTGTCTGCGGCAAAGGCAATGCTTGCGAACAACCTGTTTATGTGGATGAAGTGTGCCATGCACTCATCCGCCATGCTTTACAGACAGAGGGAAACAGTATCCGCGACCTTTGCGGAAAGACAGCTATGTCTTACAATGAAATGGTGCACCGCCTGGCAGCAGCTATCGATAAAAAGGTTTTCTTGCTGCATCTGCCGACAAAACCGATCGCTGCCGTTGCAACATTTTGCTACAACAAAAACATTCCATTCCCCATTTCCCCCGAACAGATCCTGCACATGTGCGAAGACCTGCACAGCAACAACGCAGACGAAGATGATGATGATTATCTTTGTACATTTGAAGAGAACCTGAAAAAATATATGTAACGAAACAACAAGTCCTTTTTTGCGGAGAAATACGACATGACAAACACAAAAGACCTGAAAAACAGAATCAGTCAGATCGGAAACCCGTTCTCATCGAAGTTGGTTTGCTATTTGTTTCCTTTTGTTGTTCTGGGGGGTAATCTCGCTTTTTGCCTGTTGAACAATGATATCAATGCAACAAACGGATACTACATGATTCACTATCTGTATACCTATGACCACGGTTTTGTTTCACGCGGTCTGGTCGGAGAGATCATCAGTTGGTTTTCAGATACCGTTTCGGAGAATACAATTCAGACGGTTATGATCATCTTTGCATTTTTATTGATGATTGCCGGATCCTTGTGTATCGGAAAGGCATTGAGCTGTGTCAGAAATGATCCGGAACGTTTCAATGCCGTGTTCCTGATCGTTGTCGTTTTTTATATGCTTGCTATGCCGTTTGACTTTTATTACGAAGATTGCAAACTGGACAAGCTGCTGTGGGCATTGACACTGCTTGCCGTATTCTTATCGGACAACAAAATCACAATATGGTTTGTACCTGTGCTGTGTGCCGTTGCGACACTTGTTAACCCTGTTTTCGTTTTTTGCAGCATGATTCTGATTGCAATCATCCTGTTGCAGAAGTTCCACTCGGAAAACTATGCAGTAAAAAACGGCATTCTCTGCGGTATTACGTATCTTGCCATCATTGCCATCGCTTTGCTTGCCCCCATATCCGAAAAGTGGCTCGGTTTTGAAACACCTGCGGAATTAATCGACTTTTATTTTGCAAGATATGAAGGTGTTCTCGACGAAAAAACCTACGGTCTGTTTGAAACCGAATGGCTGTTTGACTACTTTGAACCCTTGGATGAAATCATCCGTCTTGCCTATGAAATCTATTTTGTAGAATGGAGCAACGGCCTGCGGACTGCAATATGTTTCATTGCATTGGCATTGCCGTCTTACATTTGCCTGGGCACATTCTGGAAAACGGCAATCCGTTCGGAAGAAAACAAGATGCAGAAATTTATTTATTTTCTGTGTGCCGTTTCACCTGTCGTTATGTTGCCGTCGGTTCTGATCTCCTGGGAATTTTCAAAGTATTTCTACAACAACCTGTTGGCACAGACGGGACTGATTGTTTTTTTCATTGCAAACGGCAATCCGGCTGTTTTGCAAACGACCGAAAAAGTGAAGACATTTTGCAAGAACAATCTGTTGTTTACTCTGTGTGCAGCTATGTATCTGCTCACAGCCATCGCAACATTTGCAAGCAGATAAGAGGAGAATTATGAATACTGTCAAAAAACTACGAAAATCGCAGATTTCTGCTCTGCTCATATTTTTCTTCACACTCATCAGGCTTCTGTCTTTTGCCGATGACGAACAGCTTGGATTCAATTTCACAAGACTGGATGTGTTTTATTCTTACAAATACAACGTGTACCGGCTTCTTATCCTCATTTTCTGTGCTTTGTTCACGTTTGTCATGTTCCGTTTTATCGACAGATGCGGTGAGAATATCGGGATACTGTGTGCCGTGGTGATCATGGACCCGTTGTTTGCCTGCCTGCAAAAATTACCGATCACCCTTCTGCTTTCCTGCCTTGTGTTGCTCTACACCCTGCATATTTTAAGTAAAAAACCGCTTCTTCCAACGGAAATCACACTTGTATTATGTTGTCTGTGTGCTGCAATACTCTCTGATAAAAGTGTGATTTCTTTCGCCGTGCTTGCCTTCTTGTTATATGTTGCATCAAAAAGCGATGCGCTTTCACACGCAAAGACAATATGCATGGCTGTCGGCACTTTGCTTACAACCGTTGTCGGAAGATTCTTACATACATATGTGAGCACGCATTCCGATTCATTCAGCAGCTTTGCAGCATTCTTAAACGATGCGGCAGGATTTGCAAAGGAAAAAACTTATATTTTTGTGTTATTGCTCTTACCTCCCCTGGCTTTCGGCATCTTTTTATTCGCACAATATTTGCAACCCGACCAAACAAAGAAAGCAAAAGGCAAACTCAAAAACAACAAAAAGCAACAAGACGACGATTTCTCCGCCACGCTTGCAATGCTTTCGATTGTCGCATACGGCATTACCGTTATCAGCGGCATTTTCTACGATATCGGTGCCCTTACCGTTGCAAATCTGTTTATACCTGTGGCATTTCTTGTTCTTGTATACCACGGTAACGAAAAAGCTGCAAATGCCGCAAACAAAGTCAATGATTTCATCAGGCAGCATTCATTTCTTCTGTTGCTGCTCTTCATTCTGACATATTACGTCCTGTTGCGTTTCGTGTTGGAAGATGTTGTTTTCAAAAAGATATTCTCATTTTACGTAGTGGGTGGTTAACACATGCACAGTACTGTTTTCGGTTCTGTAACTATTTTTATTCTGGCTTCCAAAGAAACATATTTACTCAGAGACACAATCCGTGAATTGATCGCAACAAACGACATGAACGACATTGAGAAAATTGTGATCGTTCTCAAATCCGATACCTGCCCCGCCTATTACGAAGCACAGCAAATAATACAAAACTCCGCATTTGCGAAAACAGAAATGTATGTTCAGAAAGCTGCCACAGCAGAACTTTGCATCGCAGAGCTTCCCTGCATGGTCAAAAGCACACACTTTGTTATCATGGCAGCTGATATGGAGATGCATCCGCACAGTGTAAAAGACTTTATTGCCAAAGCCAAACAACACCCTGACAGAATTATCTGTGCTGCAAAATGGTTAAAGGGTTCTGTTGTGGAGGGCTACGGCACGCTCCATGCTCTGGGCAGCCGCACAATGAATACATTTATCAGCATTCTGTTCCGCAAAAACGTAAAAGATCCTTTTTCTCTTTTTCAGATTTATCCGATGTCTGTATACAAACGCATGGTGTTCAATTCCCCTGCCGATTTCATATATGAATACACGCTCAAACCTCTGAAAGCGGGGGTGGAATACGAAGAAATTCCTACCGTATACCGCAACAGAACAGACGGTAAATCCAATTTTAATCTGTATAAACTCATCACCGTCGGCATTCGATTTTGTCTGACGGCAATCAGAATTCGGTTTTCACCGATCAGGGAGATTCATGAACAGGAAGTATGAAACCGTTTTTCTGACGGTCGGCACCGCACAGCAAAAACGATTGTGCGAAAAAATGATTTCCGGCTATCAGGAAAAATATGGCGTGAATATAATCGTTTCGGCTGATAGCGAACACAGCGAACGCATCGGCTCGGGCGGTGCATTGCTGGATATCATCGGCAAATACTATAACACCGTCAATAAGATGCTTGTTATCAATTCAGGCGGACAAAGCAAACGCACCATAACCGGTGCCGTCCGCGGAAAAGCTTTTGCCGACATACAAAATGACGGTCAGACAATCACACTTCTTGAACATATCCTGATCAATGCAAAGCGGCTGTTGGCCTTGTTTGACAGCGGAATACTGGTCTGCTGCAGCGATATTCTCATCAACACCGAAAATATTGACATCACATTCGACAACAATATCGGGTTCTGCGTCCCGGCTGACATCCAAACCGCAACCAGACACGGTGTAATGTTCGGCAACAGTCAAGGCTTGCTCGCATCATATCCGCACAAATGCAGCATCGAACAATTACGCGAAGCAGCCGCAAAATACAACACACACAAATTTCTGATTGACACAGGCGTTATTTATCTGCAGGATGCAGTCTGTTCGCTTTTGCATGAGCGTGTCAATCAATCGGGGCTCATTTCGTATTTACAATCCAATCACATTGAATTGAATTTCTATGGCGACATCATTCCATTGTTTTCGCAGGACTGCACAAAACCGGGTGATCTGCCAAACCCAGCCACATCACCTGCACACGAAAAAGTCAGACAAATGCTGTTTGATCTGTTGTCCGCGTACTCTCTCAAAGTCTGCGTATTGAATGATCAGACTTTCTGTCACTTCGGATCCATGCGTGAAGCACTTTCCAACACATTGCACCTCGCAGGAAAAACCGATTCCGTTGTAAAACTCAACAGCTTTGTCGAAAACGGTGCCGTCATCGGCAAAAACACGGTGCTTGACAACGCAATCATCAAAGAGGGATGCACAATCGGTGAAAACTGCTTCATCAGTGATATAACATTGGACAACGGTTCGGTCATTCCCGACAACCGGGTTGTCTGCGGAATCAAACTGATTGATAACACGTACGTTTGCATCCTGTGTGATGCGGATGAAAATCCGAAACAAACAATCAACGGTACAACCCTGTGGGATGCCCCACGTTTTTATAAAGGCAAATCTTTTTCGGATTCGCTGCAAAAACTGACCCAACACAGCGATGATAAAAAATACAGCATGCAATACTGTATCACCCATGCAGATTATGATTATTACCATGCACGCTGCCTGTATATCAGCGACATGAACGCATATAAAAAGAATCCTGTCTATACAAAGTACAGGGAAGAAATTATCAACAATTACATAAAAAACAAGCAGGACTTCTCCGTTTTTCATTGCAAAAAGGACCGAGCGGAAATACAACTGCCTGTCAGGGTAAACCTTTCGGGTACATGGACGGATGCAATGCCTTATTGCATCGAAAACGGCGGTCAGGTTATCAATATGGCAGTAACGGTGAACGGTGCAAAACCCATCCGTGTAACCGTCGAAAAAATCGAAGAAAAAAGAATCGAATTCATCAGCGATGATGCCTTTCTTGTATTTGACTTTTGTGACGGTGACACCGAGGATGAACTGTCCGATTTCAATCTGCATACGGCAGCTCTCAGAAGTTTCGGCATAACCGAAAAGACAGTGTTGCAGGACGGCTTCAGATTGTCCACAAATGTCAACGGCATTGACAAAGGATCGGGACTGGGGACAAGCAGCATTTTACTTGCAGGATGCTTAAAAGCTCTTGCAGATATCACCGGCACCGAGTACGACAACCGTGATGTTTTGCAGGCTGTTTTTGTTGCAGAACAGATTATGGGAACAGGCGGCGGCTGGCAGGATCAGGTAGGCGGCCTCTTCCCCGCAATGAAAATCAGCACCACGCAACCGTCCTTTGTGCAGATACCGCAGATTCAACTTTTGCAACTGCCTTCCGATATCCGTGCCGCCATTTCGGAAAGAATGATTCTGATCCCGACCGGACAGCGGCATTTCGGCAGATTCATTGTGCATGATGTTGCAGACAGATATTTGTCGGGTGACCAAAACAGCATTTCCGCATTCAGGCAACTCACCGCACTGAACGATACCATGCTTCAAAGCATCAAAAACAATGATTACAATGCTTTTCTTTTCTGCATCAACCGTCATTTTGATTTGCTGAAGCAGCTCTCCCCCATGATAACAAATACCCGGATTGCTACCCTTACACAAGCATTTCGCAAGGATCTTGCGGATGCGGTTTCCGTTTGCGGTGCAGGCGGCGGCGGTTATCTGCTTGCATTTCTCAAACAAGGTTTTTCGGTTGCAGATGCACAGCAATATTTAGATACACGATTCCCGTCCGTAAACGGACTTGTAAAAAAAATCGATATCGCAGAGTAGTTAGGAAGTCTGTTCCATGAAAAAAAACATGTATCTTATACAAGCCGGATGTCTGTACGGCAATACATACTATCTTCCGTACGCGGTCGGTATGCTTGCAGCGTTTGCATTGCAAGACGAACGCGTCAGCAACAGCTATGCACTCGGAAGAATCATATACAGCTTAGAAGATATTGACGAAAGCATCAACAGCCTTGACAATCCTGCATTTGCGGGGTTTTCCAATGCCATCTGGAATTACAGCTACAATCTCGAATATGCCCGCAAGCTGAAAGAAAAATATCCCGATTGTGTCATTGAATTCGGCGGTCACCATGTGCCGCCCACAACGGAATTTCTTGAAAAATACGATTTCATCGATATACTCATTCACAGAAAAGGGGAAGAAGCATTCCGAGATGTCTTGATTGCATTGGATACAAACGCTTCTCTTGCGGACATTCCGAACATTTCTTACCGTGAAAAAGACGGGAGCATCCGTCAGACAAAGGAAGCAAAAATCACCATTTCGGACTTCCCATCCCCCTATCTTTCAGGTGTTTTCGATGACATTCTCAAGGACAGCGAATACCATTTCTCCTGTGTTCTTGAAACAAACCGCGGCTGCCCTTACAACTGCTGCTACTGTGACTGGGGTGAACTCAACTCCAAAGTCAGACTCTTTCCGCTTGAAAAGGTATTTGCGGAGCTGGACTGGATGGCAGAACACAAAATGGAATTTGTGTATTGCGTGGATGCCAATTTCGGTATGTTTGAACGCGATGAAAGAATTGCACAAAAGTTGGTTGAGCTGAAAGAAACAAAAGGATATCCGAACCGTTTGCAGGTCTCATATGCCAAGAATGAAACAGACCGCGTTTTCCGCATCAATAAATTGCTTGCCGACCACGGCATCGGAAAAGGTGCAACCCTTGCCATGCAGACACTCAATCCCGAGGTTTTGAAAAATATCGGCAGGGTCAACATCAGCAAAGAGCAATATTCGGCACAGATCGCACGATACAGAGATGCAGGCATCTCCACCTATACCGAACTGATTCTTGCCCTCCCCGGAGAAACACTTGACAGTTTTTGTCAGGGATTGTGCGAAACGCTTGAACTGGGGCAGCACAGCTCAGTCAGTGCCTATTATTGTGAACTTTTACCCAATTCGGAACTTGCAAGCAAAGATTTTCTTGACCGCTATCAGATCAAAACCGTAACCACGGCACTCAATCAGTACCATTGCGAAAGCATGGACGATGTGCTGTCGGGGCATTCGAGCATTGTCGTCGGCACAAGCACCATGCGTGTTGACGAATGGGTCAGAGCAAATGAATTTTCCACCTGTGTACAGAGTTTTCATCATTTCGGAATTCTGCAATGCGTTGCAATGTATATCCGCATGGAATACGGTGTTTCTTACTATGACTTCTATTCCGATCTATTCAGATTCATAAAAGAAGAATCCGTTTTTTGCAAACCCGTTTTTGAAATGGTCTCGCAAACGTTACAGAATTTTGTGGACGGTAAAGGCGGACTGACCTGGCAGGATGATCTGTTCGGCAAAATCACCTATCCGTTGGAAGAAGCCGTTTTTCTTCTGTGCTTATACAATTCCGATACGTTCTATGATGAGATGCAAAGATTTGCACAGCGGTATATAAACGACGAATCATTGTTCGAAGAACTGTTCCGTTACCAAGGGGCAGTGGTTCTTCGACCGCAGGATGATAACAACAGGATGCACTTTAACTACAATTTCAGAGACTACTTCGAAGCCATTCTTCGCAATACAAAAATAACATTACAAAAGAAACAGGTAACCTATCAATTCTCCACTCCGTTCAAAACAACAGATTGGATACAATACGCAAAAGAAATCATCTGGTACGGCAGACGAAACGGAAGAATGATGTATTCCAGTATGCCGAACAGAATTGAAGAAATATAAGACAATTCAACATTAAAAACCGGGAGGTGTTCGGAATGAAAAATATCTACATGGTACAGCCAAATTCGCAATACGGAAATTCAATTTATTTCCCCTATGCGGCAGGTTCTCTGATTGCGTATTCCTTTTCCGACGCTTCCCTATGCAACAAATACTGCTTCAAAGGATTCGTTTACAAAAAATCCGACATCGAAGACGTTGTCAACAAGCTGCAAGATCCGTATCTGATCGGCTTTTCATGCTATGTCTGGAATTATGAGTACAACAAGACATTGGCAGCAAGAATCAAACAGAAATATCCCGATTGCCTGGTTGTTTTCGGCGGTCATCAGATAAACCGCAAAAGCGACATCCTGCAAGAGAAGTATGTCGATTTCTGTATTTTCGGTGAGGGCGAAGAAGTTTTCCGTTCCCTGCTGTGCAGCCTCGATGATGCTGAAAAAATTGCACAAATCCCCAATATTGCATATCGCCAGAACGGCGCATTTGTTTTCACGCCAAGTTGTCGAATGTCCATTCCGGAACGTGTTTCACCCTATCTTGCAGGCTATTTTGATGCGTTGGTCAGAGAAGAAAAAGAGCTTGTTTTTTCCGCCATTCTTGAGACAAACAGAGGTTGTCCGAACAAGTGTGCTTTCTGCGACTGGGGCAATGAAAAAGCTCACGTCAAACATTATGATATAAAAACGGTAAAAGCCGAAATCGATTGGATGGCTGCAAACAAAATAGAATACTGCTATTGTGCAGATGCGAATTTCGGTCTTTTTGAAAGAGACACGGATATCGTCGGCTACATGATTGAAACGAACAGACAGTTCGGTTATCCGCAAAAATTCCAGGCGACTTATTCCAAAAACAATCCGGACACCGTTTTTGAAATCAACAAGCGACTCAATGATGCAGGCATGAGCAAAGGAGCAACCCTGTCTTTCCAATCCATGCATCAGCACGTACTTGACAAAATCTACCGCAAGAATATGCCCATCGAAAGTTTTCACAATCTGATGAGCCTGTATAATAAAAATGCAATCGGAGCCTATTCCGAATTGATTCTCGGTCTGCCGGGAGAAACGTATGAAAGCTTCAAAGATGGCATCGAGCAGTTGCTGGAATGCGGTCAGCATATGTCCATCAATTTTTTCAACTGTGAATTACTCGTCAATTCCATCATGAGCGATCCTGCCTACATGACAGAGCACAAAATAGAATATGCCGTTACGGAACAGCATCAGTACCATGTTGTTCCGAACAAAACGGATATACCGGAATATTCCCGTATTATCGTATCCACCGCCTCCATGTCAAAAGAAATGTGGATCAAAAGCAACATTTTTGCCGTTTTTGTAAGGGCTTTCCACAATCTCGGACTGCTGCAATGCATTGCAATTTACCTGCATTATGAAAAACAAATCCGTTATGCTGACTTTTATTGCGATCTTATTGCATGGGCACAGAACAATCCCGACAGCATCTGCGGTAAAATACACACATGGCTGGAAGAAAAATACCGACAGGTTTTGTTGAACACAGGCTCTCTTACCTGTACCATACCTGCGTTCGGAGAACTGACATGGCCTTTGGATGAGGGTGCATTCCTGCAGGCGGTTTTCAGTTTCGATGCATTCTACAGCGAAATCAAACCCTTCATCCGAGCATTCTTTGGTGATAACCAACTGTTTGAGGAGTTGTTACAGTATCAACGCAGCATTGTCAAGAATCCGTATTCCAAAGGATGCTGCCTTGCTCTGCATTATGATTTCTTCCGTTATTACTTAAACATTTACAACAATACGTATCAACCGCTTGTTTGCGGCAACTTCCCGATCCGGATCGATTCTTCCGACACACCGTCATCCTTGCCGGACTATGCAAAAAAGATTGTCTGGTACGGCAGAAAAGGCGGTCAGAATATTATCAGAAATATTGAATACACAACCGAGTAATTCGATTGTATCTATTCATCAGAAGTGGTGCAACGCATGAAAAAGAAGATTTATTTCATTCAACCGAATACAATGCTGGGCAATTCCGTCTACTATCCGTATGCCGTTGGCGTATTGGCTTCCTATGCATTGCAATTTGATGACATCAAAGCCCAATATGAGCTTGCCGGCATTGTCTTCAAGGAAGATCCGACAAACGATGTAATGGCTTGCATCCGGGATCCTTTTCTTGTGGGGTTTTCAAACTATTTCTGGAACTATCAATACAATCTCGAGCAGGCAAAAACCATCAAGGAAAAATATCCCGATTGCATCATTGTATTCGGTGGTCATCAGATCGCAAGAAATACGGAGTATCTTGAAAAATATCCATTTATCGACATTCTGATTTTCGGTGAGGGAGAACTTCCGTTTACAAATATTTTACGCCGCCTTACACAAAACAGCTCGCTTGATGCAATCCCGAACATTGCATATCGCGATCGAGCAGGCAATATTTTCATGGGAGAATGCAAGTGTGAAGGTGCCGATGATTATCCGTCCCCGTATCTGACGGGCATATTTGACAAGCTCTGCAATGTTCCCGAGGGACTGGAATTCAACGCACAACTGGAAACCAACAGAGGTTGTCCCTACCACTGTTCATTCTGCGATTGGTGCGATTATGAGCTTCCCATGCGGCTGTTCCCAATGGAAAGGGTCAAGAAAGATCTGCAATGGATTTCCGATCACCATATTTCTTATTGCATGTGTGTCGATTCAAACTTCGGTTTGTTTGAACGAGATGAAGAAATTGCATCTTTTGCGGTGGAATTGAAGAAAAAAAGCGGTTATCCCGATAAATTCGGTGCTTGTTTTGCAAAAGACAAGACGGACAGAATTTTCCGCATCAATAAAATGTTCAACGATGTTGCCATGAGTAAAGGTGTTTCGCTCGCATTCCAGAGCATGTCGGAAAATGTACTGAAAAACATTTCACGCAAAAACATGAACAAGGATAAACTGTCCGAACAACTCGAACTGTACCACAAAGCAGGCATCCCGACCTATACCGAACTGATTCTGGGACTCCCGGGAGAAACACTGCAGAGTTTTTCAGAGGGAATCTGCGAACTGCTTGAAAGAGGACAGCACGATTCCATCAATGTATTCCGATGCGAAGTGTATCCCAATTCGACCCTTGCAGACAAAAATTATATGGAGAAATTCGGCATCAGAACCGCTGTGAACAAACTCAACATCAATCACTGTGCCATCAGCAATGCCGTTTTTGCAGGTGGGTTGGAATACATTGTAGAGACAGCCGATATGACAGCCGAAGAACTTGTCAAAGCAACCGTTTTTTCCGCTTGCATCCAAAGCGTACATTGTCACGGTCTTTTGCAATGTTTTGCCATTTACCTGCACAACAACAAAAATATTTCCTATCATCATTTCTACGAAGCATTTCTCAGTTATTTTTCACAGCAGGACGGTGTCATCGGAGATACGATACGAAGAATCAGCAAATGTATTGAATCAACCGCTGAGGGCATTGTTGACCTTTCTTACATCAATCCCGTGTTCGGTGACATCACATGGCCTTATGAAGAAGCAATGCTGCTTGATTATATCTACAGACTCGATGATTTCTACAAAGAAGCAGAACGTTTTCTTGCAAGATTTGAAATAGAGGAAGACATATACAGAGAATTGCTGTCTTATCAGAAAAACCTGATTGTAACACCCGGCACAAACGATGTGACGGTACAATACAAGCACAACTGGAAATCCTATTTCAATGCCGTACTTTCAAATCATGAAGCCCGACTGACTGCGACTGACGATACTTGCAGATTTTTTGCCGAAAATGTACCTTCTGACTGGGAAAATTATGCAAGAGTCATCATCTGGTACGGCAGAAGAAACAAAAAGACAATCCGCACAGTTGAGTCCGTATAAAACGGAGGCACCGCCATGAAAAATGTTTATCTCGTGCAGCCGAACAATGCCCTGTCGAAATCCTTGTTTCTGCCCTACTCCGTCGGAACATTGGCAGCATACGCGTTCAGCCGCGACAATATAAAAGAGCAATATGCATTGCGTGATTTTATATTTACAAAAGAACCGATTGAAAAAGCTGTTTGTGCATTGGAGAATCCGTATGTGATCGGTTTTTCCAATTATATGTGGAATATTGAGTACAACCTTGCTTTTGCTGCTGCCGTAAAAATCGCGTATCCTTCCTGTATCGTCCTTTTCGGCGGACCGCACGTACCGGATGATACACTTCTTTTGGAAGAGCATGGATTTATAGATATTCTCATGCACGGCGAGGGTGAAATCACTTTTTATTCCTTGCTGACCGCTTTTGCCGAAAACAAGGATCTGCAAAATATTGCAAACATCTCTTACAGACAAAACGGTACTGTCATAAAAACACCTACGCTTTGCAACACTTCCCTTGATGATTTTCCGAGCCCGTATACAATGGGGTTGTTTGACAATATTATCCGGGACGAAAAATACAGCGGTATTCAATTTGATACCGTCATTGAAACCAACCGCGGCTGTCCGTACGGATGTGTTTACTGCTGCTGGGCAGGCAGTAAAGACCGTTTCCGTAAGTTTCCGATACAGAAAATCAAAGCTGAATTGGAATGGATGGCAAAAAACAAGATTGCATTCTGCATTTGTGCCGATGCCAATTTCGGAATTCTTGACCGAGATGAAGAAATAGCCGAATATGTAATTGAGCTGAAAAAAGAATACGGCTATCCCGAAAAATTCGAAACAACGGCAGCCAAAAACAAAGATGAACTTACCTTCCGTATCAACAGCAAACTGGAAAATGTCGGACTCAACCGCGGCATTTCACTTGCTGTGCAGAGTATGTCAGAAGAGGTGCTTTCAATCATAGGAAGAACAAACATGACTTTTTCTTCCCTGTCGGAGCAACTGGCTTTGTATCGAAAAAACGGAATGTATACATATACCGATCTGATTCTCGGGCTGCCCGGAGAAACACTTGAAAGCTTCTGCAATGGCTTGTTTGCAGTACTTGAAGCAGGGCAGCATTATGCGATCAATGTCAACCGCTGTGAGTTTTTGCCGAATACAAAAATGTACGACAAGCAATTTGTTGAACAATACAAAATAAAAACCGTCAGATCGTATCTTTGCCAGAATCACAGCGTAATCCCGGAGGATATGCGATTCGGCTCACGCTCGGAGCTGGTTGTGGAAACCGACACCATGCGTACGGACGAATGGAAAACGGCGCTTCGCATTGCAACCTGCGTGCAGAGTTTTCACAGCATGGGCTTGTTGCGTTTCTTTGCAATCTATCTGCGAAAAGCAAAAAATATTCCGTACCGTACTTTTTACACAAATCTCTACACCCGTATTGAAAATGAAAGTCAGTTCATTAAAAAAACGCTTGATACGGTATTTGCCAGCATGGACGGATTCCTGCAAGGGAAAGAAAATCTGCAATTCACCGATGCAAGACTCGGGAATTTGTATTGGGATTTCCAGGAAGCCCTGTTCATTTTATGTGTAATGGATATACAAAGCTTCTATGCTGAAATCAGCAACTACCTGTCAGAATATTTCACAGACGATGCAGCCGTTCTTTCTGACCTGCTTATATATCAGAAAGAATTGATTGCATTGCCGGCACAAAAAGAAAAACAGATCCGTACGGATTACGATTGGGATGCATATTTTGCCGACATCTTTGATATGTCCCTTGTGCATCCGAAAAAAGAAGACACAATTCTGACCGTTCACTGTCCGTCCAATGAAACCTGGTCTGACTATGCTCGCGAAATCGTATGGTACGGCAAACGGACAGGAAAAACAATCAACAGAGCAACACGTTTTCATTCATAAAAAACAAAGTGCAGGTGAACCGAAATGGAAAACGGTAAAAAACTGGTATCCGTCATTGTGCCCGTTTACAATGAGATTGCGATGCTCGATGAAATTTACAACAGAATCAGCAATGTTTTTCAACCTCTTGACAACTATACCTATGAAATCGTATTTTTCGATGACGGCTCCGTTGACGGGACACGTGCTGCCATTGAAGAGCTTTGTGCACGCCATGATGAAGTCAAGGCTGTATTCTATGCAAAAAATTTCGGGTACCTGAAAAGCACATTCTACAGTATGCAACAGGCAAAAGGTGACTGTGCCGTTATGGTGCATGCCGATTTGCAGAATCCGCCCGAGCTGATTCCCGAATTTCTGAAAAAATGGGAAGCAGGTGCACAGGTTGTTCTCGGTGTAAAAAACAAAAGCAGGGAAAATCGCTTTATGTATTTTCTGCGATCCGTTTATTATTTCCTGATGATTCGTGTATTCGGTGTAAAAATGATTGCACACGCAACTGAATTTGAGTTGTTTGACAAAAGTTTCATAAAAATACTGCAACAGATCAAAACAAACACCCCGTTTTTAAGGGGAATTGTCAGCGAATACGCTTCAACAATCGACTGTGTTTATTACACACAGGATGCAAGAAAAAAAGGAAAATCAAAATTCAATCTCAACAAGTATTATGATTTTGCACTGTGCGGCATTACGCAGTATTCAACCTGTATTCCGAGAAAAATTATTCTTGGATGCGTGATTGCATTGCTTTTGCTTTTTGCTGAGTTTTGTTTTGTCGCATTGCCGAACATGATAAACGCAGATTGGATGCACATTGCAAATACTGTTATTTTAAGATGCATCCCCGGATTCTTGTGTGTGTTGCTCATTGTCATCTGTCTGCTGTTTGAGTATATCATCACCATGAACAAGAATAAGGATGAAATACCTTTTATAACGGAAGAAAAAAGAATCAACTATTGATATTAAAAATATGATCGGACAGGATGCATACTATGAAAAATACCGCTCAAATCAAATTATTGCATGAAATCGGTTTTGCAAAAACAGTCATCATGCCGGGTGATCCGCTTCGTTCAAAAATGATCGCTGATACATTCCTTGAAGATGCCGTTCTTGTAAACAATGTCAGAGGGGCACAAGGGTACACAGGATATTATAAAGGACACAAAGTATCCGTGATGGCAAGCGGTATGGGCATTCCGTCCATGGCTCTTTATTCCTATGAGCTTTTCAACATATTCGGTGTCGAAAGCATCATCCGTGTCGGTACGGCAGGCGGTCTTGCAAAAGATTTACAGCTCAAGGACATTGTTGCTGCAATGGGTGCACATACGGATTCAAACTATGCAAAGCAATTTGACCTGAACGGAACCGTTGCTCCGGTTTGTTCCTATGCATTGCTGCGTTGTGCACAAGAGGTTGCACAAGACCTGGACATGGATTTAAAAATCGGCAGTTTTTATACAACCGATGTTTTTTACCATGCGGATCCCGACATCAACCGCAAGTGGGCTGCCATGGGGGCCATCGCTGTTGAAATGGAAACGGCAGGACTGTATCTGAACGCATTACGTTGCAACAAAAAAGCTCTTGCGATCTGTACGATATCCGATCTGCCGTTGCTGCCCGGTTGTCCGGGAAACACGGTGGAAGAAAGAGAAAACAGCTTTACGGATATGATCAGAATTGCACTTGAGATTGCAGCAAAAACGGACGAATGACCCGTAATTTTCACTTGAAGAAAAGATGTTGACTATGAAATACAAAATCAAAAACGGCTTATTGTTACTCTATGAAAACGGTTCATTCCTTACACGAAAGGAAGATCTGTTTATAAGCGGTACAACGATCGAGTCCATCGGCGGTGAACCGGATGGATCACCTGCGGAATATGAAGAAATCGATGCATCCCATCGTCTGATCATGCCCGGACTTATCAATGCACATACGCATGCATACATGACGTTTATGAAAAATTCAGCAGACGATATGCCGTTGAATGCATGGCTGCAAAACAGAATTTTCCCGATTGAAGCTAAAATGAGCAAGCCTGATTTTTATTGGGCAACCTTGTTCGGTTGTATTGAAATGATAAAAACAGGAACCACCTGTTTCCTGGATATGCATATCTGTGAAGATGAATGTGCCAAAGCAATGCAAGATATCGGCATGCGTGCATTCCTCGGCAAATGCATTACAGGAAGCGATCTGTATACAGACGGATACGATTGCTTCAGCAAAGCTCTTTCCGAAAAGGAACAATATGAAAGCGACTTGTTGCAGTTTGCATTGTCTCCGCACTCCGTATATGCCTGCTCTCCGAAATTACTCACGCAGATTACTGACGAAGCACAAAAAAGAAATATGCACAAGCATATACATCTCTCCGAAAGCACAAAAGAAGTCGAAGATTGCATAGCTGCATACGGAAAAACACCTGTTGCTCTGTTGCAGGACATCGGTTTTCTTGACAACAGAACTATTGCAGCACATTGCGTAAAACTCAATGAAAGCGACATACAAATGCTGCATGACAAGCAGGTATCTGTCGTAACGGATGCGGCAAGCAATGCAAAGCTCGGCAACGGAATTGCTCCGATCGGACAGATGTTGCGTAAATCTGTCAATGTGTGCCTGGGCACAGACAGTGCGGCAAGCAACAATTCGCTCAATATGTTCAGAGAACTGGGTATTTTCGCATCTCTGCACAAAGCTGTCAATGAAACAGCCACCTCTTTTTCCGCCAATACGTGTCTGGAGTGCGTTACGATGCATTCTGCGGCTGCATTGGGCATGCAAAACAAAATCGGTGTCATCGCGAAAGGTGCATTTGCAGATCTGGTTTTTATGGATTTGCAATCCGCTTCCCTGTTCCCGAACAATAACATCGTGTCATCCTTGTGTTATTCTGCAAACGGCAACGAGGTAAGCTCGGTTATGATTCATGGCAAATTCATAATGAAAGACAGAGTTTTGACAACAATTGACGAGCAACGCGTGTTTTTCGAAATCAATCGCATTGCGGATACCTATTTATAATGCAAATACTGAGAGGAAAATATGGTTGGTGTAATTTTAGCCGCAGGAGACGGAAAACGTCTGAAAAGCAGCAGCGGAAAAGAATACTGCAAGCCTGTCACGGAAATCAACAATAAAAAACTGATTACCTATTCACTGGATCAGCTGCGTGCCTTGCATGTTGACGAGGTTTATATAGTCATCGGCAAAGAAGGGGATCTGATCAAAGAAGCCCTGGGGGATACATATAAAGGAATAAAGCTTTATTATGTTTATCAATCCGAACAAAAAGGCCTGATCCATGCTTTCATGCAAGCTCTCAATGCCATGCCCCGTACAGAACCCGTTCTTTTGCAATTGGCTGACGAAATTTTTGCAAATCCTGCCATTGAACTGATCAAAAAGACGGTCGATACCGGTAAATATGATTTTTATTGCGGTGTTACGATTGAAGACGATTTTGAAAAAATCAGACAAAATTACTCCGTTGCCGTAACTGAAGATGCAGCAATTTTGCAATGCACGGAAAAACCGACAAAAAAAATTAACAACCTGAAAGGAACAGGTTTTTGTATATTCAACAGTCAAACGCTGCAATTGCTGCTGAATAAATATGACAAAGCTGCAAATTCACCTTGCGATTTATGTGATTATATCAATTGGCTCATTTCCCAAAATTACAAAGGACTTGCCTTGTGCATTGCAGAAAAAGAGTTCAACATAAACACATACGCTGACCTGGAAGATGCAGCAACCCACCTGCAACAAAACAATAAGAACACCTTGCAATAAACACTTTTTTACATAAAAAACATTTATACAGCGAAAGGACCGAAACACTCACCTTGTGTGGGTGTTTTTTCTTCCGTGCAGAACACAGAGAACAAATGCAATTCTTTTTGTTGTTTTGCACAAATTATTACACTTTAGATTGTGCAACATGGTCAGTTTAATTGTTGACTTTTACCAATAAATGAGTATAATATTTATACACTAAAGAAAACAATCAAAGTATTTTTTATAGAGGTTCACATGCAGAATTTTGTTACATTGGCAGGTCACATTTTAGGTTTTGTTTCCGTAGGTTTGTTTTTTTACTCCTATCAGGTTACCAAAAAAAGAAGTCTTATGACCATTCAGACGATTGCAACCGCATTAAGCTGCATACAGTATCTGCTCATAGGTGCCTTGTCCGGCTTTGCATTGAATATTGTGTGCATTATCCGCAACTTCATATTCAATTACCGTGATAAAAAGCAGAGCAAAGATCTTCTCTCACCCATTGTTTTATCTTTGTGCATCGCAGTCGCAAGTATTTTTTCATGGGAAGGCATGCACTCGTTGCTGATTACACTCGGATTGGTTGTCAACACAATGTGCATGGGTTTGTTCGATGCAAAGGCTTTCCGCAAAACAATCCTCATCTCCTCTTCCCTCATTCTTCTTTACAATATTTTTGCTTCCTCATACAGCGGCATTTTAAGCGAATCCATATCGCTTGTTTCCGTGATCATCGGAATCCTCCGCTACAGAAATGTGCAGCAGCCGGTTCAAACGAAAAAAACACTTGCTGCTTAATACATCTTTAAGGGCCTGTATCAAACATCAACAAAGATGTTTGATACAGGCCCTTTTGCTGTGTCATTCTCTCAATATTGCATTTACTTTGCGTACCGTGAGGTTACTTGCCCATTTTTTCCATATCATTTTTTCGGATTTCCACACGTCTCACCTTACCGCTGATGGTTTTGGGAAGTTCGTCCGTAAATTCGACAATTCTCGGATATTTATAGGGTGCAGTATGTGTCTTGACATATTCCTGGATTTCCTTTTTCAGTGCATCGGTTCCTTCGGTTCCCTTTACAAGAACGATGGTCGCTTTTACGATCTGTCCGCGGATCTCATCGGGAACAGGTGTGATTGCGCATTCCAGAACATAAGGCAGTTCCATGATGACACTTTCGATTTCGAACGGCCCGATACGGTATCCGGACGATTTGATGACATCGTCGATACGGCCGACATACCAAAGATAGCCGTCTTCATCCATCGTTGCGGTATCGCCTGTATGATAGTAGCCGTCGTGCCAGACTTCATTCGTCTTTTCTTCATCAAGGTAATAACCGATAAAGAGTCCGCAAGGTGTTTCGCCGTCTTTTACGCGGATGCAGATTTCACCCGTGTCGCCTGTTTTGCATTCATTTCCTTCCGGATCAAGAACAACAACATCATAGAGCGGACTGGGTCTGCCCATGGAACCGATTTTGGGTGTGGAGCCTACAAAGTTCGCGATGGAAAGTGTGGTTTCGGTCTGTCCGAAACCTTCCATGATGGTAAGCCCCGTTGCTTTCTTGAACTGATTGAACACCTCGGGATTCAATGCTTCACCCGCAGTGGTTGCATATTCAATGGAAGAAAGGTCATACTTTGACAAATCCTCTTTGATAAAGAAGCGATACATGGTAGGCGGAGCACAGAAGGTCGTGATGCCGTATTTTGCAAACATCGGCAGAATGTCTTCAGAATGGAATCTGTCAAAGTCATAGGTAAACACACCTGCTTCACACAGCCATTGACCATACAGCTTACCCCAAAGGGCTTTGCCCCAACCGGTATCGGAGATAGTGAAGTGCAAACCGTCAGGATTTACATTATGCCAATGCTTTGCGGTGGGATAATGTCCCAATGCATATTTGTAGGAATGGGTAGCAATACGGGGATAACCGGTTGTACCGGAAGTAAAGAGCATAAGCATCGGGTCATTGCCGCAAGGTGTATTTTCGGTGCGATTATAATGGGTGCTGAAACGCTCCATTTCCACATTGAAGTCATTCCAACCGTCTTTCTTACCGCCAACCAATACTTTAATCATATCCGGGAATTCGGCTGCCGCCTTTTCGGCTTCTGCAGAGACATCTCCGTCAGCGGTACAAACAATGGCTTTTACTTTTGCTGCATTGTATCTGTATACAAAATCATGAGCAACAAGCTGGTTGGTAGCAGGAATTGCAATTGCACCGATCTTATGAAGTGCAAGCATACAGAACCAGAACTGATAATGCCGCTTGAGAACAAGCATAACCGTGTCGCCCTTCTGAATACCGAGGGATTCAAAATAGTTCGCCGTTTTCGCGGAATATTTCTTCATGTCCTTAAAAGTAAACGCACGATCAGTCTTGTCATTTGCGACCCACATCATTGCGAGCTTATCGGGATTTTTGTCAGCGATCGCATCAACACAGTCAAATGCAAAGTTAAACGAATCGTCATTTTTGAATCGGATGCCATTAAACACACCGTCTTCATCATAGGAAGATTCTATGAAATTGTCAGCAACCGTTGTTGTGTCAGCCGTCTTTCGGTCCGCTTTTTTTACCATATACGGAACTTCCGGATATTCCTCGCTGACAAGGCCGTCCTGCGGATTCAGAACCACAGCGTGGAATTCACAACCGCCTTCACTCACCGCTACCATACCGTGCGGAATCAGACTGTTATAGAAGATAGAGTCACCTTCGTGCAGAATATCCACATGACTTCCGACCTGCACTTTCAGCGAACCCTTGACAATGACATCAAACTCCTGACCGTTATGGGAATTGAGCTTGATCGGTGCATCCTGTTCTTCGGGAAGATAGGGAAATTTAACCAAAAACGGTTCTGCAAGCTTTTCCTTGAATTTCGGTGCAAGATTGTTGTATTCAACACCATGTTGTTTTAAGATTTTAAGACCTTCACCTTTTCTTGTGATTGCAAAAGAGGTAAGCGTTGTGCTTCTGCCTTCGAGCAAATCAACGACCTCAACACCGCAAGCTTTTGCACATTTATAAATAAAAGTAAAACTGAAATCCGTATCACCTTGTTCCAGAACACGGTATTCTTCCACCGACACGCCGGTCAACTTTGCAAGTACTTCCTGAGTATATCCTTTTGCCTCTCGCAGATCTTTGATTCTTCCTGCGACCTCTTTCAAACTGTAATCCATTTTGTTGTCCCCTTTCTTTGTTAACCTTTTTGAATGGTTACAAATCTGAATAAAACAAAAAACCCGTCTCAAAAGAAAACCTTTGAGACGAGTTGTAAAACCCGCGGTACCACTCAAATTACGGAACAAACATTCCGTCACTTTCCGAGCTCTAACAAGCCCTTTGCCTTTACGCAGCAATACGGAAGGAGTCTACTCGGCATTGCCTTTCGGTCCTCCGACTCAGAAGGGATAAGTCATTGGAAGAATTGCTGTTGCCTTGCACCATACGGCAACTCTCTGTAAAGCTTTTCGTTCCGACCGTCTTCATCATAGTCGTTTTGTGATATTCAAATTTAATTGCATTTTAACACAGCAAAGTGAAGAAATCAAGTGTTTTTTTTATTTTTTTGCATTTTTTTTGACACGTTTCTTTTGCCCGAAAAAGTCCTGCATATCGCTACGTTATTAAATGACCGTTTTTACCTTTGCCGCATTTGTTTTTCATGCTTGATAGTTGTTACTCGTTAATGTATAATAAAATCCATATAAAAACAATGAACGAGGTTGGTACGATGAAAAAACTGTATGCTTCCGAGTATCATACAAGCGGCGGCAATGCAAACACGGCTGCGTTGCAATTGTTGTTCAACAAAGTGATTCCCATGCAGCCTGCTGTCCGTGTATATCCCGAACGCGACCCCTTCCCCGAAGACGAGCGAATCAAAGCCATCCGTTTTTCATGCAATCCCTTTGGAGACAGAAAAATTACATCCTTTGCCTATATCGGCTTTCCGGAACATGCCTGTGTGCAAACACCTGTACCCGGTATGGTGCTTGTACATGGCGGCGGTGGGCATGCCTATGCGGAATGGGTGCAGTATTGGGTAAACAACGGGTATGCTGCCATCTCTTTTGACGGTTTCGGGCAGGAATATACAGGTGCAGATCACACCTACGAAGCATCCGTGGATTACTGGGTATACAACCCCGATTCACAGCCACCGATGGACGGATTCGCTTCAAAGGATAAGCCCTTTGCAGAGCAAGGCTATGCATATTTTATTGCAGAGATAATACTCGCAAATAACATTCTGCGTGCAGATGAGAGGGTAAATCCTGCAAAAATTGGTCTGACGGGTATATCCTGGGGCGGCATTGCAGCAGGTACCGTCATCGGTTATGACGATCGTTTTGCTTTTGCGGCACCGGTTTACGGCTGTGGATTTCAGGACATATGCAAAACCGAATGGGGCACATGGTTCCGTGGCGACGGAATCAGCGATGTGTGGGATGCCAAACTCCTGCTGCCTACGGTCAGAATGCCTGTTCATTGGTTCAACAGCGATCGTGATCCGTTCTTTGATGCACGCTGTGCAACTGCTTGTGCGAGCAATATGCCCGATGCACGGCTGACATTAATTCCTGCATTCACGCACGGCCAGATTGAGGGCTCTGCCATCCCTGAACTTCTGCGTTTTGCGGATGAACAAAACGGAAAAGGACAACGCAACATAAAAATAACCGGTTTGCAATCGCAAGCGGATCGTGTACTTCTCACATTTACAACCCCTGCTGACGTAAAGACAGTTGAAGTGTGGATTTATTACAAAACCGAAGATTTGATCTACGAGGATAAATACCTTCGTGAAGAATGGAAAAGCATCCGGGGGCATGCCGAAAACGGTGAAGCCGTTTTGCACATTCCTGCCGATGCACACATTTTCTATTTTGTTGTGCGTGGTAAAACGGATACACTGCAGCAGGAATACATCCATGCCACAAGCGGTGTTTACACACGTGCACTTTGGTTTACGGAAGATTGATCTGAAAGGAGACATCAACATGAATGCACAGGACAGAATGATGCAGAAAAAATGGGGTATCTTCAATCACTATCTGTATTACAGTGAAAAGGAATATCCCGCCATTGATCCCGATTCGGTCGAACATTTTGATGCGGTCATGACACAAATGGCACATGAATGGTGCGAACAGACCCGTTCTTTTGATGTTGAGAGGCTTGCCCGTACACTCTCTGAAATCGGTTGCGGCTATTACATGATTACCGTTATGCAGGGCACCCGTTTTATGCTTGCACCCAACGCCGCCTACACCCGAATTACGGGCATTCAACCCGGAAACGGTTGCAGCGAACGGGATCTGATTATGGATCTTGCTCTGGCTCTGAAAAAGTACGATATTGATCTGTATTTGTATTTTACAGGTGACGGACCGCATTTTGATAAGATTGCAGGCCCTGCCATGGGTCTTTACGAAGACTATGCGGCAAACATCCGCGGCACGGTGGACGAGCATTTTGTCCGCAACTGGGCAGCAGTACTTGAAGAATACGCTGTCCGTTACGGAGATCTTATAAAAGGATGGTGGGTAGACGGTTGCTATAAGTCATTGGGATATAACAATGAACTGCTTTCCATCTATTACCAAGCCATGAAAAAAGGAAATCCCGATGTGATGTCGGCTTTCAACAGCGGAACGGCAAGTTTTGTCAGCGAAACCGGTGATGACACACCGATCAAATGGTTTGAGAACGAAGGCTTTACCTGCGGTGAAGACAATGATTTTACCTATGTTTTCAAAACACGATTTACTGACGGTGCACAGAATCATCTGTTGATTCCCATGGGAGATTACAGAGACGGCAATATCTGTGCAGGTTGGTGCAATACGGGTGTTCGCCGCAGCAAAGAATATATGGCTGAATACATAAGAAAAAACAATGAAGCAGGGGCCGTTATCACGGTGGATATCTTTGTGGACCACACAGGAAACTTTGCCCCCGAGCAGATAGAGGCTCTCAAATATATCGGCAGATATGTCAGAGAATAAAACAGCTTGTCTGATTTGTATTATTATGCTAAAATAAAAATAAACATCAATAGAAAAAGAGGTTTGATTTATGATTAAGGATTTTGCAGGCAAAACCCCCGAATTGGATGAAAGTGTATTTGTTGCGGAAAATGCAGCAATCATCGGCAATGTAAAAATCGGCAAAGGAAGTTCGGTTTGGTATTCCGCAGTGCTTCGCGGCGATATGTGCAAAATTGAAATCGGTGAAAACTCCAATATCCAAGACAATGCCACCATTCATGTCGGCATGAAGGACGGCACGGTGATCGGAAACGGAGTCACAGTCGGCCACAATGCATTGGTACACGGTGCCACGGTGGAAGACAATGCCCTCATCGGTATGGGCAGCGTGGTGCTTGACGGTGCCGTAATCGGTGCAAATTCGATCGTTGCCGCAGGAGCCGTTGTAACCGCAAAGACCGTGATTCCTCCCAATTCTTTGGCAGCAGGCGTTCCCGCCACGGTTGTCAAGGAATTATCTGCACAGCAAATAGCAGGAAACAAAATGAATGCCATGGGCTATGTTGCACTTGCTAACAAATTCAAAGAGGAATAAATTTTACTTATCACACAAAAACACCTAAACAGAGGATGATCAGGTATGCCATATAAGAAAAAACCGAAAATGATTCTCTTCGATGTGGGCGGTACTTTGTTTGAGGACGGCAAGTGTATCCCCCGTGACGGTCTTTCGGCACTTCGGAAATTTGCCGAGAATCCCGATGTAACAGATGTCGACAGACTTGTTGATTTGTGGGATTCATACATACAAGAAGTAGATATCGGGCTTCGTTCAAAACACGGTGCACAACTTGACATTCCCCTTTCTGCCATGCTCCGGTATGTAACAATGAACGCAGGTCTGCATTTCAGCATCTCCATAGCTGAACAGGAAGAAATTTTTGACCGTTTCAATTCAACAAGAAAAATAAAGGACGGTCTTTTGCAACTGCTTGACACGCTCAACAAAAAAGGAATCCGAACTGCCGTGATCAGCAACAATGCCATGAGCGGAGAAAGTCTTTCTCTTGCAATCAAACGGTGGATACCGTCGGCAAATTTTGAATTTTGCCTGACCTCCGCCGATATTCTTCTTGCAAAACCCGATATGTCACTTTTTCATGCGGCTGCTTGCTTTGCAGGATTGGATGTGCATGATTGCTGGTACTGCGGTGACAACATAATCCCCGATGTACGCGGAGCCAAAAATGCAGGAATGCTGCCTGTTCTGACAGATGCAAAATCGGATATTCCCCTCGGATATCGCACAGACGATGCGGCAGGCACATACATGACGGTGAACAACTGGACGGCACTTGCTGACTATATTGAAAAACTTTTTTAAACATACAGATACGGTTTAAAATAATACGATCAAAAGGGGTGCAATGGGAATGGAAACATTAAAATTCAATCTGCAAAACGACGGTCAAAAATTCAAGATCCTGAACGCAACCAATGGCGGTCCGTGGCACAAAAGACACGCCAATGATCAATACCGCAGTAATTTTGAAGATTACAAAGCAGCCCGGATCCCTTATTCAAGAAACCACGATTCCGGAGTGGTCGGCATTTACGGCGGTCCTTTCAGTCACGACATAACCCGTATTTTTCCCGATTTTGATGCAGACCCTTACAACCCGGACGCCTACGACTTTGCCTGCACGGACGAAAGCATTCTGGTTTGCCTGGAGGCAGGCACTGAAACCTTTTTTCGTCTGGGGCAGACCATTGAGCATCACATAAAAAAACACGGCACCGTTGCACCGAAGGATTTCAACAAATGGGCAATCATCTGCGAACACATCATCCGTCATTACAACGAGGGATGGGCAGACGGATATCACCTGCACATTCAGTATTGGGAAATATGGAACGAAGCCGATCTGGATGCGGATGATGCCGACAACAAAAGAACCTGGGGCGGCACAAAAGCACAATTCTTCGACTTATACGAAATTGCCGCCAAGCATCTGAAAAGCTGTTTCCCCGATCTGAAAATCGGTGGTCCGGCACTTGCATACAATCTTGACTGGGCTGCTGATTTTCTTTACGAAATGAAAAAAAGACAGGTACCGATGGACTTCTTTTCCTGGCACATTTACAGCACGACCCCCGAACAGATTCTCAACAGGGCAGAAGAAATCAAAACACTGCTTGACAAATACGGCTACAGCACAGTTGAAAGCATCCTCAATGAGTGGAACTATGTAAAAGGATGGACGGATGAATTTATTTATACAATCGAATCAATTACGGGCCTCAAAGGGGCTGCATTCATAACGGCAACCATTTGTGCAGCTCAGCATTCCTCCATCGATATGCTGATGTATTATGACACAAGACCGTCTTGTTTCAACGGTGTTTTCGATTATTATACATACAAAAAACTGAAAGGCTATTATCCGCTGTATTGGTACGGGCAGTTTTATGATATGGAAAAAGAAATCCCATCGGATAACACGATCGAAAACATATACTCCTTGTGCGGCGTTGATAAAAACGGAAAAACGCTTGCTGTTGTCACCTATTATACCGATGACGACAATGCCGAAAACAAACAGATCCATGTTGATTTCGGCAAAGACGGTAAGTATGAAATTCATCTGCTCGACGAAGAACACGACGGTGAACTTGTCGAAACCACCGCTTGTCTCCGATTCGACCTGAAACGGTGCAACACGGTGTTCATAAAAGAAATATAAAAAATACAAGCAGACACCGCTGTTGGCTTTCCGTCAACAGCGGTGTCTGCTTAGGGTGACGGGTATAATCCGAACCCTATGCAATTCGATTCAGAACTTTCGGGATGTGCCTCCGTGTGTTGCACCGGAAGAGCTTGTTCTTCCGCTGCTGCCGGAGGAGGAAGATTGGGTTTGTTTTGCAACCTTGGTTACATTCTTATAAACGAAGCGGTCTCTGCTGCCGGTCAGCTGCAAACTGTCTTCCTTGACATAATAACGGGCACTTCTTTCCTTTCTGACGCTCGTAAGAGATGCGGTACGGATTTTCATAATGATAAAAGCCGCCACAAAACCGATGCCGAGGCAAAAGGGAATATAAAGCAGTCCCGGTCCGCCGGAGGATTGCCCGATCTGTGCAACTTCTTCTGCCGCAAACGAAACATAATTGTCAAATGCGGCTGCGTAGTTTTCGTCAATCAGATCAGGAATAAGCATATCGATCATGGCATCCGAATCCGCATCACTCACACATGCATACAAAGCACCTCTCGTTGAAAGTGCAATTTCGCGTTCACCTTGCGGTCCGGGAAGATACAAAAGCAGCATACCGCTTCTGTCGTCCCCCTGGCCGTAGCCGTTATAGTCATAATAATCATCCGCAAAGGCGAGTGCTGATTTTCCGTTCAGGGAATTGACGGTCAGAACAACAACATCGACATTGTTCACAAAAGACAAATTGTACAGATCCTGTGCAAGATTTTCTTCCTGCTCGTCAGTCAACAAATCGGCATTGTCCACAACAAGGGGAAGTCCGTTGGCGGAATATGCACTCTGTGAATCGGTCAAAACCGACTCATCGGCAAGAACTACGGATGCACTCGCAAAAACAGAACCGCTCAGCAAAAGAAAAACAACCAGCAAAAGAGTAAATGCTTTCTTTTTCATTTCGCCACCCCCTTACATGGATTGCAGGAACCAGAGGCCTGCATACGCAATCGCACCGAGGATGGGAGTCAGAACGGCAATCCGCTTCCACACGGCGGATTTATCAACAGGAAGATCGCCCACGAATTTACCGGTCTGTCCGTTCATGGCAAAGGTATATTTCTGTCCTTTCCATGAGGTATTGAGAATCCATACCGGATACAGTGCATATTTACAAGAGCCGTTTTCGATCTGCATACGGCTGCCTTTTTCCGTTACGGATGCATACCCGTTTACAGACGAACTCAACGCATCCACCGCACTTTGTTTGACACGTTCATTCGCACGCGGTTCACTCTGTTCAACGGCAACATCGTATTTATCGGCAAGAAAACCGTTGAGATAGCCCGTCTGAAAATCAACCGCCTGTGATGCATCAAACGGTTCAATGGATTCCATGAGTGTATCGTCCATTTTTTGCGATCCGTCAACAGGAATGTTTTCAAATGCAAGCTGTCCGCTTCTGAAAACATTAAAGTGGGATGTTTCCGTATAATTGAATTTCGCATCGCTCCAGGCACGCACTTTGGTTGCATCAAAATGTGCACTTGCAACGGCAGTCCCAGAGAACAACCAATACGGAACATAGATCCCTTTGATTTCATCAAGATGGTTTTCATCTTTGAATACGGAGGGAACAAATTTTTTGGTCGCAATATGATTCTTTAACGCTTCTTTTGCAGCCTTTTTGTCATACTTGAACGGAATAATCAACTGCGGCCGCAAGGCACCCTCAAACTGTCCTTTCATAACAACGGGGCTGTCACAGAACGGACAGGAAGTTGCACCTGTATTATCATCAGCAACGATCTCACCACCGCAGGATTGACAGACATACACTTTCATTGCATCCGTCTCACCGGCTGCCCATTCAACATTTTCCGCTTCCCACGATATCACATCGGGTCCGCTTATTTCCGTTTCGTCCTCTGAAGACTGCATTGCTTCGACATCAAATTCTGTATCGCAGTAGGGACATTTAAGCTTTTGTGAATCGGTATCAAAATTGACACTGCCACCGCAGCAAGGACATTTATGCTGTTGCAAAACTGCCAAATCACTCACTCCTTTATCAACAGGATTTATATCAACACATTATCCGATGTCGGATTCATTGAAAATATCACCGCATTGGGGACAGAATTTGGGCGGATTCTTGGGATCTTCCGGTTCCCAGCCGCATTTATCACATTTATAGAGCGGTGCACCTGTCGGTTTTTTGGCGCCGCATTCGCTGCAGAAGTTGCCTTTGTTGACAGCACCGCAAGCACATTTCCATCCGTCTTCGGGTTTCTTTGCACCGCATTCGGTACAGAAATTACCGCTGTTCACGGCACCGCAGGCACATTTCCATCCGTTGGCAGCAGGTGCTGCAGCAGGTTGCGGTGCAGGTTGAGTCTGTTGCATACGCATTCCCTGTTCAAAGAGATTGGCAGCATTCGACATACCGAAACCGCCTGCCATACCCATACCCATAAATCCGTTAACGGCACCGTTGGGATTGGCAGCCGCAGTCTGTGCAGCATCGGTCATACCCGTTACCTGATAACCGCCTGCAAGCATGGGATCGGACATAATGATGGACTTTTTAATTCTCTGAATTTCATCTTCGTCCTCTTTGGGTGCATTGAGTGCATTGAATGTGACATCCGCAAGTGCAAGACCTCTGTCCTCGGTCCACTTTTTGGTAAGTACTTCATTCATAACGTCACACAGTTCCATGGTGTGGGCAGGAATGGAACTGTAGCGGACACCCATTTCGGAAAGTCTTGCAAACGCTGGTTGCAAAGCATTGATAAAGTCAGATTTCAGATGGGGAATCAATTCTTCTTTGGTGTATTCCTGTGCAACATTTCCCGCAACCTTTGTGTACAGTCGAATCGGGTCTACGATTTTAAAGGAAAACAAACCGTTGCAACGCAGCGTGATTTCATAATCAATGCCGCGTCTTTCATCAATAATGACTCTGAACGGAATGGGTGACGGCGTACCGAACATATTGCCTGTGATTTCTTTTGTATTGAAGTAATACACACGCTGGTCTTTTCCTGTGTCACCGCCATATGTAAAACGCTTGCCGATGAGTTTGAAAGTCTCCTTGATACTTTCCCCCAGATTGCCGGCAAACAAACTCGGTTCACCGCCTGCATCATAGGTATACTGCCCGGGTTCGGCACAGAAATCAACAACTTTTCCCTGATCGACAATGATCATGCATTGTCCGTCCGCAACAACAATACCCGATCCGCTTGTAATGACATTGTCGCTGCCTTTTGTATTGGAAGAACGACCTGAAATATTTTTCTGCCCCTTTACAATCAAAACATCGGAACTGATCGCATCACAAGTAAAAAATTCTTTCCATTGATCAGCCAGAACACCACCGATTGCACCGAAGCCTGCTTTCAGAAGTCCCATAAAAACACCCCTTTTAAATTAAAAATATAGTTATATTATACAATATTTTTTTCGTTTTCACAACCTGATTTTAAAATAAAGTTGAAAATTCCATCTTACTTATCAAAAAAATATAAAAGAGGGATTGCAAATATAACTTTAGTGTGATAAAATCAAAAAGCTGACAGAAAAAAAATACACGGACAGGAGATACAATTCTATGGCTAAAAGCGTACAGGATGTCTTGGCTCTCATCAAAGAGAAAGACATTAAAATGGTTGACTTTAAAATGGTAGACATCAACGGTCAGTACCGTCATGTTACCATTCCCGCACAAAACTTTTCGGAAGATACCATGAAAAGCGGTATCGGTTTTGATGCTTCCAACTACGGTTATGCCGTGGTTGAAAAGAGCGACATGGTCTTTATTCCCGATCCCGATACAGCTATGATCGATCCCTTCTGCGAAATCCCCACACTGACCATGACAGGCAATGCCATGATCATCGACACCCCCGAAAACAGACCGCTTGCACAATATCCGAGAAACATCATCCGTGCTGCTGTTGACTACATGAAACAAAGCGGTATTGCAGACGAAATGAAAATTCTCCCCGAATTTGAATTTTACCTGTTTGACGATGTGACATGGAATGTGGACGGCAGCTGCATTGCTGCTACAGTGGATGCATCCCAGTCTTACTGGAACAGTGCAACCGACGGCAAGGGTGTTATCGTTCCCAAGCAGAAGAATTACCACATTGCAAAACCCTTTGACACTTCTTATGAATGCCGCAGCGAAATGTGCCTTCTGATGAAAGAAGCAGGCATTGACATCAACTATCATCATCCCGAAGTCGCAGCATCCGGTCAGTACGAAATCGAGCCGCAGCTCGGTGAAGTTGTTCATATGGCAGATGCTACCATGATGATCAAATACATCATCCACAACACCGCCCTTAAATACGGCAAGAGTGCTACTTTCATGCCCAAACCCATTTACGGTGAAGCCGGCAGCGGTATGCATGTTCACATGATCCTGTTCAAGGACGGCGAACCCGTTTTCTCCGATGACCACGGCTATTCCCACCTGAGCGAAACCGCACACTACTTCATGGGCGGTCTTCTCAAACACATCGGCTCTCTTTGTGCCATCACCAACCCCAGCACAAACTCTTTCAAGCGTCTTGTTCCCGGCTTTGAAGCACCCGTCACCGTCGGTTACGCAACTTCCAACAGAAGTGCCGTTATCCGCATCCCTGCTTATGCCAAGAGCCCCGACAAGCGTCGTTTTGAGCTTCGCAACCCCGATGCCACCTGCAATCCCTATTTCTGCTATGCTGCTATCCTCATGGCAGGTCTGGACGGTGTCAAGAACAAGATCGATCCGCACGCAAACGGCTGGGGTCCCTATGACTTCAATCTCTTCCATCTTCCCGAAGAAGAAAAAGCAAAACTGCAGGGTCTTCCCACTTCTCTGCCGGCGGCACTTGATGCACTTGAAGCTGACTACGCTTACCTCACCGAAGGCGGTGTATTCCCTGAAGAACTCATTAAGAACTTCATCAAGACAAAACGTGCAGAATGTGCAGAAATTTCCAAGATTCCGCATCCCGTGGAATTTGAAAAATACTACAACCTGTAAGAATCAAGGCTTTGGCGGTGCTGTAAAAAGCACCGCTGTTTTTATATTACGGCTCATCGAACGCTTTCTTTGTTGCAAATTCTGTCTTTTTGCGATATAATATTTTTAATTTCCCCGATGAGGTAACTTTTATGGCAGACACCTTTCACAACATCGGCATTCTTGCTCACGTCGATGCAGGCAAAACCACGCTGACCGAGCAGCTTTTGTTTTTGACAGGTGCATTACGCAGTGTCGGCAGTGTGGACGAGGGCACAACCGCAACCGACAGCCTTTCCGTTGAAAAACAGAGGGGCATTTCCGTGCGTGCGGCATCGGCTGCCTGCGAATGGAACAACGTAAAAATCAACATCATCGACACCCCCGGTCACATCGACTTTGCAGGTGAGGTTGAGCGTGCATTGTTGGCATTGGACTACGCAGTGGTTGTGGTTTCGGCTTGCGACGGAGTGCGTGCCCACACGGAAAACATTTTGCATTCGCTGCAGAAAGCCAATATTCCCTTTGCCGTTTTTATCAACAAAACCGATCGCACGGGCAGTGATATGCAAGCCGTTTTGCATGAACTCAAGGACGTCTGCGAACAGTCTTTTTTGCCGTTGTCGGCAATCGCAAACGAGGGCACGCCGCAGGTATCGGCAGTCGCTTTGTCGGATGCGGATTTTGCAAAAACGGCTACCGAGGTACTGGCTGACCTCTGCGAAGAAGCCGAAGAAGCCTTTTTGTGCGACACCTTGTTGTCGGTGAATCGGGCAGAAGTCCTGACAAAACAGGAAATTGCCGCCTGCAGGCTCGTTCCCGTTTTGTGCGGCAGTGCAAAGCTCGGTATCGGGGTCAAAGAAACAGCCGACGTGCTGACTCGTTTTATGCCCTCCTCCGACCGCAGAAAGACGGACGATTTATGCGGTATTATTTATAAGATCGAGCACGACAAAGCCATGGGCAAAATTGCCCACATCCGTCTGTTCGGCGGTGAACTCGAAAACCGCAAAGAGGTCACCCTGCTCTCCCCTGCCTTTGCATCCGCACACACCGATGCAGATGCCGTTGCAACCGAAGAAATGCCGCCTGCAAAAGAAAAAATTTCGCAGATCAAGACCTTTTCGGGGGCAAAACGAACCGACAGCGGACTTATCCGTTGCGGTGACATCGCAGCCGTCAGCGGTCTTACAAGTGCAAAAACAGGGATGTTTGTCGGCTCGCTCGGTTCGCTTTCCGACTCCGCACTTGTGCATCCGTTTTTGCGTGTGCGTGTCACGCCTGCCGACGGTGATGCACAAAAAATACCGTCTCTTGCGGCCGCACTCAGGGAACTGTCGGACGAAGAACCCTACCTCGACACCAAGTGGGAAAACGGGTTGACGGAAATCACCATCAACACCACGGGCAAAATTCAGCTTGAGGTGCTTGACAATCTTTTAAAAGAGCGTTATGACATGCAAGCCGCCTTCTCACCACCGACCGTCATTTACAAAGAAACACCCTCTGCAGCAGGCACGGGCGGTGCAAGATACACCATGCCGAAACCCTGTTGGGCTTGCGTGGATTTTCATTTTGAACCGATGCCGAGAGGTTACGGTGTGTCTTACCACGGCAAGCTGCCGTTTGACCAATGCCAGTACCGTTATCAGGCACACATCCACACGTCGTTCTTAAACACCTGCCTTCCGCAGGGTCTGTACGGTTGGGAAGTGACCGATTTCAAATGCACCCTCATCGGCGGTGAACATCATCTGATTCACACCCATCCGCTTGACTTTTTCGTGGCAACCCCCATGGCATTTATGAACACATTGCAGAATACAGGCTCAACCATCCTTGAACCGCTTTTGAAAATCCGCATCACCGCACCTGCCGATCTTTCGGGCAAGATTCTGGGTGAAATCGTAAAAACAGGCGGCGAATGCGACAGCCCCGTGATGCATCTGAACACCATGCACACAGAAGCGATCGTACCTGTTGCAACAAGCATGGACCTGCCGACAAAGCTTGCGGTTTTATCCTCAGGTAAAGCGGTTTTAAGCCAACAGTTTTACGGCTACCGCGAATGCAGAGACGGACTGGAGCACATCTCCCCCCGTCGCGGAGTGGATCCGCTTGACCGTTCAAAATGGATTCTCTGGGCAAGAGGAGCTTATCAATAAATAAATAAATCAAAACCACCGGTTGAACCGGTGGTTTGCTCTGCCCCTATAAGGGGCCGTTACTGGCTTTACCCCTGAAAGGGGTCCTGAAGTTTAGCACCGCATTACTATTTCAAGCAGCCGCTCCCGTGCGGCTGTTTATTTT
>JAZNGB010000063.1:0-268233 GCA_045576275.1 Acutalibacteraceae bacterium
TATATGAATACACTTAACAATCTGAAGAGCATGGCTTACAGTACGGTTTATACTGAAATTGAATCGGCAGTCCGTTCTATGACAGGGACCCTTGAAGGTATTATTGCCACAGTGGAAGCAGGTGTTGCTGACGGCACAATGCTCAAGGCTGATTACACCGAAATCGACGAAGCAATTGATGATATCGAAGAAAAGCTTGTTTCAGAAAACGTAACCGACGAAGGCAAGGCAGAGCTTGAAGAAATCAAGAAGCAGCTCGAAGAAATGAAGGCTGACGGTAATACAAGCAAAGCAGACCTTGCAGAGCTTGAAAAGGCTCTCGAAGACTACGAAGCAGAGCTTGTCAAGGGCATCGAAGACGGTACACTTGTTGAGGTTGACGGTGATAAACTTGCTGTCGAATCTAATAAGAAGTTTGCAGAAAAGCTTGAAGCAGAAGGATTGCTTGATGAGTATAAGGATTTCATAGATAACCAAAAAGCAACTGATGAAGCATTAGCAGCAATAAGGGAAGTAAATGTTCTTCTATATTCTCTTGAAGGCACTGTAGCTGAAAATGCTGAAAATATTGCAAAGATCAACGAAATGATGGATCATGTATTTACAGCATGGGAGAACTGCCTCAGAGGTACTCATAATTTCAATGATTATGAAATAACCTCACCTGCAAAATGTGAAGTTAATGCTATTGAAACAAGCACCTGCTGGTTCTGCGGTGAAACAGATGAAAGAGAAGTTGAGGGCACAGCTCTCGAGCACTCCTTCACAAAGTATGAAGTAACAGAAGAAGCCAAGTGCGGTGTTGCAGGTAAGGAAGTAGCTTACTGCGACAACGGTTGTCAGACAACTGACGAAAGAGAAACTCCTGCTCTTGAGCACATCTTCCTTGATTACGTCTCAAACGGTGATGCAACCTGTACTGCTGACGGAACAAAGACCGCTGAGTGTATCTACGGTTGCGGCGCAACAGATACAGTAGCAGACGAGGGTTCTATGATTGACCACTCTGACGAAGACGGCGACAAGCTTTGTGATGACTGCGGCGATGATATGCACGTCAGTGTTGCAGATTGCGAATGCACCTGCCACCGTAAAGATGTCCTGAATCAGTTCTTCTATAAGATCATTCAGCTCATCCGCAAGCTGTTCGGCATCAACAGCACCTGCGAATGCGGCACGGTGCACACTTCGGGGCTGACTCCGATCTGGAAAATCATTGTTTTAAAATAATTCAAGTCAATGGCGGGGAAAAATCCTGTTCTTCGGAACAGGATTTTTTACTTTATAGGAAACTGCGTTTCCATAAAGTAAAATTTTACTGATATTAATTCTGGTTTTAGTGGGTTGAAACCCCCTAATTATTTTTTGCAACCCCATAAATAAAAATTGAAAACCCTAACATAGGGGGTTGCAAAAATTCAAACTTTGAATTAAAATATGCGTGGAACTACAAACCAGAAAAATCCGAACTTGTTTTCCGGCAGGGAATGGTTCGGATTTTTTATTTCTGTGAACGCACTTCTTACATGATTTAATGCATTTTATCTTGACTGTAGTAAACTATTATGATATTATTGTATTTGTAAAATTTCAAATCTGAATGATTGAAGAAAATTATAGGAGATTATTATGAGTAAAATTTGCAAATCCTGCGGTTGTGCGGTAAATGACAATGCCAATTTTTGTCATTCTTGTGGTTCGGCTGCATTTCAAGAATCGAACAAAGTGAACTCTTCTGCCTATCAAACCAAGAATGTTACGTCCAACAATCAGTTTATGGGAGCTGAGGAACCTGTAAAAAAGCCTAAGAATAAAACTTTAATTGCTATTATTATAGTAGCTGTTCTGATTGTGCTTGCCGTTATCGGGAGTGTAGCAGAGAAGACATTCCAAAAACAAGGTTACGGAAATCAAAATCCAACCGATAATGTTCTTGATATTCAAGATCCTTCTGTTATCACGTATGATGACAATCTTAACACATCCGATTTATTTGATTCTACTGAAAATTATGATGTATCTCTTAATGATGCAGATGAAAATGAAAATTCTTACGTGTCCTATTCAAAAGGTGTATTTGACGGAAGTGTATATATAAATGAATGGGCCGATATAAAGATTTCCCTTCCGGATGGTTTTGTAAATGCGGATGAAACTGTATATGCTGCTTCCGAAGATGAAAAGACAGATTGCGGTTTGTACATAACTGCAGAAGACAGCACCGCTGTTCTTTATATTTGTTTTGAAAAAATGCCTTCTTTTCCTGCTTATACAGAAGAAGAGTATCTGAATGCTGTTATTTCTGTTATGAAAGAAACACCTGAACTTGAAGTGTTGTCCACTTCAGATGTAGAAACATCGAGTTTTGCAGGTTACTTATACTCACATTGCTATAATCTTCTCAATAACGGTATCACGGATGTTGTGCAGGAAATCTATGTCAGAGAGCTTGACGGTTACATGATTTTTGTTTGTGCAATGGGAATGGATTCCAACATGACCGAAGACTTGCTTTCTCAGTTATCAACGGTTCAATGAGAACATGCCTTTGAATGTAGCATGTTTTAAAGAACATTTATATTGAAATAGAAATAATGCAGGTCGGTGTTATATGCTCGACCTGCTTTTTATTAAATGAAGATTGGAGACTTCTCATGGTTTCTGCAAATGATTTTCACTGTTCAAGTGACAGTGATGCGATTCAAGCAGCGATTGATAATCGCGATTCGGATTGCATTGTTATAATTCCACCTCGATGCCTAACAAATGATCCGAACAGAAAATATTGGTCGCTTGATAAAGCTATTCCATCACCTGCCAACATAACTGTTGTTCTGCAAAACTGAATTATAAAGCTTTCAGATAGTTGTCGTGATAATTTTTTCAGATCCGCAATCTGTGGCTTATGTATCGAATATCCAGAACAAATAATAATATTCACATCCGTGGTGAAGGTGTCTGCACACTTATGGGTGCAGATCATCCGCGAGCAACCGGTGATGGGAGCAAAATCTTAGCAAATCCATGCCCATATGATGTAAAAGAGATCAATCAATTGGGAAAGTGGAAGCCTGAACAATGGCATGATTATTCATATGGTACGGACGCAGGACGATTGGATGAATCTCAATATGGTGATTGGCGTGGTATTGGTATTCTCTTTACGAATGCAAATGACTTTTCAATAGAAAACATAACAATAGTCGATCCGCACGGATGGGCAATTTCATTGGAGTCATGTTCTTACGGACATATAAGTCGTATTAATTTTAATGCACAAATGCATAAGATGATGGACGGATTGCGAAGCAATATGGAAAATCAGGATGGAATTGATCTTCGCAATGGCTGTCATCATATTGTGATTTCTGACATTACAGGACATACCGGTGATGATATTATTGCGTTGACTGCTATTGCAAGTGATAAATATTATCCCGGCGGAAGTTTACGTGCAACTCATGTAATGCATAATGATTGGAATTAACGTGAACGAGATATTCACGATATTGTAATTCGAAATGTTGTTGGTTATTCCTGTCATTGTTGTATGGTGCGATTATTGCCAATCTTTGCAAGCATATATAATATTGTTATTGACGGCATTGTAGACTCTGCACCGCCGGATCAGCCAAACGGATGTGCATTGCTTTTAGGCGAACTGGATGGGACTTATGGTCAAAACTTACCGGACAGCATGCGAAATATTATGATATCAAATGTTGCTTCAGGCGGATTACATGCAATTAATATTGCAGGATATCTGACGGATTCGGTAATCACAAACGTTATTTACAGAGGATCATCACCTGATGGAATAAAATACGGTCGTCCGGGCTGTGCAAAGAGTCTAAGTGTATCAAATTATGTCCACGGTTGTAATCATTCGCGATAAATGTACAAAAAGAAAGAATGGACAACTCATCGTTTTCCATTCTTTTCTTTTTTATTTATTCGGCACTTTCAATGATATCTTCACGATGCAGGGCTGCTTCGCGTCTTTGACGAAGTTCATCCTGTATCGGAATGAGCTTTTTTTGAGATAGCGGATAAATGATTGTTAAAATCAAAATTAAAGTATACACGATTGCAGGTACTATTGTACACATTTTGTAAATATTGTGACCTACGCTGCCTTTGACTGTAGTAACCGTATCTTTAATCTTGTCATTATATCCGGTTGCTTTGAGCAACTGCATGCCACCTGAGTCTGCTGCTGTTTGTCCGAGTTTTCTTGCAAAAGTGTAAACAGCATATATTGCACTTTCGCTTTGTTCATGTGTGGTAAATTCATGATAATCAATGACATCCATAACGATTGCCCAATTGGTAATGCTCATGAATGAATAACCCAATCCGATCAAAGCCTGCATGATGAAATAGATTACTACATTGGGCAGGAATACTGCATTTACAATTGCAGCAGCGGATGAAATGAACAAACCGAATACGCAAAGTTCTTTTTTGCCGTATTTTTCTACAAGTTTAGGCACAAACATAATCAATGCCGCCATCGGGCCATATGTGCAAAGGGTGTTGATGATGGACAGATTTGAATTTCCGAAGTAGTTCTTGTAGAGATATTGGGAGAATGAACCGAATTGCAGCAGACCGCTGATCAATATGCCAGAGAGCATGACCGTAATAAAGGGCAGGCTTTTGAAAAGAGGTGCATATGTTTTTTTGATATCAATTTTTTTCTTTTCCTGTGCGCTCGGTACTCTTTCGTTGGTTGATTTGTAACAGAATATATATGCAACCGCGGAAATGGTTGAAAAAATTAAAGCAAGTAACAATGCACGTGAACCACTGAATTGAGACACAGTTGTGCCGTCAGGCATTGCAACCTGTTGATAAATGAGAGCTTGTCCGACCAGAGTGATCGGCGCACCGCCAACGCCGCCGCCAACAGAACGGAAAGTAGAAAGTAATGTTCTACCTTTCGGATCATCAGTAATAACTGAAGCAAGCGAACCGTAAGGGATGTTCATGCCTGTATACAGCATACCAAATGCAGTATAGGTTATATATGCAAAAGCCAGTAATACGGAGTAGTTGCTGATGTAATTATTAATATTTAAGAAACATAGGATTGTTGAAAGTGCAAGAGGAACACAGACTACTTTAATATAAGGTCTGAATTTTCCTTGCGGAGTTGGTTTGCTGGCATCAACAATCAAACCCCAAAGAGGATCATTGATCGCATCCCATAATCTGACAATCAAAAATAATACAGTAATGTCATTGTAAACCTTGGTTGCATCATGTCCGACCATAAGACTATCGGTGTAGAATACTTTCAGATAAGTTGAAATGAAAGTAAGAACCAATAGATTGCCGACATCACCAAACATGTATCCGAGACCTTCTTTGATTCCTATGGCATTCGGATGCTGTAATGCATTTGTCGGAGTTGCAGTTTTTTTCTTTTTCATTAAATATTTTACCTCCTTGAATGTATCTGATAGTATTAATTTATATGTCTCTTTAAGCTGAATTTTTTAGTTTGATAAAGTTTAGCAAGTCCGCCTTCGCTTGTTTCTCGGTATTGGTATGCAAGATCTCGCCCTGTTTCATACATGGTTTCAACAACCATATCAAAGCTGATTTTTCTTGAACCGGACAGGAAATTTGCCAGACTTAAAGCATTGATGGCACGCATTGCGGCAACTGCATTTCTTTCTATGCAGGGAATTTGCACAAGACCGTGGATCGGATCGCAAGTAAGACCAAGATGGTGTTCCATAGCAACTTCCGCTGCATATTCGATCTGATCAATGCCCATTTCGTATAATTCACCTAATGCGGCTGCTGCCATGGAACATGCAGAGCCGATTTCAGCTTGACATCCGGATGCAGCTCCCGAAATTGTCGCATTGGTCTTGATCAGATTGCCGATAATGCCACCTACAGCGAGTGCTCTGATAATCTGTTCGTCTGTGAACCCTTTTTTCTGTTGTGTGTAATACAGTGCAGCAGGAACCACACCGCAAGCTCCGCACGTTGGTGCGGTTACAACTATACCGGCATTTGCATTTTGCTCACTTGCTGCATACGCGAAGGCACAAACAAGGCGATTCTCGCGCGTTGCCTCACTTTCATCAATGTGTCTTTGATTGAAAAGATACTGAGCCTTTCTTTCAACATGAAGACCACCGGGCAATTCACCGGATGCTGCAAGGCCGTCTGCAATACAATGCTTCATTGTTTGCCAAACGTTTGACAGGTGAGCTGTAATCTCACTTCCTTCTCGCAAAAAACAGTAATCTGAAATTCTTATGTTATGGTCTTTGCAGAAAGTTGCTATTTCTTTAAAAGTATTTTCAGGGTAAACTTCAGGCGTATCAATATCGGGTCTGCCTTCAACTTTTATAGCACCTCCGCCTACACTGTATGCTCTCATAAAAGCAATAGATTTTTCGTTATCAAAAGCTTCCATATCTAAAGTATTCGGATGTGGCATGCTTTCATTTTCGGCATCAAAGAAGATTTCGCAGGGAATAGGGTCAAACGTTTCGCGAATTGCTCTGTCTGTTTGATGCCCCTTTCCGGTCAATGCAAGTGATCCGTATAATGTAACTTTGATTTTTTGAGCAAATTTATTTTCATCTTTAAATAATTTAGCTGCTTTTACTGGTCCCATGGTATGAGAGCTTGACGGACCTCGTCCGATGCTGTATAATTCTTTTATAGACTTCATTCTTATATACTCCAATTATGTAACATATGTATATATTATCCAATTACTAACAAAAAGTAAAGTGTAATTTAATCATTCAATGATAAAAATGAATTAATTTTTAAGGAGGTATTATTTTTATGAAAAGAATGATGGCAATTTTTATTTGTTTTGTTTTGATCTTTGTTTGTTTTTCCGGTTGTGGTAACAAAAATTTGATTTCAGACGGCGATGCAGAGCCGACTTTGTATGTTACAAATATCAATGGTTATATTGTTCAACCAGAAAATGCTATGCAGCAATTGATAAACGGAATGCCGCTTTGTTATCTTGATTATGTTGTTGAAAATCCGGATTATTATCCTGCTATGACAAGAGCTGTTATTCCTGTTGTGATTCAGAGTCCTGGTGATTTTGAATCATTCTTTTCCGGTGAAGATGATTTGAATCGGCTTGCTGAACCGGTTCAGGATGAATTGTTCAAAACAGATGCCGGCAAAGCTATTTATACAGATCCGGCATTTTATGAAACATGGAATCTTATGATACTTTCTGTCAGAGAAAGTAATCATAATACTAAACATACAATTGATTCGGTTACTTATAATTCTGATAGTTGTATTGTTACCGTTAACGGAACGCGTGATATTGCAGAAGGTGAGGGAAATGCTACAGTGCTGCATTATGTTTTCAGATTGCCTGCAAATGTATATATGGGTGTTAATAATAGTTTTAAAGAAGCTGACTAAAACTATAAGGGTGTCGCATATGCGGCACCTGTTTATTTTTCTGCATAAAAAACAAAATATACAAAAAAATATACAAAGCACTTGTATATTTTAAGGACGTATGGTATAATTTATTAGAAATATTATATTTTAAGGAGTCAATATGACAAGACGTGAAATTCGCGAGCAGGCTTTCATGCTGCTTTTTGAAAAAATGTTTAATCACGATACCTCTATTCAAGAACTTGCTGATTTTGCAGATGATTGCGGTCTTTTTATAGCAGATACGTTTTCGTTGAAACTTGCTGAAACTGCAATCTCAAATGTCAATGAAATTGATGATAAATTATCTGTTCTTTCACGTAAATGGGCTCTTGCTCGACTCCCTCGCGTAACCCTTGCAATTCTTCGTCTGGCTGCTGCAGAGATCATGTATTTTGATGATATCCCTGTATCTGTATCCATTAATGAAGCAGTTGAACTTGCTAAAAAGTTTGCTTCAGCAGAAGATGCCTCTTTTATTAATGGTATATTGGGCACTTTTGCACGTGAGAACGCAATTAATTCTCCTGATGATTGATTATGGCATTGTATCTTGGTATTGACACGAGTAATTACACAACAAGTTTAGCTCTTTTTGATGATAAAAAGGGAATTGTTGGTTTTGAACGTCAGTTGTTAAAAGTTAAAACCGGCGAAATCGGACTGCGTCAGAGTGATGCAGTTTTTCAACACGTGCAGAATCTGCCGACTTTGTTTGCAAAACTGGGCACAATTAATGCTGAAGATTTGTGCGGCATCGGAGTATCTTCTAAGCCGCGTGATGAGGATGGCTCATATATGCCTTGTTTTACGGTTGGTTTGTCTTTTGCACAAAGTTTAGGCAATTTGTTTTCTGTTCCTGTTTCTTTGTTTTCACATCAGGCTGGTCATATTGCAGCCGCTGCATATTCCTCCGGAAGAGAAGATTTGTTAAACAGAGAATTTATTGCATTTCACGTTTCGGGTGGAACTACCGAAGTTGTTCATGTGCAGCCGGATGCTGATAAGTTAATTAAAACTGTGCTGATTTCCTCATCATTGGATCTGAAGGCAGGTCAGGCAATAGACCGAGTCGGTCAGATGTTGACATTACCTTTTCCTGCAGGACGTTTTCTTGAGGAACTTGCTAATAAGAGTAATAATGTTTATAGATGTAAGCCATTTATGCGAAATGGTTGTCCGAGTTTGTCAGGATTGGAAAATAAATGTAAGCAGATGTTTGATAAAGGTGAAGCTGCACAGGATATTGCTAAGTACTGCTTGGATTATATTACAGCTGCCCTTATTTTAATGGCGGAAAATTGCATGGATCGATTTGCAGAAGCACCTGTGCTTTTTTCCGGTGGTGTTATGAGCAATCAGCTAATCAGAGATGCTATACTCAAAAAGTTTGAAGCAGTTTTTTCTGAACCGTCCTATTCTTCAGATAATGCTGCAGGAATAGCCTATTTGACTTATCTGAACCAATAAGGAGGAATTGTTACGCAAAAGCCTGCAATCAGTGTCTCGCAACTGAATCTGTTTGTAAAAAGCCTGTTGGATGCTGATGTGCGCTTAGCAGATGTTTTGATATGCGGTGAAATATCTAATTTTTCTATTCATTATAAATCCGGTCATTATTATTTTACAATGAAGGATGAACTTTCCTCTGTCAAAGCTGTGATGTTTAACAGAAGTGCAAGCAAATTACAATTTAAACCGGAGAACGGGATGAAGGTAATTGTTCGAGGGCGCGTTTCTGTTTATGAGAGAGATGGAATTTATCAAGTGTATGCTGAGGAAATGCAACCTGACGGAGCCGGTTCTTTGGCGGTTGCTTTTGAACAACTTAAGAATCGATTATCCAATGAAGGTATATTTGCTGCTGTTCATAAAAAGAAGCTACCGAGTTATCCGAAGAGAATCGGTGTAATTACTTCACCAACGGGTGCCGCAATACAAGACATAATTAATATAATTCAACGCAGATGGCCTGTTGCAACGATAATTCTTTCCCCTGTAAGTGTGCAAGGTGCAAACGCAGCACAGGAAATACGTACTGCAATTGCAGCAATGGACACAAAAGCTTGTTGTGATGTTATAATAGTTGGTCGTGGTGGCGGATCAGTTGAAGATTTGTGGTCATTTAATGATGAATTATTAGTAAGAACGATCTTTTCTTGTAATACACCTGTTGTATCCGCTGTAGGTCATGAAACTGATTTTACTTTATGTGATTTTGTCAGTGATTTACGTGCTCCAACTCCATCAGCTGCGGCTGAACTTGTAACACCTGATATACAGGTTGAATTGCATAGAGTCGAATCAATGATGATTGCAATTCAAAATTGTCTGATCGACAGAGTTGAGACTGAAAAGGATCGTTTATTGCGAATACGTCAGACACGTAGTTTTTCTTCCCCTGCACAATTTTTAGATCATGAAAAACAATATTCTGATTCATTGAGCAACAGATTGAATATTGCGTTTGAACGCCATATCGCCAATCAAAAAGCCAGAACAGGACAGGCTGTTGCTAAACTTGACGCACTGAGTCCCTTGAAGGTTTTAAAAAGAGGTTATGCAGTTGTATTAAAAGATGATACGATTATAAGCGGAATTAGTGATGTTTTAATAGGAGATATTTTGAAAGTATCCATGTCGGATGGTGTTGCACACTGTAGTGTGGACAGAATAGATATTTGAACAAAGGATTTTATTTATGCCAAAGATTACTTATGAAACGGCTGTCAGGCAGTTAGAAGAGATTGTTGAAAAACTCGAAAGTGGTCGATTGACACTTGATGAATCAGTTAAGCTTTTTGAAAAAGGGGCCAAATTATCAGCAATTTGTGATAAGGCTTTGAAAGAAGCAGAACTTAAAATTACTACACTCGATGCAATTGAGGAAGAAGATGAATGATATGGTTGTACCTGAGAAGATGATTTCATTATTTGAAAATAGTTTAAATCACTTTGTGCCTGAATCAGCACATACGCAATCTGATATGCGTGAAATGTTACTGTATTCACTTGATGGCGGAGGCAAGCGCGTTCGACCGGTTTTGTGTCTCTGTTTTTGTGCATTGTGTGGAGCATCAGCAGAGAAGGCATTGATGTTTGCAGGTGCAGTTGAGTTTATACATACATATTCTTTGATTCATGATGATTTGCCTTGTATGGACAATGATGCTGTTCGTCGCGGTAAACCTTCGTCACATATACAGTTCGGCGAATCCAACGCGTTATTAGCAGGGGATGCACTGTTGACACATGCATTCGAGTTGATTTATCGTGCAGCCGAATGTGGTGTTGTAAGTGCTGGTGCGGCAATTAAAGCTGTTGGTGTTCTTTCGCGTTGTGCCGGAATGAATGGTATGATCGGCGGGCAATTTATTGACTTGTCTACAGAAGGGGAAAAGGTTGATATTGACACTCTTTGTCTAATGGATCTCTATAAAACTGCAGCTCTTATAAAAGCAGCATGTCAGCTTGGGTGTATTGCTGCCGATGCTGATGATGATACGATTTATAAGGCAGGTTTGTTTGCGGAAAAACTTGGTTTGGCATTTCAAATCATAGATGATTTATTGGATTTTGAAGATGAAACAGCAAGTGATAAATTGAATGAGAAAGCAACGTATCCTGCCTTGCTTGGTGTTGAAAAAGCAAGAGAACTTGCTGACCAGTATACCAATGAAGCAATTGACATTTTGTCAGATTTTGGTGAGCATGCATCTTCTCTCTGTCTTTTTGCTGAAAAACTTTTAAAAAGAACCGTTTGATGTATGGATGAGAAAAAATTTTTAACAACAATTAAATCTCCCGCTGATTTAAAGAAAATTCCTGATGAGAATCTGCCTTCTCTTGCACTGGAGATTCGAAAAACATTAATTGAAACACTGAGTGTTAATGGCGGTCATTTGGCTTCCAATCTCGGTGTTGTTGAGTTGACCATTGCTCTTCATAAAGTCTTTCATTCACCTAAAGATTCAATCGTATGGGATGTCGGCCACCAGTCGTATGTTCATAAAATGCTTACAGGAAGATATGAAGCCTTTTCTACAATACGCACTCCAAACGGACTTTCCGGTTTTACAAGAGTTGCCGAAAGTGAACATGACAAATTTAACTCAGGTCATTCGAGTACATCAATTTCATCTGCATACGGAATCGCACAAGCTAATAAAATCAACAAAAACGATGCCTATACGATTGCTGTGGTTGGCGACGGAGCATTTACCGGTGGGATGGTTTATGAAGCACTGAATAACGCCGGACGATCAGACTGTAAACTTATTGTTATTTTGAATGACAATGAGATGTCCATTTCTCCGAATGTCGGGTCATTGGCGAGGTATTTTGCTGTTATCAGAGCCAATCCGCGATACGTTAAATTCAAAGCGGGGACCGAGCGATTGCTGAATCACATTCCGTTCATCGGAAAAAGATTATCAAAAGCTGTATATGATTTAAAAACGAATATAAAAAATATCATATATAATTCCACTATGTTTGAAGATCTCGGCTTTCGTTACATAGGGCCGATTGACGGACATAATATTGAACAATTGACAACAGCACTTGAAGCTGCAAAAGCAATGTCTATTCCTGTTGTTCTTCATGTTAACACAATTAAAGGAAAAGGCTTTGAACAAGCTGAGAAATCCCCTGAAACCTTTCACGGTATATCGCGTTTTGATCCGATAACAGGGGAGCCTCCGATCAGTGGCAACAGCTTTTCTGAAACTTTCGGATCCTTTATTGCTGATGCCGCAGTAAAGGATAAGCGTATTTGTGCTGTAACCGCAGCTATGACGGGTGGTACTGGTTTGACACGATTTGCAAATACTTTTCCAGATCGTTTTTTTGATGTCGGGATTGCAGAAGCTCACGCTGCTACATTTTGCAGTGGACTTGCAAAAGGGGGCTTGTTGCCGGTATTTGCTGTATATTCATCTTTCTTGCAAAGATCTTATGATCAGATCATGCATGATGCTGCCATGCAAAACTTGAAAATCGTGTTTGCCATTGATAGAGCAGGCTTTGTTGGCGAAGATGGAATGTCACATCAAGGTATTTTTGATGCAGCATTCCTGAATACAGTTCCAAATATAACAGTATACAGTCCTTCTTGTTTTAATGAATTAAATAATGCATTGGTTAAGGCATTTTACCACACTACGGGTGTTGTAGCTGTTCGATATCCGCGTGGTGATCAGCCAAAGATACCGAACGATTATGAGCCTTCTTATGAAAATTATGATATTTACGGAAGCAATGATAATTCCTTGCTTATCATTACATATGGCCGATTGTTTGCACAGGCTGCTGAAGCTTGTAATGAACTGATTGCAGACGGCATGCAATGTACGGTAATGAAGTTGAACTGCATTAAACCTTTGGATAATGAATCTGTAGAGATTGCAAATCAGTACAGGAATGTTGTTTTCTTTGAAGAAGGACAGCGGTTTGGAGGAATTGCTGAAACATTCGGAGACAAACTGATGCAATTCCAATTTAATGGAAATTATCGTATTGTGGCTGTTAATGATGATTTCCCTGCACATGACTCTGTTGCAGCACAGCTGCATCGATACGGACTTGATGCTGAAAGTATGATTTTATATGTTAAAAAGGAGTTTTCCGATGGCTGAAAAAAAGAGATTGGATGCGTACCTTTTTGAAAATGGTTTTAGTGAAAGCCGTGAGAAAGCCAAGGCTTTTATTATGTCCGGTATCGTTTATGTGAATGGTCAAAAGGCTTTGAAACCAGGTGCGACCGTTTCTGACGGGGATTCTGTTGAGGTTCGAGGTGGTATGGAATTTGTAAGTCGAGGCGGTTACAAATTAAAAAAAGCTTTGCAAAATTTCCCGATTCATTTAGACGGAAAAATTTGTATGGATATCGGTGCATCAACCGGCGGGTTTACGGATTGTATGTTGCAAAACGGTGCTCAAAAAGTATATTGTGTTGATGTGGGATACGGACAATTAGCCTGGAAGTTGCGAAGTGATGAACGTGTTATTAATCTCGAACGGACAAATATACGATATATAACTGATGAGCAAGTATCAGATAAAATAGATTTTTTCAGCGTAGATGTTTCTTTTATTTCCTTGAAGCTTGTACTTCCTGCCACATTACCGCTTCTTTCGGATCAAGCACAAGGTGTTTGTCTGATCAAACCGCAATTTGAGGCCGGACGAGAACGAGTTGGAAAAAAAGGTGTAGTCAGAGATGTTCAAACACATCTTGATGTTGTGAGGGAGATCGTTAATTTTACTTCTTCAAACGGCTTTACTGTTTTAGGATTAACATATTCGCCAATAAAAGGTCCTGAAGGAAATATTGAGTACTTATTGTATATTCAAAAAGGTGCATATCAACCAAATCCGATTGATCCCGCTGCAGTTGTTGCAGAATCTCATTCTGAATTGAATGGCGGTGGTGCTGATGAAAGCTGCAATCATTCCTAATCTGACAAGAGAAAATGCTTTGGATATTACAAAGCGTGTTTGTGTTGAATTGAATAACCTGAATGTTGTTTGTTTGCTTTCCGACTCAATAAATGATTATTTCTCAGATTCTGATAAAGTTGTATTTCTGTCAGATGAACAAATGATCGATGAATGTGATCTTGTAATTTCAATCGGTGGCGACGGCAGTATGATTCACGCTGCTAAACAAGCAGCTGTTAAAGGAAAACGAATTTTAGGTATCAATGCAGGTCAGCTTGCTTATTTGTGCGGCGTTGATGCCTATGAACTTCAATTACTTGATCGTCTTGTTACAGGTGAATATGAGGTTGAAGAAAGAATGCTTCTGCGTGTGGATCGATATGATGGCGGTAAATTCATTTCAACCGGTTTTTGTGTAAATGATCTGGTCGTTTCTCGTGGACAAAATATGAATCTTGTTGATATTGAAGTGAATTGTTCAGGTCAGCATATTGCAGATTACATAGCGGACGGTGTTATTGTGTCTACTGCAACCGGCTCAACTGCTTATAATCTCGCAGCTGGCGGTCCCATTGCTGAGCCAACATTAGAAGCTATGATATTAACACCAATTTGCCCACATCAATTGAATTTGCGTCCCTATATATTTCATGCTGAAAGTGTGCTTGAACTTTGCTGTGGCAAGAGAAGAGAATCCTGGCCACTTTTTGCTTCATTTGATGGTGAAACACCTTTTTCTCTTGAAAAAGACACTATTTTAAGGGTAACGAAATCAGCTATTAAAGTTGATTTTATAAAAATTAAACGTGTTAACTTTGTTGATGTTCTGAATGCAAAAATGGCTTTCAATCGATAAGACTGAATTGGAGAGTATGATTATGATGAAGAAGAACAGACAGTCAATGATTATGCAGATCATTGAACAAAATTGTATCAGTACACAAGAAGAACTTATGAATAAACTTCTTGAGGCAGGTATTGATGTAACGCAAGCTACGGTATCCAGAGACATTAAGGAGATGCGAATTGTGAAGCAATCATCGGCTTCCGGTGAATATAAGTATTGCATTCCTTCCGCAGGTACTGATACGAAAGTTTCTAAATATCATGCTATTTTTTCAGAATCTGTTATTTATACGGATTGTTCCATGGGTATTTGTCTTGTAAAATGTCATGTCGGCACAGCACAGGCTGCATGTGCAGCGATTGATTCAATGAATCTTCCTGAAATTGTAGGAACTCTTGCAGGTGATGATACAATATTCATTTTGTGTCGTAATGAAGAAAGTGCTTTGGCGGCTAAAAAATCGTTGGATGAATTGTTGAAGTAAAATATGCTTGTAAATCTACAAATTGAAAACATTGCAATTATTGAATCCGCATCTGTTGACTTTGTCAACGGACTGAATGTTTTATCAGGAGAAACCGGTGCAGGTAAATCAATTATTATTGATGCAATCAATGCTGTCCTCGGTGAAAAGACTTCCAGAGAATTGATTCGAACCGGAGCAAACGCTGCTTTTGTCAGGGCTCTGTTTTCCGGTATTACCGATAATGTTTTACAATTCCTACGGAACGAGGATTTACCGATTGAAGAAGATGGTTCTTTACTTATACAACGAAAACTTTATAAAGACGGAAGAAATCTGTGTCATATTAATGGTACAACCGTTACTGTGTCAGTTTTGCGTAGACTTGGCTTGATGCTTATCAATATTCATGGTCAACGAGATAGTCAGGAATTGTTAAATCCTGATGATCATTATTTATTTGTTGATCGCTTCGGTGGTCTTGAAGAGTATTTCAAGAATTATAAAGAAGCTTTTGATGCATGGATACATTGCGAACAAAAACTTAAAAAGCTGATTTCTGATAATTCTGAAAAAGACAGGGTTGCTGATTTGTTGCAATATCAGATTCGTGAGCTGGAAACTGCTGATATTAAGATCGGAGAAAGAGAGCAACTCAATGAAAAGAAAAAGCTGATTCGTAGTCTTGATAAATTAAACAAAGCATTGAATGGTGCTTTTTCTTCTTTGTATACAGCTGTGGATGCCACATCTGCTGCATCTCGATTTATTGTCGATGCTTCAAAAGTCAGCCCTTCGGTTGGTGCTTTGGATGCAAGCATACAGGAAGCATTGACTGTATTGATTGATTGTCGGGATGAAACAGAATCTGTTATATCTCAGCTTGAAGGTTGTGGCGATGATATTGAGAGCATTGAAGAACGATTGGATTTATTGTATCGTTTGTCGAAAAAGTATGGCAATACTGAAGAAGAAATCTTACATTATCTTGCAACATGCAAAGAACAATTGGATGCTCTTGAAAATTCACAAGCAACAATAGATAAGATAGAACACGAATGTACAGAAAAATTGCGGATTATGAATGAAGCTGCTGTCATCTTGTCTGAAAAAAGAGCATATGTCGCTGAAAAGTTAAGATTGCGAATTGAAGATGAGCTTCACTTTTTGGACATGCCGTCAGCTGTTTTTGTTGTGAATATTGTTCCTGTTGAACCCTCTGAAGTTGGATTTGAGAATATTGAATTTTATATATCTGCTAACCCCGGAGAGGAGCCAAAGCCTTTGTCAAAGGTTGCTTCCGGCGGCGAATTGTCAAGAGTCATGCTGGCTATTAAAAATGCCCTCGCGGATAAGGATTCAATCGGCACACTGATATTTGATGAAATTGATACCGGTGTCAGCGGTCGTGCTGCTGATAAAATTAGCAGAAAATTAAAGCAAGCTGCCTCTATTCGACAGGTTTTGTGCATTACCCATCTTTCTCAGATTGCTGCAAGAGCAGATGCTCATTATCTCGTAGAAAAGAAGGTAAAAGATGATAAGACATTTACTTGTGTCAATCTGCTCTCATTCAGTGGTCGAGTTGATGAACTTGCAAGGATGAACGGCGGATTCACATTAACGCAAGTACACCGTGAATCGGCACGTATGCTGTTGGAAGAGTCCGGTATTTTTGATGAATAAAAGTCTTGACAAATATTTTTATTGTGTGTATAATAATTTCAACATTAATGGCTGTGAAGAGAAGAAGTAGGCATTTACCTAAGCAAAGAGAAGTTTCGGTTGGTGTAAGGGACTGTGCGGTTTTGCTGAAATACATCTTGGAGCTGCAATTTTGAAATTAACAGTAGAAATTGCCGTATGCGTACGTTACAACGCTGAAGTATTGATACTTCGTAAGGTCGGATTTGAGAAAATTCGACAAACTGAGGTGGTACCACGCTTTTTTTGCGTCCTCGGATTTTCCGAGGACGTTTTTATATTTTAGGAGGATTTATCATGACTGTTTTTGAAGAACTCAACGCAAGAGGTTTACTTGCTCAGACAACAGATGAAGAGAAAATTAAAGATTTGATTACGAACGAGAAGATTCGTTTTTATATCGGTTTTGACCCCACTGCTGACAGTTTGCACGTAGGTCATTTTGTTCAGGTTATGGTTATGGCTCATATGCAGCGTGCAGGACATACACCCATCGCTTTGTTTGGCGGTGGAACCGGTATGGTTGGAGATCCGTCCGGCAAATCCGATATGCGTAAAATGTTAACTCGTGAAACGATTGATCATAACATTGAATGCTTCCGTAAGCAGATGTCTCGTCTTGTTGATTTTTCTGACGGCAAAGCCATTATGGTCAACAATGCTGATTGGTTGCTTGATCTGAATTATATTAATTTTATGCGTGAAATCGGTGTTCATTTTTCTGTCAATCGCATGCTGGCTGCTGAATGCTATAAGCAAAGAATGGAAAAAGGTCTTACATTCTTCGAAATGAACTACATGATCATGCAGAGCTATGATTTCCTACATCTGGCACGTACACAGAAATGCGTCATGCAGCTTGGCGGTGATGACCAGTGGAGTAATATTATTGGTGGTATAGAATTGAACCGTCGTTGTGACAGCAGGGAAGTATACGGTATGACCTTTAACCTGCTTCTGACGAGTGAAGGTAAGAAAATGGGCAAAACCGAAGGTGGTGCTGTCTGGCTTGACCCTGAAAAGACTTCTCCTTATGATTTCTATCAGTATTGGAGAAATGTTGACGATGCTGATGTTATTAAATGTCTTAAAATGCTTACGTTTGTATCGCTTGATGAGATTGCCGAATATGAAAAGTGCACCGGTAGTGAATTAAATGCCGTTAAAGAAAGACTAGCATTTGAGGTTACTAAATTAATTCATGGTGAAGAAGAAGCTGAAAAAGCAAGAGCAACTGCTAAGGCTTTGTTCTCCAACAATGCGGATGTATCAACCATGCCTACTGCAGAAATTAGTGCCGATTCTTTTGTTGATGATGGGATTCAGTTGACTGCATTGCTTGCTGAAACGAAACTTGCACCTTCAAAAGGTGAAGCAAGAAGACTGATAGAACAGGGCGGCATTTCTGTTGATGATGAAAAAATGACAGCAGTAAATACAATCATTCCAAAATCAGCCTTCGAAAAAGGTTATGTAGTTGTTAAAAAAGGAAAGAAAGTCTTTTTAAAAGTTGTAATCGCATAAAGATTTAAAGAGAGCACGGATATTGCCATGCTCTCTTATTTTTATCAAAAATAAGACTTGTGTCCATTGCTGAACACAAGTCTTTTGAATACCTATTTAAATGATGCGAACTGCGATTACACCGGCTACGTCTTTAATTGCATCAATGACACTATCAGTGGGTTCATTATCAGTATCGAATAGTGCGTATCCGATATCTCCACGCATGTTTGCGACTGATGAATTAACAATGACTTCATTTGCAGCAAGTGAAGCAGATACACATTCACTTACATCACCGTTTGAAATAATAGCAAGTCTGATTTTTCCATCCTTTTCCTTGGTTGTTGCCGGAAGATTGACGGAATTGACGACATTTCCGTTTTCAAGATAGTCGCTGATCTGATTTGCTGCCATAATTGCACAATTCTCTTCCGATTCAGGAGTAGATGCTCCAAGATGAGGAATTGCAATAATGCCATCAATACCGAGCTGCTCATCTGTCGGGAAGTCAGTAGCATAAGCACCGCATTTTCCGGATTTTACAGCTTCAATGATATCTGCTGAATCGACAAGTTCACCGCGAGCAAAATTCAAAATGCGGATGCCATCCTTTGCTTTTGACAGATTGTTAGCATTGACAACACCTTTTGTAGAATCGGTAAGAGGTGCATGAAGTGTAATATAATCTGATTCTGTAAAAATATCAGCTTCATTTGCAGTCAATACAACAGATTTATCAAGTGCAGCTGCAGCTTTATCAGAAATGTACGGATCAAAACCGATAACTTTCATGCCAAGAGAAGCAGCGGCATTTGCTACAAGAACACCAATTGCTCCAAGACCATATACACCGAGTGTTTTACCGAATATTTCGGGACCAGCATAGTTGCTTTTTCCTTTTTCAACAGTCTTGCTCACCTGATCACCGCTGCCCTTCAGCGTACGACACCATTCGGTAGCAGGAATAATTCTGCGAGATGAAAGGAATAATGCACAGATGACAAGTTCTTTTACTGCATTAGCGTTAGCACCGGGAGTATTAAACACACAGATTCCTTTTTCCGTACAAGCAGGAACAGGAATGTTGTTGTAGCCGGCACCGGCTCTTGCAACCGCAAGCAGGGGAGCCGGCAAGTCCATGTCATGCATAGATGCGGAACGAACGATAATAGCGTCTGCATAGGAACCTTCGGAAGTACAAACATATTTACTACTGTCGAAGCAAGATAAACCTTTTTCAGAAATTTTATTGAGTGTCAAAATGGTATACATAATAATTTCAAACCTTTCATGAGAAACGAAATGGGTTCAGAGAATCATTTCGAAAAAATGTGCATTCTTATGCGTTTGCTTTTTCGAATTCTTTCATGAATTCTACAAGCTTCTCAACACCTTCAACAGGCATTGCATTATATATAGAAGCTCTCATGCCGCCCACAGAGCGATGGCCTTTGAGGTTTACAAAACCGGCAGCAGTTGCTTCCTTAACAAACTTAGCATCGAGTTCATCATTGCCGGTAACAAAGGGAACATTCATAAGAGATCTGTCTTCTTTTGCAACTGTTGAGCTGAACATTGCTGAACTGTCAAGGTAATCATAAAGAATGGCAGCTTTCTTAAGATTGGTCTGATATACTGCTTCTACGCCACCCTGTTCTTTAATCCATTCAAGAACAAGCTTGCACATATAGATTGTATAGCAAGGAGGAGTGTTATAAAGTGAATCATTTTCTGCCATGATCTGATAGTTTAACATTGTTGGCGTGATATCCATCACATTACCGAGCATATCTTCGCGAATGATAACTACTGTAAGACCTGCAGGTGCAATGTTCTTCTGTGCACCACCATAGATTACAGCAAACTTTGTTACATCAATCGGTTCTGAGAGGAACATGGAAGAAATATCAGCAATCAGCGGTGTATTGCCAACTTCAGGCAGGTAAGGGAATTTCGTGCCGTAGATAGTATTGTTCATACAGATATAGACATAGTCTGCATCTTTATCAAAATCATCAGCAGTTGTTTTGGGAATATAAGAGAAAGTCTTATCTGCTGAAGATGCAACAGCACGAGCAGCACCGTATTTCTGTGCTTCTTGAAAAGCTTTTTTTGCCCATTGACCGGTGATAATAAAGTCTGCCTTTTTGTTCTTGTTCATAAAGTTCATGGGGATAGCTGCAAACTGCGTTGAAGCACCACCTTGCAAGAAAAGAACTTTGTAGTTGTCGGGAATATTCATCAATTCTCTGAAAAGCTGTTCGGCATCTTTAATAATTTTGTCGAAAGTTTTGGAACGATGAGACATCTCCATAACGGATTGACCGCAACCTTCATAATCAAGCATTTCGGAAGCAGCCTTTTTAAGGACTTCTTCGGGAAGCATGGAAGGACCTGCTGAAAAATTGTAAACTCTGGACATATAAATCTTAACCTCCAAAAGGAATAATATATTAATTATGATCTTCCCAGTCACATGCACGTGTGACTGCTTTTTTCCAACCTGAATAAATGCGATCTCTTGATTCTTTATCAAGCATCGGTTTGAATTCATGATCAATCTCACGAATCTCTTCGATTTCTTCTTTTGTATCCCAGAAGTTAACTGCGAGACCTGCAAGATATGCAGCACCAAGTGCTGTAGTCTCTACAGTCTTTGGTCTGTTAACTGTTGTGTTAATCATATTTGCCTGAATTTGCATCATTATGTCACTGACAGAAGCACCGCCATCCACTCGTAATTCGGAAAGTGTGATTCCCGAATCTGCAGTCATAGCTTCGAGCAGATCTGTCATCTGATAAGCAATAGATTCAAGTACGGCACGAGCAATATGAGCTCGGTTGGTTCCTCTTGTCATACCGACAATAGCACCTCTTGCATACATATCCCAATAAGGAGCACCTAATCCGGTGAAAGCCGGTACTAGATAGATGCCGTTTGCATCTGGAACACTTTCTGCAAGTTTATCACATTCAGGTGCAGAATCAATCAATCTTAATTCATCACGAAGCCATTGAATTACTGACCCGGCATTAAAAGCACTGCCTTCTATACAGTATTCAACTTTGCCGTCCAATCCCCATGCAATACCTGTGATCAGGTTGTTTTTGGAATGTACGCGTGTTTCCCCTGTATTCATCAAAAGGAAACAACCTGTTCCATAGGTATTTTTAGCTTGACCGGGTTTAAAGCATGCTTGACCGAACAATGCAGCTTGTTGATCACCGATTGCAGAACAAATCGGAACACCTGCAAGTGCTTCAATACCTGCGATTCCCGGAGCGACAGCACCGTAGACCTCACTTGACGGTACAACTCTCGGGAGAATATTCATAGGAATCCCTAATTTGTCACATAAGAATTTATCCCAATTCAACGTATCAACATCAAACAGCATGCTTCTTGCTGCATTTGAATAATCTGTTACGTGTACTCTGCCACCGGTTAAATTCCAGATTAACCATGTATCAACGGTACCAAATAAAAGTTTGCCTTCTTGTGCCAACTTCTGTGCTTCTGGAACATTATCAAGTATCCATTTGATTTTGGTGCCAGAGAAATATGCGTCAATGATCAATCCGGTGTGCTGTTGAATATACTCGGCCAAACCTTCACTTTTCAATTTCTCACACATATCTGCAGTTCTTCTGCACTGCCAGACAATTGCATTATAAACAGGTTTACCGGTCGATTTATCCCACAGTATGGTGGTTTCACGTTGATTTGTAATCCCAATAGCCGCAATATCTTTTGCTTCAATCTGACCGTTTATAAGCGCATCTGCCAATGCTCGCAATTGACTCTTCAGAATGTCATCAGGGTTATGCTCAACCCATCCGGCTTTCGGATAAATCTGTGGATATTCATGTTGTGCCTTTGCAACAATCGAACCGTCATGGTCAAATGCTATTGCTCTTGAACTTGTTGTGCCTTGATCCAACGATATAATGTATTTAGGCATAAAAGGACCCTGCCTTTCGTTTTATTTCTATCAATTTTACAACTATGTGAAGTTTTTGTCAAGAAAATATTATAAATATTAAAAAAACAATTTACTTTTTATTTTATCTTTAGTATACTATATGCTGAAAATACATGGAGGTAAGCATATGAATCGATATTTACTTAATTCATATATGCCTGTAAAAATAATCAGTGGTAAGGATTGTGTTGTAAACAGCAGTTCTGAATGGAAGAATGTCGGTAAAAAATGTTTGCTGGTAACCGGGAAACACAGTGCGAAAACATGTGGTGCATTGCAAGATGTGCTTGATGTATTGAATGAATGCAATATAGATTATTTAATATATGATAATATTCAACAGAATCCTCTGGTTGAAGATTGTTTTGCAGCTGGTCAATTTGCACGTGAAGCAAACGTGGATTTTATAGTCGGTATCGGTGGTGGCTCAGTATTGGATGCATCAAAAGCCATTGCCATTTTTGCAGCAAATGAATTTTTTGATGCAATGTCGATTTATTCTCGTCAGATTCCGTCCAAAAGATTACCTCTGTTACTTATAGGCACCACCGCCGGCACAGGAAGTGAAGTAACCGGTGTTTCGGTTTTAACCGATGTGAATGGTTTTAAAAAGAGTATATCCGGAACTGACTGTTATGCTGATGTATCGTTTTGCGATTCGAAATATACTCATACATCAAACTATGACGTTACTGTTTCCACCGCATTAGATGCTTATGCACACGCATTGGAGTCATATTTTGCAGCAACATCCAACGACTTATCCTCACTTTATGCTGAAAAAGCTTTGGGTTTATTATGGAAGAATCTTAAATATCTCTCTGATCATAAGATTTGTGAGATTTCTTCAGTGCAAAGGGAAGAATTATATGCAGCCTCCATTTATGCCGGAATGTCTATAAATATAACGGGTACTGCTTTTCCGCATACTGCTGGATACATTCTTACTGAATTATATGGCATTTCTCATGGAAAAGCCTGCACAGCTTTTCACCCTCAACTTCTTGATAAGGCTGAAAAATACCGCCCCGAACAATTCGAAGCGGTTTGCAGGTTATTTACAGCCGATAAGTCGGAAATTAACGCACTGATCGGAAAGTTAACTTCTGTACATATATCTGTATCTCGTGAAGAAGCTGTTGTTCATTGTAGCAGATGGACGTCTGCTGTTAGAAACTTTGATCGATCACCCGGTGGTTATACTGCAGATGAAGCTGTAGAAGGATTGTTGTCACTGAATAAACATTAAAGGCGTTCATCAGTTTCTGTATTAATGATAACTTTAAATACTGCTCTTTGTGATGCGGATATGTACTTATCCATATGCATACTTCCGAAAAACCAACACTTGTAATTGCATTGTGCTTGCAATTCATCAAAAAATGCACTCAGAGCAGTCACACGCAGTGGGGCATTTTCACCGAGAAGCAGAAAGTCCTTTATCTTAGAAGGCGGCTCATGGCTAATTATGTAATCACAGGTAAAATCCGCCTGTTCCATGCGATTTACACCTTCCAACAACTCTTTATCACTCGGAATAGCTGCACGATCATTTTCACTTAAGTCTCCGTCTAAAATATCCACGTCCGGAGATTCACCTCCGCCCATAGTGAATATCTTCCTTCCATTGATGGTGTACATCTGACCGCGCATTAGATGATATATATTTGATTGAATTTTATGTGCAAGTCCGCCGTTCCATTCTACTACAGGAAAACTGTTCAATAATTTAAAGTTTTCATGTGTTCCGTCTACAAAACAAATATTATAATCCCGTTTTTCAAGCTTTTTTCGAATTGCCCGTTCTTTCGCAGAGTCGTCCCAAAGGAAACCGAAATCACCACAGACTATCAATGTGTCCCCTTTTTTAAGCATACTGAGTCTGTTTTTGGAGATTCTGCTTTCATCTCCGTGAATATCACCTGTAACAAAGATCATAAGGATAATCCTTTCTCAATGAATTACATTTATTATCATACAACATTTGGTGGTGCTTGTCTATGAAAAAATTAATAATTTTTTTGAATATTTTGGTTTTCATTTTTTCAAGTTATGCTGTTTCTGTTAACGCAGCTTTTACAAGTGCTCAAGAAACATCTTCGGAAATTGTTTATATGAGCAGTCTTGATGATGATACTGTTATTTATAGTAAAAACTCTGATTTGACCGTAAATCCTTCAGCTTTAACAAAAATTGTAACTGCAATTCTTGTAATTGAGAATTGCTCTGATTTTAATACTATTATTACGGTCCCATCTGTACCGATTCGTGCTTTGGATGATGTTACTTGTACACGTGTTGGTATTCTTGTCGGTGAACAAATCAGTGTCAGGGAACTTCTTTATTGTATGCTTATTGCCAATGCCTGTGATGCAGGAAATGTTCTGGCTTATCATTTTGGCGGTGACAGCATTGAAAGTTTTGTCAATATGATGAACGAATATGCTGCAAATGTCGGTTGCGAGAATACACGCTTTTATGATCCGAATGGCTTATATGTTGCTCAATACTCTACTGCAACAGATATTGCACGTCTTTATAAAAGCTGCATGAAAAATGAGTTTTTCACTGAGATAGCAGGTATGACTTACTATGATATGCCTGCTACCAATTCTTATAATGAAACGAGATATTTGCGCACTACTAATTTATGTTTAAGCAGTGCATATGAAGATTACTATATGCCAAATATGATACACGGAAAAGCAGGTACGGATAATAATGACAAATGCTCACTTGTATCTGTCGGAACAAAAGATGGGTATACTTATATATGTGTGATTCTGGATGCACCGACTATTGATAAAGATAAAGACGGATATACAGAAAATCTTGCGATGATAGAATCTAAAGATTTGTTCGAATGGACATTTGCTCATGTTCGTTTACGTGTTGTCGCTGATACTTCAACGGTTGTAACCGAAATTAAAGTTAATCATTCAGATCAATATGATTATGTAACCCTTGTACCAATGACTCAGGTCAGTTCATTGGTTCCGGAGGGAATAGATATTGACACTTGCTATATAACTCCAATTGCAGAACTTACAAAGGAAGAAGTCGATGCACCTGTCCACAAGGGCGATGTTTTGGGTGTTGCTAGTATTCAATATGCAGGATCTGAAATTGCAAGAGTAGATCTGGTAGCCTCGTTTGATATTGAACGAAATTATGCACGGTATGTCGGAGATCTAATCATTGAATTATTGACCGGAAAAGTATTCTTAATAACAATAAGTATATTCATATTGCTTGCAATAGTATCATTCATATTTATTCACTTTATTAAACCTATTAAGAACCGAGGCAAAAATATTCGTATTGTGAAAGCATATGAAGTCATTGAAAATTCAAAGTCTAAATCCGGTTCGAAAAGAAATAAGAAAAGGAGTCATGAAGATGAATAAGAAAAGCATTGCTGTTTCTGCTGCCTTAGCAGCTCTTTGTGGTGTGAATGCTGTTCGTGCTGCAAAATTTAAACCATCAAGCCGCAACACACAACCTTATCCTGAAGAGGAAATCGATTTGAATCGGTATCGACAGAATCTTTCGGATGCGATTAAAATTCCTACAATTGCAGAAAAGGATCCGAAAGATACAAACTGGGAACCTTTTGACCGTTTTCATGCTCTTCTTAGGGAACGATATCCGCTTATTCATTCGCATTTAACTCTTGTTGAACCTGTTCGCGGCAGCCTTTTGTATAAGTGGAAGGGAAAAAGAGATGATCTTGATCCCATTGCATTACTGTCTCACCAAGACGTTGTTCCCATATCGGATGGTACACTGGATGATTGGTCACATCCTCCTTTTGATGGTGTTGATGATGGTGAATTCATTTGGGGGCGCGGTGCTCTTGATATGAAGAATCATCTGATTGCTGTTATGGAAAGCGTCGAAACTCTTCTTGAAGAAGGTTTTGAGCCGGATCGTGATGTGTATATTTGTTTGGGACATAATGAGGAAGTGATGTCATCTGACTATTCAGGTGCAATTGTTATGTGCCGTTACTTTGCAGAGCATGGTATACATCTTGATTGCATTATTGATGAGGGGGGAGCCATTCTTCCTGTTAATGTAAAAGGTGTTATTGATGCACAGCTTGCAGGTATCGGTGTTGCTGAAAAGGGATATGCTGATTTTGAAGTGTCCATATTGGCTAAGGGTGGTCACTCTTCACAGCCGCCAAAGCATACTGCAATTGGTGAACTGGCCGGTGTTATTCAGGATATTGAAAACCATCAATTCAAAGCAGAACTTTCCCCGATGATGATGGAGTTGTTTGACGATGTCGGCAGAAATATGACCTATCCGTTGCGTTTGGTTATGTGTAATCTTCCGTTGCTGAAACCTGTTCTTACAAAAGCAATGACATTGATACCACCTGCTGCAAGTCTTGTACGCACAACTACAGGAATTACAATGGCAAGCGGTAGTCCTGCTCCAAACGTGTTGCCGCAAAAAGCAAGTATTAATGTTAACTTCCGCATGTATCCTGGACAGACTGTTGAGGACGTTGAAAAACATTTGCGTAAAGTTATCAGAAATAAGAAGGCAGAAATTGTATGTAAGCCGGGTTGGAAAAATCCGTCAAAGATTTCACCTACAGATTCACGTTGTTTTAATGCTCTTCGTGAGATATGCGGCAGAATGAATCCTAAAAGCATCGTCGCTCCGTATCTTGTTATGGGAGGTACTGATGCCTGTCATTATGAAGCTGTGTGTGATAATATCTACAGATATTCTCCGTTTCTTGTAGACACCAGCTTATTATTGTGTACGCATGGAACCAATGAACGCATCCCCATAGCTTGCCTCGCAGATGCACTTCGTTTCTTTAAAATTTATATCCGCACATTATCTGCAGAATAAACAGTATTTGCACCGAGTTCTCTCGGTGCATTTTTCAATATAAGCTTTCTGATGTTAGTATAATAAATTGTGTTAATTAAGCTCATATTCATTATTGCACTCATTGACTTATTATGTTAAAATCTTCATATATAATGTCAGAAGAAAGGATCTGAAAGCAAATGCAAGCTAAGATTTCCGCATCATTGATGTGTGCTGATTTGATGAATGTAATTCCTGCTGTGAAAGAACTTGAAAAAGCAGAAGTTGAGTATCTTCATATAGATATTATGGACGGACATTTCGTTCCGAATATTACACTTGGTTTTGACTTTATCAAAGCGTTAAAAAATGTAACCGATATATCATTGGATATTCATATGATGGTGCAAGATCCTTCTAATTACCTTGATAATATTCAACTCAATGAAAGAGATATTCTTTGTGTTCATTATGAGTCAGAAACACACATACATCGAACATTGGAAAGTATTAAAAAGAAGGGATGCAAAGCAGGTCTGGCTTTGAATCCCTCCACACCAGTAGAAAGCATTAAATATCTCACAGAATATATTGATATGCTTCTTGTTATGACTGTAAGTCCGGGTTTTGCAGGACAGAAATTATTTGCTGGTGCTGAACGCAAAACCATGGATGCAAAAAAATTCCTTGCAGATAACAATTGCTCAGATATTTTTATTGAAGTAGACGGAAATATAAGTCTTGAAAACGGACGAAAGCTTCGAAAGTGCGGTGCAGAACTGTTCGTCCTCGGTACAAGCAGTTTATTTTTAAAAGACAAATCCATCACACAGGCAGCAAATGATTTCAGAAGATATTGTGAGGATACTTATGCATAATAATTTTAACGCTGCAGTGGTCGGCAGTATAAATATGGATATTATATTGAACATGAATCGTATACCAGATGTCGGAGAAAATGTACTTGGTACAGATTATTCCTATGCATGTGGCGGAAAAGGTGCAAACCAGGCACTTGCATTGTCCTCATTAGGTGCAAATGTTAAAATGATCGGAAAAGTAGCCATGGATACTAACGGTCAAAAACTATTGACAAATTTGAAGGATAATCATGTTGATGTTTCTTCTGTTTGTACTGATGGCAGCATGACGGGTATGGCAGCTATTCTTTTGGATGGTCAGGGCAGAAATCGAATTATTGTTTATGAAGGAGCAAATGCGGAAATTGAACCGTCTGTTGCTGCCAATGCTATAGATAAATCCTTGCAACTTCTTCTTGTGCAGTTTGAAACGTCAGAAGAAGTTGTGCATCGATGTGTTAATACAGCAATACAACAGAGGGTCCCTGTTGTTGTAGATTGCGGGCCTGCTAAAAGTTTTAATCTTGAAAGTATGCAGGGTGTCACAATTATCTCTCCGAACGAAAGTGAAACCAAAGCCTTGACAGGCATTTTTCCTGAGACAGAGGAAACAATGAAATCAGCATCTGAAATTCTGAAAACACGCTCCAAAGCAGAATATGTTGTTTTAAAACTCGGTGACAGAGGTTGTTGTATTTATGACGGATGTGGTATTACAATATTACCGCCATATCAGACAACGGTTGTTGACACAACTGCAGCAGGGGATTGCTTTACGGCTGCGATGGCATTGGAATTTATTAAAAGCAATAATATCATGAAAGCATGTGATCTCGGCAACAAAGCAGGAGCATATGCAGTCAGCAAATTGGGAGCTCAAAATTCTATGCCTTCCTATGATGTATTACAAAGACTGTGAGGATTAACTATGGAAATGCTCGTAAAAGGTGTCGCTTATCACGGTAACAGAATGTTAAATCATGTACGTGAAGACATGAATGAAATTGCAGCAAGCGGTTTCAATTCAGTATTACATATGTTTTCACATAACGATTGGGACAGGCACAATCATATAATGAGCGAAATATTCACGATCTCTGATTATTATGGACTTGATGTCTGGGTCGATAACTGGGGATTGGGAGGTCCTCCCGGTGATAAATCCCATTTTTTGTCTTACCACCCGGAAGCACATCAGGTCAATTCCGACGGGAGCATCAGTGCGGTCAGAGTATGTTATAACCATGCTTCTTTTGTTGATTTTACAAAGCATTGGATTGATACTGTTTATGATGCAGGTGCAAGAAAAATATTTTGGGATGAGCCGCATCTTGCCGATGACCGGGCAGGCAGCGGCAGAATATGGACTTGCCGATGCGAAGTATGCAAAAAGCTCTTTGAGGAACGTTACAATATGCCGATGCCTGTGTTGTTTACAAAAGAGGTGGAAGCCTTCCGCAAGTGGACAATCAGCAATTATTTTTCAACTGTTGCACAGTATGCAAAAGAAAAGGGAATGTATAATTCCGTTTGTGTCATGTTCAGCAGCAATGTGAGTAAGGATGCGGTTGATCTCGGAGTGGATTTAGAGAGCATCTGCTCATGTCCTGCTCTTGATAACATAGGTTCTGATCCCTATTGGATCGGTTCTGTCAAGTCTAATTATGAAGATGTCTATCGCTTTGTGTACGAAAAATCAAAGCAGAATCTTGATATTTGCAAGACTTATAAAAAAGATCATAACCTTTGGTTACAGGCTTTCAATGTTGGTGTGAATAAGGAAGAAGAGCTTATTGCCGCCGCCGATGCCATTTATGATGCAGGTGCAAGAACGATCTTTGCATGGGGATTCAGAGGCTCAGATGCAAATGACTACCGTGCAAAAGCACCAGACCGCACATGGTATGCAACCAAAGCATCATTCGAACGCATTACCGAACGATATCGCAACGAGCTGCGTGAGAATACAAGAAATAATCTAGGTTTTTGAGAGCAAATGGATATGTCTAAAATTTTAACTAAAGAGCAATTTGATAAAAATATTTATGATTATTATGTTGCCAATTATGGTGAATTCGAATCCGATATATGGCACGAAAGACCTGCTGTCAATGTTCAAGTGTTTGAGAGAAATAATAAAATCATTGCCATTAAATCTCATATGTTAAATGGAGAAATTGAAGTTAAGGAATATGAAAAATGATTGATACATTCAGAATGGCAACATTGACTCATGAAAACAACAAGGAAATTTCCTTGTGTGATTACGATGTTGCAACGGCAGAAAAAATAAGAAGCTACCATAAATCCTTTCCCATGTATAAGCAAACACCGCTGTGTTGCATGAAAAACACAGCGGACGCATTGGGTTTGAGGAATATTTATATCAAGAACGAAGCAGAACGATTCGGTCTGAATGCTTTCAAGGTTTTGGGCGGCAGCTTTGCCGTCGGCAGTATTCTTGCCGAAAAAGCAGGGAAGTGCATTTTTGAAACCAATTACAATGAGCTTATTTCCGCGGAAATAAAGAAGAAAAATAAAGATCTTACATTCATCACAGCTACCGATGGCAACCACGGCAGAGGTGTCGCTTGGTCTGCAACGCAATTCGGTTGCAAAAGCATTGTGTATATGCCAAAAGGCTCTGTTGCAGAGCGACTTGAAAATATCCGCAAGGCAGGCGCAGATGCAAGCATCACGGATTTTAATTATGACGATACCGTCCGTCTTGCAACCAATCACGCAAACGAAAACGGATATATCCTTGTGCAGGACACCGCATTCGGGGATTATGTTGAAATTCCGAAGCACATCATGCAGGGATATTGCACTATGGCACTTGAAGCATACGAGCAACTGCCCGAAAAACCGACTCATATTTTCCTGCAAGCTGGTGTCGGCTCTATGGCGGCGGCTGTAGCGGCATTCTTTGCATCTGTTTACGGCGAAAACAGACCCGATATAACGGTTGTTGAACCCCTCACAGCAGATTGCTTTTACCGCACCGCAAAGGCAAATGACGGTAAAATTCATTGCGTGGACGGTGATATGCAAACCATCATGGCAGGTCTTGCCTGCGGTGAGCCTTGCTCTCTTGCATGGGATATTTTGTCGGAATATGCAGATCACTTCATTGCATTCCATGATGATGCCGCCGCTGACGGTATGCGTTTGCTTGCAAAGCCGTTCGGGGATGACACGGCAATTGTTGCAGGGGAGAGCGGTGCTTCCGCTTTCGGCTGCGTGGCAGAAATTATGCGTAATCCTGAATTGTCGGAATTACGCAAGGCCTTAAATTTGAATGAGACTTCTGTTGTTCTTATTTTCAATACCGAAGGTGCAACGGATACGGAAAATTATAATCGCATTGTAAATACATAAAGAATGAGCGGAGTGACGGTCACTCCGCTTTCAGTTTATATTCTTTTGAAACGCAAGCCCCCATTGGCGCTGTCCCGTTCATACAAAATATAAAGTGTGCCGTTTTGAACGGCAATGTCTGCATAACCTGCCGGTGAATCGATAAAAATACTTTCAAAAGTTTTGAAGCAATCATCACTTTTTCTGACCGTCAGATTTGTACGTTCGGATTCGCTGTTGCAATTGATATGATAAATCGTTTCGTTTTCATAACACATACTGCCCATGCACACAGGATCAGGAATTTGATCGTGAAAATGCAAATTCTGCCAATTTTCAATTCCGTTGTCACTGATTGCAAATGCACGGCGACGGCAATCATTTTCATTGCGTATTGAAATAAGCACCTTGTTTTCTTTTGCGACTGCCAATGTGCATTCGCTCGGATCTTGCAAAATATCAGCACCAATAACTTCTCCGATGCACCAGTCGTTGCCGTTGGTGGAATACAAAGTTGCAATAACAGACGGATGATGTGATTTATTTTCCGTTTTGTTTTGTGCAAACCAAACGGGAATAATCATTTTGCCATGATGCACGATTCCGTGTCCGGGCCCGACCGCTACGGCATTATAAAAAAACGGGCAATCAATTACTCTTTCCTGCGGTACTGAGAATGTCAAGCCGTCATCGTAGCTTACAGAATGAAAAAGTGTTTTGTAATTCTTCAAAAACAGAAAATGCAGTTCTTCACCCTTGACAATCATAACAGGATTGTTGAGGGTGTTTTTGTTTTCCTCAAACACACAAACTGTCTGCCATGTGTCACCGCCGTCGGTGCTGCGGATGATTTTTATGTCTATATCCGCCCAGTCGGAATTGCTTTTGCGGCATTCGTAATAAGCAAGCAAACTGCCTTTTTCGGTTATCACAATCCCCGGAATGCGGCATTGTGAATAAATGCCGTTGTTCACTTTTTCTATCAGCACAACAATCCCTCTTTTTTTAATTCATTATAATCATTATAACATATAAAAATTACAATTTCAAACAGCAGTTGCAAACAGGTATAAATCATTCCCTTTAGCAAATAATACTACCACGATTTGAATTAAAAGGAGATTTATTTATATGAAAGCAACAGGTATTGTTCGTAGAATAGATGATTTAGGTCGTGTGGTTATCCCGAAAGAAATCCGTCGCACTATGAGGATTCGTGAAGGCGACCCGCTGGAAATTTACACCGATGCAGACGGCGAAGTCATTTTCAAAAAGTATTCCCCAATGGGTGAATTGGCACAGTTTTCGGCACAGTATTGCGAAGTGCTCAGTAGGGCTACCAATCTTCCCGTGCTCATTACCGACCGTGACCATGTAGTCACTTGCAGCGGTATTTCCAAAAAAGAAACCATCGATCGCAGAGTGTCCGAAGAAATGGAAGCACTCATGGAAAGCAGATCCATTTATATTGCTTCTGAAAGTGAAAAACGCACCATGACAGCTATAAAAGGTTCTGATCGCACGGTTGCTGCTGCATATCCCATTATCGGAGGTGGAGATGTATCAGGAGCAGTTGTTTTGCTTATGAATGAAAACGAACAGCAATATCCCAATCCCACCGACATCAAGCTTGCGCAGGTTGCAGCAACATTTTTGGGAAAACAGACAGAGGAATAACAAACAACCGTTCATCAGAAATTTCTGTTGAACGGTTAACTTTTTTATTTAAGTCATTTTTTCCTGTTTGACCTTTTTGTCGATGACATGGCGGGATGCAAGCTCAGCTTTGATTTCATCTACAGTAATGCCTGCCTGTTCCATCAAAACAAGTGTATGATAGGCAAGGTCTGCAATTTCATAAATGGTTTCTTTTTTGTCTTCTGCTTTTGCTGCAATGATAACCTCTGTGCATTCCTCGCCGACCTTCTTGAGGATTTTGTCAAGGCCTTTGTCAAAGAGATAGTTCGTGTAGGAGCCTTCCTTGGGATTTGCTCTGCGGTCTGCAATCAAAGCAGCAAGATCATTCATGCTGAAGCTCTTGTCATCTTCAGGAGTGTACATGATTTCATTTTCAAAGCAGGAATCTGTGCCGAGATGGCAGGCAGGGCCGTCCTTGTTGACATAAACTGCAAGTGCATCGCTGTCGCAGTCTGCAACAATCCTCACAACATGTTGGAAGTTGCCCGAGGTTTCACCCTTGTGCCAAAGGCATTGACGGGAACGGGAATAGAACCATGTTGTTTTATCTTCGAGTGTTTTGTTGAAGCTTTCTTCATTCATGTAAGCCAAGGTAAGCACCTTGTTTGTGTTGTTGTCAATGACGATCGCAGGGATCAATCCGTTTGCATCAAATATTAAATTCATATTATTTCCTCACAATCTGACGTTGATTCCGTCTGCTTTGAGCTTGTTTTTTAAATCACGGATGCCGATTTCTCTGAAATGGAAAACGGAGGCAGCAAGGCCTGCATCAATTTTCGGCACTTCGCTGAACAGCTGTGTGAAGTGCTCCATGCTGCCTGCACCGCCTGAAGCGATGACCGGAACAGGGGAGAAGTCGCAGATTTTTTGCAGCAATTCAATGTCAAAACCGTTTTTAACACCGTCAGTATCGATGCTGTTGATTACAAGCTCACCGGCACCCAGTTCAATGCCCTGTTTGATCCATTCAAAGGCATCCAAGCCTGTGTTTTGTCTGCCTCCGTGGGAGAATACCTTGAAGCAATCGTCAACGCGTTTGATATCTACGGAAAGTACAACGCATTGACTGCCGTATCTTTTAGCACCTTCTTCAAGTAGTTTCGGATTACGCAATGCACCGGAATTACAACTGACCTTGTCGGCACCGCATTTGAGAACTCTGTCAAAGTCCTCCAAGGTGTTGATTCCGCCGCCGACGGTCAAGGGAATAAAAACATTGGCAGCCGCCTCTTTGAGAATGTCTGTAAAAATGGCTCGACCCTCAAAGGATGCTGTAATGTCGTAAAAAACAAGCTCATCTGCACCGGCATCGCTATAAAAGGATGCGAGTGCTACAGGCGAAGAAACATCACGGATGCCCTCGAAATTGACTCCCTTAACCACTCTGCCGTCACGCACATCCAGGCAGGGAATGATTCGTTTTGTAATCATATGGTTGCCCCCTTTGTAACGGCAATAGCCTCTTTGAGTTCAATGGCGCCTGTGTAAAGTGCCTTGCCGAGGATCGCGCCGTGGATGTTCATTGCATTGAGTGTTTTAACATCTTCCATGGTCGAAACACCGCCCGAGGCAACAAGGTCAATATTGTAGGTTGCGGATAAATGCTTGTAGAGCTCAATATTGGTGCCTTTCATGGCGCCGTCCTTGGAAATATCGGTGCAGATAACGGTTTTAACACCGAGATCTTCCAATTGCTTGAAAAATTCATCGCAGGTGAGTGCCGATTGCTCGGTCCAACCCTTGATTGCAACGAAATTATCTTTGATATCCACGCCGACGGCAATGGAAGAGCCAAACAGGCGCAGACTTTCCTTTAAAAATTCGGAATCAGTAACTGCTGCTGTACCGAGAATTACTCTGTCCACACCTGCGAAAAGATATTTTTCAATGACTTCAATGCTGCGGATGCCGCCGCCGATTTCGGTTTTCAAGCTGCTGTTTTTGACGATATCTGCAACAACTTCGAGATTGGGCGTTGTGCCGTCCTTAGCACCTTCAAGATCAACACAATGCAGATACTCAGCTCCGGCATCCCTGAACGAAAGTGCAACACTTGTTGGGTCGTTTCCGTAAACGGTCATCTGATTATAGTCGCCTTTGTAAAGACGGACGACTTGTTTTTCATATAAATCAATAGCAGGATAAATGCGCATATTGTTTCCTCACATTTTACAAAAAGCTTTGAGAATTTTCATGCCGACTTCACCGCTCTTTTCAGGGTGAAACTGTACACCGCAGCAATTTTTATCAGCTGCTGCCGCTGTCAATTCGGCGGAATATTCGGTGGTTGCAATCACGGTGTCTGTGCAGTTTGTTGCATAATAAGAATGTACAAAATATACACAGTCATTTTCTGAAAGTTCTGCAAACAACGGATGTTTGTCTTTTGCTTCGGGAAAATGCAGACCATTCCAGCCGATATGCGGAATCTTGAGATCTTTGTCAATCACATCTGCAATCGGACGGATTTCTCCCTTTAAAAAGCCGAGCCCCTCGTGTTCACCGAATTCATAACTTTTTTCAAAAAGCAGCTGCATACCAAGGCAAATACCGAGCAGGGGTTTGCCGTTTGCTACTTCTTCACGGATAACATCCACCAGTCCGCTATCATACAGTTTTTTTGCTGCATCTTCGAATGCACCGACACCGGGCAGAATCAATCTGTCTGCTGCTTTTATTGTTTCAATATCATTGGTGATAAAGGCATTTTCTCCGACAAATGCAAGCGAGCTGCACAGGGAATAGAGATTGCCGACACCGTAATCAATTATTGCTGTCATTACAGAACTCCTTTGCTTGAGGGGATTTCATCTTTGGTTTGTTCGTCAATTTTAACGGCAATTTTCATCGCTCTGCCGAATGCCTTGAATGCACCCTCAATGATGTGATGCGAGTTTTTGCCGGCTTCCTGTTTGAGATGCAAGGACATTGGGCAGGCGCGGACAAAGGCTTCAAAGAATTCAAGTGTCAGCTCCGTATCAAATGTGCCGACCTTCTGTGTGGGCACACGCAGTCCGTAATTGAGAGAGGCTCTGCCCGAAATGTCAAGTGCGCACAAAAGCAGAGCTTCATCCATGGCAACTGCCATAAAACCGTAACGGGTGATTCCTTTTTTGTATGCGAGTGCTTTTGTGAAGGCTTCACCCAAACAAATGCCGACGTCCTCCACGGTGTGGTGATCATCTACATGGGTGTCGCCGATGCATTTTACATCCAGATTGAATCTGCCGTGCACGGCAAAGAGAGTCAGCATGTGGTCAAGGAAGCCGCAGCCCGTGTCAATATTGTGTTTTCCTGTACCTTCAAGTGTCAGGGAAAGGGAAATGTCAGTTTCTGCTGTTTTTCTGTTAATGGTTGCAGTTCGCATACATTTTATTCCTGTTCGTTAAAAATTGCTTTGATGGTATCAACAAGAACGGTCAATTGCTCTTTTGTACCAATTGTGATACGGTTGAAATTCCCAATGCGCTCCTTGTCAAAGTGACGCACAAGCACGCCCTTATCTTTTAATTTCAGATACAGCTTTTTGCCGTCGTAAGTCGGATGCTGTGCAAAAATGAAGTTAGCACAAGAGGAAAGAACTTCAAAACCGAGAGTTTGCAATTCCTTTGTCAGCCAGTTGCGGTTTTCAATGATAGTTTTTGCATTGTTTTTGTAATAAGCATCATCATCCGCAGCTGCAATGCCGGCTGCCACGGAAAGACGGTCAATGTTATATGGATTCAGGGAATATTTGATCATCTTCATATCGTTGATGAGTTCTTTGTCAGCAAAGCACATGCCGAGTCTGCCACCGGCATATGAGCGTGCTTTGGAAAAGGTCTGCACAACAATTAGATTTTTGTATGTAGCAATCAGATCCACAACGCTTTCAGCACCGAAATCCACATACGCTTCGTCAATAACAACAACATCATCCTTGTTGCTTTCAAGAACGGAAATGATTTCATCCTTTGTCAGGGCAAGACCTGTCGGGGCATTCGGATTGGCAATGAATACCGTTCCGTTTGCATTGCGGAATTTTTCAAGCGGTAAGGTGAAATCGTAATTGAGCGGAATAATATCCGTCGGAATGTGGAAAAGGTCAACAAAAACGCTGTAAAATCCGTATGTGATATCGGCAAAAACCGCTTTTTTATCTTCACCGCAGAACGAATAGAAGCAATATTGCAGAATTTCATCCGATCCGTTGCCGAACAGAATTTGTTCAGGCTTCACACGATATAGCTCTGCAAATCTTTTTACAAGTGCTGTGCATTCGGGATCGGAATACAAATTTAATTTGCTGATTTCGGCTTCGTTGATAGCTTTGATCACTTTTTCCGAAGGTGGAAAAGGAGATTCATTGGTGTTGAGTTTTACATACTGCATATCAACGGGCTGCTCACCCGGTGTATATGGCAATAAATTTTTGTGGAATGAATTTAAGAATCGGCTCATTGTTCAATCTCCTCAAGTCTGACAAGAACGCTGTTTGCATGTGCATCAAGTCCTTCTCTGTTTGCAAAAACAGCGATCTTCTTACCAACCTTATTCAATGCTTCGGCTGTATAATAGCTGTATGCTGAACGGACAACAAAATCATCAACTGAAAGAGGAGAAGAAAATCTCGCAGTGCCGCTTGTTGGCAATGTGTGATTTGGACCTGCGAAATAATCCCCAAGAGCTTCAGGACAATATCTGCCGAGAAAAACCGAACCAGCAGCTTTGACAAGGGGTAATATTTCGAACGGATTATCAACACACAGTTCAAGATGCTCGGGAGCAATACGGTTTGACAACGCAACTGCTTCCTCAATGCTTTCGCTGACAAGGATGCAACCTCTTGTATCTACAGAAACGCGAGCAATCTCAACACGAGGCAATTTATTAAGTTGTACTTCCAGCTCTTGTTGCACAGCTACAGCAAGATCCATGCTATCGGTAACAAGAACAGGGGATGCAAATTTATCATGTTCAGCTTGACTGAGAAGATCAGCAGCAACAAAGGATGGATTGGAATTAGCATCTGCTACAACAAGAATTTCACTTGGTCCTGCGATCATATCTATGGCAACTCTGCCAAAAACCTGTCGTTTGGCTTCTGCAACAAATGCGTTACCGGGTCCAACAATTTTATCTACACAAGGAATGCTCTGTGTGCCGTAAGAAAGTGCGGCAACTGCCTGTGCACCACCTACCTTAAAAATACGATCTGCACCGGCAATTTTTGCAGCAGCCAAAATCTCAGCTTTTATTTTGCCATCTGCTTTGGGAGGTGATACCATAATGATTTCACCGACACCGGCAAGCTTTGCCGGGATAATATTCATGAGTACGGTTGACGGATAGCTGGCTGTGCCACCAGGTACATATACACCAACTTTATCAAGCGGTAAAACACGCTGTCCGAGAACAATTCCGTCTTCTTTTTTAATTTCAAAGCCTTCGCGTATCTGGTTCTTATGAAATGTACGGATGTTTTCTGCAGCTTCCTTAAGAATTTCAATAAAACCAGCATCAATTGACTCAAAAGCTTCATCAATTTCAGTTTTTGTAACTTCAAGCGAATCGAGCGATACTTTGTCAAAACGCTCACAGTAATAATATAGTGCATCATCACCTTCAACTTTTACCTTGTCAATGATATCGGTGACCGTTTTTGATACATCAAATTTATCATCGCTACGATCAAAAACTGCTATGTCTTTATTTTTTGCATATTCATAAATGGGAATCATTTCATTTCCTCCGATTTTGCTGTGAGAATTTGAGATATTACCTTGTCAACTGCACTTTTTCTGAATCGATATGCTGACTTATTGGCTATCAGTCGTGTACTGATGTTCATAATTTCTGTATATGGCTCAAGATTATTTTCGCGAAGCGTTGTACCAGTTTCTACAATATCAACAATAACATCAGAAACATCAAGTAACGGTGCAATCTCAATTGATCCGTTAAGCGGCACAATCTCAATATCCCTACTTTGCTGTTCAAAATATGATTTGGCAATGTTTCTGAATTTAGTAGCAACACGAAGTGTGGTTGTTTCCGGTAAGGTTTCACCTTTTTTGCCGCAAACGCACATTCTGCACTTGCCTAATTGCAAGTCAGCAAGTTCAAACACATCAGAACCGTGTTCTGCAAGAATATCTTTTCCGACAATACCGATATCAGCAGCACCACGTTCGACATAAACAGATACATCAGATGGCTTTGACCAGAAATAACAGACTCCGGCTTCTTCATTAGTAAAGATCAATTTGCGTGAATCTGTTTCCATTTCAGGACAACCGTAACCTGCTTTTTTAAACAGAGAATATACTTTTTCTCCGAGTCTTCCTTTGGGCAAAGCAACGCAAAGCAAATCGGACCTATCTGATTTTGTAATTTCATCATTCAGAAATCTTTGTAATTTATCAAAATACAAAGCAAAACCGATTCCGCCAAAATCCTTTTGCATCTTTTGCAACAAACCGTCATAACGACCACCGGACAATACAGATTCTGAAACAGAATCTATATAACCGAGAAAAACAAGTCCGTTATAGTAATTCACATCACTAAGAACGGAAAAGTCAATAGCAATCTTGTTTGCATATTCACAATTATCCAGCGATGCAAACAGTGTGTTGAGTTGTGCAATTCTGCCCAACGCAGTCATGTTGTCAGAAAAAAGAGCAGATACTTTATCAAGGACTACTCTATAACATCCGGAAAAACCACATATCGCAGCAAGACTCTCTGCTTGCTTTTTGTTTAATCCGAACTGGAGTAATGCAGACCTTAATTCATGCGTGTTCTTTTCCGCAAGAAGAGACAAAACTGTTACAGTCTGTTTCTCAGTAAAGCCAAATGGATCAAGTATGGCAGAAATAAGACACATGTCTGATACAACAATCATATAATCAGAACTGATTTTAGAAAGACTTTCACAAGCAAGACAAAGAATATCGCGTTCTGTCTCAGAAGTAATCTTACCGATTTGCTCTACACCGACCTGCATAATTTCCTTTATCTCATCATTCGTACTGTCTGCTCGATAGATATTCTCATTGTAATATACTTTAATATCAGCAACATTTTCTTGCATTGAACGAATAATAGACAGGGTAATATCCGGTTTTAACGCCATCAACTTTCCCGATGGTGAAGAAAAAGTTACAATATGCTCACTTCGGAGAAAATTCTTATTCTCGGTGTAAAGATCATAAGATTCAAAACGATTCATGCGAAACTTTTTATAACCATTATTTTCATACAGTCCCCTGAGTTGTAAAATCGCACGTTCGTCAGCGCTTAAAATATCAGTAAGATTTGTCATTAGAAAACTCCTGAGAAATATTTTGTGTTATCATAACACACTTTAGCGTAGTAGTCAAGTAATATGCTAAAATATTATAGCATATTTTTATAATCATCAGCAAGAATTTCATTAATACGGTTTTTATACCACACAGATCTGTGTAATTTCTCAACAAAACGATGCTTCCCGTCAGCAGAGAAAACAAAATGATTGGCACCGTTATCATCAAGGCTTGCTGTACCTTGCTTGTATGAATAACCAGCTTTTTCAAAATCATTAACCAGTGCAAGTAGGACCAGCATCGGATCCCAAGAACTACGACCAAAAAATGACAGGTGATCAGCCATTGCCTGATAAAGAAAATCATTCTTATCAAGATTGCCACCTGATATAACATTAAAACCGATCTCAAAACCAAGAAAAACAATTTCCGTCGGCCAGTTTTGGCAAAGTCGCATACCGCCGTCAATGCTTCTTTTATTGTTACAGAAATTATGTTCCTTGCCGCTTTTCAGGTTGTCCCATTTTCCTGCCATAACCCAGAGCTTTGTGCATTTTTCGCGTACAAGCTCAAGTCCTGTCAACGGTGAATATTCATCAGCAGGAGAGTCAAGCAGATCTGCAAGAACCTGCGTGAAGCCGATTTCAGCTATTTCTACTTTTTCTTCGCTTTCTGCAAGAATTTTGCGGTACAAGGCAACACCGCTCGGAACATCTTCATTCTTCGGCAAATCAGAAAACCTTTTTGCAAGTCTTTTCTGATACGGACCTATGCCGTGAAAATCAGTTGCATTCAAATCAATACCGATCGGCACATCCACTTTTTCAAGTCGTAAAAATGCCGCAACGGAGGGAACAGAATATTTCATGCAGGCGTTGATAACAACACCCTTTAATTTGATATTTCCTTGCTTATGGGCCCAGCAAAGAAGTCGCAGTGCCATGCAGTCATCACAATCCGACCACCAATCTGTTCCGAGGATAAGTGGAACTTTATCTGTTCTTATCTGCGTCATCATAAGCCATACTCCTTAGCAAGCTTTTCAAATGCAGGCAAAGCTCTTTCGATCTGTTCTGTCTGTACGCAATATGCAATTCTGACATATCCCGGGCAACCGAAGGAATCTGCAGGAACAAGAAGCAGTTCGAACTGCTTGGCTTTTTCGCAGAATGCTGCCGCATCCGCTTCGGGTGTTTTCATGAACAGATAAAATGCACCGTCGGGACGGACGCATTCAAAGCCGAATTTGGTAAGACCGCCCACAAGCAGATCACGGTTTTTCTTATAAATGGAAATATCAGCCGTTTTGCCCACACTCTCTGCGACAACCATCTGAAACAGGCTCGGAGCACAGACATAGCCGAGTGCTCTGCCTGCACCGCAGACAGCGGCATACATGTCGGTGCTGTCGGTCATGTCGGGAGAAACAAGAATATAGCCGATTCTTTCACCGGGCAGAGAAAGAGATTTACTGAACGAGTAGCAGACAATGCTTTCCTTATAGAAATTGAGAATGCAGGGAACCTCGTCGCCATCATACACAAGCTCACGGTAGGGTTCATCTGCAATGAGATAAATTACATGACCGTATTGAGCGCTCTTTTTTGTCAGTACATCAGCAATTTTTGTAATTGTTTCGCTGCTCAAAACCACACCGGACGGGTTGTTCGGGGAATTGATAAGCACGGCTTTAGTATGTTCGTTGATGGCTTTTTCGAGTGCATCCGTATCTGCCTGGAACGAGCCCGGCAGGGACATAATGGGCACAAGCTTTGCACCGCAGCTTTCTGCAAATACTCTGTATTCGGGGAAGAACGGTGCAAATGTGATGATTTCATCACCGGGCAGCACCATGGCTTTTATGGAAATAACAAGTGAAGCCGCTGCACCGACGGTCATATAGAAATTGTCGGCGGTAGTATGTGTGCCGTAGGTTTTGTTGGTGTAATCGGACATAGCTTTGCGTACATTTGCATCGCCCTGTGCGGATGTATAGCCGTGCAGCAGCACGGAATCGGTATCATTAACAAGTCGTTTTACTGTTTCATTCACGCAATCGGGAGAAGGAACGCTCGGATTGCCGATGCTGAAATCAAGAACATTTTCTGATCCGATTTCTGCACCTCTTTTTTTTGCATATTCAAAAATTTCGCGGATAACAGATCTCTGCTTACCGAGTCCCATCATAGTTTCATTAATAAGCATATTATCGTCTCCTTATTCAAGAATGTTCGTGGTAATGTAGTCTACACCCCATGAAATAAGTTGTTCAGCTTCTTCTATGGTGTCACATGTCCAGCAATTAACTCTTATGCCATTGCTATGTAGCTCATTAATTCGATCTTCAGAAAGTTTGTCATATTCAATATCTAAATCAAAATTGTACGCAAGAAGACTATCTATCAGATCGTCACCATATTCTTCTGTCAGAAACTGTGTGGATTGATTCGGGTATAATTCCTTTAAATATACAAGATTCTGATAACAAAAAGAAATAAATGTCACGCAATCTAAATAATCCAACTGACTGATAATATCGCAAATCTCGGCAATATCTGACTTATCAAAAGCATTTTTTAATTCTAATACAGCAACTTTGTTATATCTTTTGCAGGTCATAATATATTCTGCAAGAGAAGGCATTATAAGATCGCCTCTGTCAAATGCTGCATCTCGGTCTACAAGCCGAAGAGATCTGAGGTCTGTGTAATTTGTTTCTTCGATAATGCAATCTTTTCCGGTAACTCTTTTTGCATTATCATCATGTGTGCAAATATATTTTCCATCCTTTGTTTTATGTACATCTGTTTCAATTCCGTAATAACTTCTGTTACCTGCTGCTATGAAAGCAGCATTTGAATTCTCTGCTTCAATTCCGCTCAGTCCTCTGTGAGCAACAATTTTTGTATTCATTCTGTTAATTTTAAGAGTATCCATAGTTGTTGACCTCCTTATTAATTTTTATATTTTACCACTTTATAATAAAAGTTACAATATATTTATTTTTAATTTTGAATAATATTTTTAAATCAGATAATACTAACAGCGAAAAAGGAGAGTGATTGATGTGATAGACCGTATTGCACTCGTATTAGTCATTATCGGCGCAATTAACTGGGGTTCAATCGGACTGTTTCAGTTTGATATTGTCGGTTGGCTGTTCGGCGGTCAAGGAGCTATTGTAAGTCGTATTATTTTTACAATTGTCGCACTTGCCGGTATTTGGTGTGTTTCTCTTCTCTTTAGAGAAAATGAAGTATTGGTTGCCAACACAAACACAGAAGAATAACAGAAAGCCGGGCTCTGTCACGCGCCCGGCTTTTAATGATTAGACATTAAGTGCTGCTTGAAGGGCAGAAATCTTGTCTGTTCTTTCCCAAGCAAGATCAAGATCTTCTCTACCCATATGACCGTATGCCGCAAGCTGTCTGTAAATAGGATTGCGAAGTTGCAGCATATCAATGATTGCAGCAGGTCGAAGATCAAACACTTTTGAAACAGCCTTTGAAATTTCTTCGTCACTTACCTTTCCCGTACCCTGTGTATCAACAAGAACGGAAACTGGCTTGGCAACACCGATTGCATAAGCAAGTTCTACCTGACATTTGTCTGCAATGCCTGCAGCAACAATATTTTTTGCTACATAACGAGCTGCATAAGCAGCAGATCTGTCCACCTTGGTAGGATCTTTTCCAGAAAACGCTCCACCACCATGAGATGCATAACCACCGTATGTGTCAACAATGATTTTACGTCCTGTCAAGCCTGAATCTCCGACAGGTCCGCCGATTACAAAACGTCCGGTAGGATTTACAAAATACTTTGTATCTTTATCAAGAAGATTCTCGTCAATAACAGGCATAATAACTGAATTGATAATATCATTACGAATCTGTTCAAGAGAAACATCAGCAAGATGTTGAGAAGATACAACAACTGTATCTACACGTGCAGGTTTGTTGCCATCATACTCAACAGTAACTTGTGTTTTACCGTCGGGAAGAAGATAGGGGAGGGTTCCGTCTTTTCTGACATCGGTCAGTTTTTTGGCAAGTTTATGTGCCAATGAAATCGGCAACGGCATCAATTCGGGTGTTTCATTGCAAGCAAAACCAAACATCATACCCTGATCACCGGCTCCATGTAAATTATAACCATCATCATCACCGGCTTTGAGTTCGAGTGATTTATCGACACCCATTGCAATATCAGGAGATTGTTTGTCTATAGTTGTAAAAACAGCACAATTATGTCCGTCAAATCCGGCTTCAGGACAATTGAATCCGATATCACAAATGACTTCACGTACAATTGCAGGAATATCAACAATTGCAGTTGTTGTTATTTCTCCCATAACCATTGCCATGCCTGTCGTGCAAACGGATTCACAAGCAACTCGGGATTGCGGATCAAGTTTGAGCATAGCATCCAAAATCGCATCAGAAATCTGATCGCAAATTTTATCAGGATGTCCTTCAGTTACAGATTCGGATGTAAAAAAATGTTTAGCCATAATATTTCCTCCATAAAAAAAGCTCACGACACCGTGAGCTTTTATACTTATCTCTCGGTTAGACCGTCGGATTTAGCACCTTACATTTTGCAGGTTGCCGGGTTTCAAAGGGCCGTTCCCTCCACCACTCTTTATAAGTTTATTTAGTTTGTATAAAAGATTATATGACATTTTATGCAACATGTCAAGAGTTATTTTTGCTTTTCAATAGAATTATGCGGAAGAAGTTTGGATTTTGTAAGTATTTTTTGCAGTGGAATATAAGTTATTGCAGATACAACTGAATTTATAACTGCTTTAAATAAATTAAAAGGTATGATAGCAGGAATCAGCATACTTATAACTGCTTCTCTCGGTGTGCCGAGAAAATGCACGGTAAAAATAAGATTCAGAGGTATCATAATAAGTGTCATGACAATGCTGCCGACAGCAAGTCCAAGAATCAATCCCTTAACTGATTTTATCTTCTTGTATATCAAACCGGCAGCAAGAAGAAACACGCCTGATGAACAAACATGCATTACAAAACCAACCCATCCTGATGATGAGCTGACTGTGATGGCTTGAATGAGAGATTCAATTACAAGAACAGCAAAACCAGGAAGAGATCCGAATAAAAAAGTTGCAATCAGCACCGGAACATCACCCATGTCATACTCAAGAAAAGATGCAGTTGGAATCAACGGGAATCTGACAACAAGCATCAGGACGACAGACAACGCTACTAACATGGCGAGTTCAACAGTTTTGAGAATATTATCTTTTTTCATGTTCATAATTTTCCTCCAAAAAAAAAATAAAAGCCCCTGACACGGGACTTGAAAAAATAAATCTTCTTTCATCCGGACTATACCGTCGGTCAGGGAATTACACCCTGTCAGCTCACGCTCGCGGACTTTTACCGCCGGTGGGGAATTTCACCCCGCCCCGAAGACAATGATATTATAATACTGATAATTAGTTTTGTCAATAAGCAGAAATAATTATATGTTCGCAACAAAAATATGTTTACTTTTTAATTAAAATGAATTACAATATACATAATACGTTTTGGAGGGTTAGTATGGAACTTATTAAAACAAAATTTTATGATGACGTTGACAGGAATTGTCCACTCAATGAATATCCACGTCCGCAGCTTAAACGTGAAAATTGGCAAAACCTGAATGGCGTGTTCAAGTATGCAATTGGCAGCACTTTAGAGAATGCACCAACTTCTTTCGATAATGAAATATTGGTACCTTTTGCTTATGAGTCGCAGCTTTCAGGCGTTTGCAAACAGCTCACACCATCTGAAATTTTATGGTACAGCAAAAAGTTCGAAGTTCAGGACGCAATTAAAAATGATCGTATTATCCTGCATTTTGGTGCAGTTGACTGGAAATGTAAAGTATATATAAACGACATTTGTGTTGGTGAACATATTGGCGGTTATATGCCTTTTAGTTTCGATATAACTGAACAATTAAAAGACGGTGAGAATGAACTTCGCGTTGCTGTATATGATCCTACTGATGAAGGATGGCAACAAAGAGGAAAACAATCACTGGAATCTCATGGTTTTTGGTATATCGGAACTTCCGGCATCTGGCAGACAGTTTGGCTTGAAGGTGTCAGCAACGCATATGTCAAAAAAGTGAAATTATTACCGGATATAGACAATGATTATCTTCATTTGACATTGACGACTGTAGGAAATATTGACTGCATAAAAGCTGAAATATTGGATGACGATAAGGTAATTGTTGAGAAGATGATTTCATCTGAAGATCAAATCGCGTTCAATGATTACGAACTCTGGAGTCCTGAGAATCCTAAGCTTTATGATCTTCGCATAACAGTATTTAATGACGGAAATGCGGTTGATACAGTTGTTTCATATTTTGGCATGCGTAAATATTCAATCCGTGTTGTTAACGGTTTACCCAGGCTTTGCCTGAATAACGAACCTTATTTCCAGAACGGACTTTTGGATCAGGGATACTGGTGTGACGGCGGAATGACAGCTCCGACTGACGAAGCCATGATCTATGACATCGCAAAAATGAAGGAACTTGGATTCAATATGTTGCGAAAACATATAAAAGTCGAGCCTGCCAGATGGTATTATCACTGCGACAGACTTGGTATGCTTGTTTGGCAAGATATGATCTCCGGAGGCAGATTCATCGGTCAGATTTTAGCCGGTGTATGTCCGAATTTAGGTATCAATGTAAAAGATAATAAATATAAAGCATTCAGCAGAGAAAAACCGGAATGGAGAGAGAACTTCAAAGCCGAATTGTTTGAAATGATTGATTCACTTTACAATTCTGTTTCTATTTGTTGCTGGGTACCATTTAATGAGGGATGGGGCCAGTTTGATGCTTATAATATAGGATATGAAGTTAAAAAAGCGGATCCGTCAAGATTCGTTGACCACGCAAGCGGTTGGCATGACCAACACGGACCTGACTTCAAGAGTATGCATCGTTACATTGTACCTGTAAATCTTCCCTTGCGAGACGGAAGACCTTTCGTTTTGAGTGAATTCGGTGGTTATTCACGCATTATCAAAAACCACACATGGAATGAGAAAAAAGCATTTGGATATATAATGTATCCGAATGAAAAATTCTTATCTGCTGCATATAAATTGTTATTCAACACACAAATCATTCCGCTCATCAAACATGGACTTTGTGCAACAGTTTACACGCAGGTCAGTGATGTTGAGTTTGAAGTGAACGGTATCCTGACTTATGACAGAAAGATTGTCAAACTTGATGAAAAAATGCTTAAGGATGTTAATTCCAAAATGCATTATTAAGGTTGGTGATGTTTTATGGCGGGGAATGCCAATGCAAAAATGAAGCTTCTTGTGCTTGCAGATATTTTCAAGAAATATTCGGATGAAGATCACATTTTGAATTCAGCAGATATAATAGACTATCTTGAAGAAGCAGGTATTTCAGCTGAACGCAAATCATTATATAGTGATATTGCTATTTTAAGAGAGTATGGATTGGATATAATCAATGCCACAACTCCTAAGAAAGGTTATTTTTTAGGAAGCAGAGATTTTGAGCTTGCAGAAATCCGTCTTCTTTCTGATGCTGTACAAGCTGCAGATTTTATCACACCTGCCAAAACGCGAGCCCTTGTTACAAAAATCGGAAACTTTGCCAGTATCTATCAAGTAAAAAAGTTGCGTAATCAGCTCTACATTGATGCGCGTCCAAAATGTCATAATGAAGAAATCTATTATTCAATCGATTCACTTGATGCAGCCATAAAAGCTGGTAAAAGAGTCAATTTACAATATGCAAAACGGGTGCTCGGAGAGAAATACACAGCACGCAAAGACAGTAAGAATTTTACGTTGAGTCCGTATGCAATGATATGGTCAAATGATCATTACTATCTTATCTGCAATAATGCTAAATATGACAATCTTATGCACTTACGAATTGATCGCATTCATAATGTTGAAATAACAGATGAAAAAATTCGACCGCTGAAAGAAGTTAGTGAATATACAAATACCTTTAATTCTGCAGATTATGTCAGCAAAGTATTCAATATGTTTACAGGCAATACAGATGTTGTCGAATTAGAATGTGACGGAGTCATTCTTGAGCAAATATTGGATCGTTTCGGTGATAATGTTCATTTGATGAAAGGCAGTCGAGAGGACACATTCAAAGTTCGTTTCTCCGCCGCTGTTACAGACGGGTTGGTAACTTATATCATGCAATTCGGTGAACATGCTACAGTAATATTTCCGAATGAACTGCAGGATATGATTCTTGCAAAAGCCAAAAACATTGTTGCAAATTATACGAATAATCCATAACAGATCAGTTGCAAAGTTGGTATATATAATGGTATGTAAAAGTATTCATATTCATTCTGTTGAAAAATCCTGTTATGAAGATACGTTTCAATTGTTATCTTCATCCAGACAAGAGCGTATCTTATCCATGAAAACTGTAGAGGAACAAAGAAATGCTGTTGCTTTTGAATTTCTTGCAAGAGAATGTTTGTCAGAATTGACACAAGCACCTAAATTTGCATTCAATCTATTGACCGGGATTAATAAATTATGCCTTGTCGGCAACTTTTCTGCATACTTTAGTTTGAGTAAGAAAGACGATTTTTTGTGCTGTGCTGCCGATCTAACACCGATCGGCATTGATTGTCGACGTATTGAACCGTTTTATTTTTCTCAAGCACAAGCAGAAATGAGTGATTCTGAAATCAGGTACATATACGCGACGACAGTACGTTTTTTTGCTGATGTTGTCAGACTTGATTTATGTGATGTGAAGGAAGAAATGGAACGATATTGGAAAGTTCGCTCCATGAAAGAGGCATACTTCACAGCACTGGGCAGAACATTTAGAAATTTGAAAGATGTAAACTTTGATTTTTCTGACGGAAATGCATATTGTTCCGATGCAAGATACACTTACGTTAATTCTCATACAAGTAAAGACGGCAATTATATTTTTTCTGTTGTTCAAAAAAATTGAATTAATAATAAGAGGCTGCATCAGAAACTTTATAGGTTTTTCAAATGCAGCCGTTTATTTAGTATTTATGATATGTTACTTTCGTTCTTAATCTTTTCAATGCTTTGTCTGTTGATTTCATTTTTTAAATTGAGAGTCCAATTTGACCATTCAACATTATTTTGACCATAAATTAAGTTTTCCTGATATTCTCTGTCTATCCATGTGCATAAATCAGCTTCATTATGAGATATCAATGCTTCCATATTATCCAATGCTTTGAACAGCTTTGCTTCCAATGATTGCATGGAATCCATTTCTGCAAATAATTCCTCTAATTCAATGCTGATATCAAGCGGTAACTGATGCAGGATATCTAAAACGGCCTTTTGTTCTCTTGTTTCATCTGACAATGTTTTATCAAATGCAGGAATATCTCCAGTAATTGCTTCTCCGAAATCATGAATCAAGCACATTTTTATAACTTTGTTAATATCAATATCAGGGTATTCGTCGGCACAAAGCAACGCCATGCAAGCAAGTCTCCATGAATGTTCAGCAACCGATTCTTGTCTGCCACATGAAGTCCATGAATGTCGCATTGTGCATTTTAGTTTTTCAATTTTATTTAAAAAAGATATGTAATCACTCGGTTTCATATTCATCACTCGTATAGACGAATTTCTCTTTATACTCCTCACGTTTATCTGAAATAATTTCTTCAGCCGCATCAATTCCGCCACTGATAAGACCTTCCGCCACCCCCTCAACCATGTCTTGCAGAAATACATTTCCGACCTCTTGTACGCTCTTTTTTAAGGACGCAGTTACTGAGTATATGAAAAAGCCAAAAAAAACCAAAACAGCAACAATAATCAGACTTACAATTGCTAAAATTCTTCTTTTCATGAGTATCACCTTCCAAATTAAATTATATATGAATAATATTAATAGGTCAACAAAATTATTTTAATATTAACTTGATTGTTACCAATAAAAGTAGTATATTTATTGAGAGGTGGAATATAATGCCATTGGTTAATATGAAAGTATTGCTTGAACATGCCGAAAAATCCAATAGTGCCATCGGTGCCTTCAGCGTAGGTAATATGGAAATGATTATGGGTGCTGTTCAAGCATCTGAAGAAATGAACACGCCTATAATATTGCAGATTGCTGAAAAAAGACTGCTGAATTCTCCATTTCCATTAATGGCCCCAATGATGGTTGCTGCCGCAAATAATGCAAAAACTGACATTGCTGTACATCTTGACCATGGATTAACCATTGACTGTGTGAAATGTGCCTTAAATTACGGATTCTCATCCGTAATGCTTGATGCATCTTTGTTACCGTATGAAGAAAATATATATATGACACGTCAAATTGTTGACATGGCAAAAGAATTTAGTGCTACCGTTGAATCAGAATTAGGTGTCGTTGGCGGTAATGAAGGTGATTCGGCTGAACATAAAATCATATGCACAGACCCACAGATAGCGGCTGATTTTTGCGAGAAAACAAAAATTGACGCATTGGCTGTTGCAATCGGAAACGCTCATGGTAATTATCCGATACTTCCGACGTTGCGATTTGACATTCTCGAACAGATCCACAGAGCTGTAAACACGCCATTGGTATTGCACGGAGGAACCGGAATTACAGATGATATGTTCCGAAAAGCCATCTCGCTCGGAATTCGTAAAATCAATATTGCAACAGCTAGCTTTGACAATCTTGCATCCTATGCAAAAGACTATTGTGACACTGTCAATAAAGCAGATTATTTCAAGCTTTCCGAACAAATGGTTCAAGGCGTATATGAAAATGTAAAAAGACATATTCGTATTTTCAATAATAAATAACAAATAAAGGAGAACATGATGAAGTATATTGAATTCGATAAAACAAAAAAGTATGATTTGATTCTTATGGGTAGGGTAGCAGTTGATTTTAACCCTGTAGATTATAATTGTCCTCTGAATGAAAGTACAACATTTAAAAGATATCTCGGCGGTTCTCCTGCAAATATTGCTGTGGGGCTGGCAAGATATGGCAAAAAGTGTGGTTTTTTTGCACGTGTTTCCGATGATCAATTCGGCACATTCGTTACAGAGTTCTTTAATAACGAAGGGATTGATACTTCCCACATTGTTCGCTGTAAAAACGGTGAGAAAATCGGACTCACTTTTACCGAAATCAAATCACCTACAGACAGCAGTATTGTTATGTACAGAAATGAAGCTGCTGACTTAAAGCTTGAATGTGCAGATATTGATGAAGAATATATAAAAGAAGGTTCAGCCTTATTGATTTCCGGAACTGCTCTTGCAGAAAGTCCGTCAAGAGAAGCATGTCTAAAGGCACTTGCACTTGCTAAGAAAAATAATATTCCTGTTATTTTCGTAATAGACTATCGTGCTTATAACTGGAAATGTGAAGATGAAATTTCCGTTTATTATTCAATCGTAGCCTCTCAGGCAGATATTATTGTCGGCTCTCGACCCGAGTATGATCTTACTGAAAGATTGATTGGTCTGGATGGTACTGACAGAGCATCTGCTGCATATTGGCAAAGCTTGGGAGCAAAAATTGTTATCATTACGCATGGTAAGGATGGATCAACAGCATATACAAACGACGGAAACAGCTATTCCATCAAACCGTTCCCTGTAAAACTGCTTAAATCATTTGGTGGTGGTGACGGTTATACCTCAGCATTCCTGTATAGCCTTTTTGAGGGAAAGGAAATTATTGATTGTCTTGAATTTGGCAGTGCTGCAGCAGCAATGCTTGTTGCAAGTCATGCTTGTTCTCAGGATATGCCAAATGTAGAGCAGGTTAAAAAGTTTATAGCAGATGAAAAGGCTGAATACGGCGAAATGGTTGCCCGTGCATAAAGGTGTGTCATATGTTAGAAAAACTTCATTATGATGACAATGGTGTAAAGCTTCTTTGTGAAATCAATGGTAAAAATGCAGATATGAATATGACAATTTTTGCCAAGAAGATGAACGCCAATGAAAAACTAACAATCATTTCAGATACATGTGAAACTGCAATTTTACTGCTCTGCGGTAAACTTGTTTTTAGCTGGAATGATAGGCAAGAAGTAGCCAACAGAAATAATGCTTTTGAAAAAAAACCGTTTTGTTTGCATATTCCTAAGAATATTTCCGTGGAAATAGAAGCTTTACAAGTCAGTGAATTTATTGTACAGCAAGCTGAAAACCGGAATGATTTTGAACCTGTATTTTATAAACCCGAAGATACTTTGTATCAAGAATTCGGAGTAGGTCAATGGAATGGTGCCGGTCATAGAGTTGTTTCAACTATATTTGATTATGACAATGCTCCTTATTCCAATATGGTGCTTGGTGAAGTTTTTAATAAACCCGGTTGTTGGTCAAGCTATCCGCCCCATCATCATCCGCAACCTGAAGTTTATTATTACCAGTTCAATCCTGTACAAGGATTCGGTGCATGCTTCAATGGAGGCACTGCTTATAAAAGTGAACACGGTGATGCTTGCTTTATACATGACGGCGAAGATCATCAACAGGTAACTGCACCGGGATATGATATGTATTATGTGTGGATGATTCATCACAACGAAAATGACCCTTGGTTTAAAACGACTCGTTTTACTGCACCCGAACATGAATGGTTGCTGAAAGACGATTACTCTAAGAAATAAGAAAGGATACCCCGTATGGCTATAATGACAATGGGACAAGCCCTCGTCCGCTTTCTTGATAACCAATATGTGAGCTTTGATGGCGTTGAATCAAAGTTTGTTGACGGCATCTTTACCGTTTTTGGTCACGGTATTGTATGTGGTCTCGGACAGGCTCTTGATGAAAATCCTCATGGACTTAAAGTTTATCAAGGTAAAAACGAGCAGGGAATGGCACACGTTGCTACTTCCTATGCTAAACAACACAATCGAAGAAAAATCATTGCTTGTGCCTCATCCATCGGACCGGGTGCATGCAATATGATTACCGCAGCAGCCACGGCAACAGTAAATAACATTCCGCTTTTGCTTTTTCCTGCAGATACATTTGCTATTCGTCAACCTGATCCGGTTTTGCAACAATTTGAGCAACCGTATTCTCTTGCAGTTACTACCAACGATGCATACAAGCCTGTTTGTCGCTATTGGGACAGAATTACACGTCCTGAACAGTTGATGAGCGCAATGATCAATGCGATGCGTGCTCTTACTGACCAGGGTAATTGTGGTGCTGTTTGCATTTCTCTTTGTCAGGATGTAGAAGGTGAGAGTTATGACTATCCTGAATCATTCTTTTCAAAACGTGTACACAAAATTATAAGAACTCCTGCTGCTGATGAAGAAGTGACTGATATAGCAGAAGTTATCAAATCAGCAAAAAAACCATTACTGATTGCAGGTGGTGGTGTTCGTTATTCGGAAGCAGGTGCTGTTGTTGAATCATTTGCTGAAAAATACAACATTCCGATCGCTGAAACACAGAATGGTAAGAGTGCAGTTTTGTCTTCTCACAAGCTTAATCTTGGTGGTGTTGGGGTAACCGGCAATGCTGCAGCTAATATGATTGCAAAAGAAGCTGACGTTGTCATTGGTGTCGGAACTCGTTTTTCCGACTTTACCACAGCATCAAAATCTCTTTTCCGAAATCCTGATGTTCGTTTTGTAACCATCAATACCGATCGTTTTGATGCTTATAAACTTGATGCAATCAAAGCGGTCGGAGATGCCAAAGCCACACTTGCAAAACTTGATGCAGTTCTTCAATCCACCGGATATAAGACATCTTACACAAGCGAGATTGCTGATGCAAAAGCTATATGGGAAGCAGAAATGCAACGACTTTCTGCTTACTGTGTTGATGATAATTTTGAACCTCTTATCAAAGCGAGAGATAAAAGAAGCATTCCTGAAATGCAAGAAATGTATGGTAAAGGATTAACACAGACACAAGTGCTTAGCTACATTCGTGAGAATATTTCCACTGATGCCATTGCTGTTGCTGCTGCAGGAAGCCTTCCGGGTTGCATGCAGAGAATGTGGACAAGTGATGTGAGAGATACATACAACATGGAATACGGATATTCCTGTATGGGCTATGAAATTGCAGGAGCACTCGGTTCCAAGATGGCAGCTCCGGACAGGGAAGTCTATGCTTTTTGTGGCGACGGAAGTTATTTGATGTTGCACTCTGAGCTGGTTACCAGCATTCAAGAGAATATGAAAATCAATGTTCTGTTGTTTGACAATATTGGTTTTGGTTGCATCAACAATCTGCAAATGTCCAACGGCATGGGAAATCTTGCTACTGAATTCAGAAAGCGTAATGAAAACGGACAACTTCTCGGTGATCTTATGCAGATTGATTATGCCATGAATGCTGCAGCATATGGTGCCAAAACCTATACAGTCAAGACAATGGATGAATTGAAGTTTGCATTAGAAGACAGTAAAAAGCAGACTGTCTCAACTTTATTAGATATTAAGGTTCTGCCAAAGACAATGACGGATGGTTACGGAGCCTGGTGGAACGTTGGAATTGCAAGCGTTTCCGAAAAAGAAGACGTTAAAGCAGCATACAAAAATAAAATTAATAATTTTAATAAAGCGAGGAAATATTGATGCTTGATAAGAACAAAATAAAACTTGGTATTGCCCCCATTGGTTGGACAAATGATGATATGCCTGACCTTGGAAGCGAAGTAACGTTTGAACAATGCGTGTCAGAAATGGCTCTTGCCGGATTCACAGGTTGTGAAGTCGGCAATAAGTATCCGAAAGATCCTGCTGAATTGCATCGTTATCTTGATATTCGTGGTATGCAGGTATGTAATGCATGGTTTTCTACATTCCTTACAACGAAACCTTATGAAGAAACAGAAAAAGGTTTTATTGAACATGTTAAGTTCCTCAAGGCTATGGGTGCAAAAGTAGTTGGTGTTTCCGAGCAGGGACATTCTATTCAAGGTACTGATCTGTCAGTTTTTGATGATAAATACGTCATGAATGATGAAGAATGGGACCTTCTTTGCTCAGGACTTAATAAATTGGGTAAGGTTGCAAAGGATATGGGAATCGCTTTGACATTCCATCACCATATGGGCACTGTTGTTCAGACTGAAGCAGAAATCGATCGCATGATGGAAAATACGGATCCTGAATTATTCAGCTTACTGTTTGACTCCGGTCACCTTGCTTATTGCGGTGAGGATTATATGTCTGTTCTTAAGAAATATGCCAAGAGAATCAAGCATGTTCATCTTAAGGATATTCGTCCTGAAGTCGTAGCAAAGGTCAAGGCTGAACATCTTAGCTTTTTACAGGGGGTAAGAATGGGTACATTTACTGTTCCCGGTGATGGTGCAATTGATTTTGAACCCATTTTTAAAGTCCTTGCTGAAAATGATTATGAAGGGTATGTTCTCGTGGAAGCTGAACAAGATCCTGCAGTTGCAAATCCCTTTGAATATGCTGTTAAAGCAAGAAAATACATTGCCGAAAAAGCCGGTCTGTAAGTGAGGTAAATGAATATGGCAGAAAAATTAAAAGTATTTATCAACGGACAGTTTGTTGAGTCCAAAACAGATAAATATTTTGATGTTTACAACCCCAGCACAGGTGAAATCATTGCAAAAGCACCTTGCTGCACTCCCGATGAAGTTCAATATGCCATTCAAACGGCAAAAGCCGCTTTCCCGGCATGGAAACAAACTCCTGTTGTAAAGAGAACGCAGATTCTTTTTAAGATCCGTGAACTTCTGATTGAGCATATGGACGAACTTACGTATCTTGTTGCAGAAGAAAACGGCAAAGCCTGGAAAGAAGCAGAGGGAGATGTTCTCAAAGCAAAAGAAGGTACTGAAAATGCCATTCAGATACCAACTCAAATCATGGGTGACTCCATCATGAATACTTCCGGTGGTTTTGATACCGTTCTCTATCGTGAACCGCTTGGTGTATTTGCCGGCATTATTCCTTTCAATTTCCCTGCAATGATTCCTATGGGATGGATGGCTCCGAACTGCATTGCTGCTGGCAACTGTATGGTTTTAAAGCTTAACTCACAAACACCAAGAACTGCTCTTCGCATTGCTCAGCTGTATAAGGAAGCAGGCCTTCCTGATGGCGTACTGAATATGATTACATGTTCTCGCAACGAGGTAGATGAGGTTATTCTTGATAATCCGGATATTGCAGGCATCTCGTTCGTCGGATCAACAACAACTGGCAAGCATATTTATGCACGTGCTGCAGCTTCCGGCAAGCGTGTTCAATGCTTGTGTGAAGCCAAAAACCACGCCCTCGTACTTGAGGATGCCCCTATTACAAGAACAGCAGCAGCCATCATCAATTCAGCATTTGGCTGTGCAGGAGAACGTTGCATGGCTCTTCCTGTAGTTGTTGCCCAGGAATCAATTGCTGATAAACTTGTTGCTGAAATTGCCAGACTTGCCAAGAACCTTAAAGTTGGTGCCGCTTATGATAAAACAACAGGCCTAGGACCTGTTATTTCAGCCACTCACAAACAAAGAGTAATCGGTTGGATTGAAAAAGGCATCGAAGAAGGTGCAGAAATTGTTCTTGATGGTCGCAACTATACTGTTGATGAGGAACTGAAGAATGGCTTTTATCTTGGGCCCACCATTTTGGACAAGGTTCCACATGACTCTAAGGTTGGCAATTGCGAGATTTTCGGACCCGTATTGAGCATCAAGCGTGTTAAGGATTTTGAAGAAGGTCTTGCTGTAATGAATGCAAATCCTTTTGCTAACGGCTCGGTTATTTTTACCCAGAACGGCTATTATGCAAGAGAATTTACCAATCGCACTGATGGTGGCATGGTTGGTGTGAATGTTGGCATTCCCGTTCCGGTTGGTTTCTTCCCGTTCTCCGGACACAAGCAATCTTTCTTTGGTGATCTTCATTGTCTGGGCAAGGATGCAGTTCGTTTCTATACTGAATCCAAATGCGTCACTACCCGTTGGTTTGATGAAGAAGAAATGAAAAAAGAATCCGTTTCCACTTGGGACGGCACAATATAAAGATAAGGAGAAATACTTATGATTAATATCGGTATTATCGGTGCTGGTCGCATCGGTAAAGTTCATCTTGAGTCCATCACTTATCATGTCAAAAACGCTCGTGTTAAGTCTGTTGCTGAGCCTTTTTTGAACGATGAAACAAAAGATTTCATTGAAAGTATGGGGGTTACTGAAATCTATTCAGATTATAAAAATATTCTTGCAGATCCTGAAATCGATGCTGTTCTCATTTGTTCTTCTACTGATACGCACGCATCTATTTCCATGGAAGCCATTGCTGCTGGCAAACATATCTTCTGTGAAAAACCGATCGATCAGTCTATTGAAAAGATTGAAGAGGTCAAAGCTGCACTTGTTGGTAAAAACCTGAAGTATCAGGTTGGCTTCAATCGTCGATTTGACCATAATTTTGCAGCTGTTCGTGCAGCTGTCAACGCAGGCCGAATCGGTGATCCGCATATTATCAAAATCACATCGCGCGATCCTGCTCCTCCCAATCCAGCATATATTAAGGTTTCCGGTGGTATCTTCATGGATATGGCAATTCATGATTTTGATATGGCTTGTTTCCTTGCAGGCAGTGATGTTGAAGAAGTTTATGTTGCTGCAACCGTTCTTGTGGATCCTGCCATTGGTGAACAGGGAGACTTTGATACTGCAATCATTACTCTTAAGATGGCAAACGGCGCATTGTGTGTGATTGACAATTCCCGTCGTGCTGCCTACGGATACGATCAGCGTGCAGAGGTGTTCGGAAATAAGGGTTCAGTTGCTAGTGCAAATGACACTCTTTCCAGTGCCGTTATTTCTGATGAAAACGGTGTAACAGGAGAGAAACCTCTTTATTTCTTCCTGGAAAGATACATGCAATCTTATACAACTGAAATGCTTGATTTTGTAGATGCTATTGTTAACGATAAGGACGTTCCTTGCGGTATTGATGCAGGCTTGCAGTCTGTAAAAATTGCTCTTGCAGCTAAGAAATCTGCCATTGAAAATCGCCCTGTTAAAATGTCTGAAATATGATGTTTAAATAGTTTAATGCCCGTACCGATTGTATTCGGCACGGGCATTTATTAATGTATAGATTATTCTATGGACTTTAATGATGTAACCATGTCAATCTTCTTGAGTTTTCTGTTAATTAAAACATTAACGACAGCAGCAAATACAAAGGTTAGAATGACAGATAATACATATGAATACCATTCAATATTTCTGCCAAACATAACAGTTTCAATTTCTGCATATGAAATCAACAAATAATGCAAAACAATGCCGAGTCCAATACCAAATACAGATCCGATGGCAGTCAGTATAACATTTTCTTTCAAAATATAATTATTGACTTCGCTATCGACAAATCCCAGAACTTTGAGAGTAGCCAACTCTCTGTTTCTTTCAAGAATATTGATATTGGTTAAGTTATAAAGAACAATGAAAGCCAAAATTAACGCAGATACAAAAAATACAGCAACAACAGCAATAAGCGCATCCGTGATTTCAGACAAGGAATTATCTACATCACTTGTAAAACTGACGGCCTGAATACCGTCCACTTGCATTAACTTGGTAGCCATCTGACCTTTTAGAGTTGACAGAGTTGTCTGATCTGCGGAACGGAATGCATCATTTAAATTACCGATTGCGTAATTGTAGTCCGGGCGTTTGCTAAATAATTCCATATAATAATCAGGAGAGATGTAAATATAATGGAAGGTATAATTTTCTACGATACCTGCTACAAAAATTTCATATGTTTTTGAGTCACTTGTTTGAATAAACAAAGTGTCACCAACTTTTGTCTCTGTATCGCGAGCAAACTTTTCAGTAATCAATGCACCTTCAATAGAGGGAATATATGTGCGTCCCGTTTTTCTGTTTTGCAAAACGATATATTCACTCAGACGTTCAGGTTCAGAAGGAACAAAGAGATAAACATCCTCTGTAACATCTGAACGAGCGGAAAAACCAGAAACGGATTTCATTGAAATGAGCATCGTTGATTGTACGGATGTTGAATTGACAACAGTTCTGTATTCGCCGGAATTGCCGTCCTGTTTATCTTCAAAGACTATCTGAAAATCATAACGGGAGATGGCATCATTGCCGTACTGTTCAGATCGAATAGCTGATACAGAATTATACATTCCTAAACTTGCAAGCATCAACGCAGAGCAACCTGCAATACCTACAATTGTCATAAAGAAACGTTGTTTATTTCTGAAAAGATTTCTGGCTGTAACTTTGTTAGAGAAACGCATACGTTTCCATATAAACTTAATACGTTCAAGTAATATTCTCTTACCCGGTTTAGGTGCTTTCGGTCTCATCAGCACAGCCGGTACACACTTCAACTCTTTACTTAATGCAATCATCGTTGCAAGAAAAGTACATGCGAGAGAAATAATAACGCCGATTACAGCACTTACTACGGGTAATTCATACTTTAATGGCGGAATCGTGAACATAATACTGTAAGCAGAGAATATTGCGTATGGGAAGATATACATACCCAATGCAATTCCCAATGTACATCCAATCAGACTTGCAGATAAGGAATACACTATATATTTAGAAGCAATGGTTGCGTCTTCATATCCTAATGCCTTCAGCGTACCGAGCGTTGTTCTGTCCTCGTCAATCATTCTCGTCATGGTTGTCAAGCATACAAGCGCAGATACAACAAAGAAGAAAATGGGAAAAATATTTGCAAGTGTTGATAAGTTCTCTGTGGTGGAACCAAAGTTTGTATAACCGGGCGTATCATCACGATCATAAATATTCCAATATGCACTGTTCAGAGATGCCAACAACTCATTTGCATCATCTATCTGTTGCTGATAAACTGCAGTTGCATCGCCAAATGAAGCGTTCAATTGTGCTCTTGCTGCTTCCAATGCAGCTTCAGCAGTAGTTTTGCTGGCACTGAGCGTATCAATCTGATTTGTAAGTTCTGTAATCATCATCTGGGTTTGAATCTTTTGCAAGGAAAGTTGAAAATCACTATTTGTAATTTCATTTCCTGCAGATGTCAACTCCTGATTATAAGCAACCAATTGATTTTCTGCTGCAACCAACTTTTCATTCGCTGTATTCAGTTCCAATTCTGCAGCAGTCAGACTGATATTTGCATTTGACAATTCTGTATTTGCAGCCATCAGTTCAGCCTTTTTAGTCTCCAATTCCTGTTGCTGTACAATTAATTTAGCCTGATTCTCAGCCAATACAGGTGTAAGATACGTCACCATCTCTTTTGCAAGACCAGCCGTTGTATTGTTCTGAATTACTTCTGAAATTCCCGGATAAGATGTTTGCAAAACAGATACAATCGCCTGAATTTCATCATTTGAAAGGTTTTCATTCTGTGTTTGTTGCAGTTGTAACAATACACTCTGTGCACTTGAAACCGCAGTTTGCGTCGTATTCAACTGTAATTCAAGTTGATTAACCTGTGAAAAAGCATTGTCATATTCACTTTTTCTTGTATTATACTCAGACTTTGCTTTTGAATACTCAGTATACTTTTCTGCATATGCAGTAGAATTTGTCTGGTATTCCGTCAACATTTTGTTGTACTCTGTTATGTTGACGTTATATTCTTCTTTATTTAAAGCCAATGTTTCCTCAGCATCGGCAAGTGTCACATTGTATGTTTCTTCAGCCTTTGTCAACTGTGCATTTAACAGGGCAAGCGATTGTGACATGGTTGCGATATTTGTTTCAAGTTCTTCAATTTTTGAACCTGCAGAGGAGGAAGCAGATGATAACATTTCCTGAGCATCTGCGATTTGTTGAGGTAAGGTTTGTTGCAGATAGTTTACCCTTTCCTGCAATCTGGGTGCAGCAATAGCTTTTATCATAGCAACATATGGTGCTATAAAATTCTTATATTCATCACTGTATGCATCGTAAGAATCAGAACCTCTGATTTTTATATAAAGTTCCGTGTAATAATCCTGCTTAAAAACACTTTCGGGAACAATAATAAATGTACCGACTTTACCACTGCCGATCAAGGTGTTGCCGCGTTCAAAAGAAACATAAAAAGGAGATTGAATAATTCCGACAATTGTGAATTCAGTCTTAGACAGGGAAGTGCTGATATCTTCACCATCACCGACTAAAGTTATCGTACTGCCAATCTGATAACTATCGGGCGTTGATAGCTTACTGGCATCTACAAGACATTCATTCTCAGCATCAGGATACTCACCTGCAATCAGCTTAGGTCGGTTCATAAAAACAGCCTCGTCAACACCATAATTGACATAATTAGCCAACAAGCCTGTATTGATACCGTAAACTCTGGTACTGATTTGCGTACCATCAATATCTTTTTCTATTTCGTTATTAACAAGTACAAGTGCATCTTTAAATTTCTGACCGACAACTGCTTCAATACCGGCATCCATCGTTTGAATCGCATTGATGTCATCATTACTCAGACCGATAGATGATTGCACGCGAATATCCATCAGATTATATTTCACATAATATTCCTGTACAGTTTCCAGCATATCAGGTGCTGTTGCCTTGATGCCGACAAAGAATGATGTACCCAATGCAATGATCATAACAATGGATATAAAACGACTGAAAGTTCTTTGCACAGAACGCAGAATGCTGATAAAATATGCTTTTGTCATGAATGGTTTACACCTCCGAGGATTCAGCTATAAACATTTTTACCATTCAATCTGCTCTACAGGTAACGGATTGTCATTAACGGTAATTCTTTGCACACGACCGTTTCGCATGGATATGACTCGATTCGCCATCGGTGTCAATGCTTGGTTGTGAGTAATTATAATAACAGTCATACCGGTTTCTTTACTTGTTTCCTGCAATAGAGTCAGAATTTGCTTACCGGTCTGATAGTCTAACGCACCGGTCGGCTCGTCACAAAGCAAAATCTTCGGATTCTTTGCCAAAGCTCTTGCGATTGAAACTCGTTGTTGTTCACCACCGGAAAGTTGAGCAGGAAAGTTGTTCAATCGATCACCAAGACCAACACGTTCCAAAACACGAGTAGGATTAAGAGCTTTGTTACTGATTTGCGATGCGAGTTCCACGTTTTCAAGTGCAGTCAGATTGGGTACCAAGTTATAAAACTGAAAAACAAATCCAACATCATATCGTCTGTAATAAGCCAATTTTTTGCTGTTATAATTATTAATCAGCTCGCCTCCAACACGTACCTTGCCGTCATCACAGTCGTCAATACCACCCAAAATATTCAATACAGTGGTTTTACCAGCACCACTAGGGCCAACAACCACACAAAGTTCTCCCTGTTCAACAGAAAACGAAACACCATCCAAAGCAGTTATAACCACTTCTCCGGTCTGATATTTCTTATAAACTGAATTAAGTTCAATAAAACTCATGGTTTAATATCTCCCCAATATATTTAATTAATTAATTATACATTATATATCACATTTCGTCAAGAAGAAATAATTATAATTTTCTCTCAGATGCAATGTATTAATATACACAATTATGTATATAATTTCACAAAATATATAATTAAGAACCGTTGACATTTGTTTCATATTTATCTATAATAAAATTGATTGTGAAAGCATCATATAATTTATTACTGCAAATAAACTGAACAAAGGGTGAGAAAGTATGAGTGTAACAAAATCTCTATTCGGAACCATGCCTGATGGTAAAGAAATTTATCGTTTTACCATTGAGAATAATAACAATGTGCAAGCGAGTATACTCACATTGGGTGCAACACTTCACAGTATTGTTGTGCCGGATAAAAACAATGTATATGAAGACATTTTACTCGGATTTGATGATGTTGAAGGTTATATTGAAAGATCATCATATCAGGGTGCGGTTGTCGGTCCGTACGCAAACAGAATTGGCAACGGAACTTTTACAATCGACGGAATAAAGTATGATCTCGTTAAAAATGAAAAACAGATAACTTGCCTGCATTCTGGCGGTGAATTCAGTTTTGCTGTCTGGGATAGTATTATTATTGATTCAGATGCTGTTGAGTTTTCCTACATAAGCACTGACGGAACAAATGGTTTCCCCGGAACACTGAAGGTTTCAGTTGTATACAGATTGGGTGAAAATAATGATCTGCATATTTCTTACAAAGCAACAACTGATAAAAAAACATTTATCAATTTAACAAACCATGCTTATTTTAACTTATCCGGCTGCAATGGTGATACGATATTGAATCATGTTTTGCAAATGCCCTGTTCCTATTTTACTCCTGTAGATGCATTGAGTATAACAAATGGCACCATTGATCCTGTTGATAACACACCTTTTGATTTCAGAACACCGAAAGCTATAGGAAAAGATATCGAAGAAGACAACCAACAATTGCACTTGACCGGTGGCTTTGATCACAATTTTGTAATCGATAATGCCGACGGCTCGATCAGAAAATGTGCTTATGCATTGGATCCAGTTTCAAACAGAGAATTGCATGTTTATACAGATTTGCCTGGTGTGCAGTTTTATGCAGGCAATTTCCTGGAAGGAGAGATCGGAAAAAACGGCAGGCCTATGCCCAAAAGAAGCGGTTTCTGTCTTGAAACACAATATTATCCTGATACTCCGAACAAGCCTTCTTTTCCGCAATGTTTGTTTGATAAAAATGAAACATTTACTTCCGAAACGATTTTTATATTTTCTGTAAAAGAGGACTAAAATTTCAACTTTACGCACTTATTCTTTTTTAGGTGCGTAAATTTTTTTTATTTTTGTTGACTTTCATATAATAATAGTGTATTATAAAACTAATATTGGGTTGAAAGGGGCAAAACATGAAAATCATTAAGTCTTCTGCCGTTTTAAGCGTTGTCATCGGCCTGACCATTGCTTTATCAGCAGCTTGTCCTGCTATTGCGGCTATAATGACTTTTGAAACGCAATATGACTATGAGGTAATCAACAAATCCTGGTTGACCGACCTTACGGTAAAAGAAAGCCTTTCTTCTGTTGGCGATATGATCGCTGACGTTACTTTGCGTGCACAAGCTGACTATCCGTATACGGAAACGCCGGAATCATTCAGCAAAGATGTTACTGATACATGCAATCTTTATTATCTTGATGAGAATTCTGCACGTGCAGCTTATATTTATCTGTTTGAGATATTAAATGAAAATTCAAATCTTATTGAATCCGAAACCTCGGATGAAGACATTAGGGATTTCCTGACACAACGTGGTATCCGATATCCGGATAATATGGATGGTGATACACTTGTTATGGCAAGAGCTTTATATGTCATCATGAGCAATGGGGCACTTGATCCATATTTATCAAACGGATCTTTCCCGTCCGGCACAAATATTGAAACTGCGGTTGTCAGCTACATGAGTGTAATTACAGGAGTAGATATGAATGCAGTAATGGAATGGACGACAGTAGAAGATGATTTATCTTTGGATTCCTACATTCTTGCAATGTCCAAGTATATGCTCTGGAGCAACGGATACGACGTCAGTATTGATATGAGTGACAATGAAGTTTATCGCATGATGGCACTCATGACTTTACACAATCAGGGCATTAGTGCATCTTCTGATTTAAGCTTTAACGAAATCAAGATGCGTTACCTGAGTGCAATGCTCAGCAAATCTTATGATGTTTCTTGCGATACACAGGAACTCGCAATCGCATATGCAAATAACAATGTACCGTTTTACATTTTACAATTGATTGGCCAGGATGCCGACTTGTCGCTACGTGAGGATGCTTACACACTTGAAGAAGCTTTTACACTTGTTGCTGAAAACACCGAACGTTTTGATCTGGATGATTCTGAATTTTATGCGGATATCTACAACTATGCTGCAACTTTGAAGTATAAAAGAAACAGCATCTGGATTTATCCGACAAGCTATGTGTGTTTTAATCAGAACAATACCGGCAATATGATCCGTATCACAGCAAACGGCATCCCTCTTGAAGATGGGAATTTCAATGAGGTTAGTCTGGATTCCTCATTAGCAAATGAAACAATTGTAATCCAAATGGATTATTCTTATTATGGAGAAAAACACTCCTCCACTTACTATCTCCACATAACACAAGGACTGCTGCCCCCTGATTCCATACTGATGGAACAACCTGATATTGAAGATGTGCTTAACGGTAACTTAAACTTTGATGTCAATGATGATTTTTTAGCCGATGGCTATGTAGCAAACACCGGCAGCATCATCGGTAGTTTGATAGATTCTATGGAATTCGGTTTTACTTTTGATCAGATGCTCAATTCAAACGGTGCTATAGTAAGTGCGCCTTCGTTTAATAATATCAGCATTGTTACACCCAGTATTGATACCAATTTTTCACTGATTGACAGCATTACTTCCAATGGAAATTCTATTACAGGGATTTCTCCTTCTTTGGGATTGAATGGCAATCACAATTCTTCAAATACTACCACATCAATCAGCCTAAGCGCTCTTGCACAACAGATGTTCGCATCTGCCCCTAAGGTTGACTCTGACTTGAGTACCCTCAGCGGTATTGGCGGACTTGAGTTTTATTCTGTTGCAGATGACATGACTGCAATTCTTACTGCAGCCGGAGTAACTGCAGAAAATGCAGCAGGCACTGCAGCAGAAGGTGTAGTAAATACCGTTCTTCCGTTGGCCGGAACTGCACTTGGAGATCTTTTATTTGACAAGGGAGATGAATCTGTTATCGGTGTTTCTCTTGATAATGATATTAACAGCAATATGAAGGATGCTTCCAATCTTGCATATATATCAACCATTACCAACAATACAGTATCTGCGTATTCGACAGCATACAATAACAGCACGATTGACAATTATTCACTTTCAGAATACCTTTCACAACAACAAGTTGTAAACGTGAATAACAATGGTGATATTATTAATACACAAACAGCAAACAGAACTTCAAGCGAAAAATATATGACATATATTATCATGGGAGCAGCTGCTGCTTTGTTGTCACTGATTGTTATTATTGCAATTTTCAAACAAAGGAATGCGGTTACTGAGTAACCTAAGGGAACGAGAATGAATGAAAAAATTCTAATTGTCGATGATGATGCTAATATCTGCGAACTTCTTCGATTGTACCTTTCAAAAGAAGGGTACATGACTTACATTGTCAATGATGGTTTATCTGCTATTGAAGCCGTATCGACGATAAAACCGTCTTTGATTTTATTGGACATTATGTTACCCGAACTGGACGGATGGCAGGTTTGTCGCAAAATTCGTGCTTTTTCCAATATTCCAATTATTATGCTCACAGCAAAAAGTGAAACATTTGACAAAATTCTCGGACTTGAGCTTGGTGCAGACGATTACATTGTAAAACCTTTTGACACAAAAGAGGTTGTCGCAAGAATTAAGGCTGTATTACGAAGATCTAATACCAACACATCAGAATCGATCAAAGAAGTTCATTATGATAAACTTTCGATTAATTTGACCAACTTTGAAATGATTGTAAATGGTGTTCAGGTTGACACGCCTCCAAAAGAATTGGAATTAATTTTCCACCTTGCCAGCAATCCAAACAGAGTATTTACAAGAGATCAGTTATTGGATGAAGTTTGGGGGTTCAATTTTTACGGTGATTCCAGAACTGTTGATGTCCATGTGAAGCGTTTACGTAAAAAACTGGAAGGTGTTTCTAATGAATGGGAGCTCAAAACAGTTTGGAGCGTAGGCTACAAATTTGAAACAAAAAAAGTATAATAAGTTTGCTGCCTGATCGTATCTTTCTTTCAGGCAGTCATTTTATTATATACTTTTTGAAAGTCGAGATGGATTTATGAAATTATTTAACAGAAAACAAACCGTCAGCATTTTTCGGCATTATTTTTTAATGCTTACCGGTATTGTTTTAATTTGTCTCACGGTAGCATCCTTTTCACTGATGTTTCTTGTATCATCTTATTGGTCAAGTGATCTGGATGAAATTCTTTTAAACAATACAAAAACCATCGCGAATTATATACTGCAAGGAGAAAAGAATCAGAATATAAACATAACACAGATCCAATCAGCAATGAAAGAGATTGCAGATTCCTCAGAGACAGACTCATATGTTTTAGATAAGAATGGAAAAATTATAATATGTAGCGACTTAGTCGCAAATGAGACAGATAAGAATACCTGCAGTAAACATAGTACAAAAGGTTTTTCACAAGATACATTAAACCTGATAAAACAATCAGAACACGGTTATCTGCACAAAGGTGCTATAGACATAGACAAACCAGATGTCAATTATTTTCTTGCTGCTACTGTTGTAGACGATGGCAACAATCATTACTATGTCATAAATGTCCAGCAATACAGCATCGGCTATATGCCGTACATCACGCAGTATGTCAAAATGATTTTAATGTCCATATGTATTGCTATTGTACTTGCATTCTTTGCATCTTGGGCTGCCACTTACAGAATTGTACGACCTTTAAAAAAAATGGCAGAAGCTACAAAGCATTATGCTAATGGTGATTTTAACTATCAAATCAAGGACACAGGCAAGTTTGCAGAATTTCATGAATTAGCTGATGCATTTAATATAATGGCAAAAAAGTTAGAAGAGAACGAAGTTTCCAGACGTAATTTTGTCGCAAATGTTTCTCATGAACTTAAGACTCCAATGACAACAATCAGCGGATTCGTTGACGGCATACTGGACGGCACCATTCCACAGGAGGATTCAAAGAAGTATTTAAAGATTGTATCTGAAGTTGTACAACATTTATCTGAACTTGTTATTTCAATGTTAAATATGTCAAGGATAGAAGCAGGAAAACTCAAATTGGAATATTCCGAATTTTCATATACACAAACTTTGATTCATACCATTATCGGTTTTGAAAAAGCTATAACAGATAAAGGAATTGATGTTGTCGGACTTGACAAGTTGGATGAAATTACTATACGAGCTGATGAAGCCTTGACCAGACAAATTCTATACAATTTAATTGATAATGCAGTCAAATTTTCATCTACTGACAGCGTCTTAAAAATAGAATTGTATGAAGAAAAAAATAAAGCAGTTTTTATGATATCAAACAGTGGATCCACAATATCACCGGAAGATCTTTCAAACATATTTGAAAGATTTTACAAAATTGACAAATCCAGAGGTTTAGATGCTTCAAGTTTTGGATTGGGGCTATATATTGTAAAAAGCATTGTTGAAATGCATGCCGGAACAATCAAAGCAATAAGCAAAGATAATCATACAAAATTCATTGTAAAATTACCATTATGATACGCATTTAATATTGATTAAAGTTTTATAATATATTTATTAAACGGATAAATAATGAAAGGATAATTTTTAATGAACGATAACAATTCGATAAATCCTGTTAAGGAACAGGACATCTATCCTGAGACAAACATTCCGATCGAAGCAAAAGATTCTGCAGATGATACATTGATTGAACAAATCTCCGATGAAAAAAACAATGCTATTGAGAATGCTGATTGCGAAGAAACCGAAATTGATGAAAACAATTATATTGCTGCGGATGCCGAATCTTCTGCAACAGATACTCCGGAAATTAATACGCAACAATCAGTAGCATCCGGTGACTCTGCAATACCGCATTCACCCTACGTTTCATATAATCAACAACAATATGCTCAAATAAATCAGCCTGTTTCTTCTTATCAGCAATATGCAACTCAAAACGGAAAACAAAACTATGCATATCCGAATGAAACTGTAAAACCTGTTAAGAAAAAAGGGATGGGTATTGCCGCATTTATTGCAATTGCCTGTGTTTTAGTAATTGGTGCATCTGTTTTATTTGCCATCATGCTGTTAAGCAATAACACCGGTAACTCATTAACGGAAGTTCCTAAGCTTTCTTCTGTTTCTACTGCAGAAACTCCTGAGGAAGGTTTGAGTGCTGCTGAGGTATATCAAAAAATTTACAAGAGCTCTGTCAGCATTTTAGCATATGATCAAACAAGCGGTGATCTTGGTGTTTTAGGTTCTGGTGTCATATTTCAGGAAGATGAATCAAAGAAGTACACATATGTTGTAACGTGTGCTCATGTAATCAATGATTCAACCTACAATTTAAAGGTTGAATTATGGGATGGCAGTGTGTATAGTGCCGAAGTTGTTAATTATGATGACGGCACAGACATTGGCGTTATTCGCATCAAAACCTCGGGACTTCAAATTGCAGAATTTGCAGACTCCGACACTATGCAACCGGGTGCAACAGTTTATGCCATCGGATCTCCATACAGTTCAAAATTCGCTGGAACATTCACACGAGGCATGGTGTCCGCCATCAACAGATTGGTAACAACACAAACAAGCTACCAACTTTGTTGCATTCAACATGATGCCGCTATCAATAACGGTAATTCCGGTGGTGCTCTTGTAAATGCTTACGGTCAGGTTGTTGGAATCAATGCTTTAAAAATCAACACAAGCAATTATGAAGGACTTGGATTTGCCGTACCGTCCAATACTGTTATCAAAGTCATCAACAGCATCATTGAAACCGGCATTGCACCGAAAGCAGCAAAACTTGGTATTTCGTATGTACAGGCTATTTATTATAGTCAGTTCCTTTCGGATGTCATAGAAGAAAACAATCTACCTGCCGGTGCAATCCTTGTTGCTGAAATCAGTAAGGAGTCATCCCTCTATAATACTGAAATGAAAATCAATGATATTATCATTGCTGTCAATGGTCAAGATCTGAACAATCCGGATTTATTAGTCAAATTAATCCAGGAATCAACAGTTGGAGACACCTTGGAATTGACCGTTGTCAGAATTCACATGAACGAAGACAACACGGACTATACTGAATTGGAGACTTATACAATAACAGCATCACTTGTTGAATTAAATCTTCAAGAAGAATCAAATGATCAATCTCAGGACCAAGAAGATTTTTATGATTACTTCGGTGATGACAGTGGTAATTATGAAGATTTTTACAATTATTTTTATGATTATTTCTACGGAGAGAATGGTCCGCAGGGTGACAACAGCTTGCCCAATAATGACGATAATCAGTTTAGTATTCCCGAATAAAAAAGTAGCGGCAGGCGGAATAATCCACCTGCCGCATATAACTTGATTATTTATGCTTTGTGCAAATCATAGCATCCGGATTTCAATAATGTTGTTAATTGACAAACATCCTGAATTCGCGATTCAGAAAAGATACCACCACGAGCTAAATCTTCAAGTTGATGAAAATCAGAGCCAGACGTAATAATTCTTCTGAATAGTTGAGAAACAAAAAAAGCTATTTCATTTTTTGAATCATGTCGCCTGTTTCCGTTAAAAACCTCATATCCATCCAAATAATCAGGATTTACAACAACCATATTATTCCTGAAGGGATGCGCCTGAATAATAAGTATACCATTATTTCGTGCAAGGATACTGAATTCCCGGAGTGACATATGATTGATATACGGATTGCTGCGTAAAAATTCCTCAGTAACTCCAAAAAGCAAATAGTCATTGTCATTTTCAGGAAAACGAATTTCCGCACCAAGTAAAACATCAAATTCTTCATCTGCTGCAGCTTTTGCATTCCTGTATCCTGTCAGATACCGATCAATGTATTTTTGCCAATCAGTAAGCGGCTCATCACAAAAACCTTCCGGAGTCAGATGATCAGTAATAACAACGCCTGTATAACCGTTGGATTTTAACAGAGATACAACATCTGCTGCCGGTACGCGACCACAATTGCTGACTTCAGACGTGTGGCAATGAAGTTCATAGAGATAACACATTCTAATTCCCTCGATTCATAATTCATATGTCAATTATAACTCTATTTTACATCAAAGTAAATATTTTTTTAAAAAAGATTGTAAAATGCATCGATTTTTGTTATTGTTAAATAAATCTATAAAAGGGGAGTATAAAGTTGAAAGAAAGCTACAAAACAACGATTTGCGGCATGACCGCCTCACTTGCTCTTGTTTTGATGCTATTGACATATATAAATCCATTCCTTACTTATACTTGCCCACCTTTCGCAGGTGTGCTTCTGATCATTATCATGTTAGAGGTGGGGTACGGATGGGCATTCGGCACCTATACTGCAATCAGTTTGCTTGCATTGTTTTTATTATCCGATAAAGAGGCAGCTGTCATGTTTATTCTCTTTTTTGGTTACTATCCCATGCTACGAGCATTGTTTGAGAAAAAAATTAAGTTCAAAACACTTCGATATGTTTTAGAACTGATAATTTACAATATCTGCATTGCTGCATCTGTATTAATATGTATTTATGTTTTTGCCATCGATTACGATGATTTTGGTGAACTTGGAAAAATTGGATTTATAGCAGTCATCATAATGATGAATATTATCTTTATATTATATGATTTTCTGCTCAGCAAACTGGTTTTGGCATATCATTTAAGTTGGCAAAAAAAACTTCATAGAATTTTTCAAAAAAAATGAAAATAGTACTTGATTTTTCTGAATCAATTGTGTATAATACATGAGCAACACGGAGAGTTGTCCGAGATGGTCTAAGGAGCACGACTGGAAATCGTGTATACGCCAAAACCGTATCGAGGGTTCGAATCCCTTGCTCTCCGCCAAATCTAGTACCACTGTTGATACAATTGTATCGATGGTGGTATTGTTATTTTATAGTCGTTTGCCCTTGTAACATAAGGGGTAATAAAAATAAGCGTTGCAGTATTGGTATGGTGTGTACCTGCTGCAACGCTGTTTTTGTGTGGGTGGGTGTGGAGTTGGTGAATTTTTGGGTTGGTAATCGTTAAATTGTGGGGTATCGTTAAAAGTTTGATCCGATTGCCGACTCGACAAATTGGAATTTGTTATATTTTTAATTCTTTCTTAAATAATAGCACTTACCCCTGAAATCACCATCAAGACTGCTACCGAATTCTTTTTGAATTTTCCAATTTTCAAGATGTTTTTCAATAGGTGGGTTTGCACCGTTTTTGAATGTATGAACTATTAAAATTGCTTCGCTTTCAGTCTTACGAAGAACAATCTGATAACCCTCAGGGTCGTTGTAATCTTCCACATTACATTCAATAACACTTGTGAAACCATTTTTTATAATATGCTTAATTTCGTCATAAAATTTAATTGAGTTAAGGGCTATCTGCCAGTTTTTGTCGGGTATATCAAAGATTTCACCACTGAGGCAAAGACGTCCGAGGAAACCTGCAGTAAGACTGTAATTGACTCTGTGGATATCATCGTCCTTGCGGAGTACTGCCCAGATCTGACTCTGTGAGGGCTTAATCATTCTCTGTACATTTGCAGCGATGATAGGTATGCTCTTACATTCGTGGGCATCGGAGAAGCTCGCCTGAGAGCAAAGTTCCATAGTCGAAGGCTCAAGTCTGTGACCGCCACTTGCGCAGTTCTCTATTACAAGATCAGGAAGCTTTTCGCGGATACGCTTGAAATAATCCTGGCTGCCAAGTACATACTGACGAAGGCCCTCACCAAGGCTTTCCGCACCGTCACAACCTACACCGATATTTTCGTTATAATCCACCTTAAGATAACCATAACCACTGTCTGCAAGGAGTTTAATAACCTTTTTATCAAGATAATTTACGCACCACTCGTCTCGCATATCGAGAAAACGATGACCTGAAACAGAAAGGGGTACCCCCTGACGGGCAAGAAGATGGTCAGTTTCGTTGTAAACGGCAGAGAGTGGAGCGACATTCTCCATTTCAAACCATATACCCGGGATGAGTCCATAGGACTTAATCATATCATTAACAGGTTTCAGACCCTCGGGGAAAAGCTGCTCACTGACATTCCAATCACCGATAGTATCCCACCAGTTTTTGCCATCTTCCTTGTACCAACCGCTGTCCATAACGAGATAACGGATACCGCTACCCTGAAGCTTTTTTGCAGTTTTTTCAAGATTTTCAATTGTTGGGTTGCCCCATGATGTGCAGTACTCATTGAAGATAACGGGCAAATCTGCATCAACAGGAGATATTTCAGGATTCTGAGCTTTAACAAGCATATCACATACCTTGTTAAGGTTTTCACCAACGGCAACAATAGCCTTGGGCGAGGCGAAGCTTTCGCCGGGAAGAATTTCCTTGCACCAATGGCCATAATCATAATCAGCAAGTCCACCGAGAAGTGTGAGAGGCTTCTTATATCTGAAAAGCTCAATCTGCCAGCTTGACGGACAGTAAAGCTGTACACCAATAAACTCACCTTTTCCGCTGTCTTCAACAGCTACAAAAGGAAACCACTTTCTTACAGGCATTGAACCTATCTGACCGAACTTTTCAATTCTGATACCATGACCACTCCAGGAGCGTTCCATATTAAGAGAGGTCAGCTTCTGACTTAAAATCTTCCCCTCTGCACTCCAGAATGAGGTCGCTCTGTGGAGAGTGTCTGCAGTTACATCTTCGATGCAGAATGATGAGAGCATTTCAAGGGTTGCGATAGAATCAGAGTTGTTCTCAAAAACTGTGTAGCACTCATAGACATCGTTTTTCTTAATGTGATAAGCTGTTATTTGGTATCCGTCACTCGACTCATAAACCGTTTTATCTTCATCATCAATGACCTTCTTGCATTTCCAAACACTTTCACTTTCTGCCATAGAAATGCCGTTTATAAAGTGACCACCAAAGCTGTCACCACGGACTCTGAATTGTGCTGAGAAATTCATATTTTCACCTCTGAACATTTAAAGAATTTTTTTTAGGGGATATTTCATAGTTGCACTTTCTCTACTTTCTCAAATTCTTATTTGTCGAAATGATTATAACATATCTATTGCTTAATTACAATAAATCATACCTGTAAGGTTACATATAAAATTTAATCGATCACTAAAGGTTCAGATTTGAGAGTTTTTTCAAAATTCGGTTCGTGTTTTGAAAAGTTTAGATTTATATGTAGCATTAATTAAAATAAAAAAAGCAGCCCTAAAGCCACTTAAAATCTATGTTTATAGAAAAGAAAAAACCCTCTATCGAACACTTAAGGTTCAGATTGGAGGGTTAATTCAAAATTTAATTGCTGCTTAAAATTCAATACTCTTCCGTTCTTACAATCTCACCCATACCATTGCAAAGGCTTTCCTTTACCTCACAGTATTTGAGAGTTGTGCCTTCTTTTACAAAAATCGGCATAGTTTTAAGGTCAACTTTTTTAGAAATCCACATACCTGTTGATTCGATTTTTTCCTTTGTGAAATAGTCATACCAAGTGCCTTTCGGAAGATAAACTTCACGGATATCTGTTTTGCTGAGTGGTTTAAGTACAGGTGCGACAAGAAGACCGTCACCGAATAAATACTCGTCATCAATGTATCGCACATTTCTGTCTTCGGGATATTCAAGATACAATGCTCTCGTCATCGGAAGACCTGTTTCGGTGCATTTTTCAGCTTGTTCATAGATGTATGGCATAAGCGAATAACGGAGCTTATCGTAGAAGCGGAAAATGTCACAAGCCTCTTTTGAGAATCTCCAAGGCTCACGGTAATTGTTATCACCAACACCGTGACAACGGGAATGTGATGAGAATAATCCCAGCTGCGCCCAACGAACATAAAGCTCGTCAGTAGGTGTTCCTAAAAATCCGCCGATATCGTGTGAGAAGAACGGAATACCGCTGAAGCCTACTGACAAAGCCGCTCTGAGTGTACCTGCCAGAGCTTCAAATGTGCATTGACTGTCACCGCCCCAATGAAGAGGATAACGCTGACTGCCTGCAGTACCGCTGCGAGCCCATACGATATTTTCGCCTGATGCTTCTTTTGTTGCATTGAATACCACACTGTTATATACAAGTGAATAAGGATTATGAAAATGCTTGCCGTCAATGTTCTGATAAATTGCATCCTCTGCAATACCCTCACCGAAGTCGGTTTTGACTGCAGCTGCACCGAGCTTGATAAGTCCTTTTATTTTATCCCCGTACCATTTACAAGCATCGGGATTTGAAAAGTCAATAGTAACATCATTTACCCAACTGCCCTGACAGGAATCAGGCAACTGATAAGGCTTTCCGTCTTTATTCTTTGAAAGATATCCGTATTTTACAGCTTCGTGATAGTGTTCGTTATCGTCATTTGGCGGAATGAAATTATACTGCCAAAGAGTGATTTTAAAGCCGTCCTTTTTGTAGCGTTCAATATTTTCTTTGGGATTCGGGAATCTCTCCTCGGAGAATTTCAAATCGCAATTCCAGTCACGGTTAAACCACGCAGTATCAAGATGAAGAACATCGCAGGGAATATCGTTTTCACGCACTTTCTTTGCGATATCATCAACAACATCCCAGGAAACATAGCTGTTACGGCTCATCCAAAGACCGAAGCTCCAGAGCGGAGGAAGTTTTGAAAAGCCTGTAAGAGTACAATAGCCCTTGATTATGTCTTTCGGTGTTTTGCCGCCGATTACAAAATAATCAATCTGACTGTCAAGCACAGCAAACTGCAATGCACTTAAATCTGTTGTGCCAATCTGCCAATCGGTTCTTGCACCTGAGTTGAGGAAAAGTCCGTAGCCTTTTGTTGAAAGGTAAAACGGAATATTTAAGTATGAACGACGGCTTGTAGTACCGACTGCATCCTTATTGTAAAAATCAACTGTTCTGCCGTTACGGGTAAGAGAGTCAAAGCGTTCACCAAGACCGTAAACCACTTCGTCAGTTTCAAGCTCAAGAGACTCAAAACAAGCGTAATCACCATCCAAATCAGCAAGAGCTAAATCGTGAATATCACCTGTTCTGAAATCCTGCTTTTTCTGAGAGTAAAACTCTTTACCGTCAATGAATTTTGCAGAGATTCTTGTGGTTTCTTTGTTTATGGTAACAACAATCTTACTTGTTGTGAGAGTAATTTCATTGTCGGTTTCACCCAGAGTGAAAGCAACATTTTCAGGCTTTGCAATGAGCATTCTTGCATCTTCGGGAAGTCCTGCAAAATGATTTATGATTTCCTTATCCTTTGAAAAAACAACTCTGAAAATTTCATCAGTCCAAAGGTTGATGTGAAGATATACCGTGTCCGTAGTAATATCGGCAGGCTTGTACAAATGAAGTGAAGTCTCGTGAGTGTATGAAAGCATGGCACGACGAGCCATTGTGCCGAGAGTGAACACAATTCCGTTTTCTTCTTTTTCAATATTTAATATTTCTTCAGGTCTGTTCTGTATTGCAGGGTTAAAACGGAAAGCTGCAAGTTCAGTTTTTGAAACAGTTTTCACTTCGCTTACAGTTTCAGCCTGTATGAATTGCGGGAAATTCTGACTGTTAGGTTTGGTGGACATAGTATTGCCTCCTAATGACAAGTGCTTATTTATCAAACTGATTATATCACCTAACCAAGACAAAAAGCAACAGTTTTATAACAGTTTGCATTGTATCAACTATTGTATTATCTTTCAAATAAAACGACAAGTTTCAAAAGGAACTTGTCGTTTTTTCTATGTAATGCGAATCCTCATATTATTATCCAATAATAAAAAACAACTGTCCTTCATGGATATTATGAATACAAAAATTGCACTCTTAAAAAGTGTTGCAGAATGCGAATACTACATTTCTTTTCTGCAACACTAATCAATTTATTAGAATATGAATACTTATTTCATCTTTAACTGTTCAGAAAGTTTCTTACCAAATTCTCTCATTTCAAGTACAATGTCTCCGTTTGGTTCGTAATAACAATTACGTTTGGTTAATAACTTATATTCAATTTGTCGCAGAAACATTACGACCAATCCACCGGCAATACCGCTGAATATTATTATGAAAAACAAAGGAAGACGACAAGAGAGAAAATCACCGGAACGAAGGGGGAGGGTGAAGCTCATATATATTTCCCCTCTTTCAAAAAGTTCAGCATATGTATAGTTGATTGAACCGTAGGTATAATTCTCGGTAGTGAATTTAGGCAATGTTCCGTCCGCATAAGCTGTGTTTACAATGCCTGCTAAAGCAGTAATAAGAGCAGCAACAGAAGATCCAAACATAAAACCAGGAATGTATGTAAAAGGACTTCTCATAGCAAGCGGCATGGATGGAGCAACGGTTAATTTAATATTTTCAAAAAACGCATTGATAGGACCTGTTGTTGCAAGGTTAAAATCATTTGTGTCAGTAATGCCGCCTTTTTTGAAAATTTTGCAACACAACACACTGAAGAATGCAGTCCATGCAACAGTAATGAAACACACAGAATATATTGTAATCAACTGCGCATTTCCTGTAACAAAATATGAAGCAACTGCGACGGAAAATGCGGCCAATGATATTGGTCCAATCAAATCAACCCCAACCATAAGCCCCATAACAATAGCTGCCAAAGCAATATTACTATCCGCAATATTGGCAAGAGCATCTCCAAGAATTGCGGCAAGTCTAGAAAAAGGTACTTCAATACCATACTTTATAAGCATAAAAGTTGTAGCCGCACTCGCAACAGGAATGATAAGAATGAGCACAATCAGATCGACACCCTCAATAATCTCAATTCCTTTCATGTTATCAGATATGAATTTAATATTTTTCTTCAGTTTGAATAACAGATTATCAATTTTTGCACCGATTGCGTTTTTTGCATTAGACCAACCGGCATATAAAAGTTTTATCAAAAGAGAAAGCATAACTGACATAATCAGATATCCCATGTATCCGATGGCTGTTGAATTTGAATAGTTAGCAGGTGTGCCAAAGAAATATGGGTACATACTGACTGCATCTGCTGAAACATCTGCAAAATGGCAAAAGTATATCGATAGAGCAAGGGATGGCGCAATAGCCGGAATCCCCGCTATCAGGTAAGATAATACTACAGACATGGCAATGAAGTAAAAGTCGGTTGCCCAAAATAGAATAAACCAAAGGATCGGTTCATTCTCAGCACCGGTCAAACCGAAAATATGATAGCTTCCAAATAAATTTTGAATTACAAAAAAGAATCCTGCACCCAAAGCACCAAATAGTTGCACGATAAACAAAATAGATGTTGTTCTGTATATTTTTTCTTTCATATCAAGGTATAAATTTCTTATCATAAAAATACCTCCTTTTAGATTATTATATATTTTCCGCATCATGAAATCAATATAAAATTGATAATAACAAAAATGCAAATCAGTTATTTCTTTTTCATTTGTTCTTTAAATATTTACAAATTGTACAAGAAGAAAAATTATCATTTATATATAATGATATCATAATCCGAGAAAGGAAGGATCCTATTATATGGCTAAATATTTAATCGTAAATGCAGACGATTGCGGAATGTGTGCTGCAGCAAATCAGGCTGTATTTGAACTTCTCGAAGGTGGTTATCTGAAATCTACAACCATTATGATGCCCTGTGCGTATGCAGAAGAAGCGGTGCGATTTTCTATTGATCATCCGGAATATGCAATGGGCATTCATCTTACGATGACATCCGAATGGGAAAAATGGCGTTGGACTGCACTGACCTCAGGAAAAAGTTTATTGGACAAAGAAGGCTATATGTGGCACAATAGTTTGTCCGTAACCAAGAATGCCAAAATTGAAGAATTGGAAGCGGAGATACATGCTCAAATTGATACAGCACTGAAAATGGGCATGAAACCATCTCATGTTGATAATCATATGGGATCGCTATATGGACATATCGGTCTCCGTTTTGAGCTTCTGAAAATGACTCTCCGTGTTTGCGGTGAGTACGGATATGCATTCCGAATGTATAAAAAAGCAGACAAACGTGTACAACCGGTCGGTGTTCCTTATCTTGCATATGCGGCCACTGCAAAATTGGGAGCTGCGTGGGGCAAAAAGTTTAATGTTTTATTACCGGATTATCTTCTGTTCCCGAACTGGACTTCAGAACTCAGAAAAGGTACATATGAACAATATAAAAAACACATATTAAATGTTTGGGCTAACATTCCAGACGGTATAACGGAAACATTTATACATCCTGTTATTGAATGTGATGAAATCAAGAGCATCACCGGCAGTTGGCAAGACAGGGTATGGGAATATACTCTCATGAAAGATCCGGAAACACACGAATATCTCAAACAACATGGTGTAGAACTTATCAGTTACAGAGATTTTATATCAATGAAAAAATAACGGCGATTTTCACAAAAATAATTTGTATTTATTGTAAAAAAGTACTTGAAATATTAAAAACATTGTGATATAATTTCTGAGCAAATCGCACGCAATCCGATTTATGTAGTGTGCACATCTGTGTCTGCATAAGACAAAGATTGCGGAGGTGTAACAAAAGGAGGAAATATTTTATGTCAGTCGTATCCATGAAACAGCTTCTCGAAGCAGGTGTCCATTTCGGTCATCAGACCCGCAGATGGAACCCCAAAATGGCACCCTACATCTTCACCGAACGCAACGGTATCTACATCATTGACCTTCAGAAAACGGTCAAGAAGCTTGAAGATGCTTATATGTATGTTCGTGAACTCTCCGCTAACGGCGGTGACATTCTGTTTGTAGGTACCAAAAAGCAGGCTATGGATTCCATTAAGGAAGAAGCCCTGCGTTGTGAAATGCCCTTTGTCAATGCTCGTTGGCTTGGTGGTATGCTCACCAACTTCAACACCATCAAAAAGAGAATCAAGAGACTTGAACAGCTCAATGCTATGGAAACTGATGGCACTTTTGATCTTCTTCCCAAAAAGGAAGTTGCTAAGCTTAAGCTTGAAAGAGAAAAGCTTGAAAAGTTCCTTGGTGGTATCACCGGTATGAAGAGACAGCCCGCTGCTATGTTCATCGTTGACCCTCGCAAGGAAAGAATCGCTGTTCTTGAAGCAAAGAAGCTTCATATTCCGATCGTTGCTATTGTTGATACTAACTGCGATCCCGACGAAATCGACTATGTCATCCCCGGCAATGATGATGCTATCAGAGCAGTTAAGCTGATTGCAGGTGCTATTGCTGATGCAGTTATCGAAGGCAGACAGGGTGAATCCACCGCTGTTGTTGCTGAAGAAGCTGCTGAAGAAACTGCTGATTTCGCAGAATAAGAAATGATCAATTTCGGACGCCTGTACCCGCGGTGCGGGCGTCTTTTTAAAGAAATAATAGGAGGAAACGAAAATGGCATTTACCGCAAAAGACGTACAGGCTCTCCGTGAGAAGACCGGTGCAGGCATGATGGATTGTAAAAAAGCGCTTGTCGAAGCAGACGGCGATATGGATAAGGCAGTCGACGTACTGCGCGAAAGAGGACTTGCTCTTGCAACCAAGAAAGCAAGCAGAATCGCTGCAGAAGGTGTTGTCCTTGCTTATAACGACGAAGAAAAGAATGTTGGTGTTCTCGTAGAAGTTAACTCCGAAACTGACTTTGTTGCTAAGAATGAAAAGTTCCAGAACCTTGTTCTTGATGTTGCTAAGACTATCATTAATCAGAATCCTGCTGATGTAGATACTCTTGTTGGCATGAAGCTCGAAGGTTCCGAAGAAACCGTTCAGGAAGCTTTCCAGAATGCTGTTCTTTCCATCGGCGAAAACATGAAGATTCGTCGTTTCATTCGTCACGAAGGTGTTGTTGCAACATACATCCACGGTGGCGGCAGCGTTGGCGTTATGGTTACCTTTGACTGTGCTGATGATTCTTACAAAGCAGATGCATTTAAGGCAATGGGTAAAGACGTTGCAATGCAGGTTGCAGCTATGAATCCTCAGTTCCTCGAAGGCGACAAGGTTCCTGCTGATGTTATTGAACATGAAAAAGGTATCATGATCGCTCAGATGAAGGAAGATCCCAAGATGGCTAACAAGCCTGAAAAGGTTATGGAAGGCATTATTGCTGGTAAGATCAATAAGTTCTTTAAAGAAGTTTGTCTTCTTGATCAGGCATTCGTCAAGGATGACAATTTCAATGTCAGACAGTATGTTGCTAACACAGCAAAAGAACTCGGCGGTGCTTTCACTGTTTCCGGTTTCTATCGCTATGCTAAGGGCGAAGGCCTTGAAAAGCGCGAAGACAACTTTGCTGATGAAGTTGCCAGCATGATGGGCAAATAAAAAATCATTCAAGGCGGCGCATTAATCTGCGCCGTCTTTTTGCTATATTGCATTAATTTTGTGTCTTTTTCATATGTATAATTAAACTTACAATAGGGGAGACACAAATGAAGCATTCAAAGAAAACAGCATATCTACTTTTTATCTTTTTATTGTTTACACTTACTTTTATAAGCATCGTAGATGGCAAGAGCAAACAGGTTTTACTTGAGCAAGAGCGATATAACATGCTGCCGACTCTTATTATAGATGCCGGACATGGAGGGGAAGACGGCGGAGCTGTAGCAAGCGACGGAACTGTCGAAAAGAATATCAATTTAGCTATTTCATTACAAACAAATGAATTCGCAAATTTATTGGGTTTTAATACCATCATGACCAGAGCTAATGACGATGCACTTTCTGACTCTGCATTGCCTACCATAAGAGAAAGAAAAATGTCGGACATAAATGCCCGAATGGAAATATTGAATCAAAATAAGGATGCATATCTTGTGAGCATTCATCAAAACCAGTTTTCTGACAGAACCTGCAAAGGAATGCAGGTGTTTTATTCAACAAACAATAAAATTAGTCAATCCATAGCAAATGCAATTCAAAACTATACAAAACAAAATCTTCAAACCGATAATAATAGAGAAGTTAAGGCTTCCACAAAAGATATATATATTTTGTACCATACAGAAAATCCGGCCATAATGGTAGAATGCGGATTTATGTCGAATAAAAACGAGTTAATTGATTTGAAAAATCAAACATATGGAACAAAATTGTCACTTTGCATACTAAGTGGCATCATGAATTATTTGAATGCAGAAAGGATTCTATAATAAACATGGCATCTAAAATAAAGACTGTATATGTGTGCACCGCTTGTGGCTACACTACGGCAAAGTGGTGCGGACAATGCCCGGATTGTGGCGAATGGAATACACTGAATGAGGAAGTGCGTACTTCAACACAAAAGCCAAATGCAACGCAGTTCAATGCCGGACTTTTCTCCCAAGCTATGAAGCTTCATGAAATCAACGATGAGAACACTTGCAGATTTGACACGGGAATAGGGGAGTTAAATCGAGTACTCGGTGGTGGATTGGTTAAAGGTTCTCTTGTTTTAATCTCGGGCGATCCCGGCATCGGCAAGTCAACAATCCTGCTGCAAGCTTGTGAAAATCTTGGTCAAAATAAAAAAATATTATATATTGCAGGCGAAGAATCAGCCCATCAGATAAAAAGTCGAGCTACAAGATTGGGTGTAAAAACAGAGAATCTCTATATTTTGTGCGAAACAGATGCACAATTTATTTGTGAATACCTGCGAAATGAAAAGGCTGATGTTGTAATTATCGATTCCATTCAGACTCTTTCAATTGCAGAAATCCAATCTCTGCCCGGCAGCATAACGCAAGTCAGAGAATGTACAAATCTTATCATGAGAAGTGCCAAAACGTTGGATATTCCCATTTTTATTGTTGGTCATGTAAATAAAGACGGAAACATTGCCGGTCCTAAGGTATTAGAACACATTGTCGACTGTGTGCTGTACTTTGAGGGTGAAAAACATATGTCCTGCAGAATACTTCGTGCGGTAAAAAACCGTTTCGGCTCGACAAATGAAATTGGCGTATTTGAAATGTGCGAAAATGGTTTGATTGAAGTTACAAATCCTTCAAAAATGCTCATATCCGGCAAAGCAAAGAATGCATCGGGTTCTTGTATAACTTGCACAATGGAAGGTTCCAGACCTATTTTAGCTGAAGTACAGGGTCTTGTAACACCTTCAGGCTTTGGTAATCCAAGAAGAATGTCAACCGGTTTTGATTATAATCGAATGGCAATGATTCTTGCTGTTCTTGAAAAAAGAGCCGGTTATTTCTTTGGCTCAACGGATTGTTATGTCAATGTTGCCGGTGGTCTCAAATTGGACGAGCCTGCTGCAGATTTATCTGTTGCCGTTTCATTGGTATCAAGCATGAAAGATTCTGTTATTCCTGATGATTTAATGATTTTTGGTGAAATCGGATTATCCGGTGAAATTCGATCTGTCAATAATTGCGAGCAGCGAATTCGTGAAGGTGTGCGTCTTGGTTTCAACAAATGTATAATTCCTTACCATAACAAAAAATCACTGCATGAATCATTGTCTTCTGAAATTGAAATCATCGGTGTACGAACCGTACGTGAAGCGGTTATAGAGGCCGGTGGTAGCTTTTGAATACAATTCCTATAAAGAATCCGCATTTACCAAGTGATAATGTAAAAGATGTAATTTTCGGCAAATTATCCTGTACACAAGAAAATGAGCTTACAAACATGGGCATTGATTTGCATCAAATTGCTGCATTGCCACAAATTGAGTCATCCCTTCAATATCACGCAGATTTAGCTGTAAATCCAATTCCCGGCAATAGAATTATCATTTTACCATCCCAATCTTTTCTAAAAGTGAAATTGATTTCAATGGGATTTTCTGTTATAATTAATAAAAAGGAAGCAGCATCACCATATCCAACAGACTGTATGCTAAATTTTGTCGATACCAAAAACTATTTTATCGGAAACGCAAACATTTGTTCTTGTGTTAAATCTGAATCGCAAATACGCATTCACTGCAAGCAAGGCTATTCGAAATGTTCAGTTGTACCCGTTACTGAAAACGCAATTATCACAGACGATGACGCAATTGCAACAAAAGCATCAGAACAGGGGATTGATGTTTGCATAGTACGCAAGGGTTGTATTAAATTGGAGAACTATCCGTATGGCTTTATTGGTGGTTCTTGCGGAAAACTTTCAAAAGATATTTTAGCTTTCTGTGGCAACATAAACACACATTGTGATCATACTGCTATCAAATCTTTTCTTCGCAATTACAATGTGTATGCAATATCTCTATCAAATGAAGAATTAACGGATGTCGGAAGTATAATACCTCTGACACAAAGAAAGGAATAATTACCATGAAGAAACGTAAAAAAGAAATTGAATTAGCAGCAAACAGAAAAGCTACATGGATCATTCTTGCACTAAGCATTGCTATTACTTTTATTATCAAAAAGTATGGAAAAGAGAGTAAAAAGGATTGATTTTTCTTTAATAGCAATAGGAAAGTGTAAAAAGTATAAGTATGCTTATTGTAAAAATATATCAAATTATACAAAATCAATATTTTGTATAATTCAGGGGAGAATAATATGTTCTTCCTTGAGAATTTCGATATCTTTTAGAACTAAGAAAGGATTTGTTTGCAATGCCGGTAGAACGCAGTATGTTACCAAAACTTGTCAGAGATTTTTTATTGGATCTGTCTGTCGTTAAAAACAAATCCGCATTAACTGTTGAAGAATATGCTTCGGACTTGAGAACTTTTATAATATTTATTGTATCTAAGAATTCCGGAGAAAAAGATTTAAAGAATATTGATATCAGTAATGTTACTTTAGATACATTTTCTTCAATTCAGTACGAAGATGTTTACGAATTTTTAGCTTACTGTAAAAATGATCGTGGCAATTCTGCAAGAACCAGAGCTCGAAAACTTTCTTCAATACGTGTATTTTACAGATTTCTTGAAGTCCGCGGATACATTACAACGAATCCGATGGCGAATATCGATTCTCCCAAACTTGAAAAAACATTACCTAAGTTTTTATCTCTCGAACAAAGCATCGATCTATTAAACTGTATTGACGGCCCCAATCGTGAACGCGATTATTGTATCATAGCATTGTTCTTAAATTGCGGAATGCGTCTTTCTGAACTTGTATCAATAAATTATAACGATATTTCATATTCTCAAAATAGTGCACATATCATTATCACGGGTAAAGGAAATAAACAACGCTTAGTTTATTTAAATCAGGCTTGCACTGATGCAATAGCTGCTTATATGCGCGTTCGTCCTAAAGACGGTGTGATTGATAAAAATGCATTGTTTTTAAGTGAAAGAAGACAGCGAATCAGTCCCAAAACTGTCCAATATATAGTAAAACACTATCTCGAAAAAGCCGGATTAGGAAATGGTTATTCTGTGCATAAATTACGTCATACAGCAGCAACTCTTATGTATCAACATGGCAATGTTGATACTTTGGCGCTAAAAGAAATTCTTGGTCATGAAAGTTTAGCAACAACACAGATCTACACACACGTCTCTGCACAACAACTTAAGCAAGCTACGGACAGCAATCCATTGGCTGCATTCAAAGCGAAAGATAACAATGATTCATAATTTAAAAACAAGAACAGATGTATTCAGAAACAAATACAATCTGTTCTTGATTTTTATCTTAAATTTGCGCCCAATATACCTCCAGGCAACCCAACAATGATCGACAAAGGAAAAATAAAAATCGTTTTTATGTCAACATTTCCTGCATTTACAGCTAATATAACTGCCAATAAAATCACAACAGTAATAGTACCGCTGAGTAATCCTGATAAGATTCCTTTCATATTTTTCGCTTTATAACCACTAAACATTGAAGATATCAAAACACAAAACGGAAACGCTATATACAGAATGTATTTCAAATAAGAAAGATCTAAATTTGTATTAGATACAACAATGGCTCCGATTGCAAGAAAAATAAGAAAAAACAAACATCCGATAGTTACACTGAATAAAATTGTTTGCAAGGAACTCCCCTGCTCTTTCCATCTTTTTGTTTTTAATACTGACATAATAAAACCACCTCATATGATATATATGAGATGGCGGACAAATATATTCAGATTATTCTTCTGCAGAAGTACCGGGCTCTACAACAGGATCATGCTTCTTGCTGCGTTTGCCTTTCTTTCTTTCTTCCTTTTCAGCTGCCTGAGCTGCTTCAAGAGCTTTCTTTTCAGCTTCAGCTCTTTCGTTACCGGTATTGTTGGTCTGGATAGCCCAACGCATAAGCTTCATCTTATTACGATCAGCACCGGTTTCAATCACAATGGAATCTTCCTTAACTGTTACAATTCGACCAACGATACCACCGATTGTTGTGATTTCATCACCAATCTGAACAGAATCACGCAGCTGTTGTTCTTCTTTCTGTTTTTTCTTCTGCGGACGAATGGTAAAGAAATACATCAAAGCTACCATTGCTACCATAGCAATAATCATAGGGACAGAAATACCGCCTTGTTGAGTCGTTCCATCGGCAGCAGTTGTTGCACCGGTCATGGCGCACAAAGAGATAAAATCGAACATTATTCTTCCTCCGTAAAGTTAATAGTCAATATTATACACGACAATAATAAAAAAAGCAATATAAATAATTAATAATTTATATTCTTTTATCTAAAACATTGCGATATTTCTGATAAAATTCTTCAAAAGTACCGTTGTCCAATGATTCACGAATTCTTTCCATAAGCGTATTATAAAAGTGAAGATTATGCATTACACTCAAACGCATTGCAAGGATCTCTTTCGCTTTAAAAAGATGACGTATGTAAGCTCTTGAATGATTTTTGCAAACCGGGCAATCACAACTGGAATCAATCGGATTTAGATCTTTTTCATATTTTGCATTATTAAGATTTATAACTCCATTCCATGTAAACAAATGTCCGTGACGTGCGTTTCTTGATGGCATAACGCAATCAAACAGATCAACACCTCTGTGCACACCCTCAAGAATATTTACAGGAGTTCCGACTCCCATCAGATAACGAGGTTTGTCAGACGGCATATAAGGTTCAACAGAGGATATCACTCGGTACATATCTTCTGCAGGCTCCCCTACAGCCAATCCGCCTATTGCATAGCCATCCAAATCCAATTCTGCGATCTTAATCATATTCTGAATTCTGAGATCATCAAAAACACAGCCCTGATTAATGCCGAATAACATTTGTTTTTTATTGATAGTATCGCATAAAGCATTCAGACGTTCATGCTCCTCTTTGCATCTGAGCAACCAACGTTCAGTTCTTTCACAGGACTGTTTTGAGTAGGCATGCGTTGATGGGTTCTCAACACACTCATCAAATGCCATTGCGATCGTTGAAGCCAGATTCGATTGAATCCTCATACTCTCCTCAGGACCCATAAATATATGTTTACCATCAATATGGGAATTGAAATATACGCCTTCTTCTTTTATCTTTCTCAATTTTGATAGCGAAAATACCTGGAATCCGCCACTGTCTGTCAAAATAGGCCCATTCCAACCGGTAAACTTATGTAATCCACCAAGCTCTTTGATTGTTTCATCACCTGTACGAACATGTAGATGATAAGTATTACATAGCATTACCTGACAATGAATGTTTTCAAGATCAAATGCAGAAAGACCGCCTTTTATAGCTGCAACAGTTGCCACATTCATAAATCCCGGTAACTCAACAGTACCATGCGGTGTGACAAATTTACCACGACGTGCGTTACCTTCTTTTTTTATTAAAGTATACATAAACACAACCTCTTAAATTGAATCAGAAATATAACAGACATCTCCAAATGAGAAAAATCGGTATCTCTCCGCAATAGCTGTTTGATAAGCATGAAGAGCATTTTCCCTGCCGCAAAAAGCAGAAACGAGCATAATGAGTGTACTTTCAGGCAGATGGAAGTTTGTAATCAATGCATCAATACATTTAAATCGATATCCCGGATAAATAAAAATATTTGTCTTATCAGAACAAGCATTTATACAACCGTTATCATCTGCAACGGATTCAAGTGTTCTTGTGCAAGTTGTGCCAACAGCGATTACCCGACCGCCATTTGCTTTGCTAGCATTGATTTTATCAGCAGCGTATTGTGAAACAGTAAAATGTTCATAATGCATTTCATGATCTTCAATATTTTCAGCCTTTACAGGACGAAATGTACCAATCCCGACATGAAGTGTTATGTAAGCAACGGAAACGCCCATTTCCTCAATTTTTTGCAAAAGTGAAGGCGTAAAATGTAAGCCGGCAGTCGGTGCTGCAGCAGATCCTTTCTCTTTCGAATATACGGTCTGATAGCGTTCCGCATCATCCAGTTTTTCATGAATATAATGCGGCAAAGGCATTTCACCGATTGTATCCAAAACAGCATAAAAGCTGCTTCCTTCATAACGGAATTTTGCAACTCTGTTTCCGTTTTCAAGCACTGCTGTTACATCACAAGTAAGAACCCCATCACCAAAAACAAAAGATGTTCCTTGTTTTGCTTTCTTCCCCGGACCGGTGATTACTTCCCATACATCATTGCCCATATTATGAAGCAATAAAAACTCAACAACAGCACCTGTATCCTTGCGCGTACCGTATATCCTCGCAGGTAAAACACGTGAGTTATTAAGCACAAGACAATCTCCCGGTTTCAGATAATTGATAATATCATAAAAATGTTTATGCTCCAAAGCACAACTGTGTTTTCCGATAACAAGCATTCTTGAGTGATCTCTTTCTGCAAGAGGGGTTTGGGCAATAAGCTCCTCGGGTAAATCAAAATAAAAATCTGACTTTTTCATATAATACTCTCTTAAAAAAGGATTGACATACCGCAATTACGGTGTTAAAATACATTATACTTTTTTTCCTTGCTTTTTACAACAGGAAATTTGATTTTTGGGAGGAATATTTGTGGATAAGAAGTATAGAGTAGGCATAATTGGTGCCACCGGCATGGTTGGTCAGCGTTTTATATCTCTTTTGCATGATCATCCGTGGTTTGAAATTGTTGCTCTCGCTGCAAGTGAAAGATCGGCAGGTAAAAAATACGAAGATGCTCTCGGCGGTCGTTGGGTTATGACCTCTCCCCTGCCTGAAAACGTAAAGGATATAGTTGTCATGGATGCACAGGCTGACATGGAAAAAATCGCAGCTCTTGTTGATTTTGTTTTCTGTGCAGTTGATATGAAAAAGGATGAAATCAGAGCTCTCGAAGATGCATATGCTAAACTTGAATGCCCTGTTATTTCAAATAACAGTGCACATCGATTCACTCCTGATGTTCCTATGATTATCCCGGAATTGAATTATGATCACGCAAAAGTCATAGAAGATCAAAAAAAGAGACTTGGCACAAAGAGAGGATTTGTTGCAGTAAAATCCAACTGTTCCCTGCAGAGCTATGTACCTGCACTTTATCCTTTGGATGAAAAGTTTGGTGTTGAGGATGTCTTGGTTTGTACATATCAGGCTATCTCCGGTGCCGGCAAAACTTTTGATCGCTGGCCTGAAATGATTGACAATGTCATTCCTTATATCGGCGGCGAAGAAGAGAAGAGTGAACAGGAACCTCTCAAGATTTGGGGTAAGATTGAAAACGGAGAAATCGTTCCTGCAACTTCTCCCAAATTCACTGCACAGTGTTTGCGTGTTCCTGTATCTGACGGTCACATGGCTGCTGTTTTTGTACGCTTCAATAACAAACCGTCAAAGGAAGAAATTATCAACGTATGGGATAACTTTTCATCCGTACCGCAGGAATTGGATCTTCCCCACGCTCCTAAAAAGTTCTTGAATTACTTTGTCGAGGATAATATGCCGCAGACAAAACTCCAGAGAGATCTTGAGGGTGGCATGGCCGTTTCCGTCGGTAGATTGCGTGAAGACTCTCAGTATGATTATAAGTTCGTTTGCCTTTCTCACAATACCCTTCGCGGTGCTGCAGGCGGCGGCGTTCTTCTTGCCGAGCTGCTTTGTGCACAGGGTTATATCGAACCTGTAAAATAATTCAATAGAGGTGTTTTTTTGAAAGAAATACTTTTCAGTGGTTCCGCGTGTGCACTTGTCACACCATTTAAGAATCCCGAAAAGGACGTAGATCTTTCAAAATACGAAGAACTTGTACAATTCCAACTTATCAATGACACACAAGCAATCGTTATTTGCGGCACAACAGGAGAAGCTGCAACCTTGACCTATGAAGAACGATCGCAATGTGCTCGAATAGCTGTGAATGAGGCCAATGGTAGAATTCCGATCATTGCAGGTACAGGATCTAACAACACGGAAGTTGCTGTTCGATTGTCGAACTTGGCAGAAAAAGAAGGAGTTGACGGTTTACTAATCGTCACTCCTTTTTATAATAAAGCATCACAGGATGGTATCATAAAACATTATGAATATATTGCAGATCGTGTCAGCAAGCCGATTATTGTTTACAATGTACCATCAAGAACCGGAGTAAATATAATTCCCGAAACATATCGTGAATTGGCAAAGATCAAAAAGATTGTCGGCATAAAGGAAGCAAACGGAAATCTGTCTTCCGTTGCAAAAACAATTTCTCTTTGCGGTAACAAAATCGCCTTATACAGTGGCAATGACGATCAAACGGTTCCAATGATGTCATTGGGTGCTTGTGGAGTCATTTCCGTTGCTGCCAATGTAATTCCGAAAACCATGCAATCGCTATGTACCTTATGCAACAAACAAGAATATAAACGAGCTGCAAAATTACAAGCAGAACTTTGCGAGCTTGAAAACAGTTTATTTGAAGATGTAAATCCGATACCGATCAAAGCGCTTATGAAAAAAATAAATATGTGCGAGGATCTTGTAAGATTACCGTTGACACAATGCAAATCCGATCTTAATAATAAACTATCTGAATTAGCAAATAAAATCCATACCGTTTAGAAACTTACAGACCGCCGTTCATTGTGAACAGCGGTCTGTTTTATATCTTTATTTGTTGAGATTCTCTTTAAGAGTTTCAAATTCCTTAAGAAGATCTGCAGGCATCTTGTCGCCGAACTTTGCATACAGCTCTTCAATGCCGGGAACTTCGTCAGCCCAAAGTGCATTGTCAACAGTAAGAATGCTTTCAAGGGTTTCCATGGAAACTTCGTCTTCAATACCGGAAAGATCGATATCTTTAGCAAACGGAACATAACCAATGGATGTTTCCTTTGCATCAACTTTGCCGTCACAACGATCAAGAATCCAGTTAAGAACTCTGAGGTTGTCGCCAAAGCCGGGCCACAGGAAGTTGCCATCATCATCCTTACGGAACCAGTTTACATTGAAGATCTTGGGAGCTTTGTCTGCATCAAGAGTCTTACCGATATCGAGCCAATGCTGCCAATAATCAGCCATATTATAACCGCAGAACGGAAGCATTGCCATGGGGTCGCGGCGAACAACACCAACAGCACCTGTGGCAGCAGCAGTTGTTTCAGAAGCCATGATGGAACCAACAAATACACCATTGTTCCAATCGCGGGACTGATAAACCAGCGGAGCAAGCTTTGCTCTTCTGCCACCAAAAACGATAGCAGAGATCGGCACACCCTGCGGATTCTCAAATTCACTGCTCAAGCATGGGCAGTTAACGGCAGGAGCTGTGAAACGGCTGTTGGGATGTGCACCCTTTTCAGTGCTTTCCTGACCATTCCAGGGATTGCCCTTCCATTCAACTGCATTTGCAGGAGGATTCTTATCAAGACCTTCCCACCAAACTGTGTTATTATCAAGATTGTGAGCAACGTTGGTAAAAATTGTACCCTGACGAGTGGATGCCAATGCATTCGGATTGGACTTTTCGTTTGTGCCGGGAGCAACACCAAAGAAGCCATTTTCGGGGTTAATAGCATACAATCTGCCATCTTCACCCTTGCGAATCCAAGAAATATCGTCACCGACACACCATACTTTATAACCCTGTGCAAGATAGCCTTCGGGCGGAATCAGCATTGCAAGGTTTGTCTTACCGCAAGCAGAGGGAAATGCAGCACAGATATAGCGTACTTCACCCTTGGGATTCTGCACACCGAGAATGAGCATATGTTCAGCCTGCCATCCTTCTTTCCATCCCTGATACGATGCAATACGAAGAGCAAAACACTTTTTACCGAGAAGAACATTTCCACCATAACCTGAGTTAACGGAAATGATGGTATTGTCCTGCGGGAATTGACAAATGTAACGTTTTTCTTCGTCAATATCGCAACGGCTATGGAAACCTCTTACCCAATCTTCGCTGTCGCCAAGACAGTCAAGGACAGCCTTACCGACTCTGGTCATGATGACCATATTCAAAACAACATAAATACTGTCGGTCAATTCGATACCGATCTTGGAGAAACGGGAACCAATGGGACCCATGGAATAAGGAATAACATACATTGTACGACCGATATAGCTGTCACGAGCAATATCATAGAGCATCTTGTAGCATTCATCAGGATCCATCCAATGGTTGGTCGGACCTGCTTCTTCTTCAGTCTTTGTGCAGATGAAAGTTCTGTGTTCAACACGAGCAACGTCATTGATTGCCGTTCTGTGTAAATAACAATCAGGAAGAAGTTCTTCATTCAGCTTTGTAAGTTCACCGGTGGAACAAGCAATAGCACGAAGTTCTTCAATTTGTTCTTTTGAACCGTCGATCCAGACAATATTGTCAGGTTTGACAAGTTTTACTTTGTCGTCGATCCAAGCAAGAACAGATTTGTTAGTAGTTAATGCCATATCTATGTCTCCTTTAATAAGAATATTTTTACAATTCAATATACCACAAACAAGGCGCATTTGTCAATCACAGATCAGTTAAAAAATGCAACATTAAGAAGGCAAAATTGCAGCAATATTGTCTATTTCGCAAGTTGCTTTTGCATTCAGTTGCAAATCGGCAATATGACCTTGTTGAAATTCATAATATGCCTGTGCTCCAACCATTGCTGCATTATCACCGCAAAGTCGTAAGGTCGGATAGAACAACTGAACATTTTTTTCATTGCATAGTTTTGCAACTTCTCTTCTCAGAACAGAGTTTGCCGATACGCCTCCTGACAACACAACACGATCCATGCCACAAACATCAATAGCCAAAGACAGTCTTTGCACCAAACAATGTACAACAGCATGCAGATAAGATGCACTAAGATCTTTAATATTCAAAGACTCTCCCTTTTGCTCTGCATTATGTAACAAGTTAACAACACTGGTCTTAAGCCCCGAAAAACTGCAATCAAATACAGAACCGTCTACTTTCGGATTGGGAAATGAAAAAGCCTTTTCGTTGCCGCCAACTGCTTCATGATCCATATGCAACCCACCGGGATAGGGTAACCCCATTGCACGGGCTGCTTTATCAAGAGCCTCCCCTGCTGCATCATCTCTTGTTGCACCAAGAATCTCAAAGTCAGTGTAATCGTTCACTTTTACAAAACTTGTATGGCCACCGGAAACAACCAAAGCCAAAAATGGAGGTTTTAAGTCTTTATGACATACATAATTTGCAGCAATATGGGAACGCAAATGATGCACCGGAATTAAAGGCTTATTTGCAGAAACAGCAAGACCTTTTGCAAAATTGACTCCCACGAGCAAAGCACCTATTAATCCCGGACAAGCTGTTACGGCAATAGCATCAATCTCATCCAGATTGCAATTGGCTTCAGCTAAAGCAGTTTTTACAACCTGAGAAACAGATTCACAATGACGACGAGATGCTATTTCAGGAACGACACCGCCATAAAGTTTATGCTCTTCTACCTGAGACGCAACAATATCAGAATGAACGATTCTACCGTCTTCCACAACAGCAGCTGCAGTTTCATCACAGGATGATTCAATACTTAATATTTTCATAATTTATCCTCATTCAAGTAAAGTGTATATAACAGTGCATCCTCATTCGGTTTTCTGTAAAAACCTTTTCTTGTACCACTTAATATAAAACCAAATTTCTCATACAAACCTATGGCTGTGGTGTTGCTTTTTCGAACTTCAAGTCCTATAAAAACAGCATTTTTGCTGTTCGCAGTTGCAATCAAATGTTCAACAAGTCTACTTCCGATACCTTTTGTTCTGGTTGAAGGTTCAACAGCAATTGTATAGAGATTCACTTCATCACAGATATTTCCGGCAACATAATATCCAACAGGGTATTCATCAAGCTCTGCAATAAAAAAATAGGTATCATCTGCATCAAGACTCTGTATAAAAGCATTATAACTCCAAGGTTCGGAAAAACAATTTGACTCTAATGCTGTACAAAAAGAAATATCAGTTTCATTGGCTTTACGAATGGTTATCATAGCAGACTCATCCTTTTGCATCGTACCAAGTTTTTCCGATGTGCACATCAACTGAAAGCGGTACTCGCAGCTGCATTGCATTTTCCATTTCTTCTTTCAAAATAGTTGCAGCTCTGTCAGCAACTTCTGTCGGAGATTCAAGAATAAGTTCATCATGTACCTGCATGATTAATTTTACCTGCGGCAACTCTTTTTGCAAGCGTTCATAAACACGAATCATAGCAATCTTAATAACATCAGCAGCTGTGCCCTGAATCGGCATATTTCTTGCTACGCGCTCACCAAAAGCACGCATCATTCCGTTTGAAGAACGCAATTCAGGCAAATACCGTCTTCTGTGTAGCAATGTTTCAGAATAACCGAGTTCTTTTGCATTTTCAATGCAGGCATCCATATACTTGTTTATACCGGAATAATGCGACAAATAATTCTTGATATACAAATCAGCCTCAGATCTGCTGACACCAATATCTTTTGCAAGAGAAAAAGCTCCGATTCCGTATACAATGCCAAAATTGACAGCTTTTGCTCGAGAACGCAACAATGGTGTTACCATATCAATAGGCATATTAAATACTTGTGATGCAGTAACCGTATGAATATCAATCTCAGAAAGAAATGCATCACACATATTCACATCTTCTGATGCAGCAGCAAGAATGCGAAGTTCAATCTGCGAATAGTCCGCATCAACAAGTACATTACCTTCAGCTGCAGTAAAAAATCTTCGCATTTCACGGCCGAGTTCGGTTCGGACAGGTATATTCTGCAAATTCGGATCAGAAGAAGAAAGTCTGCCTGTTCTTGTTTCTGTCTGATTGAGAGTTGAACGTATACGACCATCATCGCATATCAGTTTCAACATTCCTTCACAATAAGTTGAACGAAGCTTAGAGAAAGCTCTGTAATCAAGAATCTTTTTGACAATCGGATATGTGCCGGCAAGACCTTCCAAAATTTCAGCATTTGTAGAATAGCCTGTTTTTGTTTTTTTTCCATGAGGAAGTTGCATCTTTTCAAAAAGAATTTCGCCAAGTTGTTTTGGAGAATTAATATTAAATGTACAACCGGCTTCCTCAAAAATCTCTTTTTCAAGATTTAAGATATCGTTTTTAAGCTTTCGCTCAAAATCTGAAATACCACTTGCATCTACGTAAAAACCAACTGATTCCATATCTGCAAGCACACGGCTTAACGGAAGTTCAATATTATAAAGCAAAGAATCTTGTACATTCACTTTAAGTTCATTGCTTATTTTTGCACTAAGCTGAACAAGCATAGCCGTATCTTCGGCGAGTATTTTTATTTCCGGGGAAATATCGTCTGACGCATCAACAGCTGGTGATGCAATACCATAGGTGATACATTGAGAGCGAACGTCATATTCAGAGGCATTTGGATTCAAAAGATATCCGCCAAGTTGCACATCCATGACAATGTTATTGATCTTAACACCTTCTGTTATAGCCCATGCGTATAATTTCTTTGAATCATAAATGTGCTTGGCAATGTCTGCATCGCTAAGCATTTCTTTAAAAAACGGTTTAAATGACTCTTCTCTTGTATTGCAAAGCAAAAGCTCATTCTGAAATGCAAATACAACATTATCAATCTGTAAATCATGCCATTGAACAAGAAAATAAGCAGAATTTTCAGTTCTTAATTTTGCCATCAAATTGCATAAATCAGTTTCGGCCAGTGACAAGACGTTCTGTTCATCTTCAACTTCGGCTGCATCTTCCATGGAATCAAGACCTAATTTTTTAATAAATTTCATCAACTCATGTTTTGCAAGCAACGTATATAATTTTTTTCTGTCAGCTTCAAGATTAATATAAGAATCAAACTTATTATCTATCGGAACATGCAGACATATTTCACCAAGTTGACGACTCAAAAAAGCATTTTCTCTACCATCTATTAATTTCTTTCTTGTGTTTTCGGTTACGGCAATGGTGTCAATTTGAGAATACAGATTTTCAATATTTGAATATTTTTTTATAAGATCTCCTGCAGTTTTCGGACCAATGCCGGTAACTCCGGGTATATTATCAGAGGTATCACCTTGCAAAGCCTTCAATTCAATCATTTGCAATGGAGTTACACCGTATTCAGCATAAAGACTTTCAGGAGTATAATGTGTCAATACCGTCTGTCCACCTTTTGTGGATGTGAGCAAAACTGTTACATTATCGCGAACAAGTTGCAATGAATCTCTGTCACCTGTTGCAATATAACAATGATCATTTACACCACAACCTGCAGAAAGAGTTCCGAGAATATCATCAGCTTCATAGCCTTCCAAGGAAAGTATATGATAACCAAATGCGTGCAAAAGTTCTTTAACAGGTTCAAGTTGCTCATGCAATTCGGGAGGCATTCCCTTTCTGCCGGCCTTATATGCATCATACATTTTATGTCTGAAAGTAGGAGCTTTTAAATCAAATGCTACTGCGACACCATCAGGTGAAAGGGATTCGGTTAAAGAAAACAACATATTGAAAAAACCAAAAATAGCATTCGTATAATGTCCATCTTTTGCAGTGAGCAACTTTATACCGTAAAAAGCACGATTGATTAAACTGTTACCGTCGACAACAAGCAGCTTCATGATGCACCTCACATAATTTTATAATAACCTATTTTAAGTATATCACATTGTTTACAAATAATCTACTTTATTTTTATAATAATTTGTGATATTATAGGTGCATAATGTATCAAAGGAAGTTTATATATGCAAATCGGTAATATAAAAACAGATGCTTTTGCTGCTCTGGCTCCTATGGCAGGTGTGGCTGATATTTCATTTCGATTACTATGCAGAAATTACGGTGCGGCATACACCGTAGGTGAGATGGTCAGCGCCAAAGGCATTCAAATGAAGGATAAGAAATCAAACGAGTTATTGCTTCTTGACGATGCTGAACGTCCTGCTGCAGTACAACTGTTTGGTGATTGTCCGGAGATAATGGCACAGGCGGCAATTGCTTCTTTGAAATTCAAGCCTGATATGATCGATATCAACATGGGTTGTCCTGCACCTAAAGTTACCAAAGGCGGTGCAGGAAGTGCACTGATGAAAACGCCGAAACTTGCCGGAGATATTATTGCTGCCATTGCCAGAGAAGTTGACATTCCTGTTACAGTTAAAATAAGAGCAGGTTGGGATAGAGATAACATCAATGCTGTAGAAATGGCTAAAATTGCAGAAGCCAGTGGAGCAGCCGCTATCACAATTCATGGCAGAACCAGAGAACAAATGTATACTCCACCCGCGGATTTGAAAATTATTAAAGCTGTAAAAGATGCGGTTACCGTCCCTGTTATCGGCAACGGTGATATCACTGATATAAAATCAGCCGCAAGAATGTATGAAGAAACCGGTTGTGATTTTATAATGATTGGACGAGGAGCACTCGGTAAGCCTTGGTTGTTTTCTCAGATCAATGCATATTTGACTGATGGCACAATTCTTCCAGATCCGCCGGTTTGCGAACGAATGCTTATTATGTTGCGTCATGCCAAAGATATATGTGATCGCAATGGTGAAAAACACGGCATCTGTGAAGTGCGCAAACACGCACTTTGGTACACAAAAGGACTAAGAGGGGCTGCCGGTTACAGACGGGAGTTAAGCACACTGAAATCATTGGAAGAACTCGAAAAATATGCCTTTATCATAGCAAAGGAAAATACATAAAAAAGGACCTGCACGGACAGTCTTTTGAGTGCATATAGTATTCAAAAGAAGAAGTGCAGGTGTTTTTTATGTTATTCAGTATGTTATCACAAATCTTTTCTCAGTCTTTATTCATTGCTCTACACATAGATAATCCCGGTATGTTTCCGCCACCGCTAAAAGCTTCTCAAGAACGAGATTTAATCAGTCAAATGAACAATGGTGACGAACTGGCCAGAAAAAAACTGATTGAACACAATCTGCGTTTGGTGGTGCATATAATCAAAAAATATTATGCAGCGACTTGCGATCAGGATGATCTGATCTCTATAGGCACAATCGGCTTAATCAAAGCAATCAACAGTTATCAATCAGACAAAGGTGTACGTCTCGCAACATATGCTGCAAGATGCATTGAAAATGAAATACTGATGCATTTTCGCAGTCAAAAAAAGACAGCACAAGACATATCACTTGATGATCCCATTGAGACAGATAGTGAAGGAAATCCATTGACGCTGATGGATATTTTGAGCGTAGATGACACAGTGTTTGAAGATGTAAACTTAGGAATGGATAAAAAGAAGGTGCGACAATTTGTGTCGGAAATTGCAGATAAAAGAGAGAAACAAATCATCATCATGCGATACGGATTAAACGGCAATGATCCGATGACACAAAGTGAAATTGCAGATTTGCTATCCATTTCGAGATCTTATGTATCAAGAATTGAAACTAAAACATTAAAAAAATTAAAAAAAAGAATGTTAAACGAATAATCAAACCAGGTGTTTTTTTAAGAAATCAGTCATTTCAATATTGGTAATAATGCTTTCCGGATAATCAGGTTCAATTATGTTAAATACATGCGGCAATGTATGCTGTTTTCCTTTGGGCCAGAAATGTAATTTATATGGCATATTTAACTCATCAAGTTTTTTACAGAATTTTCTTGTTTCAAAACCAATAAAATCCTGTTCACTGCTTGAAAGATATATGGGTGGCATTTTTGCAACATCCAAAAGAGACACTGCATTTGAATAATAATTACGCGTTGAATCACGCATATCTGAACCAAGAATAAAACGTGCATAACTACGAGCCAACGGAACATTGATTTTAGAGAGCAAATGCGGCATTGAAAAAGCACCACAGGTGAATGCTGCAGCACGAATCTCAAATGATGGCAATTCAACATCAAAAATTGAAGGTAAATCATCACGCCCCATAATTTCACAACAAAGAGCTGCCAAATGGCCACCGGCACTGTCACCGGTCAAAAATACATTTCTCATATCAAGAGGATATTTAGATGCATTTTGATCCAGCCAATGAAAAGCACTGAAACAGTCCTGTATTTGCATCCTGTAATTATAATCAGGCGACAAACCGTAATTGATGCTGACAACAGCAAATCCGCGGGTTGCAAGAAACATATTATAATGTTTATTGATCTCCTTGTAGCCATACATCCATCCGCCACCGTGTATGTCTATGATTACCGGCAATTCACCTTGATAAGAAACCGGCAAATAGATATCAAGCAGATGTCGTCTTTCACCGTCATCAATATATGAAAGATCACTGATAACTTGCACATCGGCTGGCGGTTGCTGACGGGCAATACGTTGACAATCTCCTTTTTCTGTTATTTTCCAAAATCCGACAAGAAGCTTCTCTGAAATTCCCATAAATAACCTCCGGTAATCAATTGTTTAATATGAATATTTGACTGTTTGCCATAGCACCACAAGGTGTTGTTTTCGGTTTGCAAAGTGAATATAAATCATGAGCATTCATATTCAAATCATAAATCTCTTTTGCATGTTTGTCAAGATTTTTAGAGTCAGAATGTTTTAAAATAACAGGCAGCGATGATTTTTCTTTCATCTCACGCAAGACTTGCATACCCTTTGCATTCATTGCCAAAATTCGCAAAAAAGGTACAGATTGAGAAAGATATGACTGTCGAATTTGCAAAGCTGAACTTAATAATGTTCTGCGAACTCTCGCATAAGACACATTTTTACTCTTGGCAAGTTCACACGCATGCTCAAATGATAATGCATTCTGCACAGCAGAGAATAAACGTCTTTCAAATCCATCATTTACATACGGTGCATTTATATAATCATCGACATTTAACAACCTCAATCTGGATAAAGACGCAATGTCAAAAGAATGCAAATCAATCGGAAGGGATTCATGTAAAAAAGCATTCAAAAGCACATCTGCAGATTGTTTTGGCATCATTTTATACAGAGAGTATAATTCCTTATTTTCATTATACTTTTTGTATATACACCTTCTTATATATGAGGCACTTGCAAAACCATCAGTAACACCTGTAGAATCATGCTTCACGCCGTTGCGAACAACAGGCAAAATATCAATATTATCACCTTGCAACTGTCTGTAATATTCAAAAGCAAGCAAATTATTCGGTTCCGACAAAAAAAGACCGAGTGCCTCTCTCCCCTGCAGCTTGCAAGCTTCTGCAATCGCTTTGGGATAAGCAATACCTTTGGATAACAACAAGCGGACACAATTCTGCAAATCCTCATCTTCGTAGTCTTTGACATAATCTTTAAATTTAATATCCACTGTTTCACAACCAAATGACAAAACATCAATAACACCGGTTGCCTTCAGCACATCAACAGCACCTTTTGAAAAATCATGTGCAGCACCTACAGACCAAGGCAGAGGCAACAGTATAACAAGATCAACACCACCTACAACAGCTGCCTTTGCTCGTATAAACATATCTGCAATTGCAGGAGAGCCTCTCTGAACATAATCTCCGCTCATCACTGCGACAACATGAGAACAACCAAAATCACGAACCTTTTGAACATGATAAGCATGACCATTATGAAATGGATTGTATTCAGCTACAATACCGGCTACCTTCATTTTCTCACCTCATCCAATACAATACCACAACATATTAATAAATACAACAAATTTATATTTTGACAGCCATTTGTTATATATTTCATGCTTTCCCTCTTGAAAATTGTCAAAATAGTGGTATAATATTTAAGGTTATTTTTAAATCATATGGAGGAATTCAAAAGTGAAAGTTCTTGTTATCAACTGTGGAAGCTCCTCGCTCAAATATCAGCTGATTGATATGGATGGCGAAATCACAATTGCAAAAGGTATTTGCGAACGTATCGGAATGGGTGGTCACGTAGAAGCCAAAGTGATTGCAACAGATCTTAAAGTTGAATACGACATGGATATCCCAAATCATACCGTCGCTTTCATGGAAGTCAAAAAATGCCTCACAGAAGGCGAAACCAAGGTTCTTGACAACCTGAACGAAATCGGCGCTGTCGGTCATCGTGTTGTTCAGGGTGGTTCCCTGTTTAACAAGAGTGTCCTTGTTGATGAAAGTGTCATTGATGGCATAGAAAGCCTTTGCGACCTTGCCCCCCTTCACAATCCTGCACACATTCAGGGCATCCGTGCTTGCCGTGAAGTATTCGGCCCCGAAGTTCCTGAGATCTGCGTATTTGATAATGCATTCCATTCAACAATGCCCCCCGAAGCTTACATGTTCGGTGTTCCTTATGAATTTTATGAAAAATACGCTGTCCGCAAATATGGTTTCCACGGCACTTCCCATCGCTATGTAAGCGGCGAATGTGCAAACCTGATGGGCAAAAATATTGAAGATCTGAAGATTATCACCTGCCATCTCGGCAACGGTTCATCCATCACAGCCGTCAAAGGCGGCAAAGTTATCGACACTACCATGGGACTTACTCCTCTTGATGGTCTCATGATGGGCACTCGTTCCGGCGCTGTTGATCCGTCTGTTGTTACATTCCTGCAGGAAAAAGAAGGATGGACACCTGCAGAAACCAGCAACATTCTCAACAAAAAATCCGGCATGATGAGCATTTCAGGTGTTTCCCATGACGACCGCGACATACTTGCCGCTGCAGCTGAGGGCAATGAAAGAGCCAAAATCGCATTAAATATGCTTTGGTATCAGATCAGAAAGTATATTGGCAGCTATATTGCAGCAATGCAGGGAGTTGATGCGATCGTATTTACCGGTGGCATTGGCGAAAACTCACAACCGCTTCGCAAGAATGTTGTTGAAAGCCTCTCCTATCTGGGTATTGGTTTCAATGAAGAAGTCAACAAGACCGCAATCAGAGGTAAAGGCGGCGAACTTTCCACCACTGACTCCAAAGTTCGAGTATTTGTTATTCCGACCAATGAAGAACTGATGATTGCTCGCGACGCAAAAGAAATTGCTGAATCTCTTTAATTAAAATTTTAGACGGGGCTATTCGCTATGCCCCGTCTATTTTTTACAGACTCGCTTGAATACCTGTAAATTTGGTTTTTGCTTGCTGCACATCAGTTTGCTGTGCATCCTTGGTTACATACCACCCACGTTTCTGAATTTCACCAAAGACATCAGCTTGGATATTATGCTCTTCACGCAAAATAGTAAGCATATCATTTCTGAGTGCATCACAAACACACTCATTTGAAAACGTATTAAAAATACCGGTGATGCTCTTTTGAGAAGAAAGAACATCATTCATAATTTCTTTATCTCCTAAGTTACAATTCATCATATCACTCCTTAAGAAAGATGCCCTAAAAGCGTATCATAATGTTTTTTGTGCTGTGCTGCAATCTGATCGCAACAATTCTTAAGCTGCGGATCCGTAATCTGACACGAATAAGCCTTCAACTTTTTGATCATTAATTCTTCAGCACCAAGCTGATCTTCAATGGCCTTCAGTTCTACACTTGTAAGCATATCAACACTCCTTTTTTGTGGTAATTATATTTTTAACCATTTTATTATATTTTATGCAAAATAAAAAAAGCGGCAGCAGCCGCTTTTTTTAATATGAAACAAAATAATCATTTAGACCAACAGCAATTCCTTCAGCAATCCAAAACTGTGCATCTTCAACTGTCAACACAAAACCTTCTGTTATATTTGTCATAAAACCAATTTCGACCATAACAGCGGGACATTCAAAAGAACGTATCATTGCAAACGGATAGTATTTGATACCATAGTCAACAGCATTATACTCTTCAGTGCCCGGGGAATATATGTAACTACGATAGTACTCTACAAGTCTGTTATGAACTGACAAAGCCAACGGCTGTGAATAACTTGCATAATAAAAAGAATGCGTACCTGAATAATCTGCATCTTCCATGCCATCACAATGCAAGCTTATAAATGCATCAATATCATGAGATGTTGACAAATCAATTCGCTCTTCAAGTGAAAGCGGTTCATCTTGCATTCTTGTCATAATGACATCAGCACCACGTGCCTCGAGCATACCCTTAAGTTTTAAAGCAACAGATAAAGTTATCTGCTTTTCTGCAACCGATTCATCTTGCAATGCCGTACCGGTCATAAAATGGCCGCCATGCCCGGGGTCAATCATTACAGTTTTGCCAAGAAGTGATTTACTGACATTATTCTTAATTTCAAAAATTAAATTACCATTAACTTCGTCATAATGCAAATCACAACCATAAAAGTGACCGGACTGACGAAGAGTAAATCGCAATATCAACGATTCGGAATCATTAGATAATACTTGAACATTACTGACAGCCGATTCATCAGCAAATTGAATCTTATCAAAACCGGTCGCTTGCGAAGTGTGCGGAAAGATCACATCCAGATACGATGCAGTGAAATCACTCACATTAAATCCGTAACCGCTGTAACCAACCTCATACAGTTGATCATTCAGTTGCGTTGTTACAGCAACAGGCCAATCAACATGCATCATAAGCTTACTTACCGAAGGGTCATTCTCATTCAATGCGATGCAGCTAACCGTATTGGATGGCAATGTATTACCATTTATTATTAACTTTGCATCATCAGCCAACACACCGGCACCACTTGCAAGCTCATATTGGACATAACCGGCATCATTCGGAACAATATCAACAACATAATCCCATGCACCGACGGGCAACGATGACTTGGTCGGCTGATACGTATCATATGCACCACTTGTCAGCTGTTCAGCATCATCCTTGATAATTTCACACATAAGTGAATTTGAAAGCCCGTAATCAGTATAGTATGAATATGTATAACCACCCTGAATCGTATCGTAATCCAATTCTCTTTGCAAAGATTTTGTGTCGACAACATTAAATGATGTTACATTTTCCTCTACAGCCTCAAGGGCATGACAAGCAATCACAATTTCACAAGAACCATTCAAGGCTGCGGTAATTTTCAAATCACCGAGAAGTGCAGGTTTATCAAAAGTCAAAACGCACATATAAACAGAATAGCCAACATCCGGCATTATATTATCCGGATATTCATCCGTTGCAGTCATAGCAAAAGACATATCCCCCAAAGAAGCACTGACAAGAGCGTTACTTTTACATACAGCATAAATCGAAAATGATTCATCATAATAAAACTTCACATTGTCTCCACCGGGGTACACATGCGAAATTAATAAATAAGGCACTTCTGCAAAATACTGATTTTTTTTACCATTAGATGCAAATACAATTGAATTCAACCCATCAGCAAGCGGATAATTGTAATGAAAAGTACCGTCTTCTCCAGCAATCAGATTCGTATTACAATACAATTTGTCATCAATACCTACGACACCATCAAAAGCAATCTGTTTTAGCTTTGCATCCGGAATTATATTCTGCACAAGCAAAGAGCTGTCAGGCTCGTAAAAATACGAAGCAATACTCTGAAGTGTGTTTTCATTACTTGTAACAGTTGAAAATACCATTCCGTTCACAAAAGGATAGTCACACAATCCATACATCAATTCTGAAACATAATCCTCATCGTCACCATGATCAATCATAGCAAAAAATAAGCATGCACTATTGTTTAAGGACAATACTTTATAGGAATCACAAATCGCCATGCCATCATTTTGAGCATCCATAACAACAAACGAAATGCTACCATTCTCAACATATTGCTTAATTTTTGCATTATCCTCGCCGGCAAAAACGCAGATTCCTAATTCAAGTGCTTCATATTCATGTTCCATCATTTCAATAATACCGGACATTGAATCTAAAAAACTATCGGAAAATAAAAACTCTTCATCATGAATCAAAACAGCATCAAATTCATACATTTCCAAAAGTTTTCGAATCGGATCCAAGCGCAACATGTTATCGGAAATAAAAAAACGTGCATCCACTGTAAGAATAATTTTACCAAAACGATTCAATTCTTTTACTCTTTGAATCAAATCGATCTGCACACCGTTATCAACTATAACATTCGACATCAAAGACGGACACACAAAAAAAACATCACAATACATTTGTTTTGCAGCCTGCACTGCAAGATCAAATGCAGACAAATCTTTAATATTTAAATAATCATTTTCTATATCAAAAAACACACCAGTAGAATTAATATCAAACAATGTGTCATTGGAAGCAACAAAAAAATCGTTATCATTTACAGATTGCAATGCATCTGAATTATCAACATTCTCAATATTGTCAGATGTTGCATCTAATACATTTGATAATGATAATTTACCGGTCGCAGCCATTGTGACAATAACTGCAGATATTGTCACTAACAAACAAACAACAATCAATACAATTCGTATTTTCATTATAAGCCTCTGAATCAATTCTCAGTATCAGGTTCGGTACGCTTCATTTCCGTAATATTGGATTTAACATCAATGCGATCATAGTATTCCTTAAACTTCACATGATAAGTTACTAATCGTTCGCATTTTTTGCACAAGAAAATCGCTGAAAATGTTTGATTTATACACTTCCAATCACTCATTCTCTTCATAGATTCATTACATATATCACAATCACATTTTAATTTACTTCTGTCAATCTTAGGATTGTTTATATTGGTAATATAAGTAGCTTTAAATAAAAGCTTATGATAGAACGCATTGTCACAAATAACAGCAGTGTTCAACAAATGCTCTTGGTTGTAACATTTTTTCAGACAACGTAATCCCAACAGACTATCTTCAAGGGCTCTGTGAAATTTACAATTAGATACATCAATACCCATTTCAACAGCGGCAGACATCAAGCCGATTTGCTGAGAACCAACATTTACGATAAACTGCTGACAATATTTCTGCAAGTCAACATATTGGGTTAAAAATGGGACGTTTTTTTGTCCGCAAAACATATCAAAATTATCAACCAAAACACGTATGTCAGAATTACCCCAAGACAGAAAAATACAATCTCTGCCACCAATCCAACTTTCAAAATCAGCAAATGCACGATAGAATGAAACACCCTTCCCCATATCCTCATTGGTTATGTGAGTCAAATTCTTCACTCTGCCGGAAAGCTTTTTTATCAGTTGTGATTTTATAATTACAGAAAATGTATCAATAACATCAAGTTGTTCATCAACAAGAACTGCACCTATTTCAAGAATTTCATTCACGAAACATTTCTTGATCTTATTATAAGAGTTATTCCACTCGAGATCCATTATGACGTAATACACAGAATCCCACCTTTAAATTTTCAATATTTATTATAGTACCACAAACAGATACTCAATTCAACAATAATATAACAACCATCATAGCAAAATAATCAAAAACGCCTGTCCATGACTACAGCATCATCGACAGGCGGAGCAAAAAAGATCATTTAAGCAAACGCAATATACAATCTCTTTCACTGACAATAGCATGACCCGAAATAAACAATTTATTCATCAATCAAAAAGAAATTTGCTCTCCGGAATCTTCGGCAGATAGAACTGCACCAGCCGACGGCAATGTTTTTGTTTTATAACGGCTCGGTTTTACAAACATACCCTCACAATATGCTTCTGCCGACATCAAGCGATGTCCTTTTTTGATTTTCATTACAGCAACACCTTGGGTATCCTTGGTGGTTTTGCTTGCAATAACAGCAGAATTCATAAGAAGCAATCGACCGTTTGAAGAGGTTAACACAAACTCTTTATCTTCTTCGATATGAGCAAACGCTGCAATCTCCGATTTATCAGAATATGCCTTCAACAACTTCTTTCGATTGGTTTTGGTTTCATAGGAAGCCATATCAACTTTTGCAACTTTGCCATTCTCAAAAAAGAATAACATTTGTCCAGTGTAATTCTTTGTAACTGCCATATAAACAGCGACTTCACCATCATCCATCTTTAATTTAGAAGCGACAAAATCACCCAATGACGATGCCTTACATTCATCAAAGTCATTACATTTTGCTTTATATACCTGACAACGATTTGTAAAGAACAACAGATCAGTGTTATTCGTTGTTTCAAAGCTACTGAGAATTTCATCGCCTTCTTTCAGCTTATGATTGTTTCCCATTCGCCAAGATTGAGGCGTTATCTTTTTAAAATAACCTTCCTTAGTAAAGAAAAGCAATACAGGATAATCAGGAATCTCTTCTATGTCATCAGCAATCGATTCATCAACCTCATATACAATCTCAGTACGACGTTCCTGGCCAAATTTCTTACTGACGTCATTCAATTCCTCAATAATGATATCTTTGATTCTGTCTTTATTTGCAAGAATATCTTCCATATCGGCAATATCTTTTTCAAGCTGCTCAACATCCTGCAAACGCTTTATAATATATTCACGATTCAGATGTCGAAGTTTTATCTCAGCTACATATTCAGCTTGAATCTGATCGATACCAAAACCGATCATTAAGTTAGGAACAACCTGACTTTCTTCTTCCGTCTCTCTTACAATGCGTATCGCCTTGTCAATATCAAGCAAAATCTTCTGCAAAGCCTTAAGCAGATGAAGACGATCCTTTGCTTTTTTCAAATCAAAACAAACTCTGCGCTGAACGCATTCTGTTCGATAAGCAATCCATTCCAGCAACAAATCTTTAACACCTAAAACCATCGGCGTTCCAGCTATCAAAACGTTAAAGTTGCACGGGAATGTATCTTCCAAAGGTGTTTTCTTAAACAATAACTGCATTAATTTTTCCGGATCTGCACCACGCTTCAGATCAATTGTAATTTTGAGGCCTGCTTTATCAGTTTCATCACGAACATCACTGATTTCACGAACCTTTCCGCTTTTAGCGAGATCAATGATCTTATCAATAATGGCTTCACAAGTTGTAGTTGCAGGAATTTCCTTGATGTCGATGCAATTATTGGACTTGTCATACTCATATTTTGCACGCAATCGCACAGGACCTCTGCCGCTTGCATATACTTCAGCCATCTTCTGACGATCATAGATAATTTGTCCGCCTCCCCTGAAATCAGGAGCAAGCAAAGTGTCCAACACTTCATGATTCGGATCTTTGATAAGTGCAACAGTTGTTTCACAGACTTCTCTTAAATTAAATGAACAAATATTACTTGCCATACCGACTGCAATACCCATGTTGCTATTAACGAGAACAGATGGAAATGTTACAGGAAAGAGAGTCGGCTCAGTTGTTGTATTATCATAATTAGGAACAAAATCCACTGTGTCCTTATCGATATCTCGGAATAATTCGGCACAAAAACTCTCAAGTTTAGCTTCTGTATAACGGGACGCTGCGTATTGCATGTTTTTGGAATATGCCTTACCAAAATTACCTTTTGAATCTACATAAGGATGCAAAAGAGCCTCATTGCCTCTGGTCAGTCGAACCATGGTTTCATAAATTGCCGCATCGCCGTGAGGATTCAATTTCATAGTGCTGCCGACAATATTCGCAGATTTTGTCCTTACACCTGTAAGCAATCCCATTTTATACATAGTATAGAGCAGTTTTCTGTGCGAAGGCTTGAATCCGTCGATTTCAGGGATAGCACGCGACATGATAACACTCATACAATACGGCATGTAATTGATTTCAAGTGTATCAGTAATCAACTGATTCTCAACAATACCGGCACCCTGAATATGGGCTTTCGTTTCTTCAACAGTTTTTTCTTCTTGTTTTTGTTTAGGTTTTCTTGCCATGTTCTCCCCTCCTCTCAATAGACATCAGCCAGTTCAATATAAAGATGACCATAGTCAGCAATATGCTGTTTTCTGGCAGCAAGATTATCACCGAGCAACATTTCAAATGTATCATCGATCTGCTGGCCATCGGAGTTTGGCTCAACCTTAATCAACCGACGGGTTTGCGGATTCATAGTAGTCAACCACATCATATCAGCATCATTTTCACCGAGACCTTTGGATCTTTGAATTGTATATTTTTTATCACCAATCTGATCCAACGCATCCTGTTTTTCTTTTTCGGTATAACAGAACCATGTTTCATCTTTACATGTAATCTCATAAAGCGGAGACTCGGCAATAAAAACTTTACCTTCTGATATAAGAGAAGGCATCAAAGCATAAAACATTGACAAAATCAAAGTTCTGATCTGAAATCCGTCAACGTCTGCGTCAGTACAGATAATAACCTTGCTCCAACGCAAGTTATCAATGTTAAATTCTGCAACCCCTTTGGCAGATTTATCCTTGATTTCTACACCACAACCAAGTACTTTAATCAAATCGGTTATAATTTCACTTTTGAATATCTTACTGTATTCAGCTTTCAAACAGTTTAAGATTTTTCCTCTGACCGGAATAACTGCCTGGAAAGAAGAATCTCTTGCCTGTTTGCAGGCTCCTAATGCAGAATCACCCTCAACGATAAAGATTTCACGTTCATTAACATCCTTACTACGGCAATCGACAAACTTTTCAACTCTGTTTGCCATATCATTTGAAGCAGTAAGTGTCTTCTTCAAATTCAGACGTGTAGCCTCTGAACGAACACGAGAACGCATATTGATCAAAATACGATCGCAAATCTTTTGTGCGTCGACAGGATTTTCAATAAAATATATCTCAAGTTGTCTACGGAAAAATTCCGTCATAGCTTCCTGGATAAATTTATTGGTGATAGCCTTCTTAGTCTGATTCTCGTAAGATGTTTGAGTTGAAAAAGATGAGATAACCAAAACAAGACAATCTTCAATATCCTGGAATGATATTTTTGAATCCGTCTTTGCATATTTACCGTTTTGTTTCAGATAGGAATCAATTTGTGCAACAAAAGCACTTCGCACAGCTTTTTCAGGTGCACCGCCATACTCGAGATAGCTTGAATTATGATAGTATTCTTTTAATTGAATCTTTTCAGAAAAAGACAAAGCAGCATTAATCTTCAACTTATAATCAGGCTTATCCTCACGATCCCGTCCCACACGTTCAGCATACCATATCTGAGCCGGAACAATTCCCTTGTCACCAATAAACTCATTGATATAGTCTTCAATACCTTTTTCATACAAGTATTCAAATGTTTCAAACTTTGAATCAGTAAGTTGATTTTTAAGAACAAATTTTACACCGGGATTTACAACCGATTGACGTTTTAAAATATCTTGGTAGTAATCAAGAGGTATTGCTATGTCTGTAAAAACTTCAAGATCGGGACGCCAACAAATTCTTGTACCTGTGTCACGCTTATTATAAATTTCTTTTATAAGACCGCCTATATTTTCACCACGCTCAAAATGCAACTTGTATGCAAATCCGCCTGAATGAATCTCTGCATCCATATACTCTGCAGCATATTGAGTAGAACAAAGTCCCAAACCGTTCAAACCGATAGAAAACTCATAACTGCCACCGGAATTCGTATCATATTTACCTCCGGCATACATTTCGCAAAATAACAATTCCCAATTGTATCTCTGTTCATTATTATTATAATCAACTGGCATACCGCGACCAAAGTCCTGCACTTCAATACTGCGATCAAGATACCGAGTAACAACGATTTTATCTCCATAGCCTTCTCGAGCTTCATCTACAGAGTTAGATATAATTTCAAATACAGAATGTTTGCATCCCTCCAAACCGTCATCTCCAAAAATAACAGCAGGACGCTTACGAACTCGATCAGCACCTTTTAAGGAAACAATACTGTCGTTTCCGTAATCATTTCTTTTAGCCATGGAACCCTCCATAAATAAAATTCATTATATTATATTACACTATAAATTGACAACTCGTCAAGTATTATTTTCCAAAGATTGTGTCATAAAAACGAGTGTAAAAAATAATTTTTGAAAAAATTTAAAAAAAAATCAAAAAAAGACTTGATTTCTTTGAAAGCTTGTGTTAATATATCCGAGCATGAGCAAGACATGAGTGATTAAATTGAAAGGTCGGTAGTGCGATGCCTTGGTTTGAATATCTTTTTGGAGCAATTATGATTGTAGCATCTATTGCTATTGTTATTTTGATTCTTCTTCAGCAAAGTCGTAATTCCGGACTTTCCGGTGCTATTGCTGGCGGCTCAGATAACTTCTTCGGAAAAAATAAAGACAGAAGTGCTGATGCTAAGCTTGCAAGAATCACAAAAGTTCTTTGTGTTATTTTCTTCATTATTACATTGTTTGCAACTTTCTTCTTTGCTTTCATGAAAGGAAAGTTCGGCATAGCTTGATCCAGTAGCTCAGCAGGCAGAGCACCTGCCTTTTAAGCAGGGTGTCCGGAGTTCGAATCTCCGCTGGATCACCAAAAGAAATCCGAAAAGCATGATTGCTTTTCGGATTTTTTATTTATTATTAAATTCGGAGAAACCAAGTATATGCATAACGAAGTTAAAATACAGCCGATCGCTTATATTCAAAATGACTTTCACACGAAATTTGCGATCCCAAGACAAGGCGGATTGGTCGACTCTATCAAGGGTACAATCATTTTTGAAAAAGAATACAGAGACATCAATGCACTTCGCGGACTCGAGAACTATTCACATATTTGGCTGCTTTGGCATTTCTCCGAAGCGAATTCAGAAAAATGGAAACCCACTGTTCGTCCACCTCGACTCGGTGGAAACAAAAGAGTTGGTGTATTTGCCACACGTTCACCATTCAGACCAAATCCACTTGGCTTAACCTGTGTAAAACTTGAAAGTATCGAATATGACACAAAACATGGTCCTATTATTCATGTGTGCGGTGGAGATTTAATGAATAATACACCCATTTTTGATATCAAACCTTACTTACCGCATATAGACAGAATTGATAATGCCAAAGGTGGTTTTGCATTAGAGGTGCACAATCAAAAATTAGAAGTCGAAATCCCGGAGGATATTTGCAATGAATTATCAGGACAATCTGTAATGCAACTGATTGCTCTTTTAGAACAAGATCCGAGACCTCATTATCATAACGATCCGGAAAGAGTATATGGATTCTGCTTAGCAAATCATGAAATCAAATTTACTGTTTATGACAATACACTTAAAGTTGTTTCCATTCATTCCGTATAAACATATTGTTTATATACGGGATCAAACAGTATAGCTGGAACAGTGCCTGCCAGTAACAATCCTTTTGCATTTTCAACTAAAATATGTATACATTCTAAACCATAATAATATTCAATCTGTCTGCCCGCAGCAAGCCAAACTATAAAAGCGATGAGATATAAGAACAAAAATATATAAAATGAAACAGTGAAAAGTCTTTTAGATATTGTATTCATACTTTTCAAAAAATCTATAATTATTGTTAGCATAGCAATGCCCCCCTTGTTGAGTCTATCACATGCAATATCGCACAATCAATCGCAAAATTATGGTAAAAAATAAATGCCATAAATTTTGTATTTTCAATTGCACATCGCAACATATTGTGTTATAATTACTTCAACTTTATTAAGGAAGGTCTACATTATGAAATGTCCTTTTTGTTCATTTGCTGAAAGTAAAGTAATTGATTCTCGTCCTGCAGATGATGGACAACGAATTCGTCGCAGAAGAGAATGTATTAAATGTGCAAAACGTTTTACTACATATGAAGCCATTGAAAGTGTGCCTGTCATTGTAGTCAAGCGAGACAAATCAAGACAAGTCTTTGATCGCAACAAGTTGCTCAGCGGAATGCTCAGAGCATGTGTCAAACGACCTGTAACGCTGGATGTTCTTGAAGCTGCCATCGATAGCATCGAAGCACAATTGCAGAATTCTCTTGATCGCGAAATTTCATCTACACAACTCGGTGAATTAACCCTCGAAAAATTAAAGGATATCGATGAAATTGCATATGTCAGATTCGCATCCGTATATCGTGATTTTAAAGATATCGATTCATTCATGTTAGAATTAAACAATCTTAGAAAGAATAAATAATTATATTACCAAGAATAAATAAAAAAGAGTCGATGGAGTTCGACTCTTTTATTCATAACAGTAAATTAAGGAGCATCATTTATGACAATAGGTTTTATTGGTTGCGGCAATATGGCACAGCCGATTATAAGAAGTATAATTACCAAAAAACTATTTACAAAAGACCAAGTATTTGTTTTTGACACGGATCAATTAAAATTAATTGATTTTTGCAATGAAACAGGTGTCAACAAAATGGAAAGTGAATTTGCAATAGCAGACTTCTGTAATTGTGTGTTTTTATGCATTAAACCGCAGGGCTTTCCGACATTGCTGCAATCCATAGCACCCAATCTGAAGAAAAACAATCCTTTTATTATATCCATAGCCGCCGGCAAAAAAATAGAATTCATTGAGCAATACCTTGATAAATCAGCAAGAATCGGTCGTGTATTTCCTAATTTGAATGCATCTGTCGGACAAGCATGTTCAGCTTATTGCACAAATTACAACTGTACTGATGAAGAAAATAATCTTTTAGGTGCAATTTGTTCTTGTTTCGGATCATCATTGCAATATCCTGAAGAAATGTTCCCACAATTCGGCGTTCTTGGTGGTTGCTCACCAGCTTACACTTTTATGTATATTAATTCTCTTGCATGTGCCGCAGAAAGCAACGGAATGGACAGAAAAACGGCTCTCGATACAGCCATTCAGGCTGTATTGGGGAGTGCAATGTATTTAAAAGAATCAGGCATTTCCCCGAAAATACTGATTGACAGAGTCTGCTCAAAAGGAGGAACAACCATTGAAGGTATAAACAAATTAAGCGAAACGCTACCGACGCTTGTCAAGGAAGCTTATAACGCATCCTTGTCAAGAGACAGAGAATTAAGCAAATGCTGAAAAATACTGCTATTATTGCAATAATTTAAAAAAAAGACTTGTACTTTTTATAATTTTATAATATAATATTTTATCGTGTGGAAACTTATTGTTTCTGAATCAACTTTTTGAGTGAAAGGTGTATCACAAATGGAAAACAAAAAAACAGAAGTCGATTATCGCGCAGAAAGAAAAGCGAGAATTGCAAAGAATGCAAGCAAATCCAAAAAGAGTGGCATTGATACTTACAAAGCTGTAAAAGCTATCATCTGTGTTATTTGTGCAGTTCTTGTAATCGCAGCAGCTTATGGTGTTTGCAATGCTTACGGTGTTCCGCAGAGATTACTTCCTGCTGTTACAGTAGGCGACAGAACGTATTCTGTGGCTGAATATGAGTATTATTACACTTCATTGTACGGCTCCCACGCACAACAATCACAAGAGTTTGCTCAACAGTATGGCGGCACTTCCCTTCTGGCTGCTCTTGGTCAGTTTGATTATACCATCCATCCGGAAAAACAGACCAAGCAAACTGATGATGACACAACTATTACGTGGGCAGAATATTTCGATGAGTCTGTCATTGAAATGCTGCAGTCTTACAATTATTATTTTGAACAATGCAAAGAAAACAACATCGAGCTCGATGATACTGATTATGCTGAAATCGATGAAATGATCAACGAACTTCAGACTTACGCAGACACATATAGCGTTTCTCTCACTCGTTATCTTGGCTCATACTACGGCAACGGTATGACAGCAAAGCTTTATAAGGATACACTTGCAGAGCAAAAACTTGCTGAAAAATACCTTGAATTTATTGAAGAAGGCAATGAAGCTGCCATCACAGATGAAGCTATTGAAGCTGCATATGCTGCTGATCCTTCTGCTTTCCAGGTTATTGATCTTCGCGTTTTCGGCATTGCTACCGACGGTTCTTCTGTATCAAATTCGACAACAGAAACAACAACAGAAGCAGCAACAGAATCAGTTGAAACAACAGAAGCAACTACAGAGAATATAACTTCAGGAGATGCAACTGAAGAGACTGCTAAAGAAGAATTGAGCGATGCACACAAAGAAGCATTGAAAAAAGCAGAAGAATTCTACAATCGCATTACTGACGAAGCATCTTTCATTGAGCTTTGCGTAGAATATGCGAATGAAGAAGACAAGTCTACATTCGAAAACGGCTCTGCAACTGTTGTAAATGGTGTTACCAAGAGCATTATTTCCTCCAACATTTCTGAAGAACTGGCTGAATGGCTCTTTACAGAAGATCGTGTCCATGGTGACAAATATTATGTAACATCCAATGAAGGCGATTACGTTTATGTTATCTTCGTAGTCAAACCTGCTTATCGTGAAGACACTCCCAAGGTTGACGTTCGTCACATCCTGGTTTCTTATGAAACAGGCGTAAATCACATGGATGCTCACACACAAGACGGATCAGAACATACCGCAGAAGAAGATGCATCGTTCACCAAAGATGTTGAAAATGCAGTTGAAGAATTCAATCTTACTGTAGATTATGCACTCGCTCTCGAACAAAACGAAAAGTATACCGAAGATGTTGTAAAGGCTACCTACGCAGCAACTTATGACATTTATGAAGCATACCTTGAGAATGCAACGGAAGAAAACTTTGCAACTCTTGCAACCAGCTACAGTGCAGACACATCCTCAACAACCGCAAATGAAAACACAGAAAACGGCGGTCTTTATGAAGATATTGCAAAAGGTACAATGGTTGAAAACTTTGACAAGTGGATTTATGATGAAAACAGAACTAAGGGTGATGTCGGCATCGTGCAGACTGAATATGGTTTCCATATCATTTACTTTGTAAATCAGAACGAAAGAGCTGATTGGAAAGATACTGTTGTTGACTCTCTCACAAGTGAAAATGACGAAGCTTTCAACACCATGATGGAAAACATCATTGCAGACAAGAGCAATGTGACCATCGGTTCCTTTAAGAATTATGCTTACAATCAGTCCATTGAATTGATTGAAAAACTTTACACCGGAACCTATATTACTGAAGAATAATAATCGCTTATTGTTCAACTATTAATAATTCAGGCAGCATCAGACTACCAAAGTTTGATGCTGCCCTATTTTTTATTTCTTATCAAATGAGGGATTGTACATATAGTAATTTTTAGAGTCAAGTCTGTCAGTCGCCAAACGCAGACCTTCACCAAATCGTTGATAATGTACAACTTCACGTTCTCTCAGGAATTTTATCGGATCAGCGACATCAGGATCATCAACAAGCCTGAGAATGTTATCATAAGTTGTTCTTGCTTTTTGTTCAGCAGCAAGATTCTCATGCAAATCAGCCAACAAATCACCTTTACTTTGCATCGACATTGCACTGTACGGAACTCCTGAAGCTGCCTGCGGATAAATGCCTGTCGTATGATCAACAAAATATTTATCAAATCCGGAAGCCTGAATCTGCTCAACGGATAGATTTCTCGTGAGCTGATATACAATAGCACCGATCATTTCCAAATGAGCCAATTCTTCAGTACCTATGTCCGTAAGCAATCCCTTTAATTCTGCATAAGGCATCGAAAATCTCTGGGAAAGATATCGCAGTGATGCCCCCAACTCACCATCAGGACCGCCATATTGCGTCAAGATAATTTGAGCCAACTTCGGATTAGGATTTTTGATATTAACAGGATACTGTAATTTTTTATTATAAGTCCACATTAATCACATACACCTCCATTTTCCCACGGCCAAGGATTTTTCAGCCACTCCACACCGGGAGATGAGGTTGGAGTAAGGGGACCAAATGTGTTTTCATACTCTTCCTTCAATTGAGCATACTTTTTCTCATACTGTGCAAGCATAGATGCTGCTTGCATATCAGCAGGATGCGTATCAAGATATAAATGCAACTCCCATGCAGCAAACTGAGCTGAAGAGATATTCCTAAGCAACTTTTCACGCTTCGTCATTTACACCCCGCCCTTGTAAAAGGTTTATCAAGAACCGGAAACAAAGTGCCTCGCAGCAATGCGGTATCAGCTTCATACGTTTTACTGTCAAGCTGAAAAGGAACATATGCCATGGTTACACTTGCATCTGCAGGTAACGCTGCTATCATAGAGAATGAATCAATACGCATCTTATCTATATTTGCGGATGAAGTATCTTTCATTTCTGTACTCCTTTGGAGATATTGAGAAACAAAAATGCTTTGTCCCTCAATTCATGCTATGCTCTACGTTCAAATTTGCGACATATTTCTAATTTATCAAGTTAGGCCACAATTCATCCTCAGCACCGGCATAAATATCAGGAATATTACCTACAATGATTGTTTCAGCAATTGTGATTTGTGTTTGCAATGGGATTGTTTTAGATTTTCCGTACAAAAACACCTCTACTTCTGCTTCAACACACAACATAATTCTATGTTGCGTCTGATTAATCCCGCGAGTAATGAATATGTTTTCGATATTGCTTTGAGCAGTAACGGTATAAGAAATATATAATGGAATCCCGGAACCGATTCCAGAGAATGGTGTACTACCGAATATTGCAGTTATCGGTATCTTTAATTGCATAGATTTCAGTTGTGAAAATATACTCGCAATATTTGCGGCAACACCCGTCTTTATTTGATTTAAGACATTTGAATTAATCTGAATAGAAGATACTTGTGATGATGTATCAGTCGTAATTTTTGCAACCGTATCATACATGATCGTATTATTTTTCAAATATGATGCAACTGTAGAATTAATGTCATTCGTTGCTTGATTCACCGCACTGCTGATTGCGACTGACTCAACAACGGGAAGCAAAAAATGACAAAAGGAAACTATAAAAAAAGTTATAACTAAAATAATAAACATAGCAATAACAATTCTGCTTGACTGTTTGCGATTTACAAATCTTCGCAATAAATTTTCATCTCCTAAAAATCATCTTGTAACAGATACAACAAAGTGCTATAATGAATGTATATGCAAAAATAGTTTGGAGGTTACAGGTATGAAAATGAAAAATTTCATCACTCTTGCAGGGGGTGTTGCTGCTACAACAGTGGCCATGAAAAAGGCAAACGTGTGTCCAAAATGTGTCGTTAAGAATTTGATGGCTAATTTTAGAATTGCTGATTTCGGAAATGAAAAATACAACAACGGAGTAGCACTGACACCACCTATGGGATGGGCAAGCTGGAACAAATTCAGACATCACATCAGCGAAGACATCATTTATGATATCGCAGTAGCAATGAAAAAAAGTGGTCTTGCTGATGCCGGATATCAATATGTTAACATTGATGACTGTTGGCAATCTTCCATGCGCGATGAAAGTGGTCGCATGCAAAGTGATTTCACATCCTTCCCTTCCGGAATTCCTGCTTTATGCAAAAAAGTTAATGACCTTGGTCTGAAACTCGGAATTTATTCCTCCAACGGATCATTGACTTGTGAAGACTTACCTGCAAGTCTTGGCAACGAAAGAATTGATGCCGAAACATTTGCAAGATGGGGAATTGAATACTTCAAATATGACTTCTGTCACAATACGCCAATCTCAACCGTAGCTCCCGAAATCGAAAACATCAGAATTGAAATGCCCGGTACCGTCGATGAGAAAGTCTATCTTGCATCAGAAGCAAGATTATTCGGAAATGCAAAACTGCTATCTGACAAAAATCTTCCGAGCGGTCAGTATGTCGGCGGATTATGTGCCGGCAACGGCAAAATGGCATTTACAAATATACAAGCAGAAATTGATGGTGAATATGTAATCACCATCGGCATTCGCAAGTCATTATTTATCAAAAAATATGCTGAAATTATCGTGAATGAAAAGGATATTTATCAGATTCATGCCGGAGCAACACTCGCACCTTCAGCAGAAGGTCGTTTGCAAACACGCATACATTTAAAGCAAGGCAGAAACACGATCGTCATTCACAATCCTATCGGGTCTCGCATGGACAGTGCAGCAAAGCAGTATGCAAACATGGGTAAAGAGCTGAAGAGAGCAACCAAATTGGTTGCAGAAGAAACAAATCAACCCGAAAAACCAATTGTATATTCGATTTGCGAATGGGGTACTAACAAACCATGGAAATGGGGAGCATCAGCCGGTAACTTATGGAGAACAACCATGGATATCAAACCCACTTGGTTATCCATATTGAGCATCTACGAATTCAATGTCCGTCTGTGGAAGCACGCCTCTCAAGGAGCATGGAATGATCCAGATATGCTCGAAGTCGGCAACGGTAACTTGACAGACGAAGAAAACAAAGCACATTTTTCCTTATGGTGCATGATGGCAGCTCCGTTGATTCTCGGCAATGATCTTCGCGAATTCTTAAAAGAGGACGGCTCAGCGGATACTGAAAACAAAAAACTCCAATTGCTTACCAATAAAGCTGCAATAGCAATCAACCAAGACAAAAGAGGGTTGCAATGCAGAAGAATCCAGACAGGTTCTGTAGATATTTTGGCAAAACCATTAGAGAACAAAGAACTGGCAATATGTATTTTTAATAAAACAAAAAAGACTATTGAAGAGGAAATTGATATAGAGGATGTTGCAGAACTTGGTTGGATAGATCTGCCAAAGGCTCTTCAGTATGAAGTATATGACATATGGAACAATACAACCATCGTCACAAAAGAAGATTTTGATACGACAGTAGCAGGACATGGTGTCGCAATGTTCCGAATTAAAGCTTGCGAGGAATGAATATGAATGTTTTACATTTGAAAAATGCTGCCAACAAATGGGATAACGGTACGCCAATCGGCAATGGTAGCTTGGGATGCATGTTATTTGGTGATCCCAAGCATGAAAAATTGTATCTTTGTGAAGAAAGCATCTGGTCAGAAAAAGACGAAGATGGTCTGGATGAAAATTTTGCGAACAAAATAGAACACATTCGCAAACTGTATGCAGAGAACAAACCAGTTGAAGCAGAAAAATGGGCAGTTGAAAATTTAAAGGATGACTTTCACACGATTGCATCTTATGAATATGCAGGCGTCTTACACATAAATTTCAATGGCAGCCGCAGAATAACAGCATACAGTCGCGATTTACATCTGGATAAAGGCATTGCAAATGTTTTTTACAAACGTAACGGCATTTATTACAAACACACTGCATTTTCTTCATATCCTGATAAAATCATGGCATATGCAATCAATTCCGAAAAACTGCATACATTCTCATTGCAATATGAACGAGAGCACATAGAGAATATGTATTTTGAAGATGATTGTTTATTTGCACACTGCAACACAGCAGTTGGTAATCATCCGTTTATTGTGGGCATTAAAGTTGAAACAGACGGTACAGTGACCAATCATAATGACGGATTACATGTCTCTGCTGCGTCAAACACTATTCTTTGGATCAGCATTGTCACTTCCTACAGACACAATAATTATGAAGAGATTTGTAAGAATCGCTTATTTAAAGTCAAGAATAATTTTGATAAAATTATTCAAAGACACACAGAAGATCATCTTTCTGTTTTCAGCAAATCAGATATACACTTTATTGGTGATGAAAAACTGGAAAGCATGCCAACAAACAGAAGAATTACCAGATTGAAAATGCATCCAAAAGCTAAAGATCACTCCCTTGCAGCTTTATATTTCAGTTTTGGCAAGTATTTATTAATTGGTTCAAGTCGCCCCGGAAGCTTACCTGCAAACCTGCAAGGCATTTGGGTTGAAAAAATGCAAAACCCGTGGAATGCGGATTATCACACCAATATCAACTTACAAATGAACTATTGGCCTGCACAAATTGCCAATCTCCAGGAATGTGCACTCCCATTGTTTGATTATATGAACAATATCCTCTTGCCTTGCGGTCAAAAAACTGCAAAGACAAATTACGGTGCTCGAGGACTTGTTGTGCATCACCTAAGTGATCTATATGGTTTTACTGCAGCAGCAGACGGCATATGGGGATTGTGGCCAATGGGCGGTGCTTGGCTCGCATATCATATGTGGGAACACTATCTGTTTACAAGGGATATGCAGTTTTTAAAAGAGACAGCTTATGATTATATCAAAAATGCTGCACTGTTTTTCATTGACACCATGTTCGAAGGAAAAGACGGATACCTGCATTCAGGTCCGTCCACATCACCTGAAAATAACTATTACATCGGTAAAGAGATTTGCAATATGTGCATTTCTCCTACCATGGATGTTGAAATCATCGGAGGACTTTTTGATTTTTATATTAAAACAGAAGAACTTCTGAACATTGATGCACAAACAGCAGAAATTGCAAAACAAAAGAGAGCCCAAATGCCTCCTCTTCAGATTGGCAAACACGGTCAGTTGATGGAATGGCTCGAAGATTATGACGAGCCGGAACCCGGCCATCGCCATATCTCCCATGCTTTTGCATTGTATCCTGACAGCTCTATCAACAGAAACACTCCTGCATATTACAATGCAATCAGAAAAACTTTCGAGAGAAGACTCGCAAACGGCGGCGGTCACACAGGCTGGAGCAGAGCATGGCTTCTTTGTTTATTTGCCCGACTTCACGATGAAAAGTCTTTTGAAAAGAATCTGCATGCTCTTTTTGCAAAATCAACGCTGCCAAACTTACTGGACACACATCCCCCGTTCCAGATTGATGGTAATTTTGGTGCAACAGCTGCACTTTGTGAAGCCTTGGTGCAAGGACATGAAGGGGTTATTTGCTTGTTACCAGCTATAGGAAAGGATCGCAGCGGGTCATTTAGAGGCTTATTGGCACAAGGCGGTTACGAGATTTCCTGCAAATTCAATAACGGAATCGTTACAGAATTTGAAATCACAAGTAAATTCGACGGCGTTATCCGCATCGAATTACCTCAATCACAGAAAGATGCACTCGTAAACAATGTAAAAGCCGACGCAAACGGAATTTTTACATTTCCATGCATCGGCAATCAAACATTTAAATTTATAGTCAGCTAATATCTATCTCAGATATATTCAGATACCGGCAATCTTGCGTTTCTAACAAAACGAAGGATATGCCGGTTATTTATTATAGCAAACAAACATATCACCATTTTCAACAACAATATTAGATATTCTATATAATGAATATTCTCCGGTTAGAATATAGGAATCTGAATTATCTGCTTCCGGGATGCATTTAATAAGCAGCTTCTCACATATCAACCTCAATAACACAAAAAGGCTGCCGATATACGACAGCCTTATGTATAAAAGTTTATTCAGTTACTTCAGCAGCTTCTTCAGCAGCGGCGGCAGCTTCATTTTCCTTTGCCTTAGCGATCATTTCGTCAATAGACATAGTGATCGGAACATCGTCAACTTCTTCTTCAACTTCTTCAACAACTTCCTTTACAGGAGCTTCAAGAAGAGCCTTGATGGAAAGGCTGATGTGCTTCTTTTCAAAGTCAACATCAAGAAGTTTTACCTTAACAACATCACCGATGGAAAGAACATCCTGCGGCTTTGCAATGCGTTCATAAGAAATCTGAGAAATATGAATAAGACCTTCCATGCCGGGGAAGATTTCAGCGAAAGCACCGAAGGTGGTAAGGGAAACGATCTTAACTTCGTATTCGCCACCGATCGGATAATCTCTCTTAAGGATTTCCCACGGATTGTCTTCAGTTCTCTTATAACCAAGAGAAATCTTTTTCTTTTCAGTATCAAGACCCTTGATATATACATCAACAACGTCTCCTACGCTGACTACGTCAGAGGGATGTTTGATGCGTTTCCAGGAAAGTTCGCTTCTGTGGATCATACCCACGACATCGCCGCCGAGATCAACGAAAGCACCAAAATCGGTAAGGGATACAACAGTACCTGTGAAGCGATCTTCAACTGCTGCGGTTTCCCAGAATTTAGCCTGGCTAGCCTTGCGAAGTTCTTTAGCAGCCTCACGGATGGAACCGACTGCACCGCGTCTTCTTCTGTCAAATTCAATGACTTTGAAGCTAACGGTCTTGTTGAGCATATCTTCAAGTCTGCCGTTTCTCGGAACAGTGGAAAGAGAAGCGGGAACAAATACACGGATGCCGTTGGAGAATACGATAAGGCCCTTGCTGATCACTTCAACAACCGTACCCTCGAGGATTGCTCCGTCCTTAGCAGCCTGTTCAATTTCTTCTCTGTGCTTTTTCTCATCAAAGCGCTTCTTAGAAAGAAGAATTGTGCCTTCCACGTCATTGGTCTTCATGATGAAAAGATTCAATTCATCGCCGACCTTGAGTTCTTTCATGTGGTTGGCTGTGGGATCTGCACTGTACTCATCGAGCGGGATAATACCGGTCTGTTTACGACCGATGTCAACCTGAATTTCATTGGGAGCGATGTGCATAACGACACCGACTACAGTCTGGTTGTTGTTCAGGTTTTTGTAGGATTCTTCAAGACCCTGCTCGAAGGACCAATCTTCTGTTGCCTCAGCAGCCATTTCGGGAGCATGTCCTTCGCTCTCGACTGCAAGTACGGCGTTTTCATTGATGATGTCGGACATTGTTTTTTGTACCTCCTTTATTATACGAACAGGTGTTGATGCACCTGCTGTAAGACCAATATTTCCTTTAGAGGAAAAATTGATACTGTGCAACTGCTCGGCATCTTCAATCTGATGCGTTTCACAAATCGCAGAACACAAGCTTGTGAGTTTTGCAGTATTGGAAGAATTGCTTCCACCAACAACAATCATCAAGTCACTCTGCTCAGCCAAAGCAACAGCTTCTTCTTGCCTTCGAGAAGTCGCAGAACATATTGTATCAAATATTTTCGGATTTGTACATAGTAAATTTGGATTTTTTAAACTTTTTTTTAGCTCCGGAGAACTAAATGTCGTCTGCGATACCAGAATGGGTGATATGTCATATTTTTGTCTGAAAATCTCCATTGTTTTATTTAGTTCTTCATTAGTAGAAAAAACAAAGGAATCCGATTTGCAACAACTGCGAATGCCTATAACCTCAGGATGCATCGGATCACCGGCAATTAATACAGGTGTGCCATTCTCACTTTCAACATCAACAATGCGTCTGATTTTTTCAACAAAAGGACAAGTAGCATCGTGAAATTCTATTCCTTGTTGTTGCAGCTGATCAATGATTTGTTTTTCAACTCCATGTGTTCTGATAATTAATATATAACCTTCCGGAACATCAGAAATATTATCAACAACCATAACACCGCGTTGTTTCAATTCATCAATAAAAGTCGGATTATGTATCAAAGGTCCAAGAGTGCAAACCTTTTTGTCTTGCGCAAGATAATCTTCAACAATTTGAACAGCACGTGCAACTCCAAAACAAAAACCTGCTGATTTTGCAAGTGTGATACTCATAAGCACTCTCCGATAATTTTGATAATTGCAGCCGTTGTCTGTTCAATATCCATATTTGAGCAATCAAGCTCAATGGCATCATCAGCTTTTTTCAATGGTGCAATTGCTCTGTGGGAATCATTATAATCACGCTGAATAATTTCTGCCAAAAGTGAATCATAATCAACAGGTGTACCTTTTTCTTTTAGTTCTTCAAAACGACGTTTTGTTCTGACTTCTGCAGAAGCTGTCAAAAAGATTTTCACCTGTGCATTCGGCAAGACAACAGTACCGATATCTCTGCCATCCATTATACAGTTGTTTGTTGCTGCAATTGATTGTTGCAAATTAAACAAATGTGCACGAACAGCTGGAATTGCAGACACATTGGAAGCAGCCATTGATGCTTCCGGCAGACGAATATTATCAGACACATCATCACCATTCAGAAAGACATGCTGTTCCCCATCAATATAATCAATGGTGACATTAGCACCAGAAATCACGGAGCATACCTCGTTTTCATTATCCGTGCGAAGGCCATTTCGCATAACATGAACACCTATCGCTCTATACATTGCTCCGGTATCGACATAAACATAACCCAACTGTTTGGCTATGTTTTTGGCAATCGTGCTCTTCCCTGCTCCGGAGGGACCATCAATCGCAATATTAATCATAAATAATCTCCTTCATGAATTTGCAGCACTTATTCCTGCAAGATTACCTGTTGCAAAAGCTATTTGTAAATTAAAACCACCGGTATAAGCATCAACATCTATGACTTCACCGGCAAAATACAAACCTTTTATGAGTTTTGATTCCATTGTTTTCGGATTCAACTGTGTTACTGATACACCACCGGAAGTTACAATGGCTTCTTCGATCGGTCTTTTCTTCGTTATTGTAAGGGGTAATTCTTTTATTAAACTACCAAGATATTGTCTGTCATCTCTCGTAATCTGATTGACTCGCAGATCGCTCGGTATTCCTGACAAACGAACAATAATGGGAATTAAACTCTTTGGCAAAAGTTTGGCTAAAGCATTTGCAAGTGCTTTGTTTGGCATTTCAGCAAAATCACGTAAAATTCTTGTATCAAGTTGCTCATGAGACAAAGCAGGTTTCAAATCAATAAGAAGTTCATACTTTTCAGGTTTCAGATCTTCCAGATGTGCAGATGCACTCAACACAATAGGCCCGGACACACCAAAGTGTGTGAAAAGCATTTCACCAAAATCCGAATAGATGTCGGAATAGTTCTCTGTATTACGAATAGTCAATCGAACATTCTTCAAAGCCAGTCCTTGTGCATCACGCACCCAATCTTCCTTGGTTTCAAGCGGCACCAGAGAAGGAACAACCGGAATAATAGAATGACCGGCTTGTTTTGCAAGGGTATAACCATCCCCTGTTGAACCTGTCAACGGATACGACTTCCCTCCAGTTGCAACAATTACAGAATCTGCATGATAAACGGAACCGCTCTCACATTTTACACCCTTTACAACATCACCGTCAATCAACAATGCAATAACTCGTTCTTCTTTACGCTTTACGCCGTTATTACGACAGAAAGAATCCAAAGCATCTACGATATCAACAGCTTTATCTGACTCTGGAAAAACACGGTTGCCGCGTTCTATCTTCAACGGAACACCTTGTGATTCAAAAAAATCAATTACATCATAGGGCATCATTTTAGAAAATGCGGAATAAAGAAACCTTCCGTTTGACGGAATAAATTCCATTAATTCATTCAACAAAGTGCAGGCATTGGTAACGTTACATCTACCTTTGCCTGTAATCATCAATTTTCTGCCCGGTCTTGCATTGCGTTCAAGCAAAACAACATCAGCACCGGCTGCCGCAGCTTGTCCGGCCGCCATCATTCCAGCCGCTCCTGCACCTACTACGATTACATGACTTGTCATATTTCTTACTCCTATTTATTATCTTTAAAATTATACACATATTCACAGGCAAAAGCAAGAAAAAAAATAACTGTCCAATGATGGACAGTTAAATTAAAATGCGCCCAAACCAAAACTGACAGACAAAGCTTCGTTTACTCTTGTCATATCACTCTGACCAAGAGAACCCATATGTTCCCTCAATCTTCTTTTATCAATTGTACGCACTTGTTCCAGAAGAACAATTGAATCCTTTTGCAATCCGCAATCGCAAGCGTCAACCTGAATATGCGTCGGTAATTTAGTTTTTTCTCTCTGACTTGTGATCGCAGCAGCAATCACAGTAGGGCTAAATTTATTCCCGACATCATTCTGAACGATGAGAACAGGTCTTACACCACCTTGTTCAGAGCCGACAACAGGACTCAGATCTGCATAAAAAATATCACCGCGTTTTACATTCATAGAAGAGCCTCCTGCTTTTGTTTACAACAATATTGTTCACAATTCAGCAGGAAAATAATCATCAGATCAGAAGAAAATCAATCATCAGCAAAAAGCGGTTCAAAAGCAGCAACAACCTTGTCAAAAAGATCATCATCTATTGTAATGTATTTATCTCTTCCGTCAACCGACTCTTCAAATGCCAATAATACAACTTCGTCAGTTTCCACTTCAAGCAAAGCAGCATATTCTACACCGTCAACAACAGTCATTTCAAGAAAATCAAACAAAGCTTTATTATTATTGTTGTCAGATAAAATAATTAAACCGTCAGAATCTCCGGATTTGATGAATGTCATATAAAACACCTCCATGTATATATTAATGTTACATGAAGGATGTGTCAAGAGTTTATGCTCCGGTTATTCTTATGTTTTCAACATTTCCGCAATTGGTATTGATAATATCACTGATTACAAGAACGGTTTCATCCGAAAGCAAATCATCAGCAACGATCACTTCAATACCATTTTGATCAATGGTACAAAGACATTCACCACCGATACTCGCACTGACAAGATTTTCGATATCAGTTTCCAACAAAAAACAGGTGTTCAGATTATTCAATTCTTCGACAGCATTGATTGCTGCATCAGATGAGCTGTCGCAGGCATCAATTACAGTCTGCAAAGTCTCAACAGCTTCGTCTCGTGCTGTCATTTTCTTTAGTTTTGCAGATTCAAAATATTCTTCTGTTTTTGCAGCATTCTGTATTTCATTATTATCCGTTTCATTCATTACACTCTCATCAACCGCAACAGCTTGTTCTGATTCTTTGCCGTCCAATCCGACATAATACCAGTTGGCAAATACGCCGAGTCCAAGTGCAGCAACCAAAGCTGCCATAATAATTTGTTTTTTTCCGATAATCATGTTCATAAATTAATCCTCCGATTCAATTATCAGTATAGTATGCAGCAACATGAATGCGATTTGCCGGTATCGCAAACGCAGCAGCAAGTAATTGTGTTACTTCATTCTTTACCTTCATACTGTTACCGCCTTCACAACAGACTGCAATTCCGCGAATTTTCGGAGCAGTCACAACCAGGCACAAACCGATTTCCGATCCGTCTTGTTTTTCAATGATTACAAACTCTTGCGTTGTTTCATAATCTTCTTCACTCGAATCTGATTGAATATCTTGTGCATATTCATATTGCATTAAGGTATCAAATGTTACACAAACTTTTACTTTTCCGACACCGTCAACATTCTTTAAAAAGCTTTCTATCTTCATCTCAAACGTTTTCTCAAGCTCATTTATAACATCCTGATCAGATTCACTATTGTTTTGTTGTTTATCTGTATTTGTAATACACAAAAAAAATAGAAAAAAAACACAAACAATCAAAACAATAACACTTTTCTTATTCTTCTTCGCAACATTAAGAATCTGTGATTGCATTTGTTGCATATTCACGATTATCACTCACATCCGTTCCATACTTAATTTCACAGATTTCACTGTAAGCCAAGATTTTTTCTTCAAATTCAGTTTGATTATCCGGTCTGTCTGTCAAGTGCAACATGATACAATTCATACTTATGCTGTAATCAGAAAGAATATCCGCATCTAGCTGAATGTTGTAGTCTCCGCTGTAATAATCCTCAACTATTATTTCCAAGTCTTTCCGAATTCTTTCTTCAGTCTGACTCAAAAGAATATTTTTAACAGACTCAGTATCAAACTGTTCAACAGATTGAATGTAATCATCAGGAGATTTGAATGAAGCTACACCAATCATATCTCCGTTAACAAAAGGTGTGATAATTGTAAGAAGTACGATTAAACCGTAAATACTATGCACAGAGACTGTAACACATCCTGAAGGTAACAAATGTATCAACACAGCCCCAAAAATACTTACAATACAAATACTGAGTGTCCAAGATTGCAACACAAATTATCATCCTTAATTATTATTGATAAGCATAACGAGAATAAGGGCTACAACATAAAGAAAAGTCTGATAAATGATTACAGCACAAAAAAGAGTAAACAAACCGTCCATTGATTCAAAATAGGTAGCAAGTGCATTCTGAGAAAACAGTTGCGAAAAGAGTGTCAATATTTTCATTGACACTGACCATAAAACCAACTCAAACAGTATCGGACAAACATACAAAAACAGAAGGATTAAACCAATGGCAGCACCGGCATTTTTCAGCAAACCGATACTAGCTATTACTGAACTCAATGACTCAGATAATGCAGACCCAACCACCGGTACAGATGTTCCGATCAAAAACTTAAATCCACGTATTGAAATCTTGTCCGCAGAAACTGACAATACGGACTTAATTGACAATAAAGCTGAAAACAAACCGGATGAAAGAGTCAGCATATATGTAATTCCTTTTTTTATAAGCATTGCCATCCGCTGCGTTGGTACAATATGATTTACTGATGAAGCCGTTATTAACGAAACATATACTACACTAAACGGACCTATCAATACCGACAAAGCATCAGAGAAGAACTGTACAATACCAAAACTTGTACCCTGCACACAAAGAGCAGCAGTCGGACATCCGCTGATTGTCAGAAATGCAGCCAATATCGGTATAAGTACCTTCGTAAAATCAGCAACGGCATGTCCACAATTAATAAGCTCGTCTAATACATTTTCAATCGGCAACAAAGCTGTAAAAGCAACCATTGCCACTCCTATGCTGTTTATAATTTTCGCATGATCATTATCCGTCAGAAAAGAATTTGCAAAAGTTATCAGTACAAGCAAAATAAAACAATATATCATTGTTTCAACTGGCATATTTATCCGATCAATAACAATCTGCTTTATTACTTTAAAAACATCCGTCAACTCTACATTAATTAATTCATCATACGTTCCTCTTTGTATTCCCAAATCCTCCAACAAGTCAGCAACGGGCTTTTCTGCAGAATCGATAATACTTTGCATCGCATCTTTTTCACTTGCATTCACAGTTACAGCAGACAGCAATATAATCGCAATAAAAATGCAAAAGAAGGCTGCTTTTTTCATAGATAATTCTCCAGAAGTCCTTTCAGCAAATTGAAAATTTCTTTAAAGACAGGCATTGCTGTTACCAATATCAAAATTTTTGCAACAAGATCAACTTTTACAGACATTGCATTTTCTCCGGCATCCAGACAGAGTGCGTGCAATAATTTCGCAATCAAAGCATAACCAACACATTTTATAAGAATATTCACATAGTCTGATGCAACAGTTATCTCATCAAACATATCTTTCATATATTCTAATAAGTTTTCTATATACGGAAAACATGATATCATCAGAACAACTGCAACACTAACTTCAAGAATAAACGCATACTCTGCTCTGTCACGCTTTATTATGATATAGCAAATAGTCGCCACAATAACCACACCGGCAAGTTTTATCATCATAAGTCAAAAACGGATCTGATATATGAAAACAATGACGACACATAAGGGATGATCATCATAAGTGCAATAATAAGACCGGCAATTGTTGTTATCATTGTATATTCTTCTCGACCGGAACGTGAAAGTATCTGATTGAGAACGGCAACAATAATTCCTATTGCAGCAATTTTAAAAATTATATCAATTTCCATAATTCCTCCGTCAGTAAAAAGTAATAAATATAAGAATACTGCATAAAAAAGCAATCGACAAATAAGTTTGCTTGTTTTTTTCGAATGAATTTTTTCGATTCAAAAAACATTCTTTGCAATATTCGCATTGTATGCGACAAAGACGGATTTGATCTTCTGTATCTCCCTTACCAAATGTAACGGCAAACATATTCAACTCTGACTTCTCCGCATCAGACAGATATTTGAAATCGGCAACGGAGCAAAATGAATGACACCACGCATCAAAAAAACTGCATCCTTTGTTCAATTCATTAAGAATCAGGTTGGAGAAATTATTACTGTCTGACAATCCGACAATATTCTCAAGCAGACACACAGCTTCCAATGGTGCATTTTTCAACAACAATTCTAATTGTCTGAAAAAGTTTTCAAAGTATTTGAGACTTTTAATACATAGTTTTTGCTTGTGCAAATTAAAAAAGCTTATAATGCATGGTAAAATACTAACAACAAGAAGACAAACTAACTTCATGTGAAATATCCTTTGTATTGATCATTAAATCAATTTCACCGGGCGATTCGCGACCTTTAAGTAATACCAGGTTTTCAAATACTGAATTATTTTGTAATAATTGAAAACATTCTTTTCTATAAACTTCAGCAAAAGATGAAGCATGCATCGAACAAATGAATATAACACCAGACAATACAGCATCCTTCATTTTAACAGCTTCTTCTATAGTGCCTATTTCATCACACACTACAACATCCGGAGAACAGAGTCTGACAGCTCGTTGAATTGCTTCATGTTTTGACATACCTGAAATTACATTTGCCGCAATCGGACGATTCAAACCAACCGGCAAGATTTCATTTCTCTCATCAATTACGCATACTCTGTAATACTTCCCCCAATCTCCATTAGCCAATGTTCTGACTATACTCCTGAGCACTGTTGTCTTGCCTGAAGCAGGCTGCCCGATAATCAATGCAGAACGCACATCCTTACCACAGCAAACTAACTGATCGACTGGTACGTTTATATCTCTGGCAATCCGAATATTCAACGAATCAATAGAGCGATAATCTGTAATCCCCTGTGATTTTTCATAGTTTATTCCTGCAAGTGCAACTCTGCAACCGGCTGCAAAGGATATATATCCGTTTTTAAGTTCATGATTGTGTGCATATAAAGATTGACCGCAAGCAGACATTATTATTTCTTCAAAACATTTTTCATTAACAAAGTAGGGTTGTATCGGTAAATGATTCAATATATTTCCGTGAGCATCGATAAACAGTATACCATGAGGATATGTCATAAATACAGATCCGTTCTTATGAATTGAAATTTCTGTTATAACATTCTGGAATTCAGAATTCATTCTCAGCAATATATCTTTCAATCGGTTGTCCAATATACCACACGCATTAATAAAAAAACGATTCATACACTTCACATCATTTCCAAACATTTACACTTCATATATATGCTGCATGTCCTTTAATATTCATCTGCAAAAAAAAGCATTGCAAAACAATTCATAATGTGATATATTTTATTTTGTTATAATAAAGGAGTATGATCAAATGGAAAATCAAAACATTATCTCCACAGAACCAATTCCCAAATCACCGCTTTTGAAAAAAAAGAAATTCACCGTTTCTGACGCTGCATATTTTTCCGGTATTTCTGCAATGCTTGCTATTGTGGTTTTATACACAACTTATTTATTACAGGGACAGACCATTGCAGGCGGTGAAAATACCGTCTTGAGAATGGATCTTTATCACCAATATGGTCCTCTTTATGCTGAACTATATGATCGTTTGGTTTCCGGTGAAAGCCTGGTTTATTCATGGAACACAGGTTTGGGAAGCAGTTTCTTAGGCAATTTGTTCAACTATTGTTGCAGTCCGTTTACGTTATTAATTTTGCTGTTCGGTCACATAAACATTCCGGAAGCAATTGCAGTTATCATTCTTCTCAAAGGGACTGCTGCATCTGCTGCCTTTACGTATTTTGTAAACCGTATTTACGGTACACGTAAAATAAGCATTGCCTTTGGCTTGTTATATGCATTTTGCGGATATTTTGTTGCATTTTCATGGAATGTCATGTGGATGGATGCATTTTTAATGTTCCCGTTGGTAATGCTTGGCATCGTCTTTATTATCAGACGTGGCAAACCTGCCTTGTATCTGGCTGCAATGACATACACAATGATTACAAACTATTACATGGCTTACATGGTCTGCATTCTGAGTGTACTTTATTTCCTTTATTATTATTTCAGTCATTTTAAAATTACAGATAAGCTCACAAAACCCAAAGTTTTATCAGAGGGTGAAGTTGAACAAGATACCGGATATCTGCATGACATTCGCAATTCTCGTTTTATGCTGACAGGTGTCAAGTTTGCACTGACTTCTTTCCTTGCTTTTATGTTGGCAGCCTTTGCACTTCTGCCTGTTTATTTTATCCTCACAGGAAGCTCTGCAACAAACTCTTCCGGTCCGCCTTCCTTCGCAGAGTGGAAAGAATATTTCAATATCTTTGATTTCCTTGCAAATCATCTTGCAAATGTAGAACCGACAATCAGAAGTAGCGGCAATGATGTACTTCCGAATATCTATTGTGGTATTATGACAATTCTTCTGATTCCGGCATTTCTTTTCAATAACAAAATCAGTTACAAAAAGAAAGTTCTTTCTTGTTTCTTCCTTGCCTTTTTCTACGCTGGTTTTGTATTGAATTTCTTAAATTATTTCTGGCATGGTATGCATTATCCGAATGACCTGCCCTATCGTTACTCTTTTGCATATTCATTCTTACTTCTTTCAATGGCATATGAAGTATTTCTGCACATAAAAGATTATTCTTACAAATTCTTTGTCGGTACCGGCATCGGACTGCTCGGTTTTATTATCCTGATTCAGGAACTCGGTTCAAAAAATATCGGAGACTACACATTGCTGATCAATATTCTGTTTACAGCAATTTATGTTATCATTTTAAGTCTTTATGTCTCCGGCAAAAAGAGTCGAGATGTCCTATCCATGACTTTGGTATGTGTGGTCATTGCTGAGTTGATAATTGCAAACTCTTTCAATTATGTTATGTCGCAAAAAAAAGAACATTATGTTAGCGACTATCTTGAATTCCAGGAAATCAGCCAAATGGTTGATGAGTATGAAGCCACATATGAAGACAACGATCTGTTCTTCCGTGAAGAACGTTCAAAACTTCTGACAAGAATGGATGCCAGTTGGCTTGATTATAATGGCATTTCCATTTTCTCATCAATGGCTTACGAAACAACATCTAAATTGCACAGACAATTTGGCTTATTCTCCAATGGAATCAACAGCTACACATACAATCCGCAAACTGCTGTTTACAACAGCATGTTCGGTATCAAATATATTTATGATAAAGACAATCTGATTGATACCGGTGAAATGTACACATACATCGGATCAGACAGCTCTAATATGTTTGATGCGTACCTGTACAATTATCATCTCCCGATTGCATTTTCAGTAAATAACGAGATGACAATATGGTCAGATTCAGGTTCAGTCAATCCGTTCGTTAATCAAAACCAATATTTTGAATTGGCAACAGGCATACCGGAGGTTCTTGAAAACATTGCTGCAAATGAGACGATTTCTACCACAGGCGGTCTTTATGTGAATGATGGCGGCTTGGATACCGGCAGTTACTCATATACCTGTTCTTCGACATCCGAAAGCACTGCGACAACAACATTTACCGCAGAGCAAGCCGGCGAAGTTTGTGTCTATTTCAAATCCCCGTCTTGCCTTGGTTACAACATCACTGCTGACAACGGATTTAACACATCTTCAAGATATTCAACCGCATCCACAACGTATTATTCTGTTAATGTCGGTCATCTTGAAGTTGGCCAATCCGTAAAAATCATCATCACCTACCCCTCTGACGGTTCAACCGGTACTGCAAATGTATTTGCGGTTCGTTTGAATGAAGTAAAGTTTAGTGAAGGTTATAATAAAATTCAGACCAACGGTACGCTCGACATTACTGAATTTGATGAAACCTATATCAAAGGCACCATCAATGTAACAAATGATAATGCATTGATTTACACCTCCATCCCCTACGATGAAAGCTGGAAAATCACTGTTGACGGCGTAGAGCTCTCCACCGATGAAATCAAATCTATTGCAGATGCACTTTTGGTTTTCAATATTGATAAAGGTGAGCATGTCATTGAGTTCAGATATGAAGCAAAAGGACTGAAAATCGGCTTCATTTTAACCATTCTCGGCGTTATTCTGTTATTGGCGTGGGTTATTCTTCATCTGATCAACAAAAAGCGTGAAGATAAGCTTATCTTCTTTATCCCTGCAGATGATACGGATATGCACACATTTGAGGAAAAATTAGATGATGACGACACAAACCCAACAAAAACAACATCTGAAAAGAATGTTTTATTGAGTATCCTGAGCTGCTATTTAACCTTTGGCATCTATTATTTCTTCTGGAAATATAAGCTCTACAATTCTATCTCAGAAGAGTGCAAGAAACATGATGAATCATACAAAGCAGGATCCGGTCTTGCATTTGTATTTTTACCGATTTATGCTCCTTACTGGATCGCAAAACATTCCGTTTACTTGTCCGATCTTGCAGCAAAATACGGCATTGAAATCAAAGTCAGTTTTGCATGGAGATTCATACTCGGATTTGTGGGCGGCGGATATTTTGCTCTCGGCGAATTGCAGAATGACCTGAATTATTTCTGCAAACACATCAAGGAATGCAAAGCAAAAACCACAACAGAACAAAAAATTATTGAATCAGAATTCACAGATGAGTCAACAACTGATTCTGAAGCCGACTCAATGCAGAATAATGAAGTCACAGAACCAATGCAAGAAAAAGTATTTTATTATCGCAAAAAAACACCGTTCTATATGAACATCCTGACTCTTGCTATTGTGTTTTTCATGATTGTCGCTCATTTTGCAGGATTGACCATTCTGAGCAATAAATTAGTGGATGAAGAATCAACTACTGAACTGGCACAAAACATTACCACACAAGCAACTACAGGGTTGATCAAGAGCACAACTGAGACCACAACAAAACAAACATCATCCGAAACAACAACGGAGACGACCACTGAATCAACAACACAACTCTCTGAAACTACCAGTGTTTTAAGCAATGAACAGCTGGCAAGTGCCGTAAACTCTTTGTTAAAATTTACCGGTGTTGAGTTGGATGAAGGAAACAGTGTTCTGATGTTTGTTAATGTAGTTGCAGAAGACGGAGATACGATTGAAGATGTTTGCTCCCGCCATGGTGTGAACTATGACGTCTATGCAACTCTCATTTTCTTGTTGAATGATCTGTCTTCTGAAGATGCAATACTTGCACAAGGAGATAAAATCATCCTTCCGATGTCTGCAAACAATGAAACATCGGAAACAGATGATGCAACAGCGGTAGGTTAATGTAAAACAACTATACCTATTAGTAAATATTGATATAATCCCCCTGAAAGTAATCACTTGAAATAGTAAAGAATTTCAAGACTGCTTCAGGGGGATTTTCTACATATAGAAGAACAATTCATGTAAATTAGAAATCCTTTAAAGAATTTAATATATAAAAAACATCCATAAAAAATCAGCAAATCCGATATTTTCATAATGGATGTGCATTCAATGATATTAAAAAATCAAAGGCAACATACATAGATGCTGCCTTTGATTATTTAAATAATTATTTGATTATTCCTCAGTTTCAATTTTAAGATCGATCCAATAATTACTTTGCTGTGTAAGAATATTCTGAGGAAGATTAATAAATACTTCCGTACGACTCAATGTATCGGAATCAGGATAAATAATCTCATTTCCGGTAACTTCTGGATCCAGTTGGACTCTTGCTTCCTTATGAGGGGTAGCATAGCCGATTGCTTCTGCATTCAACACAGCAACATCTGTCTGACACATAAAATTGATAAACAATTCGGCTGCTTCCTTATTCTTGCTCGATTCCAGCACACACATGGAATCAACAAACATATTTGCCCCCTCGACAGGAATATAACATTGAATATGCTCGTTTTCTTCAGCAATGGTAAGCCAATCACCGGCATAGTAGGGTGCAATATATGCTTCTTCAGAGATCATTTTATCAAAAATCTGATCCATAACATAAGCGGAAATCAACGGTTTTTGTTTCTGCAATTCAAAAGCTGCCTGTTTCCATTCTTCAGTATTGGTTGAATTCATGGAATAACCAAGCTTCTTGAGAGCAAGACCGAATACATCGCGGGGATTATCAAACATGAGAATATAACCGGCATACTTCTCATTCCAAAGAAGATCTACACTTTTTGCGGCAACATCTTCTTCATTAACGTATTTATCATTATACATAATGACAGTTGTTCCCCATGTATAAGGCACCGAATATTTATTTTCAGGATCAAAATCAAGATTTTTATATGCATCGTCTATGTAAGCATAATTTGGAATATTGTCAAAATTGAGTTCAGCCAACAGACCTTCCTCAATCATTTTACTGATCATGTAATCAGACGGAACAACAATATCATAGTCAGCAGAACCGGAAATAATTTTAGTATACATTGATTCATTCTGATCAAATGTTGTATAATTCACTTCAATACCGTATTCTGCTTCAAATTGTTCAACAACCGAAAGATCTATATATTCACCCCAGTTATATACATTCAGCACAATCGTTTCTGTGGTGTTGCTGCGTATGATAACCGCCATACAAGAAAGTGCTATAGCAACGCTCAAAACAACAGCAATGATTCTTTTTGATTGGCTTGAAGACATTTTAATCTTGCTCTCTTTTTCTTTTGCTTTTTCATTCTGAGTCTGACGAAGGTTTACAATCAGCATCAAAACCAAAACAAAAACAAAAAGCAAAGTAGACAAAGCATTGATTTTAGGTGAATATGGTTTTTTTGTCATGGAATAAATTGTAATCGGCAAGGTCTGGAATGATGTTCCGGAATTGAAATAGCTGATAATAAAATCATCCAATGACAAAGTAAACGACATAATGATGCCTGTAATAATTCCAGGCATAATCTGAGGCAACACAACCTTAAAGAATGCCTTAACCGGGGTACAACCAAGATCAAGTGCAGCATCGTATATATTATTATCCATGCCACGCAACTTAGGTAAAACATTCAATACAACATAAGGGATATTGAACGTAACATGTGCAATCAGTAACGTACCGAATCCCATTTCCATTGCACGCGAAACCGTCAAAAAGAAAACAAACAATATCATCATGGAAATTGCCGTTACAATATCAGGATTCACAACAGGAATATTGTTGACAAAAAGATATGCCTGCTTCGGACGTTTTTTCATTTTGTTGATGCCGACCGCAGCAAAGGTACCAATCACGGTTGCTATCAAAGCAGATAATGCAGCAACAACAAGAGAGTTGGAAAACGATTCAAGTATAAGCCTGTCATCAAACAAAGCTTTATACCATTGCAAGGAAAAACCGTCAAAAACCGAACGGCTCTTTATACCGTTAAATGAGTACACAACCATAACAAGTATGGGAGCATACAAAAAAGCAAAAATCAGAAAGCTGTAAAGCTTATGAAGATGTTTTTTCATCCCGAACTCCTTTCAGCTCTCAAACAAGAATACCACCGCCGGATGCTTCAGAATCCTTGTCAAAATGGTTCATAATGCCCATTGAAACAACAATCAGTAACATAAGCAACAAAGACAACGCAGCACCGATATTATAATTTATGGCACCGGAACTTCCAAGAAAATAATTCTCAATGACATTGCCGATCAGATATGTTTTTCCTCCGCCGAGTAAATATGAAATAATGAATGTGCTGACAGCAGGTACAAACACCATGGTAATACCCGAAATGACACCGGGTATACTCAACGGAAAAATAATACGCTTAAAAATCTGAAAAGAATCAGATCCAAGATCACGGGCAGCTTCGATAAGACTGTTATCGATTTTTGTCAATACAGTATAAATCGGCAAAATCATATAAGGCAAAAAATTATAAACCATACCCAACACAATAGCACCGTTTGTATTGATCATTGAAAAACCTTCAAATTCAATATGAAGCAAATCTGCAATCAAACCAATAAAGCGATTTATAATACCGTTGTTTTCAAGAATTGTCATCCATGCATATGTGCGGATCAAAAAGTTCATCCACATCGGCAGCATCACAAGCAAAATGACACTTCCTTGCCTTGATGCCGGCATTTTAGAAATGATATAAGCCATCGGATATGCCAACAACAGACAAATAACGGTGGACACAAAAGCCAACTCTACCGACAACCAGAATGTTCCTGCATATCGTTTGATGTATACAAGATTTTCAAGTGTAAATACTCCTGCAGAATCCGTAAATGCAAAATAAATGACAAGACCAATCGGAATCAACACAAAAAGTGTCATCCATACCGTATAAGGTGCAACAGTTAAGTTTTTTGCACTGAAAAATGGTTTCTTAGTTTTCATCGTCCGAACCCTCCGCAACAATATCCGGCTGCGAAAGCTCGTCAAATTCCTCACTGAAACTGCTGAAATCACCGTATTTTCCTGAATATTCGGACTTTTTCATAATATGAATAGCATCAGGCTCAATAAACAAACCAATCTTATCACCAACATCTTGTTTATCGGTCGTCTGAATCATCCACTTAAATCCGCCAATATCAACGATGATCTCATAGTGCACACCCTTGAACGTAACGCTTGTTACAACACCGCGAAGCATGCCTTTGTCAATGGCAACAACATCGACATCTTCCGGACGGACAACAACGTCAACATCCTCATTTTCAGCAAATCCTTTGTCAAGGCAATCAAAACGATGTCCGGAAAATTCAACAACACAATCCTTAAGCATGACACCGTCAACAATATTACTCTCACCAATAAAATCTGCAACAAAAGCATTTTTAGGCTCATTATAAATATCTGTCGGTGAACCGATTTGTTGAATAACACCATTATCCATTACAACAATTGTATCTGACATGGACAAAGCTTCTTCCTGATCATGTGTAACGTAAATAAATGTAATACCAAGGCTTTGTTGAATTTTTTTGAGTTCAACCTGCATATCTTTACGCAATTTCAAATCAAGAGCACCAAGCGGTTCATCAAGAAGCAATACTTTAGGTCTGACAGCCAAAGCTCGGGCAATGGCCACACGTTGTTGCTGACCGCCAGAAAGTGAAGTAACGGAACGTTTTTCGAAACCTTTCAGATTAACAAGAGAAAGCATTTCGGTAACACGTTCGAAAATGACAGATTCATTTTCTTTTTTAATACGCAAACCGAATGCAATGTTGTCATAAACATTCAGATGCGGAAATAAAGCATAACGCTGAAAAATGGTGTTAACCTGTCGCTTATGCGCCGGAACACCATTGATTTTTTTTCTTTCAAATATGACATCACCGGAATCAGGAATCTGAAATCCTGCAATGACACGCAGAGTCGTTGTTTTACCGCAACCGGAAGGTCCCAATAAAGTCAAAAACTCTCCATCACGAATGTACAAATTGATGCTTTTTAAGATCTGCTCGTCACCGAACGAGACACAAATGTTTTTCAAGTCGATGAGAACGTTGTTTTCCAATTATGCAGCCCCTCTCCGCTATTAAAAGCATTTTATCTTTCAGCAAAAATATAACGCATATTATTACAAATGTCAACAATTTTTATACATATAAACAGAAAAAAACCGTCGTAATATCAACGACGGTTCTTTCTACTGGAATATTTTGCTTTTCCGTCAGCAAATTAACCTAACAATCCCGAAATAATTTCAAACAGACGAACAAAAATAGCCATAAGGAACTGCGTCCAGTTTGCGGGAGTAATCAGGCCTTCTTCATTTCTGGAGCCGTCAGTGCCTGTTGCTTCAGATGCAGAAGCAGTGATGGCAGCAAAAGAAAAGAGCATGGAGATGCAAAGCAAAACAGCAACAAGTTTTTTCTTCATGATAAATCCTCCTGTTATAGATTTAAACATCATCATTATACATGAACTATTTGCCAAAATCAAGATGTATTACAATTTTTTTTGACGATAATGTGAAAATAATTGTTGCCTGGAAGCAATTATATTGCTATACTACGAAATAAGGAGGTGTAATTATGCAAATTATACGAATATTTGCAGACGGAAATGTTGCAACAAAAGCAGCAAACATCTTTGCTGAAGAGTTACAAAGCAGATTCAACTTACACACACAAATATGTAACTGTGATGAAAATGTTGATTTTCGCTTTATTCTGAATCAAAAAAACGCTACATGTGAAAATTTCACGATAACAAATGACAACAATCAATATACATTTTTAGCTTCAAGATTACGATCTTTTATATATGCATTTGCACAATATCTGAAAAAAGCAATTCTTGTAAACGGTACAATAGAATTGGTTGATTGCATCGATGGCACTTATATTCCATCCAAACGGATCAGAGGTCATCAACTAGGATACAGAACAACTCCAAATTCATACGATGCCTGGGATTTGGATATGTATTGCAGATATTATAAAGATCTGTTATTCATGGGATGCAACACTGTAGAACACATCCCATATGAACGTGGAGTATCCAAGCGTAACAAACTGATGAAATATGATGAAGAAGAGTTTCTCATTGAAGCATCCAGAATGGCAGATTGTCTGGATCTTGATATTTCTCTCTGGTTTCCGAACAGCGAAGAAACTCTGCAAGAAGCTTGTATCAGACGTGAGAAAGTTTTCAGTAGTCTACCGAGACTGAATTATGTATTTCCGCCGGGTGGCGATCCGGGCGAATTAGAGCCAGATGAACTCTTTGAACGTTGCGATGCTTTCAGAAAGATTTTAAAGAAATATCACCCTGATGCGGAATTATGGCCTTCCGCACAACAACCGCATTCCATGCCTTTCTGGGGGGAAGATTTCTTAAAAGCCATCGAAAAATATCCGAATGCAATAGACGGAGTTATTACAGGGCCGAACCGTGCTTTTGACCTTGATATTTTACGCCAAAGACTACCGTCAAAATACGATATCAGACTATACCCTGACATCACACACAATGTAAGATGTGAATATCCTGTTCATTTTGATCGCGATGACTGGCATTATGCACTAACAACCGCTCTGAGCAGAGAATGTATCAATCCTCGCCCGGTAGAATATAAAAAGATTTATGAATCAACAAAAGGCTATGTAATCGGCTCTGTATCCTATTCAGAAGGCATCAATGACGATGTCAACAAATATGTATGGAGCAGTCTTGATTTCGATGACACACAACCACTTTATGAAATCTTAAAAGACTATGCAAGATTATTCTATGTTGGGAGCGATCCGGATACAGTCGCCGATGCGATACTTGCACTTGAACGAAATTGGGAGGGCAATCCCGAAGAAAATCCGCACATCGAAACAACACTCAATATGTGGATTGACATCGGAAACGGCAATCCGTCATTAAGCAACAGCTGGCGATACAATACAATGCTTTTCAGAGCATGCTGCGATGCATTTATCAGAAGAAAGTTGATCTTTGAAAACCATCTTGTTGCTAAGGCAAAAGCTGAGATCCGAACCGGCAATATAGTAAACGCTGAAGTAATATTAAAAACGGATCTGCCTGAGAAATGCAGAGCTCTCCGAAGAACCATACGAACATTGGGAGATACACTATTCAAACAAATCGGTTTACAGCTTGATGTTGAAAATTATTGTGCAGATAATCCGGAACGCGGTGCAACACTTGATACCATTGATTTACCCATAACGGACAAAGAATGGCTCTTAAATAAAATAAATGACAGTGCATCACTGCCTGATTGTGAAAGAATTAATTACCTGAGGCGTATTGTTGACCGAAACAATGTCGAAAAGGATGAACTATATTTTTCTTTTGCATTACATGAGCTCTCCGGATTAAATGTAAGACAAAAGCCGGATTTTTATATGAATTTCCAAGGTGATCGTCCAAATGTCAACACCGGAAACCTTCCGGTCTGTATGTTTAAACTTTATGATCATTTCAGTTTTACCTGCAAATTCAGCGGATTCAGCGAAAACACGGATTATGTTCTTCAGATAACATTTAAAGAACCAGCAAACACAATAACCAGACATCATAAGGTAACAGTTAATAATACAACAATTTATGAAGGAAAACAATTCGGCGGCTACAGAAACAAAGAATATGAAAATGAAATGCTGCCGGATGGCTATGCTGCTGTCTGTTATGATTTAGATCAATCCTTATTTATCAACGGTTGTATTTCCATTGAAATAACTGAACCTTTGATTGGTTTCCAATTATCCGAATTCAGAATTGTAAAAAAATGAATTATTCAATTGACTTTTTTGCAGAAATTTATTATAACTTGTAATAGCACTTTAAATGATAGCCCCAAGCATTTTTCAATATGACGATTCAGAGGTTTATAAAAATGGGAAACAAAAAACCTGTAACAGCTATTATTGTTGGTGGTGGACATCGATCTTTCACCTACGCTCAGCTTGCCATTGATGATCCGGATATGCTTAAAATTGTAGGCATTGCCGATCCGAATCCAGATCGAAGAAAAAAAGCAATGGAACTATTCGGATTTGGTGAAGAATGTTGCTTTAAATCTGCTGAGGAACTGGCAGCAGTGCCGAAATTCGCAGATGCCATTATCAACGGAACCATGGATCATCAGCATGTCGATACCTCTGTGCCCCTGCTTGAAAAAGGTTACGATATGTTGCTTGAAAAACCTTTTTCCGTCAACATAGATGAGATGAAAACACTTCTCCAGACAGTCAGAAAAAACAAAAACAAGGTAATGATTTGCCATGTTTTGCGTTACTCCCCGTTTTATCGTACTGTCAAGGAAAAAATCAGAAGTGGTGCGATTGGTGACGTTATCAACATACAAACTGCTGAACACGTTAGCTATCACCACTTGTCTACTTCTTATGTTCGCGGTAAATGGGGCAATTCCGACTATTGCAAGACCAGTATGTTATTGGCAAAATGCTGTCATGACATTGACATTCTGATGTGGTTGATGGACAAAGTAAAACCGATTCAAGTAAATTCTTATGGCAGCATATTTCAGTTCAAACCGCAAAATGCGCCCGAAGAATCAGGCACACGATGCCTCGTTGATTGTCCGCTCGTTGATTGTTGCGATTTTTCCGCAAAGAGAATTTACCTTGATCATCCGCGCAGATGGGCAATGTATGTATGGGATGCATTGGAAGGTCTGGATCACGAACCTACTATGCAAGATAAAGAAAACCTATTAAAAGGTGACAGTCCGTACGGCAGATGCATTTTCAAAAGTGACAACAACGTAGTCGATCATCAATCCGTACTGTTTCAATTTGCCAACGGAGCAACCGCAACCCATAACATGGTCGGCGGTACTGCACGCTCCACAAGAACCATACACGTAATCGGAACAAAAGGAGAAATTTACGGCGATTTCGAAAGCAGTACCTTACATCTGCAAACAATCATGACAGAAAGTCCGACCGGTTTTGCTTATGAAGAAGTTGATCTCGGCACATTCTCTGAAGATTCACATGGTGGCGGTGACATAGGGTTAATAACAGATTTTGTACATTATATTCGTGACGGCATCCAATCCGTTGAATGCACGGCAATTGAAAACTCTGTCTCCGGTCATCTTGCAGTATTTTTAGCAGATAAATCCATGCAAGAATGCGGAAAGCCGCAGGCATTTGATTTTAGCGATTATTTACTTGATTAAGTAACACAAAGCAATTCCTCCCATAGAATGATATTGAAATTCTTGTGATTTCAATACTCCTTGGGAGGTATTTTATGTCTGAAAAAGTACAACAAAGCAACGCTTCAAATGAATGCTGCAACAAAATTAATGAAGCTGTTTGCATAGACACAAGCCGCGTGTATGACTCTTGTGCCGACAAAGACTGCCTGAGTGATCTGAGAGTGTATTTTACCGATTCTGCACAGCAGATTGTTGATTCATGCACTGCTGTCAGATGTCGCGGATGCGAAGTTCTGAATGTAATACCTGAAGTAGAAAGAGTACCGTTTAATAAGGGTTACTACTCAGTTGATTTAACATATTTCTTCCGCGTAGCTCTTGATTGTATCACAAGCGGTTGCACTCAGGCAGAAACAGTATACGGTTTATGTGTTTTTTCTAAGAAATGCATTTTATACGGTAGTGAAGGTAGCGTACGAGTCTTTACATCGGAATATGTAAATGATGATTTTGACAGAATAATGCCCAGTTCACAGACAAATCCACGAGCGAAAATACAAGTTGCTGAACCTCTCTGCCTGGATGCTCGTTTATGCAACCCATGTGATTGTTGCTGCACCCTCAATGATATCGGCAGTATTCCATATTGCATACGCAAATGTTTTAACGGTCAATTTGTTCAAAGCGGTAACACAAGAGCTGTTCGCGTAACGATCGGTGTGTTTTCCATCGTTCAGCTCGAAAGAGATGTCCAGATGCTGATTCCTGCATATAGTTTTTGCATACCGGAAAAAGAATGTACCTGCAACACGGAAGATCCATGTGATTCATTCCGCAGAATCAGATTCCCGGTATCTGAATTTTTCCCGCCTGATTCATCATCTGATTGTGATAACAATGCCGATATCTATCCAACCCACTGCGGTTGTTGTGATTCATAATAACAAAACCGGGAGCATTCTCATAGTTTTTGAGAATGCTCCCTATTATTAACAAGATTTAAAACGTTTTATTACAAATTTCTTTATACGCTTTTTTTGTCACCGCAAGCATTTCATCATACTTTCTTTCAATATCGGCAACAAGAGCAAATTGCGTACGGCAACGATCGAGATTGTGTTCCTTATACTTAATCCCAAAGTAAACATCACCATCAAGATAATCAGTCAGGAATCGCATTCCGCATTCAAAAGTCATTAATTTCGCAGAAAACGGCATATTTGCAACTTCTTCAACAGTAAGACTGTCACCGGCACTCGTTAAATACCCTCTTGTGTATGCTTCATACAGTTCAATATCCAGTGATACTTTTGAAAGATCTTTTTCATCTTCTGCTGCAGTGTTTGCACCGAAACGAATACTGTCACCAAAATCATAAAGCGATAAACCGGGCATTACGGTATCAAGGTCAACAATACAAATCGGTTTATTTGTAGTATTATCAAACAAAATATTATTCAACTTTGTATCATTGTGCGTAACACGAATCGGCAACTTCCCTTCCTTGATCATATTGACAAGGACAAAAGAATCATCTTTTCTGTTCATTGCAAAAGAAATTTCATCTCTAACGGATTCAGCACGTCCTTGTGCATCCAATTCAACAGAAGCACAAAGATTTGCATATCTTTTTGCAGTATTGTGGAAATCAGGAATGGTCTCATACAATTTATCAGCAGGAAAATCAGCCAGCATATTCTGGAAATTGCCAAAAGCAAATCCGGCATTGAAAAACATATCTTTTGTTTCAATACAATTCGGTGAATATGCATTTTCAATATAATTGTACAATCGCCAAGCTGCACCAGTTGCGTCGACATAATAATTATCACCGGTATAGGTAGGTTTTACAAAAAGAGTTTCACGATCAGGATCACCGCCGGCTGCGATCACCTTATCACGCAAAAAAGATGTTACACAAGAAATATTTGCCATCAACTGTTCAGCATTTTTAAAAACATCAGGATTAATTTTTTGCAAAAGATACGGAACAACTTTTCCGGCAATGTTATATTCGACCATATAAGTGCTGTTAATATGTCCGGTCTGAATTAATTTTGCAGCATGAAATGAACCTGCAACAAGAAACTTTTCAGCAATATCTCTAATATTAGCTTCGCTAAGCAAATGTTTTGCCACCTTTCAATATAAAAATTAATGATGTAGTGTAAATATTATAATGTATTGTAAAAAATTAGTCAAGCAGAAAAAAAAGCTTTACATTTTCATAAAAATAAAGTATTATATAAGAAAGAATTAATGGAGGACATTATGGCATTAAAATATAACAGAATTCTTCTTAAGCTCAGCGGTGAAGTGCTTGCAGGAACTGCCGGCAGAGGGATTGATAATGAAACAGTAAGAAATATCTGCACTGTAATAAAAAAATGTGCAGACGAGGGTTTACAAATCGGTATTGTCGTTGGTGGCGGAAATTTCTGGCGAGGCAGAACAAGCGGTGATATGGACAGAGTAACAGCTGACAGCATCGGAATGCTGGCTACTGTTATGAATTCATTGGCATTGTCTGACGGTTTAAGGCAACTTGGTTGCGACGCATGCGTGTTAACAAGTGTTGATATGATTCGAATTGCGGAACCTTACAGCAAAAACAAAGCCGAACATCATTTAAAACGAGGAAGAGTTGTAATTTTCGGTGGCGGTACCGGAAGTCCTTTTTTCAGCACAGACACAGCTGCAGCACTTCGTGGAGTTGAGATGGATGCAGACATACTCTTCAAAGCAACAAATGTAGACGGCGTTTATGACAAGGATCCAAACAAATATGCAGATGCCGTTAAATATGACATCCTGACACAAGACGAAATCCTTGAAAAGCATCTTGGCGTCATGGACAGCACTGCAGCGGCTATGTGTGGTGATAACCATCTTCCTGTTCTCGTATTCAACCTGAATGATCCTGAAAATATTTACAGGGCAGTTCACGGTGAAAATATTGGTACTATTGTAAAATAATCATTATCGGAGGTTATAATCATGGATGCAGTATTTACCCTTACCAAAGAAAGAATGTCCAAAACAATCAGTGCTCTGAATTCTGAATATGGCACAATTCGCGCAGGCAGAGCCAATCCTGCTGTTCTTGATAAAATCACTGTTGACTATTACGGCACAGCAACACCCATTCAGCAGCTTGCAAGTGTAGCTGTTGCAGAGGCTCGCGTTCTTACAATTCAACCTTGGGATGCTTCTGCACTCAGCAGTATCGAAAAGGCAATTCAGGCTTCTGACTTGGGTATCAATCCGCAGAATGACGGACGCATTATCAGACTCAATTTCCCTGCTTTGACAGAAGAACGCCGCAAACAGCTTTGCAAGGATGTTCAGAAGACTGCTGAAGAAAGCAAGGTTGCTTGCCGTCAGATTCGTCGTGATTCGATCGAAAAGCTTAAAAGCATGAAAAAAGCTTCTGAAATCACAGAAGATGATCTTAAAAACGGTGAAAATAAGATTCAGAAAATCACTGACGATTTCATCAAACAGATCGAAAAACTGGCTTCTGATAAAGAAGCAGAAATCATGGAAATCTAAGTATGGAATATCCTGTATACTCTGTACTGCCGCGTCACCTTGCAATCATCATGGATGGAAATGGTCGATGGGCAAAACAACGTGGCTTACCTCGCAGTGAAGGACATAAAAAAGGCAGCGAAGTATTTCGCAAAATCGGTGAATACGCCGGCAACATCGGCATTCGCCATCTCACTTTTTATGCTTTTTCGACTGAAAACTGGAATCGTCCGGAAACAGAAGTAAACGCACTGATGCATTTATTTGACTCTTTTTTAAGTGAAGCTATTGATCGTCTCGACGAAAATCTTGAAAAAGGGATACGTTTGCGTTTTCTTGGAGACAAAAACGGCATTTCTCCGGAACTGAAAGCATTGATGGATTATGTTGAAGATCAAACCAAGAATTGCAACAAGACATTTCTGAATATTGCCATCAATTACGGTGGACAGCAGGAAATTTTACAAGCTGTCCGTGCCATTGCCAATGATGCCAAAAACGGTACAATTAACATAGATGAGATTAACAATGACGTGTTTTCATCTTATTTGTACACACATGATCAGCCGGATCCGGACTTGATCATTCGGCCAAGCGGCGAGCTCAGACTTTCCAACTTTTTAACATACCAATCTGCCTATTCCGAATTCTGGTTTTCAGATGTTCTTTGGCCTGACTTTACTGAAGAACATCTTAATTTGGCATTAGCGGATTTTGAAAGAAGAAATCGTCGTTTCGGCGGCGTATAAAACGGATAGAAGCGGACGTTTGCAGCGTCCGCTTGTTCCCTATTTTCAGAAAATTATTGGTTACATTCGGAGGATTATTTATGTCTAAAAAAGTGGTGCCTGCACTTATTGCATTAATTTTTGCTCTTGCCTGGCTCAGCAGTGCATTTCTCAAATTTCCCCTATTTGCAATCATTGTCGGCATTATAGCTGCAGTTGCAGTATATGAAGTTGAAAATGCAATCGGCATGAAATACAAACCCATTCAGATCATTACCATGTTATATGCAGCAGTCGGTCCTGTTGTCGCAAACTATGAAGTAAATTTCACCTTACCATCTGCAGCAATATCGTCCGTATATGTTATTGCTGTATTAATCATCATGGTAATCAAGCATGAACGTACTGACTTTAAGAACGTTGCAACTTCCGTATTTTCAAGTTTTTGCCTGTGTTTTGGATTTACAACTGTTATTTATATTCGTGATCTGTATGCAACATATCCTGATATCTTCTATCAGAAGAAATCTTACGGTATATTCTTTTTATTATTCGGCTTTTTCTGCTCATGGCTTACCGATACAATGGCATTCTTTGCAGGCAGCTTTTTCGGCAAACATAAAATGTGTCCGAAGATCAGTCCCAATAAAACAATTGAGGGGGCTATCGGTGGTGTTATCGGCAATACCGTCTTATGTCTTGTTATGCTTGCAGTTTTCAGACACTTTTTCAGCATTTCAGTCGGCTATCTATTTACTGCGATAGTTGCCATCCCCCTTTCTGTCGTCAGTATTTTCGGCGATCTCGCAGCATCTGTCATCAAAAGACAAAGCGGTATAAAAGACTTCGGAAATCTGATTCCCGGAACAGGCGGAATTATGGATCGCTTCGACAGCTCACTGTTTGTATTGCCACTTCTTTACGGTATTGTCTATTTTTGCATTGAAGTCGGTGCTACAAATTTTATATTTAGTTAAGCTACTTAAGTTAAAATAAATGCAAAGAATATATTTATTACATATCAACAAATCAACACATATCACCATCGTTATATAAAGGACTTATTTATGAAAAACATTTCCATTTTAGGTTCCACAGGTTCAATCGGCGTGCAAGCCTTGGATGTTGCAGAAAAGCACAATTATACGGTCACTGCATTGACTGCAAATTCTGACTATAAGAAATTAGAATCTCAAATCAGAAAATTTCGACCTAGCATTGCAGCTATGGCTAACGAAAACTGCGCTGCAGAACTACGTACCAGGGTCGCTGATACTGACACAAAAGTAGTTGTAGGTGTAGAAGGCATCTGCGAATGTGCACAGGAAGCAAAAACAGACATTTGCCTGAACGCAATAGTGGGCATGGCAGGTTTGCGTCCGACACTTGCAGCGTTATCTGCAGGAAAGACACTTGCACTGGCTAACAAAGAATCACTCGTTGCCGGTGGTGATCTCGTCAAAAAGACAGCAAAAAAACACAACAGTGTTATCTTGCCGGTAGATAGCGAGCATTCGGCTATATTTCAATCCCTTTTGTCATCTCCCACAAACAAAGCACTCAAAAAGATCATTCTGACCGCATCAGGCGGACCGTTTTTCGGTAAAACAAGAGAGGAATTGCAATCTGTTACGATAAAGGATGCTTTGAACCATCCAAATTGGAGTATGGGTGCAAAAATTACCGTAGATTCTGCGACAATGTTCAATAAAGGTTTGGAATTAATCGAAGCTTGTCATTTGTTTGATGTAACACCGGAACAGGTAGAAATAATTGTACATCGTGAAAGCATTTTACATTCAGCTGTCGAATATACCGATGGTGCGGTCATTGCACAACTTGGAGTACCGGATATGCGAATCCCGATACAATTTGCTTTGACATATCCTGAACGTTACGAATCACCATCTGACAGCATAGATTTTGCAAAACTTGCAAAGATGACATTCTTTAAGCCTGATGAAGATACATTTGATTGTCTATCCATTTGCAGAACAGCATATAATATGGGAGGACTCTTCCCTACTGCCGTAAATGCAGCAAATGAGGAAGCAAATCAACTGTTCAGAGAAGGAAAAATTACATTCCTTGAAATCGGCACTTTAATCAAAACTGCTTTTGACCTTGATTGTGCAAACAAAACATATTCATTGGAAGAAATCGAAAACACAGAACATATTGCACGTTTGATGGTACGTAATCGTGCAGACATATGATGAAATGAAGGTGCAGAACATTGACAAGCATGATAGAGCTTTTATCATCAGTCTGGAACAAGGCCTGGCCAATTATAATAGCAATCATATTTTTCGGAATAATCATCGCATTGCATGAATTCGGTCATTTTGCAACTGCAAAATTTTTCAAGGTTCGTGTAAATGAATTTGCTATCGGCATGGGGCCAGCCTTGTTCAAAAAAAGAATCGGTGAAAAAGCAAAATTTTTTCCGCAGCTTATTAAAGAAAAAAAACAGAAAAAGAAGAATGACGAATCAGATATAATCTGCGATACTCGCAATAGTATTGCAGAAACAGAATACTCCATGCGGATGTTACCGATTGGTGGCTATTGTGCATTGGAGGGTGAAAACGGTAATTCTGATGATCCGGCAGCGTTTATCAATAAAGCCCCCTGGAAAAGATTTATCATTCTTGCTGCAGGTGCAACACTGAATATATTATTCGGCTTGTTATTAATTTCTGCAATGCTGCTTATTGACGATGTTGTTTTAACAAACGAAATCAGTTATGTTTCACCTGCCGTAGAGCAGACAGAAAACAGTTTGCTCGTCGGGGATAAAATTATTAAAGTAGACGGAACACGCGTATATTCATCAAGAGATCTTTCCTATTGCTTGTTTTACAGAGGAGATACGGAAGGTTCTGACCTGACTGTGAAACGCAATGGTGAAACAATTATTGTAGAAAACTTTGTTTACGATGATTCTGATGAAAAGAATGCAACCTATTTTGCCATTACCAAGGAGTATGTTTCCTTATTAAATTGCGGTGCTTTTTCAGTAAAAGAATGCATGGCAATGGGAAAGCTTGTTTTTCTGAGTCTGCTCGATATGCTTGGAGGCCAATACGGATTGGATGATCTCTCCGGTCCGATCGGCACAGTAAATATCGTTGCAGAAACGACAACAGCCGCACTATCTGAAAAAGACTATTCCGGCATATTATTCCTACTTGCGTTTATAACGGTAAACATCGGCATTGTGAATCTGTTACCATTACCTGCACTTGACGGCGGAAGAATATTCTTCGTTATAATTGAAATGATTATAAGAAAACCCGTGCCCCAAAAATTTGAAGCCGTAGTCCATGCCATCGGCATGATCCTTTTGCTAACCTTGATGGCATTGATCAGCTTTAACGACATAAAGAATCTGATTGTGAACTGAGTGCTATGAGAATTATAAAAAGAGAAGTTAAAATCGGAAATGTATTTATAGGCGGTAATCACCCTGTGGCTGTCCAGTCTATGCTCAATACTGACTCTGAAGACAAGCATGCTTGTGTGAACCAGGCTCTTGCATTAGAGTCTGCCGGGTGTCAGATTATTCGTATCTCGGTACCGACAAAGAAGTCACTTGACTCTGTCTACGCAATAAAAGAACAAGTCAAAGTTCCTATTGTAGCAGATATTCATTTTGACTATAAACTTGCATGTGAAAGTGTTGCAGCCGGTATTGATAAAATCAGAATCAACCCGGGTAACATCGGATCAGATGAAAAAGTGAAGATTGTTGCAGATACCTGTCGCAATGCAGGTGTCCCCATCAGAATCGGTGTAAATTCAGGCTCATTGGAAAAAAGCATCCTTGAAAAATACGGTTCTCCTACTCCCGAAGCTTTGGTGGAAAGTGCACTTTACCACGCCTCTCTTCTTGAAAAGTATGACTTCGAGGATATTGTCATTTCCATAAAATCTTCCGATGTAGTCAGAACAAGAGATGCCTACAGATTGTTATCTGAAAAATGTGCTTATCCCTTACATGTCGGTGTAACCGAAGCCGGCACCAGTATGATGGGACTCATTAAATCATCAGCAGGAATCGGAGCTTTGTTAATGGATGGCATTGGTGATACCATCCGTGTTTCATTAACAGCCGACCCTGTTGAAGAAGTAGCTGCAGGTTTTAACATCCTCAAAGCAGTCGGACGAGGAAAAGACGGTGTTACAATTGTGTCTTGTCCGACTTGCGGAAGAACAAAAATTGATTTGATAGGACTTGCAAACAGAGTAGAACAAGCTCTTGCAAGTTGTCAGAAAAACATTAAAGTTGCAGTCATGGGCTGTGCGGTAAACGGACCGGGTGAAGCAAGAGAAGCTGATATCGGAATTGCTGGCGGAGACGGCTGCGGATTGATTTTCAAAAAAGGAGTCATTCTGAGAAAAGTAGATGAAGATCAACTTTTTGATGAACTGTTAAAGGAAATAGAAGAATTATAAATGGGGGAACTACATGAAAGGAATCAAAAAAAGCATCTGTTTGATTTTGGTTTTCATGCAATTTTTCACATCTGTTTCTATACATAATATTCCCATCTCCTCAGAAGCGGCACAAACATATAAAACCGGTCACTATTCGGTAAACAACGCAATCAACTTCAGAAGTGGACCAAGCACAAGTTATGACAAGATTTATCCCTTTAATGATTCTGTAAATCCGATTGTTGTCAAAGCCGGATCAAGAATTCTGGTTACAAAAGTGGACGGTGAATGGGGATACACGTATCAATACGGGAAGGCAGGTTGGGTTAATCTCTCGTATTGTTCCTTTATTAACAGCTATACTGCATTAACTGACAAAATAACAACAATCATTGACATAAGTCAATGGCAATATGATACTGCATTCAATTGGACAAAAGTCAAGAACGCAGGCGTAACTGGAGTTATATTGCGAATCGGCGGCAGATATGCAAATTCTACCGGCAAAGGTGCAATTTATGAAGATTCACGTGTATTTCTGCATTACAAAAATGCGAAAGCAGCAGGACTTGATGTTGGCTTCTATTTCTTCAGTTATGCCCTTGATGCTGCCGGTGCTGCGGAAGAAGCACAATTCTGCATCGACAAAATAGAAGAATACGGAATGCAATCAACTTTACCTGTATTTATTGACTTAGAAGACTATCCTCCTGATTATTCTCATTATAACGGCGGAAAAGAATTGAATTCCGTAATTATAGAATCATTCTGTTCAACTCTTGAAAATGCAGGTTACTATACAGGACTTTATACGAATCTCGATTTTATGAGAAATGTAATAGATACTGCGTTCCTGCAAAACAGATGCTTATGGTATGCTCAATACAATGACACTTGTACTTATGAAGGCAGAATTGACCTTTGGCAATATTCATGCACCGGAACTGTAGATGGTTTTTCCGGCAATCTTGACATGAACATCTGTTACCGTGACTACCCTTCTTTTATCAAAGCAAACGGCTATAACGGATTTAAACCTGAAAATGAAGAACCGACCGAGCCAACAGATCCGCCTGACGAACCGGAAGATCCGCCTTATGAGGGAATCGATATTCACCAACACATACCCGGCAATCCGGTAACATATACATCCGGTTGTACGCAGTATGGCAACAAATCCATAAGTTGCACTGATCGGAATTGCGGTGCCTTACTCGAAAGCACTCTGATTTATCCTTCAAGACACTCTCTCAAAGAGGCTTATATTGTCAACAAGTATCCGATTGCCGGTGAAAACACCGATAATTACAAAGAAATATATTCATTCGATTCTGAATTGGATGTGTTGAATGCTTACAAAGCTATGAGTTCAGATGGTATAAGTCTTATTACATATTGTACAACATGCAATACAATCACACAGAGCAGATGGGTTGTTCCATCAACAGAATGTTATCACGAATTCAATATGACCACAGCCTCATACAAAACAACCAATCTTATGTATTTCAGAGTTGGACCGACAACAGCAAACCGTAACATAACAGATAGCAACGGAAGTGATGTATATATTCCTCAAAATACATCTATATACATATACTTACGCATCGCAAACTGGGGTTACACATCATACAATGGTTACAGCGGTTGGGTATATTTACCGTATACAACATTTATTTCTGATGACGTTTATTACTATCCGAGTTTAAAAACAGAAACCACATGCAACAGCGACGGAAAAGCCTTATATTCATGCAGACATTGCAAAAAGACTGCATATAGTTCACTTCTGCTATCCACGGGACACACCCCGGATGCAATTCAAATCGCAACCGGCAGTTGCAGAACATATGGCTACACTTCCGTTAATTGCAAAACGTGCGGTGATTTAACCAGCTACAAAGTGGGCACGCTCGGTACACACATTTATAGTACAGACATCATAACTGAACCTTCTTCCACGACTTATGGAAAAGCGCAAATTCGATGTTATTACTGCAACACCGGTGGAAATGTGAAATTACCGTCTATCCTGATGTGCGATGCAAACAGTGACGGAGAGGTCAATGCCGCGGATGCAAGAAGTGCACTTCGTTTTGCTGTCGGCATGGATTCCGAAAAACTGACAAGTGCAATGATAAAACGTCTCGACACTGATAACAACGGTAAGCTCGATGCTGCTGATGCAAGAAATATTTTGCGAATTTCTGTAAACTTAACTTCAAAAGAAGAGTTGTTATTGCGTCATTATGCAACATCATAATCATAACCACCGGTGGAACCGGTGGTTTGCTCTGCCCCTCTTTTATACTTATCTGTTCGTGTGCATAATCTTCTTCTATCTGATTCTTTATGTATTCTGCTATCACCTTTTTATTTCGACCGACTGTATCTACATAATACCCCCGGCATCAAAATGTTCGTGAGCCATATTTGTATTTTATGTTTGCATGGCGGTCAAAAATCATCAGGCTACTTTTCCCCTTGAGATATCCCATGAATTGTGATACACTTATATGCGGTGGTATACTCACCAACATATGGATATGATCGCTGCACGCCTCTGCTTCGATTATCTCCTCTCCTTTTTGTACACACAACTTTCTCAATATTTCTCCGATGTCCTTCTTTATTTGTCCGTATATTATTTGCCTTCTGTACTTTGGGGCAAATACTATATGGTATTGACATCTGTACCGGGAATGTGCACTACTCTTTATTTCATTATCTTTTTTCATCGCTTGATTCCTCCTTTTATTTTAGTAATGCGGTCGCCAAACCACTACTATTATATCAGGAGGTTTCTTCTTTCCGTTAGTCTTTTTTCGGGCGGCTTTTAGCTCGCCCGTTTTTGGCTTTACTAAAGTCTTTTTTCACCCCCGGTAGAACCGGGGGTTTATTTCCACACCTAAAGGCACCAATTTAAAGCTCCGCCTCGTACTGATGCGGAGCTTTTGCTGTTAAGAATATAACAAATAATCTTTTCGTTGTCTGTGAAAATATTCACGCTCTGTTTTAAAGCGATCTAATAGTTTGCGCAAAGAATCAATATCATCAAACCATTCATTGCATCCAAACAAATTATAAAAGAATGGTTCTGTTTTAAATACATGCGGATATAAGTTTCTTAAAGAGTAAATCAAAATACAGACTGTAGAAAACATGTCAATATCGTTCTTATTTTTTATATGTAACTGCAATCCGTTGCATACAACGCCTTGATAATCACTGAACCACGGTTGATAAGAACAAGGTCTGAAAACCAGGCCATCAAAGTATTCTTTCATGTCAGCGGGTAAAGAGTTCAGGTACATTATTAATTCTTTTGAATCAATCCAAGGAGCACCAAACATTTCAAAAGGCTTTGTTGTTCCTCTGCCTTCTGAAATATTCGTACCTTCAAACAAACACGTGCCGCTATATAAAAACACAGTATCTGTAGTTGGCATATTCGGTGATGGAGGAACAAAAAGAAGATCCGTATCATCAAATTCCATAGATCTTTTCCAACCGTCGCAAGAAATAACTTCAACATGTGCTCCAATATTTAAATAATCATTATACCAAAGAGCCAGCTCTCCTATCGTCATTCCACTTACAACAGCCTGTCCTTCAACCCTTCCGACTGATGATACGCAATCAGATGTCAAAAGATTTCCCTCAACACGAGCACCTCCCAATGGATTTATCCGATCCAGAATAATAAAAGGAATTGACACATCACTACACAATTTCATTGTATCTAACATCGTATACTGATAAGTAAAATAACGAACACCAATATCCTGTATATCAAAGACAACCGCATCAAGATTACGGAAAACTGTTTCGGCAAAAACCATCGATTCTTTCCTGCCGAACAAATCATATACAGGGATGTTTAAATCTTTATCAAAATATACTTCATCATCATATCCACCTGCTTGACGCACGGATGATAAACCATGTTCTGGACTGAACAAAGCACATAAGTTGTACTTTTCTGCAAGTTTCACAGCAGTTCGAGTTAAATTTTTAGTAACACCGGATACATTAGTAACAAGCCCGAGTTTTTTACCGTTCAACAATGTTTTTGCATATTGCGAATCAAGCAAGTCAGCGCCATTCAAAACAGCGTATTTCATTCAATACAACCTCAAACAGAATCAATTATTATTTTTTATGAAAGAATAATACCATACGAATATAACAATTGCAACCAACTGTTCAAATCCTGCCTATGAATCAACATACATATAAAAAAACCGCCTCAAAGGCGGTAAATAACATTAATAATTTTTTGCATTGACTTCAAAATATGCCTGCGGATGAGCACAAACAGGGCAAATTTCAGGTGCTTTCATACCAACTGCAATATGGCCGCAGTTTCTGCATTCCCAAACAGTAACGCTGCTCTTCGCAAACACTTCCTGCATCTCAACATTATGAAGGAGAGCACGATAACGTTCTTCATGTTCTTTTTCAATTGCAGCAACAGCACGGAATTTTGCAGCAAGCTCTGCAAAACCTTCCTCTTCAGCCTCTATTGCAAAATTAGCATACATATCTGTCCACTCATAATTTTCACCTGCAGCGGCCGCAGCAAGATTTTCAGCAGTATTGCCAAGACCTTTTAGTTCCTTGAACCACATTTTTGCATGTTCTTTTTCATTGTCGGCTGTCTTCAAAAACAAAGCGGATATTTGTTCATACCCTTCTTTTTTGGCAACACTTGCAAAATATGTGTATTTATTTCTTGCTTCACTTTCGCCTGAAAAGGCAGCCCTGAGATTTTGTTCGGTCTTTGTACCAGCATACGGATTTACGCTATTCATGTCTTATCCTCCTAATAAATGATGATTACATTTTACAATATTGACATTCATTTGTCAATCCATTCATCAAAGTGCCGTAACAAAATATTGCAATTTTTTTTCATAATGTAAAACACATTACATAATTATACATAACTGCAAGGGACAACATTCTGTTTAATATATATATAATCTGATATAACATCAATGTCATCATTGTTAAAAATATTAATTGACAAAGTTTATACTGCGTGTTAAAATAAATAAAAATAAAGCAAATGCTAAGACGAAGAATGTCGAAAACAAAAGTCTTCAGAGAACAGATGGTTGGTGCAAATCTGTGTCAGATGTTTTCAATTGACTGTCACTTCCGAGCAGATGTTCCGAACAAATAAAACCAGTAAGAACATTCGTATACTCTGCGTTAATGAGGAAGGCTTGTCAGAGCCGTTGAGAGGCATCGCAAAGATGCAATTTGAGTGGTACCGCGGGAATTAATCTCGTCTCAGAAATTTTATTCTGGGGCGTTTATTTTTTTTAATTATGCCCCCGACAGGAGGAAACTATGAATACTTCTACTGGCAGCAAACTGAATGAAATTGCAGCTCGTATCCGCGAAATGCGTGAAGTGTGCGGAATGACTGTTGCAGAAATGGCAACTTTGACAGATGTCACTGCTGAAGAATATATTTCTTATGAAACCGGTGCTGCAGACTTCCCTTTTACTTTCTTGCATAAATGTGCAATAGCATTTAACCTTGAAATTGCAAATCTGCTTGAAGGTACTACACCGAAGCTGACATCATATACAGTCACAAGAAATGGTGGCGGACTTGAAACAATCAACGAGTCCGGCATATTGATGAAGAATCTTGCAGCGCAATTCAAGAACAAAATTGCTGTCCCTTACATGACACGATATGAATATCACCCCGAATTGCAAAACAAACCCATCCACGTCACGACACATGGCGGACAGGAATTTGACTATATTCTCAGCGGTAGTCTGAAAATTCAAGTTGGTGCACATTCGGAAGTTTTGAATGCCGGTGACTCGATATTCTTCGACAGCTCTACACCGCACGGTATGATTGCTGTTAACGGTGAAGATTGTCACTTTATAGCTTTCGTTATCCCCGGTGAAAAAAGTGAAGAGAAAAAAGCCATTGAATCTATCATTCATTCTGTCAAGAGAGATTCACTTGTTTGCGAAAAATACATCCAAACCACTGAAAATGAAAAAGGTACTTGCACCGGAATTGAATTCCGCAATATCGACAACTTCAACTTCGGATTTGACATTCTTGATGAGATTGCAAATGCAAAACCCGACCAACTCGCCCTTCTTCACCTTGATGCCGACAAAACTGAAAGACGTTTTACATTTTCTGATTTAAAACGTGCATCAAACCAGACAGCAAACTACTTCCGCTCGTTGGGTATTAAAAAAGGCGATAAAGTCATGCTTGTTCTAAAACGTCATTATCAGTTCTGGTTCTGCATGATGGCTCTTAACAAGTTGGGAGCCGTTGCCATTCCTGCCACAAACATGCTGCAGGAACATGATTTTGAATATCGTTTCAATGCTGCAAATATTGATGCACTTGTCTGTACTGCAGACGGCGACACCGCTGAACATGCACAGCGCGCAGCTGCTAAATGTGATTGTATCAAAAATCTTATTCTTGTTGGGGGAAACCGTGACGGATGGCATGATTTTGACAACGAATACACTTTGTACACAGGTAAATTTGAAAGACCTGCAGATGCAGCATGCGGTGAAGATTTGATGCTCATGTTCTTCACATCAGGAACATCCGGCAATCCCAAACTGACAATGCACAACTTCACGTATCCTCTCGGACACTTCATTACTGCTAAATATTGGCACAATGTAAATCCGCACGGTCTGCATCTGACCATTGCCGATTCCGGATGGGCAAAATGTCTGTGGGGTAAACTGTACGGTCAATGGCTTTGCGAAGCACCCGTCTTTGTTTACGATTTCAATCGCTTTGATGCAAATGATATTCTTCCTTTGTTTGCAAAATACAAAATCACAACATTCTGTAGTCCTGCAACAATGTACAGAATGCTCATCAAAGAAGATATGACAAAATATGACTTCTCTTCTGTTGAACATGCTTCCATGGCCGGTGAAGCTCTTAACCCTGAAGTTTTCCGTCAATTTGAAAGAGAAACCGGTCTGAGTATCATGGAAGGTTTTGGACAGAGTGAATCAACACTTATCATCGGCAATCAGGTCGGACAGTCCCATAAGATCGGATCCATGGGTAAGCCTGTCCCGCTTTATGATGTTGATATCGTAGATGCAGACGGCGTATCGTGTCCCGTTGGTGTATCAGGCAACATTGTAATTCGCACTCCGAAACTCGGTTATCCTTGCGGATTAACAATGGGATATTACAATGACACAGAAAAAACAAATGAAGTATACCATGACGGTATGTACTTTACCGGTGACGTTGCATGGCGAGATGAGGACGGATTTTATTGGTATGTCGGCAGAAGTGACGATGTCATCAAATCATCCGGCTATCGAATCGGGCCGTTCGAAATCGAAAGCGTTATCATGGAACTTCCTTATGTTCTGGAGTGTGGTGTGTGTGCCGCCCCTGATGAAGTGAGAGGTCAAATTGTTAAAGCTTGTATTGTTCTGACTAAGGGAACCGAAGCTACGGAAGAACTGAAAAAAGAAATCCAGAATTATGTCAAGACCAATACAGCTCCCTACAAATATCCGCGTATTGTTGAATTCTGCGAAACACTTCCGAAGACAACAAGCGGTAAAATCCAAAGAAACAAACTGTAAGTCATGCAATACAAAAGAATGAACATCATTGCCGGCCACTACGGCAGCGGCAAGACCAATATTGCTATTAATCTCGCAATGAAAATCAAAGAAGACGGACTCGATGTTGTTTGTGCCGATCTGGATATTGTCAATCCCTATTTCCGTTCAAAGGATGCACGAGGTGCACTTGAAAAGAAAGGTATTAAGATGATAGCTTCCGAATACGCAAACACAAATGTTGATATGCCTGCAATGCCTTCAAGCGCATATTCTGTGGTAGACAATAAGAATAAATATGCCGTCATAGATCTTGGTGGCGATGATGTTGGTGCAGCAGCAATCGGTCGTTTTCGTGATGATATACTTTCAGAAAATAATTATGATTGTTTTTGGATCATCAATATGTATCGTCCATTAACACGCACATTAGAACTTGCACTGGAGGCAAAAGAAGAAATCGAAAAAGTTCTGGGGTTTAAATTTACCAAGATAATCAACAACTCAAATCTTGGTGACGAAACTACTGCAGAAGATATTATGAATTCTATTGGTTTTGTAAAGGATTTGTCTCAACAAAGCGGACTCGACATCGCTTTTACAGTATGCAAGCATGAATTGTGCGATCAATTAGTTGACAAAATAGATAATTTATTCCCCGTTACGCTATATTTGCGCCAGGGATGGAATAAAAAAGGAGAATAAATATGGCAAAAGTAACATTTAACGAAGAAAGATGCAAAGGCTGCGGCCTGTGTGTCGGTGCTTGTCCGAAGCATATTGTTGCTTTACTTACGGACAAAATCAACACCAAGGGATACCATCCTGCAGGTGTAACAGATATGGCAGCTTGTATCGGCTGTGCATTCTGTGCCACCATGTGCCCGGACTGCGTAATCCGCGTTGAAAAGTAAGGAGGAAAAGCAATGGCAAATAAAGTTATTATGAAGGGGAACGAAGCACTTGCAGAAGCTGCAATTCTCGCAGGCTGCCGTCACTACTTCGGTTATCCAATCACTCCCCAAACAGAAGTTGCTGCATACATGGCAAAGAAAATGCCCAAAATCGGCGGCACATTCCTGCAGGCTGAAAGCGAAATTGCTGCCATTAACATGGTTATCGGCGTTGCATCTGCAGGTAAAAGAGTAATGACATCCAGTTCCAGCCCCGGAATCTCTCTTAAGAGTGAAGGTCTGTCCTATCTTGCAGGTTGCGATCTTCCTGCAATGGTTGTCAATGTACAGCGTGGCGGCCCTGGCCTTGGCGGCATTCAGCCCTCTCAGGCTGACTATTTCCAGGCAACCAGAGGCAGCGGCCACGGAGATTATCACCTGCTTGTTTTTGCTCCCTCCACCGTGCAGGAAATGGTGACTCTGACTGTTAAGGGCTTTGAACTTGCAGATAAATACCGCATGCCCTCCATGCTGCTTGCTGACGGTACACTCGGCCAGATGATGGAGCCCGTTGTGCTTGACATCGGAGAAGTCAAAACATATGAAAAACCCTGGGCATTGACAGGTACCGAACTCAAGAGAGAACACAACATTGTCAATTCCCTCTTCCTGCAGCCTGAAGAACTTGAAAAAGTCAACTTCGCTCGTTACAAGATGTACGAAGAAATCGAAGCAACCGAAACGATGTATGATACATACCTCATGGATGACGCAGACATCTGCATTGTTGCTTTTGGTATTGCTGCTCGTGTTTCCAAGAACGCAATTGATGCTGCACGTGCAGAAGGCATCAAAGTCGGCATGATCCGACCCATCACCCTGTGGCCGTTCCCAAAGAAGCCGCTGTTTGAAGCTGCCGATAAGGTCAATTCATTTATCTCCGTCGAGCTTTCCATGGGTCAGATGATCGAAGACATTGAACTTGCAATCCGTTGCAAGAAGCCCGTTTCGCTTTGCAACCGTGTCGGCGGTATGATCCCGACCACGGAAGATATTCTCAACTCCATCAGAAAAGCCGCAAAAGGAGGTAACGCATAATGGTAGTATTTGACAGACCGCACGCATTGGCAGACATACCACTGCACTATTGCCCCGGTTGTACTCACGGCATTATTCATCGTCTTGTTGCCGAAGCTCTTGATGAACTCGGAATTGAAGGAAAAACCATAGGCGTCGCTCCTGTCGGTTGTTCCGTATTTGCATACAATTATTTTAACTGTGATATGGTTGAAGCTGCACATGGCAGAGCTCCTGCTGTTGCTACAGGTCTGAAAAGAGCAGACTCCGATAAAATCGTTTTCACCTATCAGGGTGACGGCGACCTTGCATCCATCGGTACCTGCGAAACCGTTCATGCTGCTGCAAGAAACGAAAATATCACCATCATTTTCGTCAACAACGGCATTTACGGCATGACAGGCGGTCAGATGGCTCCGACTTCCCTGCCCGGACAGGTCACGCAAACCTCCCCATACGGCAGAGATACCAATACAGTCGGCTACCCTGTCAAGGTCGTTGAAATGCTCTCTCAGCTTGACGGTGCAAGCTATCTCGAAAGAGTTGCAGTCAATAATGTAAAGAACATACGAAACGCAAAGAAAGCCATCAAAAAGGCTTTCCAGAACCAAATTGAAGGAAAAGGTTTCTCACTTATTGAAGTTCTTTCAGCTTGTCCGACATACTGGGCATTGGAACCCACAAAGGCTCTTGAAAGATTAGAAGAGACTGTTATCCCTTACTATCCGCTTGGTGTATATAAAGACAGATTTGCAAAGGAGGAAAAATAATTATGACAACAAAACTCCTGATTGCAGGTTTTGGCGGACAGGGTGTTCTGTTCATCGGCAAATTCCTCGCTTATGCCGGTCTGATTGAAGACCGCGAAGTTTGTTGGATGCCCAGCTATGGACCCGAAGTACGTGGTGGCACATCCAACTGTGGTGTTACACTGAGTGATGAACCCATCGGTTCTCCTGTCGTTGACCATCCTGATATTCTCATTGCTCTGAATCTGCCCTCGCTTGACAAATTTGAAAGTGCAGTTGAAAAAAATGGCAGCATCTATATCGACTCATCTTTGATTGAAAGAAAGATTGAACGAGAAGACGTCAAGGCATTCTACATTCCTGCAACAAAGCTTGCGCGTGAAACAGGTCTTTCTGCAAACATGATTATGCTTGGATATCTGTTGAAGACAAGCGATGTCATGCCCTATTCTCTTGCTGAAAAAGTAATTGAAAAGATTGTTCCTCCTACAAAGCAACATCTTATCGCCGGCAATCTTCAGGGCATTGAATACGGTTACAACTACTGCGAATAATATTTTTGAAAGCGCCGCTTATAGCGACGCTTTCTTTCAATGAGGTTAATAGTATGCTCACGCATGAACAAATTCAAAAAATTATGTCTAAAGACCGTTACGCAACAGAGCAAACAGGAATTGTAATTGACAGCATAGGTCCGGATACAGCCACTTGCTCAATGAAAATCACAAATCAGCATCTGAATGCAAACGATACCGTAATGGGCGGTGCAATTTTCACTCTGGCAGACCTGTGTTTTGCCGCTGCAGCAAACAATTCCGGAGAATACATTGCAATGTCGATTGAAAGTAATATTAATTTTCTCAAAGCAGCAAAATCAGGAACCTTACACGCAAATGCAATACCTCTTAAAATCGGTAGGAATGTATGTTTCTATCGAATTGACATTACTGATGATGAAGGGAATCTGACCGCACAGGCATCTGTGACAGGATGCAGACAGGCAATCAGCAAATGAAAAACAGAAGTTATGCAATTGTGACCGTCAACAAAAAAGGAAGCACAAATGTACAGAACGGTCATCCGTGGATTTACAGCTCTGATACAATTTCCGTTTTCGGAGATGTTCAAAATGGCGATATAGTGGATGCAGTAACCGAAAAAGGTTCCTATCTCGGTTCCGGACTATACAATGCAAATTCCAAGATTTTAGTACGAATTCTTTCAAGAAATGCAAATGATCGTTTTGATGCACCATTTTTTCAGCGACGGATAAAATATGCACTGCAATACAGACTTTCGGTAATGGGTGATGACACGGACTGTTTCCGTATAATTTTCGGTGATTCAGATGGATTACCCGGCTTTATCTGCGACAAATTCGGAGATGTTCTCGTAACACAGACAATGTCATACGGTATGGAATTGAGAAAACCGATTCTTTTCGAAGCACTCAAAACAGAACTACGGAATGCAGGTTTCACAGTTTCTGCTATATTTGAGAGAAACGATGTTGCGGTCAGAGAAAAGGAAGGTCTTGCACTCGGCAAAGGGTATGTTGAGGCAGATGACCTCGGCACGAAAGATGATAACAAGGTTATCATCAATGAAAATGGCGTGTTGTATGAGGTTGACTTTGAGAATGGTCAGAAAACAGGCTTTTTCCTGGATCAGAAATACAACCGACTTGCCGCTTCTAAAATTGCAAAAGGAAAAAAGGTGCTAGATTGCTTCACACATACGGGCTCGTTTGCCTTGAATTGCGCCAAGGCAGGTGCAGAAAGTGTTACCGCATTGGACATTTCGTCAGATGCCATTGCAACGGCAAACAGAAACATTGCACTGAACAAACTATCCAACATGCAGACGCAGACAGTGGATGTATTTGATTATCTGACTGCCTTGGACAATGAAAAGAAAAAGCCGTTTGATTATATTATTCTCGACCCTCCAGCATTCACAAAAAGCGGCTCGACCGTGCAGAGTGCATTCAGAGGTTATAAGGAAATCAATCGAAGGGCAATGCATCTGCTTCCGCGTGGCGGCTTTCTTGCAACCTGCTCGTGCTCGCACTTTATGCCCGAGGAGCTGTTCTGCAAAATGCTCAGAGAAGCAGCTCATGATGCAGGTGTGTCTCTTTTGCAGGTTGAAGCAAGACAACAGGCCCCCGACCATCCCATTCTGTGGGGTGTACCGGAGACCTCATACTTGAAATTTTATATTTTTCAGGTGTTGTGATTAAAAACTGCTTCCAGTCGGTAAATGGGCATATTTTTACGCAGGAACTTGGCTTCATATTCCGTGATGATATTGCCCTCAAAGCCTGAATTGTGCAGATCCAATGAGATATTTTTGAGCTTGACGCCGTAAGCGGAAAACTGCTCAATGGAATATTCGAAGAAATGCATATTATCCGTTTTCTGATGAATCTCACCGTTGGCCACAAGACAATGCGAATAAATCGGCATAAACTTGAGATTTGTCAGACGGCGGTTTTCATAGCGGTTTTTCGGAAACGGACAGGAATGGTTCAGATAAATACGCTGAATGCTTCCCGCGGGAATGTATTTTTCGAGCAATTCAGCACCGCAACGCATAAAATAGATATTCGGAACATTTTCTTCCATGACCGCTTCGCAGGCTTCAATAATAACATTGCTGTTGACTTCAACGGCAATATAATTGATGTCGGGATTGCGTTTTGCAAGCTCAAGCACAAATCTGCCCTTGCCGCAACCGATTTCCATTTCAACAGGATTCTCATTGCCGAAAATCGCTTTATAATCAAGCAGTTCTTTCCTTTTGACGATTTCTCTGTAATCCTCGTCCGTTTTTGCCACATACAGCATGCGGGAAAGGCAGGCTTCTTTACGCTCGTCATGATTTTTAATTCTTCTCATTCTCATAATCATCACCGCGCACTATTTTAACGCAAAATACTTTTTATGTCAACAGGTGAAAAACAATGACAGAAAAACTTTATTATAGAAACAGTAAATTATATTCATTCACGGCAACCGTACTTTCCTGTGAAGAATGCAAGGACGGTTTTCTTTGCATTCTCGATAAAACTGCGTTCTTTCCTGAAGGTGGCGGTCAAAAATATGACACAGGCAAAATCGGTGAAGCAAATGTCACAAATGTACAGGAAAAAGACGGTGTAATTTTGCATACAGTTGATGCACCGGTGTCTGTAGGTAAAACGCATCAATGCGTTCTTGATGCTGAAAAACGCTTCCGCAGAATGCAGAATCACACGGGTGAGCATATTTTTTCCGGTTTGGTTCACACAGCCTACGGCTACACAAATGTCGGTTTTCATATGGCAGATGATTGCATGACGGTGGATTTTGACGGGACTATAAACGCAGAGCAACTAAGAATTATTGAGGACGAATGTAATCTCCATATTGCAAATAATGTGAAGGTGAACTGCATTTTCCCAACCGTAGAAGAGCTTAAAACTCTTGCGTATCGTTCCAAATTGGAACTGACAAAAGATGTACGACTTGTTGAGATTGAGGGAGTTGACCTTTGTGCCTGTTGTGCACCGCACGTAGACACCACAAGCGAAGTCGGTCTTTTAAAAATTCTTGATTGCGCACCGCACAGAGGCGGCACAAGAGTAACACTTGTGTGCGGACTGGATGCATTTGAACTTCTCAGAGATCATTACAGTTGCAACAGAAAAGTTTCTGCACTTCTTTCAGCAAGAGCACTTGAAACACCGCTGGGGGTTGAAAAGTTACAGGAAGACATTGTATTCCTCAAAAAAGAAATCACGACCTTGCAGACTAAAATAAACCGTCAGCTTGCTGACACAGTCGAACAAACTGACGGATCTGTTGTTTTATTCATGCAGGATGCGAAAGCGGACGATATGCGTGCTCTTTGCAATCTTTGCCTTCCGAAATGCGGAAGAATGATGTGTGTATGCTGTGGAAATGATGAAACGGGTTATTCCTATATTATTGCATCACAAACAGTCAATCTTCGTGAAACCTCAAAAGAGATCAATACTGCACTGAATGGCAGAGGTGGCGGTCAGCCAACCATGATTCAAGGCTCATTCAAAGCCACAAAAGAGGAAATTGTTAATTTCTTCAATCAACAGTAATTTCTGCTGTCAGCGGCTTTTCACTGCGGTTTTTCCAGAAGCCCTGTGCGAAAATTTCAGCAACATACTCGCCTGCCTGCACATCTTTGAATGTGACCGAACAGGTTTCGGGCATAGTATACAAATAATAATGCGACCATACAGCGGCCTGTTTTACAACAGTGCCGTCTTTTTTATTACGAAGACGTATAATGTAATCATCCACCATATCCTCATCTATCTTTGCCTGCGTAAATCGGATAGTAATTCCATCTTCCGTTTTTTCGTAATCAACTTTTGCATTATCTGTAAAATAAGGTTTAACAGTTGTAAGATAGCGAGCATCAGTATAGATAAATGATTCAGGCTCCCAAGGAGTCGCAATCATTCGGTCACAAGGGAAGAACTTACCTGTAAGAACATCCATTGACTTGATAAGAACAGCACCTTCAGCACTGACTTCTACAATTAAGAACTGAGCCTGTTCGTCACAATCAGGCGGTACTGTTCCGTAAATCTTATCAAACTCATCAAGTTCAAAATAGCTGAATGATCCTGTACCAAGACAAGTAAAATGACGCTGATGAATACTTCTCGGATCATTGACAGGTGCATGAGAATGACCTGAAAAGTCAATGATCTGCGGATAGTCCATCATGATTGCCGTCAGATCATCCTCACCCCAGTTGATAGAACCAGCCACGGTGTCGGTAATATGCGGATGTTGAAATACAAAAATCGGTTTTTTGGGATCATCAGCTGCTGCCTTTCTGAGTTCTTCACGCAAAAAGTTCTGCTTACCTTCCTTAAAACGGCAACCGTCCTCAGTAGAAATGGAAATACAATGGAATCCTTTGAATACTTTATGCGTATCTCCCATCATACCATAAATAGACAACAAGCGGTCATAAGCTCCCTGTTGTCCGTCCGTCTTAAATTCATGACTTGCAAGCATGAGCGTTCTCTCGGTTTCGGGAGACAGACATTCATCCATCAGATCACGGAATGTCAGCATTTCCCATTCAGATCCGCTATTAGCAAAATCACCTACTGCAAAAAATGCATCAATTCTATCGTATGCTTGCTCTTTGGCATAATCATAAGCAAGTTTCATGCCCTTACGATATCTTTCAATCTGATAATCGTCTTTTTGAATGTGAATATCACTTGTAACAATCATTCTCAATACGGGAGTAAAATCAGCCATATATACCTCCTGATAATAAAGGGGATGTACAAGACATCCCCTGTTGTTAGTTAGATTTTTTCCACACCGAAGTTGATTTCTTCGCCGTTGATATCCCATGCCTTGACATATCCAGCAGGTGCTTCGGCTGTAACGGAATCTGCGAGAGCAACCTTTGCAATACGATCAGTGTTTGCAAGAAGCAATGCTGACATTTTTTCACTTGCTTCAAAAGTGACACGGATATGATCGGTTACTTCAAAACCAGCTTCTTTACGCATGGTCTGCAGCTTACTGATGATTTCATTGACATGACCTTCTTCAATGAGTTCATCCGTGAGGTTGGTATCAAGAGAAACGGTGACACCATTGTCAGACAGCGAGAAAGTGCCTTCCTTCTGCGAGCAGGAAATGAGAAGGTCATCCACTGTCAGCTCGACCTTACCGCTTGCAAGGTCAAGAACGATCATACCGTTTGTATCGAGTTCACGCTTAGCGGTATTGCCGTCGATGGTGGACAGTGCGTTGCGGATGTCATTGAGCTGTCTGCCGTATTTAGGACCGACGGTTTTAAGCTGCGGTTTAAACACATATGTAAGCAAACCATCTGCATCGTCAATGAATTCAACAGTCTTGACATTAAGTTCATCTCGAATGATTTCAAGATAGGTTTCATCGAGAGTTTCATTGCAAGCAACGGAAAGCAGAGCCAAAGGCTGCCTGTTTTTACGGTTTGCACCGTTTCTTGCACTTCTGCCAAGTACAACGATCTGCAAAACGAGATCCATTGCTTTTTCGAGCTCCTTGTCGATGAACTTTTCGTCAACGGTCGGAAAATCACAAAGGTGGATGCTTTCGGGAGCATCTTTATAGATATTGCAAACAAGGTTACGGTAGATTTCTTCCGTCATGAACGGAATCATCGGTGCAGCTGCCTTGCTGATGGTAACAAGAGCAGTATAAAGGGTCATATAAGCGTTGCTCTTATCCTGGGTCATTTCCTTGGACCAGAAACGTTCACGGCAACGACGGACATACCAGTTGCTCATTTCATCAACAAAGCTGTCAAGTGCACGGGCAGCTTCGGGAATGGCATAGTTGCCAAGCTGCTTGTCAACTTCAGAAACTGTAGAGTTAAGTCTTGACAGCAACCATTTGTCAATAACGCTCAACTTAGAAAGATCAAGTTCATATTCAGAAGGATCAAACTTGTCGATATTGGCATAAAGAACATAAAATGCATAGGTGTTCCAAAGTGTACCCATGAACTTTCTCTGTCCTTCGAGAACCGCCTTGTCATAGAAACGGTTGGGAAGCCACGGAGCAGAGTTAGTGTAGAAGTACCAACGGATGGCATCAGCACCGAACTTTTCAAGTGCTTCAAACGGGTCAACTGCATTTCCCTTGGACTTGGACATCTTCTGACCGTTTTCATCCTGCACAAGACCGAGCACAATAACATTCTTATAAGGAGCTTTATCAAACAAAAGGGTAGAAATGGCAAGAAGAGAATAGAACCAACCACGGGTCTGGTCAACCGCTTCGGAAATGAAGTCAGCCGGGAACTGCTTTTCAAACAGGTCTTTATTCTCAAACGGATAGTGATGCTGTGCAAAAGGCATGGCACCCGAGTCAAACCAACAGTCAATAACCTCAGGCACACGCTTCATCTCACCGCCGCATTCGGGGCAACGGATGGTAACAGCATCAATGTAAGGACGGTGCAGTTCAATGGAATCGGGACAATTGTCGGACATGGATCTGAGTTCATCCACGCTGCCGATACAATGTCTGTGTCCGCAACCGCATTCCCAGATATTGAGAGGGGTACCCCAATAACGGTTTCTGGAAAGTGCCCAATCCTGTACATTTTCAAGCCAGTCACCGAAACGGCCGGTGCCGATGCTTTCGGGGATCCAGTTGATGGTCTTGTTATTTGCAATCAGACGATCTCTGACAGCAGACATTTCAATATACCAGCTTTCACGGGCATAATAAATGAGAGGAGTATCGCAACGCCAGCAATGCGGATAGCTGTGTTCAAACACGGGAGCAGAGAAAAGTCTGCCTGCAGTTTCAAGATAAATAAGAACCTGCTTATCTGCATCTTTACAGAACATACCTTCCCAAGGAGTTTCCTTGGTCATGCAACCCTTGGCATCTACAAGCTGCACAAAGGGCAACTTGTAACGTCTGCCGACACGGTTATCGTCTTCACCGAATGCAGGTGCAAGGTGAACAACACCCGTACCGTCTGTAAGGGTTACATATTCGTCGCAACAGACAAAATAAGCGTCGTCACGGCGATCAATAAAGTCAAACAGCGGCATATATTTCTTGTATTCAAGGTCTTTACCTTTCATACGTTTAAGAATTTCATAGTCGCCGTCAATCACACTCAACAGACCTTCTGCGAGATAATAAACGAATTCGCCGTTGCGGATCTTGACATAATCATATTCGGGATGTACGCAGAGTGCAACGTTGGAGGGCAGGGTCCAGGGAGTGGTTGTCCATGCAAGAATATAAGCATCTTCATCCACTACCTTGAAGCGGACGATTGCGGAACGTTCTTTGACATCCTTATATCCTTGTGCAACTTCGTGAGAAGACAGCGGTGTGCCGCAACGCGGGCAATAAGGAACAACCTTGAAGCCCTTATAAAGAAGACCCTTGTCCCAGATCTGACGCAGTGCCCACCATTCGGATTCGATGTAAGAATCATGATAGGTTACATAAGGATCATCCATGTCAGCCCAGAAGCCTACGGTACCGGAGAAATCCTCCCACATCCCTTTGTATTTCCAAACGCTTTCTTTACATTTTTCGATAAAAGGTGCAATGCCATAGTTTTCTATCTGTTCCTTACCGTCAATACCAAGCAGTTTTTCTACTTCCAGTTCAACAGGCAGACCGTGCGTATCCCAACCTGCCTTACGAGGTACCATTGCACCCTTCATGGTATGGTAACGGGGAATCATGTCCTTAATTACACGTGTAAGTACATGACCGATGTGCGGCTTACCGTTTGCAGTAGGCGGACCATCATAGAAAACATAAGAGTCGCAACCCTCGCGCATTTTTGTGCTCTTGCGAAAAATGTCATTTTCGCGCCAGAATTTTTCTGTTTGCTTTTCGCGCTCAACAAAGTTGAGTTCGGTAGACACCTTGTCGTACATATTTACCTCCAAAATGAGCGCACATTTTTTAAAAATATTTATGCGCATACAAATTCCATAATATCATGGATAATAACACATAGCAGTAAAAATGTCAAGAAAAATACTTGACTTTATAAATCCGATGTGTTATAATTCCTGCAAATAATAAAGGCTGAGAAGGAATTACGGATTACGCTGATTTTTAAGAGAGCTGACGTTTGCTGCGAGTCAGTACTGAAGTGTAATTACGGTCTCATTCCGGAGCTCATTTCCCTAACCCTCTTCAGAGTGCATAAGGAAGTGCGGCACGTTCCGTTATCATGACGAAAGACTTGTTTGAGTCTGAGAGTGACCGTACATTCGGTAATTAGGGTGGTACCGCGGATTTTATTCGTCCCTGAGGTTATTTTGCCTCGGGGTTTTTATTTTTATAAAGGAGTTAACGACGATGAAAAGAATCAGAATTGCAGACGAAACGCTCAAGGCCGCTTCCGGTAAAAGAGACATCAATCTCACCTTCCGTGAAAAAACGGAAATTGCAAAGCTATTGGAAAAAGCGGGGGTTGATTACATTGAACTGCCTGCAATTTATGATGTAAAAACTGATACACTTCTTGTCAAAACAGTTTGTGCCGTAATTCGCAAGGCCTGCGTGGTGCTTCCCGTGGGGCATTCTGTTGAAGAAATTGAGCTTGCATGGAGCTCTATGAAGAATGCAGCAAAAGCAAGATTACAGGTCTGTGTGCCTGTCTCACCTGTGCAGATGGAGTATTTCTGCCACAAAAAGAGCGCAGCCGTTCTTGAAATGATCGGAGAATTGGTTGCAAAATGTGCAAGCCTTTGCGGCGACGTCGAGTTTGTTGCTGAGGATGCAACCCGCAGTGAGGCAGATTTCCTTGCCACTGCAATCGAAAAGGCCGCTTCTGCCGGCGCAAAAACAATCACCCTTTGCGACACCGCAGGCACAATGCTGCCTGATGAATTTGCTGCTTTTATCGCAGAAATCAAGCTTCCCGAAGGCATTGCATTAGGTGTTCGCTGCTCCAATGCAATGGAGATGGCTTGTGCATGCACAGCATCCAGCGTGCGTGCAGGTGCGGATGAAATAAAGACCGCTGTTGCAGGCTTCGATGCTCCTGCCCTTTCGGCAGTTGCGCAGCTGTTCAGACTGCGCGGTGATTCCTGCGCGGTTACAAGCGGACTGGATCATACAGGTCTGCAAAGAACTGAAAAGCAGATTATCAGCTTCATCCGCCACAGACAGGATCAGATGGCAAAATCCGAAGAAAGCGATATTTTTGCAAACGGCGTTCTTCTTACCAATTCTGATGATTCTGCTGCCGTTGCAAAAGCAGTCAAAAAGCTCGGATATGATCTTTCCGATGATGACAACGCTAAGGTATTTGAAGCATTCAAGAGCGTTGCCGCAAAGAAAAATGTTTCCCTGAAGGAGCTTGATGCCATTGTTGCATCCGCTGCCATGCAGGTGCCTCCCGTTTACCGTATGAAAAGCTTTGTCAGCAACTCCGGCAGCGACATTGTTTCAACCGCGACAATCGCAATTGAAAAGAACGGCAATCTGTTACAGGGCATCAGCATGGGTGACGGCCCGATTGATGCCGCATTCATGGCAATTGAGCAGATTATCGGTGTACACTATGAGCTTGACGATTTCCGAATCCGTTCCATCACAGAAGGCAGAGATTCCGTCGGTAACGCAATCATTCGTCTTCGCGCAAACGGCAAGCTGTATTCCGGCAACGGGATTTCCACTGACATTGTCGGTGCATCTATCCGTGCTTATCTCAATGCACTCAACAAGATTGTTTATGAGGAGGAGAAAAACTGATGAAGCTTTCATTTTCAACCAAGGGTTGGAAAAACACAACATGGCAGGAATTTATTTCCGAGGCTGTGGAAGCTGGTTTTTCCGGCATTGAAATCCATAACATAAACGCTCCCGAATTCATTGATAAAACAGGTCCAGCTAACATCGAAATGTCGGCTGCTACCGTCCGCAATCTTATTGAAAACAAGCTCTGCATCCCCTGCATTGATGTACTGTGCGACATAAGCAATGCAGAAAATATTGAAGCAAATATAGCTGAAACCGCGTCCTGTATCGCTTATGCAAAAGCATTGAAGGTACCTTATATTCGTATTCATGCACCCACAACAGATAACGGCGAATGCGTGGACGAAGCGGTGTTTAATTATCTTACAAAAGCCGTTCCCATGGCAGAGCAAAGCAGCATCACACTGCTTATGGAAACAGCCGGCATTTATTCCGACACCAAGAAACTTTGCTCCGTTCTCAACCGTTTTGCTTGCGACAATCTTGCGGTTCTTTGGGACGTACACCACACATACAGAGATGCAAAGGAAGCGCCTGACCAGACGGTCACAAACCTTGGTGCTTACATCAAACACGTACATTTCAAGGATTCCGAAGAAACTGAGGACGGGCTGCAATATTGCCTCATCGGAGAAGGCACACTCCCTGTCGATGAAATCCACAATGCGCTGCGGACACTTAATTACGCAGGCTTCATTTCTTTAGAATGGGATCCTGAATGGATGCCTGATTTGCAGGATCCGTCTGTCATATTTGCACACTTTGTCAGCTATATGAGCCTGTTTGAGCAGGAAAGAAAAACAAAAAGCCATTTGTATGACAACATGGCGCACACCGGCAAGTTTGTGTGGAAAAAGGAATCCCTTGTTAACATCACCTTTCCGCAGCTGCTTGATAAAATGGTCGAAGAATTCCCCGACCAGTATATGTTCAAATTCACAACTCTTGATTATACAAGAACTTACGCACAGTTCCGCGACGATGTGGATGAATTTGCACGCGTCCTGATTTCAATGGGTGTCAAGGCAGGTACCCACGTTACGGCATGGGCAACAAACCTGCCGCAGTGGTATATTGCTTTCTGGGCTGTCACAAAAATCGGTGCAGTTCTGATTCCGATGAACACGGCTTATAAAATTCACGAAGCAGAATACATTCTTCGTCAGTCCGACACGCATACACTCATCATGATTGACGGCTTCAAGGATTCCAACTACAAGGAAATTATTCAGGAGTTGTGTCCTGAGCTTGAAAGCCTGAAGCCCGGCGAAAAAATGCATTCGGCAAGACTTCCCTTCCTTCGTAATGTTATCACCATCGGCTTCCGCATGAAGGGCTGCCTGGAATGGAACGAAGCACTCGCCAGGGCTGACCTTGTCAATCAGGATGAAGTCAACCGCATGGCCGCTGCAATTGACATCCATGATGTGTGCAACATGCAGTACACATCGGGCACAACAGGCTTCCCCAAGGGCGTCATGCTGACCCATTACAATGTTATAAATGACGGCAAGTGCATTGGCGACCGCATGGATCTTTCAACGGCTGACCGCATGATGATTCAGGTTCCGATGGTACACTGCTTCGGCATGGTGCTTTCCATGACTGCATCCGTCACGCACGGTTCAACCATGATGCCTATTCCCTATTTCTCTCCGAAATCTTCGCTTGCCTGCATCAACAATGAACGCATTACCGTTTTCAACGGCGTTCCCACCATGTTCAACCTGATGTTCACGCATCCCGACTTTGCAAAGACCGACTTCTCATACATGAGAACAGGCATTATGGCAGGTGCAAACTGCCCGGCCGATCTGATGAGAAAAGCTGCTGCCGAAATGAACATGACCGGCATTCTCAGCGTTTACGGTCTGACGGAGGCTTCCCCCGGATGCACCATGGGTGAGGTTACGGAATCGCTTGATGACCGCGTGGAAACGGTCGGCAAGGCTTTCCCCTACATTGAATGCAAAAACATCGACCCCGCAACGGGTGAAGATGTTCCCGACGGAGTCAACGGTGAATTCGTTGTGCGCGGATACAATGTTATGAAGGGCTACTACAAAATGCCCAAGGCAACGGCTGAAGCCATCGATAAAGACGGTTGGCTGCATTCAGGCGACCTCTGCTGCAGAGATGAAAGAGGCTACTTCAAGGTTACAGGCAGACTCAAGGATATGATTATCCGCGGCGGTGAAAACATCTATCCGAGAGAAATCGAAGAGCTGATACTGACCAACCCCAAAGTACATGATGTGCAGGTAATCGGTATTCCCGATCCTCGATTCGGTGAAGAAATTATGGCATGTGTCATTCTGCGAAAAGGTGAAACCTGTACAGAATACGAAATGAAGAAATTCGTTGATGCACACATGGCAAAACATAAAGTGCCGCGTTATGTGCACTTTATGAACGATTTCCCGATGAATGTTGCAGGTAAGATTCTGAAATATAAAATGCGTGAACAGGCTGTTGAACGTCTGAAAGCCATGCAGGAAAATCAATAATGTACAACAGAAAACGATCTGTCGATTACTGAAACTAACTGTAATACATTCCTGTTGACAAAGATAAAAAAAACAGTTATACTTCTTTTATATTTTATATTTCTTAAGAGGATTTAATATGAAAAAACTTATGATCGGCAACGAGGCTGTTGCCAGAGGTATTTATGAAGCAGGTGCCCGGGTGGTTTCAAGCTATCCCGGTACGCCTTCTACTGAAATCACAGAATTCTCCGCAAAATATGACGAAATGCACTGTGAATGGGCCCCCAACGAAAAGGTAGCTATGGAAGCTGCTTTCGGTGCATCACTTGCAGGTGTACGTTCCGCTTGTGCAATGAAACACGTTGGTCTTAATGTCGCTGCTGACCCACTTTTTACACTATCATATACCGGTGTTAACGGTGGTTTGTTAATTTGTGTCGCAGACGACCCGGGCATGCATTCTTCGCAGAATGAACAGGATTCCCGTCATTATGCCATTGCTGCAAAGGTGCCGATGCTTGAGCCTGCCGATTCTGCCGAAAGCCTGTCATTTGCAAAAGCCGCATTTGACATTTCCGAAGAATTTGACACACCTGTTATTCTGCGCATGTGCACAAGAATTGCACACTCTCAGAGCATTGTTTCACTCGGTGAGCGTGTAAACAAAGACCGCAAAGCTTATGTAAAGCAGGGCAGCAAAAATATTATGATGCCTGCCAACGCAAAACAACGTCATCCTCTTGTGGAAGAACGAACAAAGAAACTGATTGCTTTTGCAGAGGACTGCCCATTCAACAAGGTAGAAATGGGTGAAACCAAATTGGGTATTATCACCTCAGGTACCTGTTATCAATATGTCAAGGAAATTTTCGGCGACAGCGTCAGCGTTCTCAAGCTCGGCCTTATCAATCCCCTGCCCGTAAATCTTATCAAGGATTTTGCGGCAAAGATTGAACGTCTTGTTATTATTGAAGAGCTCGACGGCATTATTGAAACCCATTGCAAGAACCTCGGCCTTGCTTGCGAAGGCAAGGACCTGTTCACTCCTCTCGGTGAATATTCACAAAAGAGCATTGCAAAGGTATTCGGACTGGACGAAAAGGCCGGCTTTGCAACAGAGTCTGCAATCCCCGTTCGTCCTCCCGTTATGTGCGCAGGCTGCCCCCACAGAGGTCTGTTCTATACCCTTTCCAAGAACAAGGTCACTGTTATGGGAGACATCGGCTGCTACACCCTCGGTGCACAGAAGCCGCTGGATGCACTGGATGCCGTTCTTTGCATGGGCGCTTCCGTTTCGGGGCTTCATGGCTTCAACAAGGCACTCGGCAACGATGAGATGAAGACCTGCGCCGTTATCGGTGACTCCACCTTCATGCATTCGGGCATCACGGGTCTTGTGAATATCGCATACAACGATTCCCATTCTCTTGTTATTATTCTTGACAACTCTATTACCGGCATGACCGGTCATCAGCAGAATCCGACAACGGGCTACAACATCAAAGGCGACCCTGCTGCAAAGATTGACCTCGAGGCTCTTTGCCGTGCGGTCGGTATCAAGCGTGTGCGAGTAGTGGATCCTTATGACCTCAAGGCTTGTGACACAGCAATCAAGGAAGAGCTTGCTGCTGATGAACCGTCCGTTATTATTTCCAGACGTCCCTGCGTGCTTCTTAAATCTGTCAAGGCGAAGCCCGCCGTTAAAATTGACACAGACAAGTGCCGCTCCTGCAAGATGTGCATGAAAATCGGCTGCCCCGCTATCAGCATGGTAGACGGCAAGGCACATATTGATGCAACCCTTTGCGTTGGCTGCGGTGTCTGCGAACAGCTTTGCGCTTTCGGCGCTATTGAATAAGGAGGTTATAAGGATGAATACTACCAGCATTATGATCGTCGGTGTCGGCGGACAGGGCTCGCTTCTTGCAAGCCGTGTTCTCGGCAATCTCCTTGTAAATGAAGGCTACGATGTTAAGGTTTCTGAAGTACACGGCATGAGCCAGCGTGGCGGTTCCGTCGTTACATACGTCCGTTTCGGTGACAAGGTTGCATCCCCCATCATCGAAGACGGCGAAGCAGATTACATCATCTCCTTTGAAAAGCTTGAAGCTGCACGTTGGGCAAGATGCCTGAAAAAAGACGGCAAGATCATTGTCAACACACAGGAAATTGATCCCATGCCCGTCATCACGGGTGCTACAGTGTATCCACATGATATACTTGCCGAAATTACTTCACAAGGGGCTTTTGTAGATGAACTGGATGCACTTTCTCTTGCACAAGACGCAGGATCATCCAAAGCTGTCAACATCGTCCTGATGGGAAGACTTGCAAAATATTTCCACATTGAATATGACAAGTGGATTGCGCAGATTGAACAGCTGGTGGCTCCCAAATTTGTCGAGCTCAACAAAAAGGCATTTGAACTCGGTTACAACGCATAACAAAAGAGGACTGGTTTCTATGAAAATGAAGTATTGGCAGGAGGAAATCGAGACCGCTTCACGCGAGCAGCTCGATTCCATTCAAAGTGAACGTCTTGTTGCAACAGTAAAAAGAGTATATGAAAATGTACCGATGTACCGTCAGCGCATGGACGAAGCAGGCGTAATACCCGAAGACATCAAATCCATCAAAGATATCACCAGACTTCCCTTTACAACCAAGCAGGATCTTCGTGATACCTATCCTTACGGCATGTTTGCAGTTCCCCTTAACGAGGTTGTTGAGCTGCATGCTTCCAGCGGCACCACCGGCAAGCAGGTTGTTGTAGGCTATACAAAAAATGACCTGCATTCGTGGGGTGAAATCTGCGCACGAGCACTCGTTGCAGCAGGTGCCGACGATACAGACTTGGTTCACGTTTCTTACGGCTACGGTCTGTTCACGGGCGGCTTCGGCGTGCATTACGGTGCACAGCAGATCGGTGCCACCGCAATTCCCGTTTCTTCCGGTCAAACAAAAAGACAGGTCACAATTCTTGAAGACTTCGGTTCTACCGTTCTTTGCTGCACACCGTCTTACGCCATGACCATAGCGGAAGCAGTTGAAGAAGCTGGCATTGATGCTTCTAAATTGCCCCTCAAGGCCGGTATTTTCGGTGCGGAACCCTGGACAGAAGAAATGCGTGAATACATAGAAAACAAGCTCAAAATAAAGGCTTACGACATCTACGGACTTACCGAAGTCATGGGCCCGGGTGTTTCCTTCACATGTGGTCATCAGTATGGTATGCATGTTAATGAAGATCACTTCATCATTGAAGTACTTGACCCGGAAACTTTTGAACCTGTCGCAGACGGCACCATCGGTGAAATCGTATTCACCTGCATTACAAAGGAAGCCTTCCCTGTCATTCGTTACAGAACCAAAGACCTCGGATATGTCACACACGAAAAATGTGAATGCGGCAGAACCTTTGTACGCATGAGTAAGATTCTCGGCAGAACAGACGATATGCTTATCATTCGCGGTGTCAATGTTTTCCCGTCTCAAATAGAAACCGTTCTTCTTGAACAGGGATATGCTCCGAATTATATGCTTATTGTTGACCGAGTGAACAATTCTGACACGCTTGAGGTACAGGTTGAAGTAACACCCGAAATATTCAGCGACAAAGCCTCCACTCTCACATCATACGAAAAGAAATTGCAGGTTGCAATCCGTGAATTGCTCGGCATCTCGGCAGCTGTAAAACTCGTTGCCCCCAATACAATTCAACGTTTTGAAGGCAAAGCAAAGCGTGTAATTGATAACAGAAAACTGCACGATTAAGTTATAGGAGGATTCAAAATGGCAATCAAACAACTTTCAATTTTTGTGGAAAACAAATCCGGTGCACTTGCCGACATTACCGACATTCTTGCAGATAATAACATCGACTTGCGTGCACTTTCGATTGCCGAAACCCAGGATTTCGGCATACTCCGCTTGATCGTAAATGATACCGACAAAGCTGCTAAAGTGCTTCGCGATAAGAATTGCGTTGTCAATATCACTGAAATCTGTGCTGTAGCTGTACCGGATGCCCCCGGTGGACTTGCAAGCGTTCTTCGCATACTTGCTGATGCAAATATTGTTGTTGAATACACCTATGCCTTTATCTCCAACTCCAAAAAAGATGCATATGTGGTTCTTCGCATCAATGAGAATGACCTTGCTACAGCAGAATCTCTGTTTGCAGAAAAGAACATTCGAGAAATCAACGAATCCGACATTCAATCACTGTAAAGGAAAAGGGCGGTCTGCTGACCGCCCACTTTGTTATTATGATACATTTTAAAAACGGCAGACTGACAATTATGCAAGTCAGCGATCCGCAAGATTTGTCTTTCGTAAACCACACAATGAAAGCTATGCTCGATAAAGCTTATGATCAGGTAAAACCTGATTTGGTAGTGTTTACCGGTGACAACATATTAGGAAATCATTTAAGAGATGCAAGATTTGGTTCCCGTCATACTGTCAAAACCGACGAGGGCGAAAAACACCGCATGATCAAGGCAATAGATCACATCATCAATCCGCTTGAAAAACGAGGGATTCCTTTTGTTTTCATCTTCGGAAACCACGATGACGTAAACAGTATTTCAAAGGAAGAACAGGCTGAAATTTTCAAAAGTTACACCAACTGCGTTATGCCTGTGCAAGTTGATCCGAACCTGGATGTTGACACATGTTATCTCCCACTGTATTCATCAGACAAAGCAAAGGAAATTTTTCGCCTGTGGATGTTTGATTCTGCTTGGTTTGACAAATGTGAACAAAAAACATATGAATATGTAAAACCAGAAGCTGTCGAATGGTTTAAATCAGAATGCAAAACAAGCAAACAGAAAAATGGCGGTTACGGCATTCCGGGATTGTTGTTCTTACACATCCCCTTGCCTGAAATTGTCAACCTTTTAGAAACTTGTCCCGAGCATGTCGGTGGAACCATAGACCATCGGTTGTATCGCAAAACCGGAGAACAAAAATTTTACAGGTTAAATCCTCGTCTTGCCAACGGATACATGGGAGAATACCCCTGTGTTCTTGAAAAAGATACAGGTCTTTTTGATGCAATCAAAGAAGACGGCACTGTAAAAGCTGTTATAGCAGGCCACGACCATACCAACAGTTTTGACGGTTCCTGGAATGGGGTCCGTTTTATTCAGACCGCATGTGCTTCGCTACGCTGTTATGGTGAACGCAATCGCGGTGTTCGCATTTTTAATCTTGAAGAAAGCAATCCTGAACAATTCAAAACATATACTTTAGAATATGCCGATATAATGGGCAATGATTTTATATCAGAACTGCGTTATATTTTGGATGCCGACGGAATGCAAAAGTATAAATATACCCTTCTTGCCGCGGCAAGTGTAACAATTGCAACAATCACAGGCTTCATATTAAAGAAACTGACAAAGTAACGTTATATCAAAATGAATTTTCATTAAATTGTAAGGAGAATTTTTATGCAGAATATAATAAAATGGTTCTCTTTTGCGGTTATGATGTTTTCCATTCTCTTCAATACGATAGATGCATCCATTATAAAAAATGCACCTGAACCGAAGAGTGAAGAACAATTGATTGCAATGCAGGATATATTTGAGAAAAAGTCATTAAATGAAGAAATTACGGTTATTCACCTCTCTGCACTTACAAACACCCAAAAACATACAATCATTGCCTTGCAAGGACTTGTAGCAAGAGAACAGCCGTCTATTTTTATTGATCACGGCAACGCAGCTAACAAATATACCTTGGCTGAGATGGAAAAAGCAGGTTATACCATTTCACGAGTTGATGCAAACGGGAATGCATGGTCTTTTTCTTCCGTTATTAAAAAGTTCTCTTCCTATATTGCCGACAATGGCTATATTCTCTACAAAACAACAGAAGATCACAATCAATTGAACACTGCAATGAATCTTGCAACAATCAATGGATGGATACCCGTTACTGTCGATGATGAAGCTGCAGTTATCGATCTTGGAATGTCAAAGTATGCCGATATCAGCGAAGATACCATCGATCTGAAATATCTTAAACGTTTTTATAATGAACATAAAGATTCATTCAGAAATGACTCTCTCGTTCATCTTTATTACTATGCACACGGAATGCGTGATTTTGCAATTCAGCAGAATATTTTTATCATGTATGTTGACGACAGTGATTATGCCGGCAGATTATTCCGCAACAAAGTAATGAAAAATCTTACGACATCGTCACTCATTTTCGGTTGGTGCCAATATGAAGTAAAATTCACAGAATCAGCATCTCGTTACGGTCATTCCGTTATCCCGTCCGATCACTCTTATAACCTAAGCATTCTTTCATCATTTTCTGTCGATAACAGCACATTTGCTATCGACTTTCCTGCTGAGATTGCTCTTTCAGAAAACAAGCATTATGTTTCCCTGATTTACAGTGATGGCGATAACCTGCAATGGATTCAAAACGGCTTTCAAGAATATCACACATGGCAAAGCTACAAAACAGATATCCCTGTCAGTTGGACCTTTGCTCCGATTGCAAGCAATCTCACGTCTGTTGATGTAAAAAGAACACTTGCAAACAGCACTGATATACCATTCCTGACAGGGCCAAGCGGTGCCGGGTATGCAAGAATTTCCAAAATGAACTCGAAAGAACTTGAAACTTTTTCCGATCAGACTGCCGCTGTCATGCTTCAATCCGGACTTAACATCATAACTCTTCTTGACAAGGTGGAGGGTGACTCGTTCGACAAGAGTTTTGAAAAACGACTCGCTTACTTCTCAAGGTATGATCAAATTGAAGGCGGCATTATACAATTGGATCCTGACAGATATTCGGCAGGTGGAGGAAAAGTATTCTTCTCTGACGATAAACCTTTCGTTACTGTCGGTTTCAGCCTTTGGCACCCAAGCGGAAATGCTGATGAGGTTACAAGAGAATGGCTGACAGAACAAGCTGAAATAATCAATGCAAAAAAAGCTGATTTATCTTCCATCAATGGCTATACTGTAATCAATGTACACCCTTGGACAGTCGGCACTGACGATTTGCAGTATTTTGTCAGTCAGCTGGATGATAACATTGAAGTAATCGGCATTCATGAACTTCTGTCTGCAATCAAACAGAATATTCCTCATGAATTTGCAGCACCTGATTAAGAATCAGCACAAAAAAGTTCAGATACCGCGGAATTACATATAATAATCTTAAACGGGACTGTATCAGAGTGTCCGGATTGGAGCTAACTAATTTAGCTTCTATCAGCCACCTTTGATACAGTTCCTTCTTTAACAATAATAGCTATATACAATGCATAAGCTCCTGCTATCAATGTAATCATGATACCCGAGACCACGAGTTGGTCATTTGTAGAGGCCGCCTCATTAGAAAAAATACTTGCAGCATTAAACAGCCCATGAGTAAGTATGCATGACAACATACTCTTCGTTTTATGATAAACCATTACAAATGCAAATCCAACTGCAATCGAATAGAGTACTTGAAGAATATTATGTAATAACTGCATCCCCGATCCATTGATAAGATTCATAAAATGTCCAACACCAAAAGTCAAACTTGAAACAACAACAGCAAATTTGATACCATTTTCAGACATTGCATTAAATAATAAACCACGAAATATTATTTCCTCAAGAAATCCGACGAATAACATAGATAGTATATACAATACAGTTTCAATTAATGATTCATTCAAGGAAAAGCCATACCAAAAATTTGCAGTCAACAGAATTACAAAAGGACTATAGAATAACATCAGATTAGACGGAATTTTCGGTTTGCATAAACCGTATCGTTCTGTCAATCCGTTCTTCATCACAAACAGAAGAAGAATTACGGAAAGCCCAATCAAGATCGGCAAAGTTACAATTTTCAAGATGCCGATTTTTAAAGACAAATAATCTCCGAATGAAACAAGCACACAATACGCTGCAATCCAGCTCACAGCAAACAGTATTTTACTCTTTTCATACAATTTCAGTAACATATGTTGCAACCTCCGCCATCCATATTTTTTTATATAGAACAGAATACCGAAGTATCATTTCCGGAATCATAACTAAAACATATACAACGACAACCGATATCAAAAAAATCCGAGGCCAAATGACCTCGGATTTTTTGGTGGAGATAAGCGGGATCGAACCGCTGACCTCTTGACTGCCAGTCAAGCGCTCTCCCAGCTGAGCTATACCCCCAAGAACGATATTATTATACCATTCTTTTTTAAAAAGTCAACACTTATTTTAAAAAATATTGTGCAAATTCAAAAATCAGTTCAATGCAATATGAAGCAATTCAATCGGAGCACGATATTCCGTAAAAGTGACTCTGACCTTTTTAGCTTTCGTGGGTTTCAGACAACAGATTTTTTTATATCCGACAACAGTACCGTTCGCTGCCTTCTTCCACTTGCCTTTTTCATTCAGATAACTGATTTCAAAAGCCTCAATATGCTGTCCGTTTCGGATATTTTCCATCAGAACAACCTTGTCAAAAAGATCAGCTTCATTCAACGAAATTTCAACGTATGGTTTTTTATCATTATCCGAAGGTTTCCAATAAATAGAATCGTCCGGTTTGACACAGTTTTCAGCACAATACCTTACAGAATATTCACTGGAGGCTTCAATTGTTCCGTCACGCTCAGCAAGATTATAACCAAAATACAAATTAAGATCATGACCAAGAGCACTAAGAACCTGTAAATCAGTTTCATCAAGGTGGCCGCGTTTATCCGGAGCCAATCCGAGCATCAAATTGCAGTTATTTCCGACAGTGCGATAATATAGCTTCAGAAGCTTATCTTTTGTTTTGATACCGTATTTGTCATCCGCAACATAAAACCAATGGTCTCTGATCGGAACAGAACACTCGGCAGGATACCAGATAAACTCATCTTCATGTTTAATGGCTTTTCTGCTTCCAATATCAAGATCCATAACACCTTTGGACTTTTTAGATTTAGATTTTGCGGATGTGCCATCTTCATACACGCCGAGATGAGCTGGTACTACACTCCACTCTGACTCTCTTGTGACGCCACGTTCATTACCGATCCAACGCACATCAGGACCGCGGAAACAAATGGCTGCTTCAGGTTGCAACTCACGAATCAACTTATAATAAGAAGCCCAATCATAGTCTTGAATGTTCTTCTCATCAGCACCACAAACAGCATCCAACCAGACACAAAACACTGCACCATATCCTGTCAACAGTTCACGCAGAAGATTCATGAAAAAAGCATCATATTCCTTACCTTTTCCGTATGAAGGTTCATGCCTGTCCCAAGGGGCAATATAAACACCGAATTTCAATCCGTGTTTTTTGCAAGCATCCGATACCTCTTTGACGATATCGCCTTCCCCGTCTTTCCAGTTGGAATATTTCAAACTATAATCAGTGTAGTTTGTAGGCCAAAGACAAAAACCGTCATAATGCTTACAAGTCAATACAATACCTTTCATACCGGCACTTTTGACAGCCAGTGCCCATTCTTCCACATTCAAATCTTCAGGCCAAAATACGGATGCAGGTGTAAAACCGTCTCCGTATTGCTTATTTGTAAAAGGTGGCATGCCATAACTAATCAGAGCATAAAACTCCATTTGTTGCCATTTTAATTGCCGTTCAGATGGTTTTATATTTGCTGCTATCTCATGAGGTTTCATATAATAATTCCATTCAATTTATATTTGTCGCTATAATATGAGCATCAGTTCCGAGTATATTATGAATAATTATCTGTCCGACTTTTATAGGTGCTTCCACTGTAACAGAATTGATAATCTGCATACAATCCATCATCTTATCCTTCGGAATCGGCAAAGTTGACTTTACCGGAACAACAGGATGCATACCACCAATACACTTAACTGTTGATGTTAAGGAACGAACAGGACAGAATATTTCAGTTCTTGCATAAGTTTCACCGCGTTTACAAGTATTCCCTGTAACGGAAACCACTTCATTTCCGTCAAGCTTTACAGTCAATTGACAACCGAGAGGACATGCGACACAAATCATATTTCTTTCCATCGTTATTCCTCCACTTCGATTTTAATTTCATCTTCTGCCGAAAGAGAAGCAAGCACCTCTTCAGGAATAACAACACTTTCCATTTCACCGGGTGCCAACTTGATTTTTTTCTTGGAAGAAATTGTTTTACCTGCACAAGTCAAAACGACTCGGCTGTTTTTATAAACTTGTCCGACTCGGAAGTACACCTTAACAGCATCATCAGCTCTCAAATTCACCTTTTGCGGTACGGTATATCGCACACCGTTTCCGGTGGTAACAGATACATATTCAACGTCTGCATCCAATTCTCCTAAAATGTACTTTGCCGCACCTTCTCCTGCAATCTGTGCTTCCAATGTAACATAATCCACCAAATCATGTACATGCAATACATTGCCGCAGGCAAAAATACCATCCTTGTCAGTCTGACGCATTTCGTTAACAATAGCACCGTTTGTTACAGGATCCATTGCAATGCCGATATTTTTCGTTAATTCATTTTCAGGGATCAAACCGACAGAAAGCATAAGCGTATCACAGGCAACATATTGTTCCGTTCCGGGAATCGGATTCAAGCGTTCATCAACTTTTGCAATCGTAACGCCTTCCAATCTGCCACGACCATGCGTTTCAACAACAGTAGTGCTCAAATGCAAGGGTATATCAAAATCGTTCAGACATTGCACGATATTTCTTGTAAGACCACCGGAATAAGGCATCAACTCACAAACCATTTCAACCTTTGCACCTTCCAGTGTCATTCGTCTTGCCATAATAAGACCGATATCACCGCTACCGAGAATAACGATTCTTTTACCTGGCATATAACCGTCGATATTTACGAATTTCTGAGCTGTACCTGCTGTCATAACACCTGACGGTCGGGTTCCTGCAATTGACAAAGCACCACGAGGACGTTCTCTGCAACCCATTGCAAGAACAACAGCCTTTGCTTGAATTTTCATCAAACCATCGTTTTTATTAACAGCCGTAACTACCTTATTATCCGTTATGTCTGTTACCATGGTATCTGTCTTGTATTCAATTTTCTGTTCCTCAACAAGTTCAATAAAACGTGCAGCATATTCAGGGCCAGATAATTCCTCACCGAAATAATGCAAACCAAAACCGGTATGAATGCACTGCTCAAGAATACCACCAAGCATTTCGGCACGTTCAAGAATAATAATACTCTGAATACCGCACTCATGTGCTCTCAATGCTGCAGCCATTCCTGCCGGACCACCGCCAACTACAACAAGATCATAATTCAACATAGCTGCACACCTCACTTTGTTTTATCATAAAGAATCACTGAGCCGCGGCCGTACTTCGTGATTTCATTGGGTTCAACATGCAATTCTCTTGCAAGAATTTCAACAACTTTTGATCCGCAGAATCCACCTTGACAACGCCCCATACCGGCTCTTGTTCTACGTTTTACACCGTCAACATCAACAGCACCGGCAGGAGAATGAATTGCATCAACAATTTCACCTTCCGTAATCGTTTCACAACGACAAATAATTCTTCCGTATAAAGGATTACGTGCAATCGCATCTGCTCTTTCTTCATCACTTGCTGAATGAAAGCAGAAAGCCTTTGGACGTTTTGCAATATAATCATCTCTGCGTTCCATTGTCGTAAGCGAAGAAAGAATCTCTGCTACATACTCAGCAATAGCAGGTGCACTTGTAAGACCGGGAGATTCAACGCCTTCCACGTGAATAAAATGCGGATTCTTAACGGAAGGTGCTATGGTAAAATCATTTTTTAAGTCATGTGCTCTGTTTCCGGCAAATGATGTGATTGCATGACGAGCAATGGCTGCCGGAACGCTCTTTGTTGCAAAAGTGCGAACATCCAGAAGGCCTTCTGCGGTTGTCGCAAGATCATCATAATCTTCTATATCATCTGCTGTAGGTCCGATCAGCAAATTGCCATGCACTGTGGGAGAAACAAGTATTCCTTTTCCCATTTTTGTGGGACATTGAAATATAGTATGGCTGACAAGATTACCAACTGATTTATCCAAAACGTAATATTCACCGCGGCGAGGAACGATATGAAAATCTTCATCACCGATCAATGATGCAATTTTGTCAGAAAAGCATCCTGCTGCATTTATAACATACTTACAAAGAACAGAATCGTCAGCAGATGAAACAGAAAATGCATCATTATTATACTCAATATTTATTACTTCAAAATTCCTTTTAAAAACAACACCGTTTGTAACTGCATTTTCAGCTGCAGCAATCGACAAAGAATAAGGACAAACAATACCTGCCGTTGCAGCCCTTAATGCACCAACGGCTTCATCACTGATATTCGGTTCAAGTGCCTTCAGTTCCTCTTTGTTTAAAATTGACAGTTCGGTTACACCGTTTTGCAATCCTCTGTCAAGAAGTTCTTGCAGTGTCTGCATCTCCTCATCAGAAAAAGCAACAACCAATGAACCGTTTCTGATATAAGGCACATTAAGATCTTTGCAAACACTCTCCATCAGCTCACAACCGCGAATATTCATTTTTGCTTTAAGCGAATTCACTTTTGCATCAAAGCCTGCATGAACAATTCCTGAATTTGCTTTGCTTGCACCCATTGCAACGTCATTAGACTTCTCCAACAAAACAACACGCAATTTATATTTAGAAAGCTCACGAGCAATCATACATCCTACAACACCGGCACCGATAATTGCGATATCAAACATCATAATAACATCCCCTCAGAAAAAATCCAAATAATAGTATACTAAATAATTAAAAAAAAAGCAACACGCAATTATTATATGTTAAAAATTTATAAATTACCGGTATCTGTCAAATCTTGCGTTAATTGCAATAAAAAATTCAAACAGTCCTCATCTCTTATGAGATTTCTTGCCGCCATTCTGACAGAACGTGAAAATGTTCTGAGAATGTCCCCATCACACAATGGACAATAACCGATAGCTCTTGTATCATTCAATACCGATATATTATAACGACCATTTTCTTCAGTAACATAAGGAAATAATGGAAAAATGCGACAAGCAATGGGCCTGCGGGTTCTGTCGCAAGTTCCGCTACATATCAGTACATTACCTTGTTCTGTCGATATCACTTTAAATCCGTCTTCATTTTCAAAAAGTTTTTCTTCACCGGGAAAGAGCAACATACCGTCTTCATTTGATCCGTTACAACACTTTTTATTACACAGTCGACCACAATCAAATGGGACAGGTTGAGCCGAATCAAGAATTGAATATGCACGTTTTAACAGCCAATATTTCATTACGGTACCTCCAAAAAAAACATAAACGGATTCACAAATATGTCACAATTCACCATCTCTAATATAACATGAAACAAAAACACAAAAAAATACCGCTGAGTCAATAACGCAGCGGTATAAAAACAAACACTTAAGCAACTGTTGTTTCTTCAGGATTCGTTGTTTCTTCTTCAGAGATAGCACCGAAGAGCATTGCAAGAGCATCAAACAAACCCATGGAATCAAATTTAACAAACAAAAGAGCAAGCTTTGCAAACATTTTGCCAATCCAAAGTATAGCACCCATGAGATAATCCTCCTATATTTTTATTCGAAACTATTATAACCTAATATTTCAAAAATTGCAAGACTTTTTTATTCAGCAATTGTTACAGGTTCATCGTATGTTTTTCCGAAAGTTTCGACATACACTCTCTTCATAACCTGATCTTCATAAGGTTTATCGGAAGAATCCGTTTTCGTTGCAGCAATAGCATCAACAACATCCATGCCCTCAACAACTCTGCCAAACGATCCGTAATTGCCGTCAAGGAAAGTTGAGTCTGCATCACAGATAAAGAACTGCGAACCTGCAGTATCATAATAAAGGTAGTCTGCATAGGCACTTCCACGGCGACCCATTGAAATTGTACCTCTGGTATGGGAAATAGAATTCTCAAAATTGTTATTTGAAAATTCTCCGGGAATGTTATAACCGGGACCACCGACACCGGTGCCGAGCGGATCACCGCCCTGAATCATAAATCCCTGTATAACACGATGGAAAATCACACCGTCATAAAAACCTTTATTTGCAAGCGAAATAAAATTCTTAACGGTATTGGGGGCAACATCATCATACAACTCAACAATGATTTGACCACCATTTTCCATTTCAATAACAGCAATCGGATGTCCGGTTTCTTTATACTTACTAAGCATATCATTATCTCCATTTTCAATATTTTCGGCAGCTGCATCACCACCCGTGATATATTCAACAGTTGTATCCTTTTCATCACTGCAGGCAGCAAATGCAATTAAAATCAACAAAACACAGCTTATGCATACAAACTTTTTCATCATACGCGATCAATCCTCCGTATTTTCAGATACAGTTGTTTCTTGCGGAATAGCAATTGGTTCATTTGCCTCTTCAAGTTTAGGCTCTTCATAAGGCAAACCCTGCATCATCAGTTCGAAATTATTGCCATCGATTTTCTCATTTCTCATCAGAAATGCAGCAAGCTCATCAAGCTTATCACGATGTGCAATGAGAATATCCTCACAATGTTTGTAGCCTTTTGAAATGATATCATTAACTTCTTCGTCGATAACTGCTGCAACCGTTTCAGAATAATTACGAACCGTGCCGTAATCTTTACCGAGGAAGACTTCATCATGCCCTGTACCAAATGCAATCGGGCCGAGTTTTTCGCTCATACCATACTTGGTAACCATTTTACGGGCTATCTCTGATGCTCTCTCGATATCATTGGAAGCACCGGTAGAAATATCATTCAATACAAGGGCTTCTGCAACTCTTCCACCGAGAAGAATAACAATCTCCTGTTCCATTTTCTTCTTTGAATTATAAGACTTATCTTCAAGGGGACGAGAAATTGTAAAACCACCGGCCATACCGCGCGGCACAATAGAAACCTGTTGAACCGGATCCTGTCCCTCAAGGAAATATGTGGACAGTGCATGACCGGCTTCGTGAAATGCAGTCAATTTCTTTTCTTCTTCAGAAACTTTATGTGACTTCTTCTCGGTACCGACAATGACCTTCAATGTTGCTTCATCAATTTCAGCCATTGTAATAGCTTTCAATTCACGACGAGCCGCCAACAAAGCAGCTTCATTGAGAAGATTTTCCAGATCGGCACCGGTAAATCCGACAGTCGAACGAGCAATATCATGCAAATCAACATCAGGTGCAATGGATTTATTACGAGCGTGTACCTTCAGTATTGCAAAACGACCTTTCAGATCGGGATATCCAACCGTTATCTGTCTGTCAAAACGACCGGGTCTGAGCAAAGCAGGGTCAAGAATATCAGGACGGTTTGTAGCAGCAATAACAATAACACCTGAATTGGTTACAAATCCATCCATTTCAACAAGCATCTGATTAAGAGTTTGTTCTCTTTCATCATGTCCGCCACCCATACCGGCACCTCTGTGTCTGCCGACAGCATCAATTTCGTCAATAAAAATGATGGACGGGGCATTTTTCTTGGCTTGTTCAAACAAATCACGAACACGGGATGCACCGACACCAACATACATTTCGAGGAAATCGGAACCTGAAATAGACAAAAACGGAACATTTGCTTCACCGGCAACTGCACGTGCAAGCAGTGTTTTACCGGTACCGGGAGGGCCGACGAGCAGAACACCTTTCGGAATTCTTGCACCGATGTCGCTATATTTTGTAGGATCTCTCAAAAAATCGACAATTTCTGCAAGTTCTTCTTTTTCTTCATCAACACCGGCAACATCGTCAAATGTTGTTTTCTTTTTATCATCACCGATTTTTTTAATTCGTGCCTTGCCAAAGCTGAGCGTTCTGTTGGTTTCACTCATCATGCTCTGATTCATTTTTTTGGTCACATAAACCATCAGCACAATGGTTACAACGATCATAGCAGCAATCGGAAGAAGACTTGTAATCCACTCACCCGAATTACCAGCCAGATAATCATACCTGATATCCTCTTCATCACCGTTGTTTTCATTATATTCAATAACATACATGTGCACATCATTCACAAACAACGACACACTCGGCACTGAATAAACATGAACGGTTTCAGGATCTTCTTTTGTGGTATACTGCAATTTTCCGCTGCTGTAGTTGAGCTCATAAGAAACAATCTGATTTTCACGGAACATATCAACGATATCATAGTAAGTTGGCTTTTTGCGTTCTTGTTCATCCATATTAAAAAACACAAAAGAAGTCAACAAAGCAGCAGCAACCAACAACAGGGGTAAAAATTGCAAAATTTTATTTTTCTTCAATGTAACATTCACTCCGAATACAATTATTGATATACTTCTTCTTTCAGGACACCGATATAGGGCAAGTTTCTGTACTTCTGAGCGAAATCCAAACCGTAGCCAACAACAAATTCATTCGGAACTTCAAATCCGCTGTAATCAGCAACGATATCAGAATTTCTTCTGTCCGGCTTATCAAGCAACGTACAAACACGAATAGAACGAGGCTTTCTTGCCATCAAGATTTCTTTAATATAGCTGAGCGTTTTACCGCTGTCAAGAATATCCTCAACAATCAAAAGATCATAACCTTCAATATCACGGTCAAGATCCTTGATAATTCTTACGGTACCGCTTGTACTTGTCTTGTTGCCGTAGCTCGAAACAGCCATAAAATCAATTTCGCAAGGAATTGTAATGGCACGCATGATATCTGCCATAAACACAACGGATCCCTTAAGAACGCTGACAAGCATTAGATTCTTATCTTTATAGTCTTCGCTGATACGTCTGCCGAGTTCTTCAACTTTCGCCTGCAACTGCTCTTGAGAATAGAATACCTTTTCAATATCATTTACCATACATTTTTCCTCCATTCGAAAATAATAATATTTTCAGTGTATTCATCAGGCAATCTGCTTTCATCAACACCAAAGCCTGCTACCCATACTATACCATTTTCATCCGAAACAATAGGCACAAGATTGCGTTGTCGGACAGGTATTTTTTTTTCATTACATAATTGTTTAAAAGATTTGGTACACTTTCGTCTTCTCAGACGTAGCGTATCTCCTGCACGACGATTGCGAAGTATCGGTGATTTTACTTTATCAGCATCTGCAATATTCACATATTGCTTCATATCATTTCTATCAAAAGATTTCCTGTGAACCGAAACAACATCATCAAAGAACAAATACTCTGAACATTCTTCAGAGATCGGAACAGAAATATCCGGTGATTCAGAATAATTATTCTTTAAAGACAATGTATCTCCGCAACGAATAAAAATCTGGCCACCATGCAATGTTATACAATCATTTTCTTTTAAATTTCTTAACTTTGCAATCTGCTTGTATGAAACATCTGCAACACCTAATGATTCAACATAGGCAATCAACACACGAGTTGCAATCGCAGACGAAAACGAAGCAAGCTTAACCAGCGAAAGAGAACCGTCCGGATGCATACAATCTTCAAACGCTTGTTCTGCAAGTTGTTTTAAAAACAGATGGTCATCGTGCAGAAGCTGCATGCAGCGCATGGCATTTTCCTCATAAGAAGAATTAATTTGTTTCAAAGCTGGACTCACTTGCAAACGTATACGATTGCGTGAATATGTCACATCTGCATTGCTCGCATCTTCTCGCCATGGTATCTGATGTACCTTACAGTAAGTTCTTGTTTCATCCGACGTGCAAAAAATCAACGGGCGGACAATACATTCCCTAACTGCCGGAATACCGCATAATCCTGCAATTCCGGTACCGCGAACAAAATTCAACAGAAAGGTTTCTGTCGCATCACTGAGCGTATGAGCTGTCGCAATCTTTGCATTTTCAGCAACTCCTTGCAAAAAAGAATATCTTAATATTCTGCTGCATTCTTCAATTCCGACATGCATTTCTTTGGCTTTTGACGGAATGTCAATTTTTGTACTTATAAACTGAATTCCGTTTTCTGCACAATAAAAACGAACAAACTGCTCATCCGCATCCGCTTGCTCACCACGGATTCCGTGATTAAAATGGGCAGCGATAACATGAAGAGAAAACTCCTTCGACAAGGTTTGCAGAACATGCAAAAGACACATCGAATCTGCACCGCCGGAAACACCAACCACAACTGTATCCCCGGTTGCGAACATATTATACCGCTCAATAGCAGCAAGTACTTTATTCGTCATCTCGTTTTTGTTCAACACAAGTATAAAGTGTAAATTTCGGATTCCAAGCCATCTTTATACTTCCGGTAGGTCCATGTCTGTTTTTTTGTACAAGAAGTTCAGCTGTATTAACAACAACATCATCAGGATTATCTTTCTCATCTTTATAATAATCTTCTCTGTAAAGCATGACAACAATATCTGCATCCTGCTCAATAGAACCCGATTCACGCAAATCTGCAAGTTGCGGTTTGTGAGAATGTCCTCTTCCTTCCGTACCACGAGAAAGCTGTGCACAGACAACAACAGGAATATTCAAATCCTTTGCCATCAACTTCAGACTTCTTGTGATTTCAGAAACTTCCTGCACACGGTTTTCTGTCTTTTTAGAACCCTGCATAAGCTGTAAATAATCAATAAATACACATTCAACATTTTTAAGCTGCCGTATACGAGCTTTCATTTCAGGGACAGTTATATTTGCAGTATCATCAAAATACAATTGTGTTTCAGCAAGAAACACAGCCGCCCCCGAAAGATTTTCCCATTCACTCGGCGTTAGATCACCGGTACGCATCTTCTGACTGGGGATTCTTGCTTCAGTTGAAATTACACGCTGTGCCAACTGTTCCTTAGACATTTCCAGGGAGAAAAACAATACTTTTTTCTTGGATTTAACAGCTACGTTTCTTGCCAGATTCAAAGCGAAACTTGTCTTTCCCATTGCCGGACGTGCACCGATCAGAACAAGGTCAGACCGGTTCAATCCTGTTACCATTTTATCAAAATCAGGAAAACCTGTCGGCAACCCTTTAAATTGCTCTTTATCTTCAGAGTTCAGTTTATACAAATGTTCATAAACAAGTGAAATGACATCACCGATTTTTGCAGGACCGGCAACAGCCTTCCCTTGTCGGATATCATAAATTCTCTGCTCTGCCGAGTCAAGAACTTTTTCGGCCTCATCCTGATTATCATATGCCATACCTATGATTTCATTTGAAACCGTAATAAGAGTCCTGATATAAAATTTATCTTTGATAATCTTACAATAAGATTCAAGATTTTCAAGCGTTGGAACAAATTCGGCAAGCTGCACAAGATATGCCTTGCCGTCATCATCACCAAATACATGTTGATTTTTCAACAATTCCAACACAAGCAAAGCGTCTATTTTTCCGTTACCTGCTGCATCCAATTCCAACATGGCCATAAAGATCGCTTTATGTTGAGGCAGGTAAAAATAGTCAGGCTTGATGAGTAACGAAACTTTTCCGAGTACAGAAGGGTCGATCAAAATACAACCCAAAACAGCCTGTTCGGATTCCAGGCTGTACGGAAGAGATTTATCACTTGTAATAGCAGTACCAAAACTGTTCAAAGCGACACCTCAATTATTCACCGACAACAATATAAACCGTCGCGGAAATACCCTGATAAAGTTTCACTACACACGAATACTGACCATACGAACGAATATCATCACAGGTAATTTTTTTCTTATCAACTTCAATAGAAAAATCTTTAGCTATTCTTTCTGCAATTTCTTTAGAAGTAACGGAACCGAAAAGCTTACCGTTCTGACCAGCGTTCGCGGAAATCTTGATGGTCTTACCTTCAAGTACAGCAGCATCTTCCGTTGCTTTCTTCTTTTCCATTGCAATGTGATGTTGTTTTGCGGATTCCCTGTTCTTTAATTCACTCATCGCTGCATTATCTGCAACAACAGCTAATTTTCTGGGAATAAGGTAGTTTTTTCCGTAACCGTCTGCAACGTTTACAAGTTCACCTTTTTTACCCAAATCTTTAATATCCTGTGTAAGAACGACTTTCATATTCATTCCTCCTTATTGATTGTTCCGTTAGCATTAAAATATTGTTGAATTGCATCTGAAAGCAATTGCATCGCTTCTTGCGGTGATTTATCCCTGATTTGCGCACCGGCCATACTTTGATGTCCGCCACCACCCAAGGTTTCCATAATCAACTGCACATTTACATAACCAAGACTTCTTGCAGAGATGCCGATTGAATCCTTTTGCTGATATACAACAAAAGAAGCATCAACACCCTTGATGTCCAGCATATTGTCAGCAGCTTGTGAACAAAGTTTGCGAATAGACTCATTTTGTATATCCGTATAGGCAACCGCACATGAATCATAGATTTTTGCAGAAAGCACAATTTTATTGACAATTAAATTTTCATCTTCTGAGTATGCAAACATTTTTTTGACTCTGACCGTGTCAGTCTTTCTGTCGCGTAAAAATGCAGCAGCCTCAAATGTACGAACACCGACACGAAAAGAAAAATTCTTGGTGTCCAAAATAATACCTGCCATCAGTGCTTCGGCTTGAGCTGTTGTCAATTTCGGCTTTGATGGTGCATATTGAATCAATTCAGTAACCATTTCACAAGCAGAAGATGCAAAAGGTTCATGGAATAACAGTGCAGGTGTTGCAATTCTGTCAACAGGCATTCTGTGATGATCGATCAAAACGATATTCTTTGTTTTTTCCAACAAGGCAGGTGCATCAACATTAGATGCACGCAAGATATCGGTAACAACAAGAACCGAGTTCTCGGTGATTCTTTCCAAGGCGTCTTCGGCCGATATAAAGGAGCCTTGCATTCCGTTATTCTCACAATTCTCAATCAACTGCATGGCAAGTGTTGTTTGTCGATTGACAACAATATAGGATTCAATTCCCAATGAATCGCAAATTGCAGCAACACCGACAGCAGCACCGATACAATCAAAGTCAGAAAAATAATGACCCATGATAATGCAATTATCAGCTTTTTCGATCATTTCGCTGAGAGCAGCAGCAACACTGCGCGATTTCACTTTACCACGCTTGTCCTTCTTTGCACTGATACCGCCAAAGAACTCATAGGAGTCACCGATTTTAATTGCAACCTGATCACCACCGCGACCGCGAGCCATATCCAGGGCTGCACGTGCACTTCGTTCACAGGATCGGAAATTTTCCTCCCTGCCTATACCGACAGAAAGAGTAATAGAGGAATCCTTACCTTCATATCGGTAATTTCTCACAACATCCAACAAATCAAATCGTGATGCAACCATGCGATCTAAATTTTCATATTCAGTCAAAACAAGATATTTACCATCTGAAAAGCGTCGGAAAACACAGTTATATTTCGCCAACCAGGCAGAAATCAATCGGTCAATATCCGAACTGATTGCTGAATAATCAATATGAGAATATGTATCCTCCGTATTCTCCAATGAATCAACATTGATCAGCAAAACAGCGGGACGGGTTTTCAGATACGCATTTCTGAAATTCTTAAGCGAAGTATCTTCTATAAAATACAAAGCATACAGATCGTCTGCAAGAACAGATGAATAGACGCTGAAATAGTGCCCTTGCACATCTGCCTCTATCGGTTCATGGGTGTCATTCTTTTTTAGCTTATCGAAATCCAAGCACTCACCGATTTGTGTATAATTATAATCACAAGATAGGACGATTGTATTATCAAAAGCTGTGTTATACCAAAGGAGCTCACCTTTCGCATTACACAAAACAACCGGAATCGGAAAATCATTTGCCGTATTGCCATCTTCCTTTACACTAAGGGTGTTATTCAGAGTTGTGACATGGTTTTTCAACTTATTAAATTGTCTGAAAACGCGTACGGCTGCAATGACCGATAACACAATGACAATAACCAGTTCTGCAACAGCCAGAACAGGTTCAAAGAAAAAAGTAACACCAACAGCAACCGCAGCTAAAAAAAGTGCAGCTATTGTTATAATATTTGATTTTATGATTCCTTTGAGTGCCAAAGCAAATCACCTCAAACCGTAAGAACTACCGGAATAATGACAGGACTTCTCTTTGTTTTATCATAAACAGTACGCGAAACATTGTCTCTTAACTTCGCTTTAAATGCATTGATATCCATTGAATATGAATCAGCAAATGAATCCGCAGCAGAAGTTGCTATATCTGCAATACAATCAACGATTTCTCCGGCTTCTTTAACGTATACAAATCCTTTGCTTTGAATATCAATCGGTGCAATCAACTCACCGGAATAACTATCCAATACAGCTGTGACAACAATAATGCCATCCTGAGAAAGTCGCTTTCTGTCACGAAGTACTGTATTGCCAACATCTCCGATACCGCTACCGTCAACAAGTACACGTCCGGCAGGAATGCTGTTGCCAATGGTCATAATGCCATCGGTGAAATCGACTGTCGTGCCTATATCTGCAATTACAATATGATCGGAAGCAATACCTACGGATTCAGCAAGAGATGCATGTTTGCGAAGATGCTTCTGTTCACCATGAACGGGAATGAAATACTGCGGCTTCAGCAAACTCATCATCATTTTCAGCTCTTCCTGGCACGCATGACCTGAAACATGCAACTCAAGATTTCTCTCATAATATACATCTGCACCCAGTTTCATCAATTCATTGATGATATTACCTACGGTTTTTTCATTACCGGGAATCGGAGTTGCAGAAATAACGATACAATCGTTAGAACCGACTGAAACACGGCGATGATCCGACATGGCCATTCTTGAAAGTGCAGACATGGGCTCGCCCTGGCTTCCCGTTGTCAGCAAAATAATCTGGTCATCTGTATAATTCTTCAAACGTTCCAACGGAACAAGCAATGTTTCGGGAATATTAAGATAACCGAGATCCGTACTGATGCGTACAACATTTTCAAGACTTCTGCCTGAAAGGGCAACTTTTCTTCCCAATCTGACAGCACAATCCATAATTTGCTGGATTCGGTGGATATTCGATGCAAACGTTGCAACAATAATGCGTTTCTTCCCTGCTTTTCTGAACAGATATTCAAGCGAATCACCGACACTGCGTTCACTTGCCGTATAACCGGCTCGTTCAGCGTTTGTTGAATCGGAAAGCAAACACAACACACCTTCGGCTCCCAACTGAGCCAAACGGGCAACATCAATCATACCACCGTCAATCGGTGTGGTATCCACTTTAAAGTCACCGGTATGAACGATCGTACCTGCAGGAGTTTTGATTGCAAAAGCAAGTGAATCGGGAATTGAATGATTCACATGAATTGCTTCTACTGAAAAATCTCCCAGTGTGACGATTTCGCCCGGACTGATAACATGCATACTGACGGCATTTAACAAATGATGTTCAGAAAGTTTACCTTCTATCAATCCGCAAGTCAGACAAGTGGCATAAACCGGCACATTGACATTGCGTAACAAATAAGGCAAACTACCGATGTGATCTTCATGACCATGTGTGATAAAAATACCGAGTATTTTATCTTTATTTCTTTCCACGAAAGAAAAATCAGGAATTACAAGATCTACACCAAACATTTCCGCATCCGGAAAAGCAAGACCACAGTCGACGATGATCATATCTTCACCATACGTAAACAAAGTCATGTTTTTTCCGATTTCATTTATTCCACCCAAAAAAGATACTGTCAACTTTTTGGACTGTTTCTTTGACACAAAATCATAAATCACAGGAGCGGAATCTGAAATGTTTTTCTTTTGATTTCCTTTATATTCCGACTTTCTTTTTTGGTTACGTTTTTTATCTGCATTATCATCAGCAACTTTTGTGTGAGAGGACGGTTTTCTGGTTTGTTTATTTTGCTTTGATTTCTGATTTTTATCTGATTTATTTACAACCTGCTCACGAGTATTGCTGACAGTGCCTTCGTTTTTAGATTTTTTAGGCATTCTGACTCCTTAAATTTATATATTTATAAATTATAATATGTATTATTACTGAAACATTTATCAGTAATAATATATTTTACTATCTTTGCATTGAATTGTCAATAGAACACTTCTCAAATTCGACATCATCTGAAAAAATCAGATATTAATTTTCAAAAGTGGATGATATTTCCGATGTTAACTCTCTCGATAATTCAATATTATTTGCTTCAACGAGAACTTTGAGATTACGGCCTGTCGCATCCGGTTTCAATCTGACAACACCACGTTCATCCTCAATTTCAAAATAGCCCAATCTCTTTTTTGATCGAACTGCCCCCAATTCAAGCAGTCTTTTTTTCAGTTTTATCGGCTCTCCGTTATAAGGAAGTTGCAAATGCCGCACATAATAGTCCGGCATTTCATCAGACAGTTCAGCAAGCGTTTTTTTCGTTTGTTTCATAATATTCAACAAACGTACTATACAAAACAAAGCATCAGAGACCCACAAGTTTTTTGCAAAGAGTAAGGATGCTTCCATCCCCATCTCTTCATCATCCTCATACGCTCTGTAAATATGACGACCGTATTTTTCAGCAAGTTCTTCAATCTGTCCTGAAGCCTCTTCGCCAACCGAAACATCTGCTCCTGTCGCAAATTCCATACGACAACAAATGGTTATGATTCTGTCAAAAGAGAAAGCACGTTCATTTTCAATTGCATAGAATCGTTCTGCATTTCTGTCAATGATAAAAAGCAATCCGCCGTATCCGATATCAAATCCATTCTTTTTCAAAACACCGGTCAGTATTTCATATACTTCACGATTATCACAATCAACAGCAACCCTGTAATTCTCTGATGGTTTTTCCAGAAGATGCGATAAATACGCTTTATACACAGTCAACATAGGATGCATTTCAAAATACCTAACACAATGTACGGCATCAGCATATTTATAATTTCGATAACGATATAAGGAAGATAATAGTCGAAAAGTTTTAGCATTCAAAGGTTGACCGTTTTTTTCGCAGAAAGAAAACTGAATCAAATCATTTTCAGAACTGACATGTATAAAGAAGTCCAAAGAACAATAAAATGACAGAAAGCTTCTCTGTACACGAAATATCTGACCAAAATCGTAAACAGTTGCACCACAAGCCAATAATCCGCTTCGCACTGCATTGCAATAAATATCAGCAACGGATGTACCGTCAACGGATATGCCGATTCGCTTTACATCTGAAAGGCTTCCGACGGCACATGACAAATCTATAGCACACTGAAGCGAAAAACCTGTAAATGCTGTTCCTGTGACACCGGATGCAGTAATTTCATTCGGTGATACTGTGCAAGAAAAAACATCTCCCAACAACGAAGCATCATCAGGAATGATGCTACCGTGCCAGATTTTTGTATTTTCTGCGATTTTTACGTTGGAGCCGATTTTCACATGTTCACTGATAACTGTATTTTTTTCTGCAATACAAAACGCACCCATTGTGCAATGATTACCGATATAAGCGGAATCAATTCTGTTACATTGACAAATTTTTGCATTTTCACCCAACAATGAATTTGATATATGGCTATTATTTTCAATTACACTGAAGTCTCCGATAAAACAATTCGGACCTATTTTGCAATTTGCTCCGATCAAAACATTCTTGCCGATTATGCAAGGCGCGTTGATTTTAGTACCGTTTGCCAGCATTCTGTCTTGCAAAACAGACAATGCCTCATCTTTGGTTAACATATTATTCTTCATCAATTCCGCAAATGCTGACAAATAGCTCGGAATATCACCTAAATCCCACCACTTTCCATCCGGCAAGCTGCATTGCATCAACTTCTGCTTTGTAAGCAATTTAGGAAAAACATCTGATGCAAAATCAAAGAATTGCGAAACAGGTATTTCTCTCAGGACTTCACCCGATATAAAATAAATCCCCGTATTGATAATATCAGATTCAGCATGAGCCCAATTTGGTTTCTCAACGAACTTAATGATTCTTTGATCGGGTGAAATAACCATCGTTCCGTAATCTCGCGGATCACTGCAAACTGTGCCGACTATTGTAACAGATGCATTCTTGGATTTGTGTTCCCTGTACACTTTTTGAAGATCAAAATTGAAAATATTATCACCGCTGACCACAAGAATATCATCATCCGTATCACCAACGGCATTTTTAACACCACCTGCAGTACCAAGTGCTTTTTCTTCATAAACAGGTATAATTTCAAACGGATACGACCGGTTTATAATATGCTTTTCGATTGATTCACCTTTGTATCCAAGTGTCAAATATACGGTCTGCACATCATTGTTCTTCAGTGTCTCCAAAATAACATCCAATACTGTTTTAACACCTAATGGCAACAATGGTTTCGGGATCGTTTCCGTAATCGGTCGCATTCTGCTTCCTATACCGCCACACATAACTACTGCTTTCATCCATACGACTCCTTTCTTTTACATTAGTATTGTCAGTCACTCACTATTTAGACCTAAAACATTAAAACGGATATTGAAAAATATGAATCATTATGATAGAATATCGACACTATACGGAGGACTGTCATGGAAAAAGATCATGTTATGCTATATACAGACGGAGCATGTTCCGTCAATCCCGGCCCCGGTGGATATTGCGGTATTCTCACATTCGGAAAATATGAAAAAGTGGTGTGCGGTAACGAAAAACATACCACAAACAACAGAATGGAATTAAAAGCAGTCATTGAAGGTTTGAAAGCTTTAAAAAAGCCATGTATGGTTACAGTTGTATCCGATTCAAAATATGTTTGTGATGCAATTAATCAACATTGGATTGATTCCTGGCAGAAAAAGAATTGGAAAAAAAGCAACAATGATCCTGTTTTGAATCCTGAATTGTGGCAAGAATTACTTTCTTTGATGAAACAGCATTCTGTTTCATTCGAATGGATAAAAGGTCATGCTGGACATCCTTACAATGAGAGATGCGACAAAATTGCAGTTGAACAATATATGTTGTTAAAATAAAAAAAGTCACAGTAGCGATGCTGTGACTTTTTTTAATACTCATATAATGATGCAGATCAGACCGCTACATCCTTCATTGATTACCCGTTCGAGCGTTTGTTGTAATTTCATACGAGCATCGTGCGGCATGTGTGTCAATTTTGTACGCAATCCTTCATTGACAAGTTCGTTCAATGATGTACCGAAAATATTGGACTCCCATATTTTTGACGGTGACTCTTCAAACTGACTCAAAAGATAAACAATCAGATCTTCTGACTGTTTTTCGCTACCGACAATCGGTGCTACTTCTGTTGTGATATCAGCTTTCATCATATGGATAGAGGGTGCAGATGCTTTCAGCCGAACACCATATCTTCCCCCCTGTTTCATAATCTCAGGTTCTTCGAGTTTCAACTCGTCTATTGTCGGCATGACGATGCCATACCCCGTTGCATCAACCTCTTTCAGTGCTGCTTCAAACTTTTCAAATCTTTTTTTGGCCAGTGCCATATCTTTCATTGTATCTATTATAACTGCATCGGATCGTATATCCAATCCGGTTACTTCCGACAGGACCTCATAAAAAAGCGCATTATTCAACCCGATCTCTATATCAACTACTCCGGCAGCCGGGTCAATGGTATCAGTTTTTGCAACAGATACAGTTTCATATTCAGACAACGTTTGTGTGAATGTTGTAATTTTTCTTAAACAATGAACATCATCAGATATCTGCTTCAGATAATCAATAAAGTTCTTTCTGACATCTGCTGATCCGTCCAGCTTTGAAAACCATGAGGGACATCTGAGATCAATTCTTCGCACAGGAAACTCATACAGCACCCGAAGCAGAATTTCTTTTATCTCATCTTCTTCAAGCTCCATACAATTCACTGGGACAACAGGTACACCGTATTCACTTTCAAGTTCTCTTGACAGTTCAACACTTGACGCACATTGCGGATACATGCAATTCAACAAAACGACAAATGGTTTGTTCATTTCACGAAGCTCATCAATAACTCTTCCTTCAGCTTCTTTGTACTCGTCTCTGGGAATATCCGTAATTGATCCGTCACTTGTTACAACAATACCAATAGTAGAATGATCCGTAATCACCTTTTTTGTTCCGATTTCGGCCGCCATATTAAACGGTATCTCATCCTGAAACCAAGGTGTTTTAACCATCCTCGGTGCTTCTTCTTCAAAATATCCCAATGATGACGGTACAATATAACCGACACAATCAATCATTCTGATATTCAATTTAACATTGTTTTCAAGTTCAATTTTTGCAGCCTTTTCAGGAACAAACTTAGGTTCTGTTGTCATGATCGTTCGTCCTGCCGAAGATTGAGGTAATTCATCGACAGTTCTGTCACGCATGGATGCATCTTCCATTTCCGGCAATATGATTTTTTCAAAAAACCGCTTAATGAATGTCGATTTCCCGGTTCTGACCGGTCCGACAACACCTATATATATGTCGCCTCCTGTTCGTGATGCGATCTGACGATATACATTGTTGCTTGTCATTTTCATTCCTCCAAAATCAATTAATAATACAATACATACAAGATCATCGAATAAGAATTAAGGTCTTGGCAACAGGCAACAAATCACTCTCTATACCATTCTGTTCTTTTACTGCTTTGTAAGCTACCTTGTTTTCTTTAGCAATAGACCAAATATTTTCTCCGCTTTCAGCAAAATAAATACTGATTCTGTCATAGCTTTGATCTTGCGAAGTGTCTGAATCAACTTCATATGCACCCACATAAGTTACAGTATCTGTGATCTCCAGACTGCCGACACAATTTAGATCCATATGAATGGTCCACACATCACTCATTTTCATGCATGATATATTTTTACAACGAAGATACAACACAGGAACTGCTTTAGAAATATCCGTATATGTTTTCACAAGATCAATCGGAATCGTGCGACTTATACATTGACAGTCATCATCATGTTGTATAACAACAGTAATATCTGCACTACCGCTGACTCTTAATTCACCATCGGCAAAAGTATGTTTTTCATTCAACGCACTGCAGAATGCAGCAACAATTTGAGACATTGGATCAATTTCATGCCCGAGTTCCAAAGAGGTTGTAATAATTTCAGAAAAGGGGCGATTGGCAACTTGCAATTCTTCATGACGATAGGTCACATGTACATCATTGCTTATTGAATACAAGTCGTTTGTAAGCTGTACTATTTCAGTTTTTGAAGAAGTAACGCCGCAATCTGCATACAGGCAAATATTACATTCACCGGATTCACTGCAGTTGAAAGTATGTTTATGCAAATGAAAATCAAGTTCACAAATATCATTCTCATGCAATCCGTATACCTCGGCAACCTGACTGAACGGTACACTTTCAGAACATTTAAATAAAATATTACTGTTGTTCTGCAAACATAAGAATGAACATTCTATCGAACCTTTAATAAGGATTTTGTCCGTTACGGTTTTATATTCATTGCAAAATATTTCTATTGATTCCTGAATAATTTTTGAATTCTTAAATCGCTCGTCATTTGTAACAAAGTCTTCATCAATTACAAGAGACACACAAGAAGCCGTTTTGATTCCGATAATTTCCTTTTCAGTTAATAGTTTCTCAACGCAGGAATCATCCTCACAAACATTGGGTAAATTACAAATACGAAGCACATCAAATGTAACAGCGATATATGCCTTAACATCAACTCTACGCGGACCGATGGCTCTGTAATTAACGTTTTCAATAGATTGACTTACAAAAAACAGATCCTGCTCTTCTGCGTTTGTATACTTTGTATCCTTAGAATATCTGACAGATGTTTCAAAACAATGAAAGGACTTATCTTCAGCTGCATACAAGAGTCTGACCGTACCAATTCCATCAACCTGTAAATGGTCTTCTTGTTTTTGTTTATTATCAACACACGGCATTACACGGCAAGATACAATTCTGCATATATCAGGATAATAATCAGGTAAATTCAATTCAGTGGATAACATCACCTCTTTCACATCATGAAACATTTTTTTCTTATAACCGAAGGGGATACTTATCTTTTCCATGTTATAGCTCCTTTTTTTATTTTACGCTACATCTATATTCAGACAAGCACGATGTTATACATACCTTGACACAACAAAAATGTGCTGCCACACTACATGGCAACACATTTTTCAGTATTCTTCTTTTTTCAGGAAGACAGTATCATTTTAAAAATGGAACGAATGCACTTCGGACTGTTGATTACATACATTTTCATGTGATATCCTCCTTATCTGCATCTGAAAATACAAAAGCCGGCTGTTATTAAAAGAACGGATACGATTATCAGGATCAGTTTTTCGGGAAAGCAAGAACCAAGCAGCAAACCGATACCAAAAGCTGCTACAACACAACCGATCATATTACTACGAAACAATAAAATAGCCTCCCCGCTTATACTGCATGTGCATCGCATTACACTTACAATATACGTCGAGGAGGCCACAATGTTGCAACAAATTATTAATATTTATCCTTTTTTAATTGCCAATCCATAACATCTTTGACTTCTTCATACATTGATACATAGCTTTCATGTCTGGATTTTGCAATCAAACCATTTTCGACAGCGGCTATGACTGCACAACCTTTATCTTTAACATGAGAACATCCTGTAAACTTGCAAGCAGACAAGTACGCAGCAAATTCCAGGAAACAGTCTTCGAGGCTTTCTTTGCGAATAAAATCATATTTCTCCCCTGTTTCGATCGAAGAGAAACCCGGGGTATCGGCAATCAGGCACTTATTAATATGATACATGCTGATACATCTTGTTGTGTGTTTTCCTCTGCCGAGTTTGTAACTGATTTCATTCGTTTCAAGGTCCAATGAAGGATCAAGTGCATTCAAAAGTGAGGATTTCCCGACACCGGAGTTTCCTGTCAGCACGCAGAATCCGTCAGTAAGAAGCTCTGCAACTTCATCTATGCCGACATTATCGTTAACACTGCACGAAATACTTTTGATACCGGATTTATTATAGATTTCACACAGGGGTTTACAATCCGCAAGATCCGATTTTGAAAAAATAACAACCGGTTCAATGGAACGGCTGACAGCAATTGCGGTCATTTTATCAATTAAAAAGAGATTCGGCTTCGGATCATCTGCTGAGGCGATAATAATCAATCGATCCACATTAGCAACGGGCGGCCGCAAAAGCACATTTTTACGCTCTTTGATGGCAAGAATTGAACCAACATTAGCATCATCGTGCTGTGCAGTCACATAATCTCCTACCAACGGAGATAAACCTTTATTGCGAAAACTTCCTTTGCATTTACAGGTGTAAACACCGTCAGCGGCTTCCACATCGTAGAAGCCGCTGATTGATTTTATGACTCTTCCGTCAAATACCTTCATAATACAGATTAATATTCAATAAACTCTGATGATGATTCACCTTCAACCGGCGTATCCGGTACAACCGGTGTATCCGGAACATCCGGTGTATCAGGCTCATCCGACACATCAGGTGTATCCGGTTCATCAGCTTCTGTTGTATCAGGCTGCCAAACCGGCTCCGATGAGGGTTCAGTTGCATTCGGCTGCGTAACCACAGGTTCTTCATTTGTACTCGGTTCTGTTGTCACCGTAGTAGCAGCACCTTTACTGACTTGAATTGTAACCGTCGTCGAAAGTGTATACTTTGTATAGCTGCTGTTGACAGGTGTCTGAGCAACAACCGTTCCTGCAGCTTCATCACTGTCAACAGTCACAACAGTTACATTTGTAAAACCGGCATTGTTAAGAGCTGTAGTAGCGGCTGCCTGTGTCATACCGACAACATTCGGTACACTTGCGGTCTCATCAGCCTCATACGTATAACTGTTGACATTGCTCATAGTAGCAGGTGAAGTTGTGAAATCAATGTAACCTGAATAAATGGTCGTTCCGTTAGCAGCAACACGGAAATAATTGTTAGCACCATTTCCGTAAATGGTTACAAGATATGAACCGCCGTTAAAGGTAACACCTGTTTCTGTCTTGTAAACCTCTGAATTGAGATAAACAGTAATTGTACCGCTTTCATTGGTATTCGGCAATGTGATATTAAAAGAAGCATAAGAATAATCAGTTTCACCGTTGCCGACAACAATATTGACAGCAGAACCTTTTTCAACCTGGTATTCGGAATCGGCTGCCGGTGTCTGAGAAATTACATAACCTTCCAGAGCTGCGGAGCTTGCTTCATAAGTAACTTCACCAACAACAAGTCCTGCAGCCTCAATAGCAGCCTTTGCAGCATCTTCCTTCTTGCCGACGACATCGGGAACATCCACAACTTCCGTGTTGACGGCTGATGCATAATATACAGTAACCTTTTTGAGAGTTTCAAGCATAGTGCCTGCAACAGGATCTGTTCTGATAACATTACCGATTGTTTCATTCTGAACAAATACAGGCATAATAACAACAGTAAATCCAAATGCCTTCAATTCACTCTGGGCTGTAACATAATTCTTACCGACAACATCAGGCACTGCAATCTGAGAAGAAACGGAACGGGCAATTGTCAGTTTGACAACGGTATCTTTGCTCATTTCTGTTCCTGCTTGCGGTGTCTGCGCACAAACGCGACCTGCTTCGTATTCAGAGTTGAGTTCATAAGAAGGTTCTTCAAATTTGATATTCGGGTATTTTTCCTTGATTTCATCATAGGTCATATTGAGGAAATTAGGAACTTCCATATCATCTTCACCGAATAGTTCAGAAAGATAACTCAAAGCCTTATTCAAAGTGCTGTTTTCATTCTTTCCAAAATAAGATGCAATCGGCTCATAGAAAACAAATAGCATTACAACACCAACAATAGCAACCAATACGACAGAAAGTGTTGCAAGCAAAGGCACGGTCAGATTTCGAGTTCGATATCGGTACTCGTCATCTTCATATTCGTCATCAATCATTTCATCCACCTCATCTTCTTTTTGTTCTGCTGCTTTAACTCTGTTCTTCTTAGGTATAACAACAGGTTCATGAGGCGGTTCTGCAGAAAATATCTGACTATGGTTTTCTTCTTCAGGCACGGGAACCTCCGCAACAGGAAGCGGAGCATTGGCTATATCAAGATACTTTGTCGGTGTGGTATCAACAAAGAATGTGTAATCAAATTTGCACAAAGGATTTCTTTTAAACTCATCCAAATCAAGCATAAACTCAGCGGCACTTTGATATCGATCTTTCGGATTCTTCTGCATGGCACGCATTGTAATCTGTTCAAGGCCGGCAGGAATTGAACTGTTGATGATCGTAGGACGAATCGGATCTTTCTGAAGCTGCATATAAGCAACATCTGAGGCATCTTCTGACTCAAAAGGCACCTTACCGGTCAGCATTTCATAAAGAACAACACCGATAGAGTAAATATCAGATTTCTCATCTGTATATTCGCCTCTTGCTTGTTCCGGGCTGACATAATGCACGGAACCGATGGCGGCATTTTCAGCAACAGAACGCATTTCACCGCGATTGAATCTTGCAATGCCAAAATCAGTTACCTTGATGGAACCATTTTGAAGCAAGAGAATGTTCTGCGGCTTGATATCACGATGAATAATACCCTTATCATGAGCATGTTGTAAGGCACGAAGAATCTGAATTACAAAATGCAGAGCCTCTTTCCAATCAACACAACTCTGACTTGCAATATATTCCTTGAGCGTGATTCCCTCAACGTGTTCCATGACAATATACTGTAATTTGTCACCGAAATTAACATCGTAAACCTTAACAATGTTCGGATGCGAAAGCACAGCAATGGCTTTGGATTCATTCTTGAATCTCTGACGGAATTCATCATTAGCCAAGAACTCTTCCTTTAATATCTTAACTGCAACAATACGGTCATCGATACGGTCATATGCTTTATAAACGACAGCCATGCCACCAACACCGATGATTTCTTGCATTTCATATCTGCCGCCAAGAATTTTATTGAGATAGTTCTCCATATCGGAAATCACTCCTTTACTTAACAATCACGACTGCCGTGATATTATCACGTCCGCCGGCTTCATTTGCGTATTGAATCAATTCATCAGGAATTGCTGTAACATCAGAAGAACGAAGCTTTTCAGCTATGACATGTTCTTCAACAAAATTGGTCAATCCATCCGTACAAAGTATCAGACGGTCACCTTTTTTAAACTCGCGTTCAGAAAAATCAATATTAATGGTTTCTGTTACACCGAGTGCCCTTGTGATTAAATTGCGGTCAGGATCTCTTGCTGCATCATCTTCAGACAACAATCCTGCATCTATTTTTTCCTGAACCAAAGAATGGTCATGAGTAATCATTTCAAATGCATCATCGTGGAGAATATAAGCTCGACTGTCTCCGGCAAATGCACAGACAACCATGTCATGCAAAATCATACATGCAACAATCGTAGTTCCCATTCCGTGATAATCCGCATTCTCATTCGCATCATCATATATAAGAATATCTGCTGCAGTGATTGCGGTGGTAAGTAAATTCTTGGCAGAATTCAAGGACATATCGGGACGAAAAGCATCTTTGATTCTTGCCGATATAACATTAACCGCAGTTCTTGCAGCTATGTCACCTGCAGGTGCTCCGCCCATGCCGTCACAAACCACTGCCCATGCTGCATTCTCTTCAAACAATCCTGCATCACAAGCGTCCTGATTCATTGACCGCACGATTCCTTTGTCAGTTTTCATTGCAATCTGCAACAAAATCACTCACCTTTCATTTGTTTTCTTCTGAGTTGACCGCAAGCAGCATCGATGTCTGCTCCCAATGTCCTTCTGACAGTAGCATTTATGCCATTCTTTTCAAGTAAAGATAAAAATCTTTTTACCTGTTCGGGAGAACTGCCGATACAACCGGTTTCATCTACAGCATTGACAGGAATCAAATTCACATGACATAACATGCCCTTTAATTTACTTGCCAATTCCAATGCACATTCATCTGAATCATTGACACCTTTTACCATTGAATATTCAAATGATATTCTTCTTGAGGTAACATCAGTGTACTCTCTGCAAGCTCTTAACAACGTATCAACATTCCATTTTTTGGTGACAGGCATCATTGCAGAGCGAATGTCATCATTCGGAGCATGCAACGAAACAGAGAGTGTAAACGGAAGTTTTTCTTCCATCAGACGATATATATTTGAAACAATACCGCAAGTTGAAAGAGATATATTCCGCATACTGAGATTCAATCCCTTCGGATGCGTTGCAAGTTTCAGAAAACGAATCGTATTATCGTAGTTATCCAAAGGTTCTCCCATGCCCATCATAACAACATGAGAAACGCGTATTTGCATGTCTTTTTGTACAGCAAAAATCTGTGCAAGAATTTCCGATGCTGTCAGACTTCTGACAACACCCATCAATGTCGATGCACAAAATGTACAGCCCATACGGCAACCAACCTGTGATGAAACACAAAGACTATAACCATACTTGTATTTCATGAGAACAGATTCGACAAATTCACCGTCATGCAGACGAAATAGATACTTAACAGTACTATCATACAACGAAACTTGTTTTTTTTCAATAGCACAATTAAATATTTTAAAATTTATGTTTAATTTTTCCCTTAGCTGCTTCGGCAAATTGGACATTTCATCAAATTCGTCAACAGCATCCACATGCAACCATCGAAATATCTGTTCACTACGAAACTGCGGCAAACCCATTTCCTTGCAAATACATGCAATTTCGTCGGGAAACATAGATCTTATATCACCATTCATCGCCATCTTATCCTTTTCTGTACATCTTAGCTATGAAAAAACCATCACAAGTCTCATTCGGAAAAATGGTTAAGAACTCCTCGTTAAATGGTTCTGCAATATAAAAATCATTGTGCTTTTCCAAGAAAGCCCTGCACACTATTTCATTTTCAGACGGATTTAAAGTACAGGTAGAATATACAAGTGTGCCACCGGGTTTTACCATTTCGGAACAGCTTTCAAGAATTTCAGCCTGTAAAATCGGTAAGGCATCCATTTCAGCCTTATTTTTGTACTTAATCTCCGGTTTTCTGCCGATTACTCCAAGACCGGAACACGGCACATCACACAACACTTTATCCGCACCGCGGATTGTATTTTTTAGTTTTCTCGCATCCAGACAAACTGTTTCTATGCATTTTAACTGTAAACGCTTAGCACTTTCTGAAATAATTTCCGTTTTAAAAGGATGCATATCACAGGAAAGAATACGACCGCTGTCATTCATTTTATATGCGGTTGTAAAGCTTTTGCCACCGGGAGCAGCACAAGTATCCACAACAAAATCACCGGGTTTTGCATCCAAATAAGAACAAGTCAACTGGGAGGACAAATCCTGCACGTGAAAATAGCCTTCCTCAAACCCCGGAAGTTCTGCAACATTGCCGGTATTTTTCAGCATCAATGCCGTAGTAAGTTGTTCTGTATCTTCTACTTCGACAGCAGCTGCAACCAAACGATCCCGTAATTCATCGACAGAGACTCGATTGGTATTTACGCTGATACACATAGGTTTTGTTTTTTCAAACGAATCCAATATTGAGATTGCTCTTTCATCTCCGTAAGAAGCAATAAAATGCTTAACAAGCCATTCCGGGGTAGAATAGCGAATACTCATATTGAAGACGGCATCTTCCGTTTCCGGATATACAAGACCTGCATTTGCAACTTTTCTCAACACAGCATTGACCAGCCCCGAAGCAAAAGCACAACCATTTTTTTTAGCACTTTTAACCGCTTCATTCACGGCGGCACTTACAGGAATCTTATCCATATACAAAAGTTGATATGCACCAATACGAAGAATTGTAAGAACCTGTGGTTTCAATTTTTTCAAAGGTTGAGACAAATGCTGTGACAGTATGTAATCAAGTGTGATTCTTCGCTCAGTAACACCAAGAACCAAAGCACTTGTCAGTTGTATGTCTTGTGCAGACAATTCATGTTTTGCAAAAAAGGCTCGCAGAGCTACGGTAGAATATGCATTGTCTCTTTCCATTTTTTGCAGGATTGCAAATGCACTCTCTCGTGCAGCAGACATAGTACTTTCTCCAATCAGTTTCTTCTTTTTCCGGTAAACAAGGCAACAAAACGAATCAGGTTCGCAAAAGTAACCGCAAGAGAAGCAACATACGTCATTGCTGCAGCAGTCAATACTTTTGAAGCTTTGCTGCGTTCTTCATCACCCAATAAACCTGCTTCGGAAATGACAGCCAAAGCTCTTTTGCTTGCATTGAATTCAACAGGCAATGTAACAAGCTGAAACACCGCAATAGCAGAATACAAAGCAAGTCCGATCAGAATCAACGGTTCAAAACCCATCCAATAGCCAACGAAAGCAAGAGGAATCCCTGCATAAGAACCGATTTTACATACAGGCAATATTTTGTTACGAATTGAGATCGGTGCATACTTCTCTGCATGCTGTGCAGCATGACCTGCTTCATGACAAGCAATCCCCACCGCTGCAATAGATGCGTTGGAATAAACGCCATCCGAAAGACGAATCACCTTTGAACGGGGATCATAATGATCAGACAAGGTGCCGTTCACGGACTCAATTTTCACATCATGAATTCCGTAATGACGCAATACTGCAGCCGCAGCATTTGCCCCGGTCAATCCGCGTGCATTCATCACTTTTGACATTTTCCGATAGGTGGACTTGACCATGATCTGCGCAATTACAGATATAATCAAGGCAGGAATAACCAAAAACAAATAATAAGGATCAAAGTACATACAACAAAACAACTCCTTTGTTATCCAAGGATTGTATAATCAGCAATGGGATGTCCTCTGAGAAAATCCTTGACATCCATTCTTTTAGAGCCTTCAAGCTGAACACTGTTCAACTTAACGCAGCAACCATCACCGCATCTGACAAATATGCAATCATCAGATACAACAATTTCCCCGTTATCATTTCCGAATTTACGATCTGTAACCTCACAAGAATGAACTTTCAAAGTTTTACCGTTTAGCTTTGTAAAAGCAACAGGCCAAGGATGCATTCCTCGCACAAGATTATGAATCACATCAGACGCTGCATTCCAATCGATCGATGCCATTTCTTTCTTCAAAACAGAAACATAGCAAGCTTTATCCTCATCCTGTTTTAGTGGAACAATTTCCCCGTTTGCATACATGGTAAGAGTTTTCAATAAAATCGGTGCTGTCAAAGAAGCCAATCTGTCAAACAACTCGCCTGCAGTTTCCTCTTTTCCGATCTCGGTTTCTTCTTGCAAAAGGATGTCGCCCGTGTCAATTCCTTCATCCATCAGCATGGTTGTAAGACCTGTCACTTTATCACCATTCAGGACACTCCATTGAATGGGGGCAGCACCTCTGTATTGCGGCAACAATGATCCATGAACATTAATACACGCATATTTCGGTAAATCAAGAATTGCTTTTGTAAGTATCTTACCGTATGCAGTCACAACAATAAAGTCAGGTTGCTCTGCTGCAATTCTTTCATATGCTTCCTGTGTTTTTAATGTTGTGGGTTGATATACAGGAATATCATTTGCAAGAGCATATTCTTTTACCGGAGATGGCGTTAAAATCTGTTTTCTTCCTTGCGGTTTATCCGTCTGTGTCACTACAAGAGTCACATCGAAACCGTTCTCATGCAGGGCTCGCAATGACGGAACAGCAAAATCAGGTGTTCCCATAAACACTACACGCATATTTATTCCTCCGTAGGATACAAGGATTCACCTTCAGCAAGACGATCCGAATACAACACACCGTCAAGGTGATCAAGTTCATGGCAAAAACAACGTGCCATCAGATCCGTTCCCGTATAAATGTGCATTTTTCCGTTGCGATCATATGCATGTACACGTACTTTTGCAGGTCTTTCGGTTACTCCTGCTCTGCCGGGTAAAGACAGACATCCTTCCGGTTGTGTCTGGATTCCTTCTTTTTTAACAATTTCAGGATTGATAAGTTCAACATATTTACCGTCCGTATTAACAATCACAACACGACGAAGCACACCCACCTGCACAGCAGCCAAACCCAAACCCTGTGCTTTTTCAAGAGTGTCTTTCATATCATCCAGCAATTCAAAAAGACGTTCATCATAGTTTTCTACCGGTCTGCTTTTTTTGCGAAGAATAGGATCATCATCGGTTCGAATGGTTCTCAGTGCCATAATTCATTTTCGTGCTTATGCACTTTCCTTTCTTTTTATTTGCATCAGCCCACAGACATCGGATTCATGTCTGCAAAAAATGCAATATCTGTAAATCGCTTATCATTATCAAAATCACGCAACAACGATGAAAGAAATTCCCTGAATAAAGAAGAATTTCTGCATTTAATCAAAATTCGTTGTCTGTGTTTGTTATTTATCTTGGATATTCGCGGGGCTTGCGGCCCCAATACTATCATTTTCAGAGGCTTATCAAGATTCTTGTTTCTATCGATCAAGGTTTCAAGAAAATATTTCGCAGCCGCATATACTTTATCTTCCTTGTCCGCAGTAAACCCAATCATACAGAGATCACAGTAAGGCGGATAAATCATTGACTTCCGCAGAAGAATTTCATCCTTAAAAAACTGTTTGTAATCCTGCTTTGCAGCAAGATGCAACACACCGTTTTCCGGAACAGCAGTTTGAATAACAGCACGTCCCGGTAATACTGATCGGCCGGAACGACCGACAACTTGCGTCAGCAAATCAAATGCATTCTCAGAAGAACGAAAATCATCATTGTAGATCTGTTGATCTATATTTACGACACCAACCAGTGTTACATTCGGAAAATTAAGCCCTTTGGCAATCATTTGTGTGCCGAGAAGAATATCGTATTCCCCTCTTTCAAAAGAATCCAACGCATTCTGATATCCGTGTTTTACACCAACTGTATCGGCATCCATTCGTAATATTTTTGCCGTCTTGAATCGGTGCGTCAATTCTTCTTCAAGCCTTTGCGTACCGACCCCAGAATAACGCACATTTCTCTCTCCGCAAGACGGACAGACATCAGCAAAAGGTGTCGAATACCCACAATAATGACACATCAATCTGTGATTGGCAGAATGATAGGTCAAAGAAATGCTGCAGGACGGACAAGTCATTACTTTTTTACAAGCACTGCAAGCAACAAACGTGTTATATCCACGTCGATTCATCAGCAGAATGGTTTGCTGCTTCTTTTCAAGATTTTTTTCGATTTCTACTGCCAGGGGTTTTGATATAGAGAAATAAGGGTCTTTGACACCTTTTTCAGACATGTCTATCACTTTGACATCCGGCAATGTCGCTGTTCCGTAGCGACCTTCCAACTCAAAAAGCCGGTAAGTGCCGTTCATCGCATGTGCATAAGATTCAATCGACGGTGTGGCAGATGCAAGTAACAACAAAGCATTGTTATATCTGCATCTGAACTTTGCAACATCACGTGCATGATATCGAGGTGTCATTTCTGATTTATAGGTATGCTCTTGCTCTTCATCAATCACAATCAATCCGATATTATCAATCGGTGCAAATACCGCACTTCTTGTTCCGATTACAATACGAGCTTCACCACGCCTTATGCGTTGCCATTCGTCATATCGTTCACCTACCGACAGATTGCTGTGTAACACTGCAACAGCTGATCCGAAGCAAGAAGAGAAAACGGCAAGCGTTTGCGGTGTTAATGAAATCTCAGGAACCATCACAATACAATTTCTGCCGTCATTCAGAACTTGTTCAATCAATTTCAGATATACACTTGTCTTTCCGCTGCCGGTAACACCAAATAACAATGCGGTTTTGTTTTCGGAATGACAATACAATACGGACAATTCATCAAACACCTTTTGCTGCGAGGCACTCAAGGTATTCAATGGCACTTGCGTATCTTCTGAAAAACGACTGCTTAAGCTTCTGTCAACCGCTGTTGTAAAAAACTCAGCTGCACCTTTTTTTTCAAGAGCAGCAACAACACTCGGTGTACATCCGGCATAATAACAAAGTTCCTTTACGGTTGCGGCACCCACATCGCACAAAAGATGGTACACGGTTGTTTGTCGCTCTGTCAGATCAAAGGCTGTTTCATCAAGCGAAGCATCTACGGCTCTGAGTAACGAAATGTTTTTTTCACCCGATGCTGATAGTACCGATCGATTACTTTCAATAAGTCCCAGATGTTGCAATTCAGCAAAAACGTGATCATTGTCTTTGATTTTCAATGCTTTCAGCAATGTTTTTTCGCTGACGAAATCGCCTTTCTTCTTCAGCATCGCAACAACTGTTTTTGCATCATCACTGCATTGCAAATCGTCTGTAATAACATCATTTGCAATGAGTCGATGACTTTTTACGGTTTTCATACTCAGTCCCTTTGGCATCAAAGCACGGACTGCTTCAAAATAAGTGCAAAATGTCTGCTCTTTTAAGAACAGAGCAACATCAATTAATTCCTGACTCAAAACCGGCTGTGCATCTAAAAGAGAGTCAACACTTTTTAAATGCTTGTCCTCATCATTTTGCAAAACATCAAGAAAAAAGACAAAAGCCTGTCGTTTTACATTGCCTCTGCCAAAAGGTACAAAAACCCGACAACCCGGTAATACTTTGTCAACCAGAGTGTCAGGGATTTTGTATGAGAACAGTTTGTCAAAGCCAAAGGTACTGTTTTCAACAGCAACCTTGGCAATGCGTATACCGTTCAAGAGTTAAACCTCAAAACTCTTTTACTTCAGGAGATTCCACGACAATATATTTGCCGTCAAGAAAATCCTGCACAGCAAGACTTACAGGTTTTTCGACCAAAATGTCACCTTCGGCTTTAGCGGTGTCTGCAATGTCTCTTGCTCTCTTCGCAGTTGCAACAACAAGAGAATATCTACTGATATCAGACTTTAACAATGCATTCAGATCAACATTAATCATAACTTTTCAATCCTTTATTTAATTCATTTTTATAATGTTATATACTTCTTCAACGGCTTTGTCAAGTTCATCGTTGATTACAATATACTCATAATCATCTTTTTTCGACATTTCCTCGACAGTAATAGACATTCTACGATCCAATTCATCCGTTGGCATATCTCCACGTCCGAGAATACGCTCCCTTAAAATTTCAATCGACGGGGGCATCAGAAAGATGGTTTTTGCCTGCGGATAAATTCTTTTTATGTTCTTTGCACCGTTGACTTCGATGACCATTACAACAATCCTGCCATCGGTAACATTTTTATCAATTTCACTTTTCAGCGTTCCGTAATATCGGTTGGCATACTTAACGTACTCAACAAATTCATCATTGTCAATACGTTGCAAAAAATCTTTTTCACTTAAAAAGTAGTAATCAACACCGTTTTTCTCACCGGTTCTTGCAGCACGTGTTGTCGCAGATACTGTCTGACAAATATTTGAATCTAACATCATCAGAGCATCCAACAATGCGTTTTTTCCGCATCCGGAAGGTCCGGACAACACCAAGAGTTTGCCCTTATTTGCATTTTCCATATTATTCCCTCTCAGCATTATTGAATTCTGTCCGGTGTTAAATATGACAGAATTATATAGTCACAATCTGTGATAATGACTGACATGGTTTTTCTGCCTTGTGAAACATCCAGAAGTCGTCCGCTTTCTTTGGCTGTCTGCACCAATCTTTTTACAGGAGCACTATCAGGAGAAACCACAGCCACAATTCTTTCAGCATTTACAGTATTATCAAAACCTACATTGATCAATTCCATGCAAGATCACCGTTTACTCAATATTCTGAATCTGCTCTCTGATCTTTTCAACTTCTGACTTTATTTCAATCACACGTTTTGCAATATCCACATCCTGTGCTTTGGAGCCGATCGTATTTGCTTCGCGGTTGATTTCCTGTACAAGAAAATCGAGCTTTCTGCCAACAGGTTCATCGCTGTTGAAGATTTCATGCAGTTGCGTAATGTGGCTGCGCAATCTGACAGTTTCCTCATCTACAGCTACCTTATCTGCAAAAATAGCCGCTTCTGTCAAAAGTCGTTGTTCATCGACCTTTGCATCCTGCAAAAGCTCACGCATTCGAAGCAAAAGCTTTTCATTGTATTCACGAACTGTCTGCGGTGAACGCTCTTCAACAAATGAAACATGATGAAGAATTGTATCGCCGCGAGATAAAACATCTGCTCTCAAACGTTCGCCTTCCGTCTGACGCATCTGAATAAAACCATCAATGGCTTTTGCTGCAACAGATTCCACAGCATTCCAGACAGCCTCTTCATCAGCAGGAGCTTTTCTGACAGAAAAAATGTCACTATGCGATGTCAGCATGGATACACTGTCTCCAGCATTCAAATTGAATTTCTCTGCAAGATCCTTGACGGCATTGTAATATCCGCTTGCAAGTGACTGATTGATCTCAACAATAACATCTGCTTCATCAAGAGAGTCAATCATAACATTCATTTCTACTTTACCGCGAGAGATAACAGATTGCACATAGGTGCGAAGTTTGTCCTCAATAAAAGAATAAGCTTTTGTAATCCTCGGATAAAATTCAAGATAACGTGCATTTACGCTTTTAATTTCAACTGTTATGTTCAGGCTGCCGACAAGCTCACAAGCTCGTCCGTATCCGGTCATACTTTTTGTCATTTTCTCTTACCCTTGCTTTCTTCTGTCTGCACTTTGACGTTTCAAAGATACCACTTCTTCTTTTGTGAGATAGCGCCATTCTCCGGGTTGCAACATGCCGAGTTTTACACCTCCGACGGATTGTCGTTTCAATCTTGCAGTTGTCAATCCGGCTTCCTCGCAAAGACGTCTGATCTGTCTGTTTCTTCCTTCATAAAGAATAATTTCAAGAACCGTTCGATCCGGATCATCCGCTAATACATTGACAGTAGCAGGAAGTGTTTCGCGTCCGTCAATCATGATGGACGAAGTCAAAATATTCAACTGATCTTGTGTAATTTTCGGTTTTACGGTTACTCTGTAATTCTTTGCAATATGTTTGGACGGATGCGTTAAGGCATTTGCAAAAGCTCCGTCATTCGTAAATAATAAAAGGCCTTCCGAATCACGGTCAAGTCGTCCGATCGGGTATATGCGTGTCCCCACATCGGCAACAAGTTGTGCCACACATTTTCTGTCCATTTCATCACTCATTGTGGTAACAAATCCGCGCGGTTTATTAAGCATGATATATACATTGTCTTTTTCTTGGGAAATTTTTCTGCCGTTTACGGAAACAGCATCCTTCTTCGGAGATATCTTGTCACCTATGTGTGCCACTTCCCCATTGACCTTAACCAATCCCGCAGCAATCATCTCTTCACACTTGCGTCGAGAAGCAATTCCTGCTTCAGCCAAATATTTTTGCAATCTTACTAAATCATCCATTTTGAAATCCATCCGTTCAATAATTGAAAGAAACGTTCAGAGAACGATATATTTTCAACAATAGTGTTATTCGTTTTTACATCTTCTGTTGTCACGATTGCAGTTTTTGCAACAATTTTGTCTTCTTGTATCAAATAGATACAACCGACAACCGTTCCCTTTTTCACTGGTGCATAAAGAAACGGGGAAACAATTGTTTGTGTGGAAAAAGATGTGCTCTGTTTATCTGCAGTATAATACAACCCTTCCGTTGTCCTGCATGTAACAGAATTACTACTGCCGCCCACAACAGGAACCTGCATTGTCATGCCCGGTTCACTTGCACAATATCTTTCAGCCACAGAAAAACCGTAATTCAACAGCTTTGTATGATCATTCCAATCATTCGGTGCATTCAGAGTAACCGCAATCAATATAACATTGTTTCGTTCAGCCGCAGAAACAAGACAGCGACCGCTCTTTTTCGTAAATCCTGTTTTTATACCGATTGAACCGTTGTATAAATTTAACAGTCGGTTATGGTTTTTCAACCACACAGTCTTTCCGTTGATAGCAATACAGGCATTCGATTGAGAGCATATTTCAACAAAGATCTCATTATCCACAGCATAACTTGCCAACAATGCCATATCATAAGCTGTCGAAAAGTGTGTTTCGCCATCCAGCCCTGACGGTGTATCAAAGTGTGTGTTCTTCATCCCCAGTTGCATCGCCTTTTCATTCATCAATGCAACAAACATTTCGACACTGCCTGCAACAACAACCGCAATCACATTTGCAGCATCATTACCGGATGCCAACATCAACCCTGTCACCAAGTCATAAAAAGATAATTGATCGCCAATATGCAAGCCGAGCGAAGAGCCTTCAACACCGGTAATTTCACTTCCGACAGTTACAACCGAATCAAATATGTCGCTCTCAAGTGCCAATATTGCGGTCATTATTTTTGTCGTACTCGCCATAGACATTCTTTGCTGAGCATTTTTCTCATACAAAATCTGACCGCTGTCCGCACACATCAAAACAGAGCTTTGGGCTGTTACCTCAATTGAAGAAGCAACAGCCGAAAAGCCACACGACATAATTATTATAAAAGAAAGAAGTAAAGGTAATAATCTGTTAATCAATCAACCCACCCATATTAATATATGGGCAAGAAGAAAAATTATTCAGCATTACCGTTCTTATGCTTGTCAATAACACCAGTTACCTTGTCAAACATTTCAGGTACAAGGTTTACAATACGTTCAGCAGCATTGTCATCAGCAGCGATGTACTTGATAGAAACATCACCGTTTTTAACAATCAAAAATGCTACGGGAGTAATCGTGACACCGGCACCACCGCCGCCGCCAAACAGTTCTACATTGTTTTTTGACGGAAAATCAGAACCACCGGAGGCAAAACCGTATGTAACCTTAGAAACAGGAATGGCGGTAATGCCTTCTGCAAGCTTCATCGGTTCGCCAATGATTGTGCTGACATCCACAAGTTTACGTACTTTTTCAATCGTTGTTGCAAGAATACCTGCTGCTTTTTGTTCACTCATAATAAGTACCACTCTTTTCTTTATTTGTTATTATTATTTTCTTTGGAATTTGTTCCTTTTCGAGCCTTTAAAACTGGCTTTATCATTCGAACAATAATCTTTCCGCCAAACTTAAATACAAGTCTGCCTACAAGAAGAAGCACTACACCAATCAAGGTTGCAGGACGGAAATAGCAAGAAATGTGCATAGCTGCCGAACTTTTTTTTGCGATATAATCGGGAGTAATGGAAAAATCATATTGTTTCACTCTGTATTTTGTTACAAAGGCTCCCAACATCGGATATATGGTTGAACATAACTGACCGTAATAAATTGCAGTTTGTGCAGCATCACTTTTGGTAACAGTCATATCAACCATCAATTCGTCAATAACAAAGGCATGCAGCAGTCCGCCAAAAAACGATCCGAGATACGAAAATAATTCACGTATCAAGAGAATCAATCCGTCAACACCGCCATTGGACTCATAAAAAATGGATAAGATATTCGGCTTTTTCTTTTCCTTTTCTGCGGATTGTTGCACCGGTGGCTCTGCAGATGCGGATGCTGATTCATCCTGCACAGGAATTGTGTCATTCGCTTGCTGTTCAGCATCATGTGTTGCAGCAACAGAGGTGTCTTGCACAGGAACCGCTTCTGCAGAATCCGCATCAGTTTCATCTGATGCAGGTTCCTTTTGTTCCTTTTTATCCTTCTTTTTAAAAGGAAAAACAGGTATTTTCAAAAACAACCATTGAATAACAATTGAGGATTGTTCATCATAGTCAGCAATGATTCGAATTTTTATAAACAAAGCAATGACAACCAAAGCCAATACTGACAACAATATGCCGCCAATAATTTTCAAGATCAGTAAAAATACAGCCACATCGCACCTCCGTTCAAAGAATTGAAATCTGTCCGTTTAAAACTCCGTCTGCATTGCTGATACCTTCCAATGCTGATACTGCATCACTATCCTCCGGAAGCTCCGGAAGCTCATCAAGAGATGAAAGACAAAAACAACGCAAAAAAGATGTCGTAGTACAGTATAGCAAAGGTCTACCCGGTAAGTCAAGTCTTCCGCACTCTTCTATCAAATCTCTTTGGCACAAAGTACCGATTACACCGCTGCAATCCACACCACGTACCTGCTCAATAAAAGATTTTGTAACAGGTTGATTGTACGCAACGATAGCAAGTACTTCAAAAGCAGCTTGTGATAGCGGTTGATTCCTGCGTACATCAAGAACTTTTCGGATGTCTTCAATATAATCATGCTTCGTTACGAATTGCAGTTTATTATCAAGACGAACCAGGACAATACCACCGTTTCTTGCTTTATATTCATCAACAAGCAATTCAGCAATCTCAGCAACATCTTCTTCGGATATTTCAAAAGCCTGGGCAATTCTTTGCACCTCGACAGGCTCACCGGATGCAAAAATCACAGCCTCAACTGCACATTTTAATCTATGTATATCTTCACTCAAAATCAATATCTCCTTCAGGTTCGCTCAAAAGCATGATACGCAACTCACCGTCTGCATCTTCGAGCATAATATTCTTTCGCTTTGTAAGCTCCAATACAGCCAAAAATGTAGCAACCAATTCAGATTTACTTTCAGCCTGCGCAAATATGGATCGAAAACTGTGTTTTCCCTGCATTGAAATGCGTTTAACAACCTTATGAATGGTTGTTGAGACAGAAACAATTTTTTTTGAAACTATTCCTTTGAAAGAATCCACAGGCGGCGGTAATCTGCGTAATCGTTTGCCGGCAGCATTCATATATGCTCGCAACAACTCTGTAGCATCATGCACCCGATGGTACGTCATGTCCACAGGAATCGGCTCAGGAGGTCGTACCAATGCCTGAAATCCTTGTGTCTGTTTTGAAAGCTGCGTCGCCAATATTTTACAATCACGATACTCAATCAACTCTTGTTCAAGTTCTTTTTTCAGATTGCGTGTATCATCATAAACAGGCAACAATGAAACGGTTTTTATATGCACCAGCCGGGCTGCCATTTCTAAAAATTCACTGGCTTGTTCAAGGTCTTCTTCAGATACATTTGCAATAAAATCCATGTACTGTTCGACAAGTGCAAAAATAGAAATATCATTTATATTCAGTTTATGTTTTGTAATCAGATGCAATAAAAGATCCAACGGCCCTTCAAACACATCCAATTTATACTGAATTACGTTCATATGCTCCCCTTCAGGAAAAGATGTTAATAAATAGTTTTTGCATAAAACCGACAACAATATAAGCAATGTCAGACAATGACGGAATTGCTGCAATTCTGTTGAGTACAAATGAAAGTGCAAAAATACCGATAATAAAGTATCGTTCAAGTTGCAGCAATTTAAAATAATACTTATCAGGCAAAACCAATGTTACCAATCGTGAGCCATCCAACGGAGGAATGGGAATCAGATTAAATAAAGTAAGAACAACATTAAAAACAGCAACACTATAAGAAAATGTACGCAGGATTCCCATTGCCAGGCTGCCATCAGAAAAAACATAAATCACAGCAGCAACAAATGAAAACACAACAGCAATGAGTAAATTCGAAATCGGTCCTGCTATGGATGTAAGTGCAAATCCGAGTTTGCGGTTTTTAAAGCGATTTATATTTACCGGAACAGGACGTGCATATCCGAAACCAAGCAAAAACATCATCAACAAACCCGGAGCCGTAAGATGGGCAAAGGGATTCATTGAAATACGACCTTTTAATTTACCGGTATCATCACCAAGCAAATCAGCAACCAATGCATGAGCCGATTCATGAATCGGCAAGCATACAAAAGTGACAAACATAAGAGATGCAAAAACAATAAAGACAGAGGCAACTTCGCTTTTGCTGAAATCACCGGTCAATAAGTTCAAAATCATTACCAGCACAAGTCATATCCCCTTTCTTTATTTTCCGAGAATGACAAATCTCGGCAAGCCGTAGAAATCACAAAATGCTCCGCAATCAGGTGCTTGCACTGCTGTGGACGGAAACATATTTACAATCGCTGTCGTTTGATCCTCAGCACATTCCAAAAACATTCTTCCTCCGTTTTTAAGAACTGCATACCAGACGGAAGCCAATTTATGATAAAACATCAATCCATCAACACCGCCATCCAGTGCTGTCGATGGTTCAAAACGTACTTCAGTCTGCAAATCCGCAATCTGTGCAGATGGGATATATGGCGGATTTGAAATAATAACATCAGCAAGAGGTAGATCATCCGGAATATTCTCTGTAAGCACATCCAATGGAATAAGCGTTACATTCGTCAATGAAAACTTTTGTATATTTCTGCGGATACAATGCAAGGGTGCTTTATATAGCTCAAAAATATAAACGTGCGTCCAGGGACATTCTTTTGCAATCGTAATTCCGATACAACCGGTACCACCGCATACATCATATATAACAGAATACTTTTTACTTTTTATAAATGAAAGTGCGCGATCTGTCAATTCTTCCGTCTCGGGACGAGGAATCAATACATCTTGCTCAACAAAAAAAGTGTGTCCGTAAAAATCCCATTCTCCGATGATATACTGTAGCGGGATGCCTTGTAAACGTTGTTTTACACAAACCGTAACATCATCAATCACTTTTTTTGTAACAGCATGCTCCATTATAAACGGATCCAAAGTTTTGACTTGCATACAAACAGCAAGAATCTGATTTACTTCAAATGCAGCATTGTCAATATTATTTTCATTATAAAGAGAAACAGAATAGTCATACAGATCGCGGACAGATGCGATCATACAGCATCATCCTCCGGATTATCTGTAATAACTGCTTTAAGCGCAGCGATACCTACTTCAATGATATCATCTGTTGGCTCATTTGTGGTAATTCTCTGCATCCACATGCCGGGTGCTGTCAGGATTTTAGTAAAAACATTTTCATGCTTACCGGCAAATCGGATCGCTTCATAACCAATCCCCATAATGAGAGGCAAAACCATCAATTTAACAACAACCCAAAGTATCCCCTCCACTGTGGGCGGAACAAGTAAACGCAAGATTGTAGTTACAAAAACACTGATAATCAACACTACAAAAATAAAACTTGTACCGCAACGAGGATGAAAACGTTTACATTTTTTAACATTTTCTACCGTCAGTTCTTCTCCGCTTTCATAACAAAAAATCGCTTTGTGCTCTGCACCGTGATACATAAAAACACGTTTGATATCCTTTGTTCTGGATACCAAAAACATATATAGCACAAGTAAGATCATCTTAATAATACCTTCAAATAAGGGTTGCAACTGCAACAAATCTGCACCTGTGTTATCAAGAATCAGAGTCCTTAAAAACTCAAACACTTTTGTCGGAGCATAAAAGAACAAAAGAAAACATATACCAAAAGCAAGTACACTCGCAATCCCTGTCAAGGCACCAAAAACCTTTTCATTCAGATGCTCAGACAGCCAACGATCAACTTTACCCATGTTTTCAGGATTTTCCTCTTCTTCGAGCTGACCTGAAATCTCAGCTGAAGCCATAAGACATTTATAACCAATTAACATAGACTCAACAAAATTGACAACACCGCGAACAATGGGAATACCGAAAAAAGAACATTTATCTCGTAAATGCTTAAATTCCTTCATGTCAATTTGAATCTCACCATCGGGTTTGCGAACAGCCATTGCTGCCCCCTTGGGTCCATTCATCATAATACCTTCAATTAAAGCCTGTCCGCCGACGCTCGTCTTATGAATCTTTTTATCACTCATTTTTTAATTGTCCTTTCCATCAGCAGATTTCACATAAAGCGGAAACCGAACAAGAACAACTGTTCCGATATTCAATCTGCTGGAAATAGATAAACTTCCGCCATGTCTGTTCACAATCTCATCACACACAGCAAGACCGATACCGGATCCTTTGACCGCAACATTTGCTTTGTAAAACATTTCTTTTACATGAGGCAAATCTTTTTCATCAATTCCGCAGCCGTTGTCGTGTATAGAAATGATAATTTCATTTTCAATTTGTTCAACTTTTATATGTACTGTTTCACCGACCGGTGAATACTTTACTGCATTGTCAATCAGATTTACAAACACTTGTTTTAATCGATCCGCATCTCCCATCATCGGTGCAGCAAACTCAGGTGAGTCATATGCAATATGTATCCCCTCTCTTGTTGCCCTGTCGCGTAAAACATATACGGCCATATCAAGTTCGGCTAGCACATCGATCAATGACAATCGCAATGACATGCGACCGCTTTGAATCTTCGAGAAGTCCAATAAATCTTCAACCAACAAAGACAATCTTTCAGTTTCTTCTTCTATAACCTGCAATCCGTTCACCAACAAATAATCCTCATTGGGAACAACATCGCGTAAAGTTTCACTCCAACCTTTGATTGCAGTCAAAGGTGTGCGAAGTTCATGTGATACGGTTGAAATAAAATCATTCTTCAATTTATCAGCATGTGATATTTCTTCTGACATAAAATTGATAGATTGACACAAATCATTGATTTCATCCCCTTGTGCGGTTGTTTCAGCTCTTACACTGAAATCACCGGCTGCAATTCGTTTTGTAACAACATTCAGCTGGTTCAACGGACGCACGATGGAGCGAATAAAATACAAACCTGAGAAAATCACAAGCAACAAGGAAAAAAGACAAATCAAAAATACCAGAATGGTCAATTTGCTCCATTGGTCCTCAATTGCTTCCAACGATGTTATAAAACGCACAGCACCGTTGCTGACACCATTTGTCAGAGGCAGTAATACCGTCAAGGCATATACGGTTTCTCCGGAACTATGTTCACCGATCCACTCACCTTTTCCCGCATTGGACAAAAAAGCTGCATCATAATCTTCCGCTTGTGTACTTTGCGGCAAAAAGCCTGTTGATGTAGCCACCACTTTTCCGGTACCGTCAAAAACCCAAACCTCACATAAATGAGAATACTCAAAATTTTCAACATACAAACGTGCTCCGTTTGCAAACATTTCATTAGTACCGTTCAGATAAGAACTGAAAAAATTCGATAATGATGTGCTTTGACCGATTGATTCAATTTTATCTTTACTCGCAGCATAATAATACCCATGAAAAAAATATGAAATACTGCAAGCAACAGCAATCAAAATCAGCGATATAACGAGAATTGTAGACAACAGCCATCTTTTAGTAATGGACAATCTGAACAAAATGTCAACCTCCGATCACGGAATCCACTTATATCCCAGGCCCCATATTGTCGTCAGATGCTGCGGTCTTGAAGGCTCATCCTCCAACTTCATTCGCAGACGACGGATATTTACATCAACTACTTTATCATCGCCATAATAGACATCGCCCCATACATATTTCAGAATGGAGGAACGCTCCAAAGCGACATCGGGGTTTGAGAAAAAATACGCCATCAATTGAAATTCAACCTGGGTTAAATCAATATTCTTGCCATTTTTTGTTAGTGTACGACTCCGCATATTGAGGGAAAATTCACCAATCGTGATCAATTCGTTTTCTTTAGCTGCTTTTGATTCGGAATTTTTATTAATCAGTACTCTACGATAAATCGCATCAATACGAGCCATCAATTCGGAGGGGGAAAAAGGTTTTGTAATATAATCATCGGCTCCGACCAACAAACCGGTTACCTTATCCATCTCTTGCGTTTTTGCAGTCAAAATGACAATACCGATCGTGTTGCTTTGTTGTCTCAAATATTTGCAGACTTCCAATCCGTCAACCTCCGGCATCATGATATCCAACAATGCTATATCAATGTCACCGTCATAATCCACATAAGCCTGCATAGCTTGCTTGCCATTTTCAGCCTGCACAACATCAAATCCGCTTCGTTCTAAATTTATAACAATAAACTCACGAATGGATTTTTCATCTTCCGCGACCAGAATCCGTTTCATTGGCAATCACTTCCGTTTCGCTAATACTTAATCTGATAGATGTGAGAATGTCATCAGAAAGCAATCCTTGACTTTCTCCGTACTCGGTAACATCACAATAACATGCCAGGCCACCGGATGCAGTTGATTCAACTCGCACAGAAAACAATTTTTCACCACGCTGTTCATCTGCATAACGATACTCATAAAAATGAGCAGTCCGGTTATTGAATTCATATGCAACACTGACACGGTCCTGTAATTCCAATCTTTTAAGATCCAGATTGTAAGCACCTAACGGATCTATAAAAAAAGCATACACTTCATCCAATGCAGCATCAGCATCACACCTGAAATACTGTCTGATTAGTAGCTTGACGACTGTATCTGCAGGTGCATTAAGCACTTCAGCAAGAGGCACTTCAGATTCAGAAGGTATCTCAACAATACCATCAGAATCAATATCTGCAGAAAAAACAGAACCAATTCGATTTGTAACATAGGAATTATTCAGTGTATCATTATTAACATAAAGATAATATCCTGTCTCCGGATTCCATGTGACAACCTGTGTTACATAAGTAGATACATCATCATATAGACAATCAATGTAGACCCTTGTTTGATCTTTAAGCGTGTCAGAACATAACGACTGGAAAGTTGCAATTTCAGAATCCAAAGCAAAAGAAGCAATAATTGCGTATTGCAATTCATCATCATTTTCTTCTTTACCGAGAATACGAACATACGGAACGATGCTTGTACTGTCAGATGTTGATTCATAAGCGGTATACAGAATTTCCGTACAACCATCTGCATTCATATCAAGACACATATAATGCGAATACTGAACCGTTGCCATTGAAACAACCGTCGAGAGAGCGTTTTTGTTCTCGTTTTTCACTTTGTAGATTGACATGATTTTATTGCTTTTCTTTGTATTGTACGTAATGATAATTTCAGGTGCCTGATCTCCATCCAAATCACGGAATTGAATTTCATTTATCTCGCTGTCTTTACCTGCTTCATCCGTTGAGGCTACCCATTTACCGTTAATATAATCAAGAAAATGAATACGTACCGTCATCTCATCCGTAGCTGATGTATAAAATACCATCGCTTCCTCAACCAAATCTGCATCGTAATCATAAATAACATATGCAGTTTTATATGCACCGCTGTGGGGAGATTTCAGTTTGATGTTTGTACCGACCGAAGCTTCAAAAGCACTCTCTATGGCAGCATATCGTCCTGTAAGTTTCGGAGCACGGATCAAATTATCAACCGCATCAAAACCTAAGTCACATCCTGTGAATGTTATGATAACAAGCATGGTAAAAACAAAAACAACAACACGCAACACACGCATATTATTCACCGGATTCCGTTGTTTCGGAAGTTGTCTCTGTTGCAGCTTCAGAGGATTCTTCTGTAACATTTTCATCTGCAATCGTCACATCCACTGTATAAACACCGCGAATCCATGCATTTTTGTCTTCATCGCTATTTATGATTTTAACCGGTATTGAATGCGTTCCGATTTCAAGTTCCTCAAAATCAACATCTTCGACAATCGCATAAAGAGAATTTTCGTTAAAATCTTCCGATTCTTCTGTCAATACAAGAACGGATATAGCAGTAATCGTATCTGCAACCGTTATATTCGCAGGCAATTCATCAACCTGCAACGGAACATCAACAATTCGTTCTTCAAAAGCAACCGTATCAAGATAAACAGAAACAGTAATCGTTTCAGGCAGCACGTCCCGGAAAATATCTCTTTCATAGCAAGATATTTCAATCTGCTGTTGGCCTGTAAAATCCAATGCTGCAAAATCAAGTTGACCGATGCTGATTCGATCTGCAGCCATCAATGAATCATCAGCAGTCGGAATATTCAAAACAACCTCATTATCTCTGAATGCATACCCATCAATGGTATAATCCAAAATCTGATCAAGTTGCAATCCTGCAGGAAGATTAACAACATCAACAATCATTTCAAAGGACTTCTCTTTTGAGATCCTGACATCAAGATACAATTCATCCTGAGATGTCAGCACAGTTGAATAGGTCAAGGGTAAACCATCGGTTGTAATAAATTCGAATGTACAGGGCTGATGCACAGACTTCTGCAATGTATCTGTAAATGATACATGTGCTTTGACTTCTTTCAGTTTATTCATCTCAAGCGACGGACCGGAAACTATAATATAATCCTTACTCATTTCCATGCTTTCTACAGTACATTGCTGAGCCAACAAATAATCATTGTCTATTTCTGATTTGATCTGATAGCTTCTCTGCAACGTTTTGTCAAAATAGACGGTAACATAAGCAGGTTCAATGGAAACAACAGAAAGATCATTTGATGCATTTGTCAACGAAGCTGTCAGTCTGACTTCATAAACACCGGGTTCACGAACCATACTCAATTCGGGTTTGACTTTGATCTTATCCGAGGTAAACGTTGAGTCTGTAACAAGATAACTCTTACCGACAACTGTTACGTCACAATAGAATTCATTATTGCCAAAAACAGACATATCAAGAGAGCCGGGTACTGTATCGGTAAGGCCCATTTGTACTTTGACATCTTGAAATACACGTTCTGTCTCAGGTGTTTCATACATGGAAATAACACACCAGATAAGAACTGCACAAGCAAAAGAAAGAAGAAAAATGAATATTTTGTTATTAAACAAGTCATTGCCGTTTTTTTTGCGTCCGGCAATATATTCAACCGATGCCATCTTTCTTCCCCCTCTTAAAGATGTTAGCAAATTTATTGTTCTTATCTTTAGGTTTGATAAGGTATGAAGTCAACAATGCACGAAGTTCGCTGTCTGAAAGACCGCGACGCATTTGTCCGTCAACAGCCACTGAGATCATACCAGTTTCTTCACTTGTTACAACTGCGATCGCATCGTAGTTAATGCTGACATTCAGTGCTGCTCTGTGTCGTGTTCCGACATGTGCATTGATCTCATAATCATTTTTCAGAGGCACAATGCATCTTGCAGCTGCAATTCTGCCGTTTCGAATGACAACAGCGCCATCATGAAGTGGTGCATTCGGATAAAAAATACTGCAAACAGATTCATATGTAGTAACGGCATCAATTTCAACGCTCTGCTTCATCAAGTCACCAAGCAGAGATTCACGCTGAAAAATGATCAGAGAACCGATTTTTTTTGCACTCATGGAGCCGCAAGCACGACATACAGCATTGATGCAATCGGTAATCTCATCTTCTGTGCCTGACGAAAACAAAAACCTTCCTTTGATTCTGCCTTTACCGGCATTTTCAAGCATTTGGCGAATTTCATAATTGAAGATGATAATCAAAAACAAAATGAAATTACTGAACATATTTGAAAAGATATATGAAGTTGTTTCCAATCCGATAAGAGAAGACACAACATATATCACAGCCAACAACATAAAGCCTTTGATAACCTGAATAGACTGCGATTTACGTAACTGCATGAAAACACAGTATATTATAAAGGCAACCAAGAGAATATCGAGAATGTCTGTCAACGGGTCAAAATTGGAAAGCAAATCCATGAATTGACTGCCAAACGCTTTTATGGACTCTATGATCGAAGCAAGCATCAAGCAACACCATCCTTATCGTTCTCTTTCAATAAAGCAACAGCATGAGCGGCAATTCCTAAAAGTGAACCTGTAAAACCAAGTCCTTCTTCTGTTGTTGCTTTTACATTCACACAATCAACAGGAATACAGCAAGCATCTGCAATATGCAACCGCATCTGCTCAATATACGGTAACAACTTAGGTTTTTGTGCAATAATCGTAGCATCAATATTACCGACAGAATAACCTTTGCCATCAATCATGGCAACCACATGGCGGAGCAGTTCAATACTGTCAGCCCCTTTGAAACGACTATCTGTATCCGGAAAGTGTTTTCCGATATCTCCCAATGCAGCTGCACCTAACAATGCATCACTGATCGCATGAGCAAGTACATCTGCATCAGAATGACCCAACAGTCCGTATTCATATTCAATTTGTACACCACCCAAAATCAGCTTTCTGTTTTCAGCAAAGCGATGTACATCATAGCCATGACCGATACGCAAAATCAATCTCTCCTTAACCTTCTGCCATTTCGTGACGCAGAGCTCTTGCAGCGGCAAGCTTAGCAGCAGTACAAATAACCTTTGTTGCTATTTTCAGCTCCTCAACCGACGGGCATGTAGGAGCCAAACGGATATTACTGTCTGACGGGTCTTTCCCGTAGGGATAGGTTGCACCGACACTTGTAATTGTAAGTCCTGCCTGTTTACAAAGTTCACCGACATACTTCGCTGAGCCGATGTTGACATTCAGGCTGATAAAATAACCGCCTTTCGGATGTGTCCAATCCGCAATTCCGAGATCTGTCAGTTCTCTGTCAAGAACTTCTTCAACAGCAAGGAACTTAGGACGAAGAATAGAAGCATGGAGCTTCATATGATTCTGAACATCTTCAAGGTTCTTAAAAACATGACAATGACGAAGCTGATTCAGTTTATCATAGCTGATGATCTGCATGGACAAACGAGCTGCAATTTCGTTGATATTTCGATTGGAAGCAGCTATACAAGCAACACCGGAACCGGGGAATGTAATCTTTGAAGTGGATGCAAATTCAACAAAATAATCTTCATGACCGTATTTAGCTGCGGTCTTCATAATATTCTTAAGCTTTGCATGTTCATCATAGAAATCATGTACAACATATGCATTGTCCCAGATAACACGAAAATCCGGAGCTGCCGGTGTCATTTTTGCAAGACGTTCAACCGTTTCATCCGAATAAGTAACACCGTCCGGATTGGAATACTTCGGCACACAGAACATACCCTTGACAAGCGGATCTTTGATAAGCTCTTCAACAAGATCCATATCGGGACCGTTTCTTGTCATTTGAACATCAATCATTTCCAAACCGAAATGCTCAGCGATAGCAAAATGACGGTCATAACCGGGGACAACAGCAATGTACTTAGCACCTTTCTGCTGACTCCAGGGTTCATGCCCACCGGCACCATGCGTCATACACTGTGAAATATAGTCATACATGAGAACAAGACTGGAGTTACCGCAAGCGATAACATTGTTGTAGTCAACATCCAGAATTTCACCAAACAAACGACGGCATTCTTCAATACCGAACAACAAACCGTAGTTTCTGCAATCTTCACCGCTGTTGCTGAAAGTACCTGTATGATGTGTGACGGAATTCAAAAATGCTTCGGAAAGATCAAGCTGTTCTCTTGAGGGCTTTCCGCGTGCCATATTAATGTTTAAGCCTGCATCAACAAATGCATTGAACTTTATTTTATTTTCATACTCGAACTGGTCAAGTTCTTCGGGAGAGTATTCGATGAGTTTTTTCATAATTTAACACCTACTAAAAAAATCACTAAAATGTCAGAATTCTGCGCAACCTGTCGTTCTCGGGAAAGGAAGCACTTCACGTATGTTTGAAATACCGGTCAGATACATTACCAATCGCTCAAAACCAAGACCGAAACCGGCATGTCTTGTTGATCCGTATCTGCGAAGATCAAGATACCACCAATAATCTTCTTCATTCAAACCGAGTTCATTGATACGGCTCTGTAAAACATCAAGACGCTCTTCTCGCTGACTGCCACCGATAATTTCACCGATTCCCATTACAAGGCAATCCATTGCAGCAACGGTTTTTCCATCATCATTCAATCGCATGTAGAATGCTTTGATTTCTTTCGGATAATCAGTAACAAAAACGGGTTTTTTAAAAATCCTCTCGGTCAGACAGCGTTCATGCTCCGTTTGCAGATCACAACCCCAAGAAACTTTATATTCAAACTGATCGTTATATTCTTCAAGCATTCTGATGGCATCGGTATACGTTACCTTACCGAAATCCGCTTCAGCAACAGCGGTCAGACGTTCAATCAGACCGGCATCCACAAACTTATTAAGGAATTCCATTTCCTGCGGACACGCTTTCAAAACATCATGAATAACAAATTTAATCATATCTTCAGCCAATCGCATATCGTCCTGTAAATCAGCAAAAGCAATTTCAGGTTCAATCATCCAGAATTCAGCTGCGTGGCGTTGTGTATAAGATTTTTCCGCACGGAATGTAGGACCAAACGTATAAATTTTACCGAAAGCCTGTGCCATGATTTCGCCTTCAAGCTGTCCGGAGACTGTAAGAAAAGCACTCTTTCCGAAAAAGTCCTGTGTATAATCAACACAACCGTCTTCTGTTCTCGGAGGATTTGCAGGATCAAGCGTCGTTACTCTGAACATTTCACCTGCACCTTCGCAGTCACTGCATGAAATCAACGGGGTATGAGCATACAGGAATCCGCGCTCGTTAAAAAATTTATGAATGGCAAATGCAGCGGCAGAACGAACACGCATTGCTGCACCAACAAGATTTGTTCTCGGTCTGAGATGTCCGATTGTCCTGAGATATTCAACAGAATGTCGTTTTTTCTGCAGAGGATAATCAGGCGAAGATACTCCTTCCACTTCAATTCTGTCAGCATTTATTTCAAAAGGCTGCGCAGCTTCGGGGGTAAGCAAAAATATACCCTCAACAACAACCGCAGCACCAACATTCAGCTTCGCAATATTTGCAAAATTTTCAAGCTTGCTTTCTTCAAAAACGATCTGTATTCCTTTAAAACAACTGCCGTCAGTAATTTCCATAAAACCGAAGTTTTTAGAAACACGAACGGTGCGTATCCATCCGCATACTTTTACAGATTTCCGATCGTAAGAATCCGATTGGGAATAAAACGTCTTCAATTCTGTTCTTACCATAATAGTCTCCCTAATTATAATATTTTTATTATTATAACACGTGCAAATTATTAACGCAATAGAGAAATTTAATAAATATAAAAAATAATTCGCCTGTTTTTTAAGGAAACAGACGAATTGAAACATTGTTTATTCTCCGCGTTCGCGAATAACCATTCTTGTAGGTGTACCCTCAAGACCAAACACTTCACGAATCTGATTGTCAATATAACGTTGATAACTGTAATGAAACAGATCTTTTTTATTAACAAAACAGACAAATGTCGGCGGTCTTGTAGAAGCTTGTGTCATGTAATAAATCTTCAGACGTTTTCCTTTATCAGTAGGAGGCTGTACGCGAGCCTGTGCTGCAGCAAGAATCTCGTTTAATTTACCGGTCGTAATCCGCATAGCATTTTGCGTGTCTACAAATTTAATAAGCTCAAACAAACGCTCGATTCTCTGTCCAGTTTTTGCAGAAATAAAGATGATCGGTGCATACGACATAAATGAGAAATCATTCATGAGCTTTTTACGATACTTATCCATTGTTGTGCCGTCCTTTTCGACAGCATCCCATTTATTAACGGCAATAATACAAGCTTTTCCTTGTTCATGTGCAATACCGGCAACCTTGGAATCCTGTTCGGTAAATCCTTCCGTTGCGTCAATCATAATAACACAAACATGTGCACGTTCAACAGCTGTAACCGCACGCAATACGCTATAATGCTCAATATTATCTTCCACCTTGGATTTTCTGCGCAGACCTGCAGTATCAATCAACATAAAACGTCCATGCTTATTCTCCACATAGGTATCCGTAGCATCGCGCGTCGTGCCTGCGATATTGGAAACAAGCACACGTTCTTCCCCACAAATGGAATTGATCAAAGAAGATTTACCAACATTGGGTTTACCGATGATGGCAACTTTGATCAGATCATCGTCATCCGTTTCCTCTGTACAGGCAGGCAAATGCTGCAATACTTCATCCAATAAATCTCCCGTTCCGTGTCCATGAACCGCTGACACAGGTACAGGATCACCGAGTCCGAGATTATAAAATTCGTAAAATTCAGCCGGCGGATCACCGATTCTGTCACACTTGTTTACACACAACACAATCGGTTTACCACTTTTTATCAACATAGCTGCAACTTCCGCATCCGTTGCCACAACACCTGTTTTAAGGTCCGTTACAAAAATAATGCAATCAGCACTATCTATTGCAATCTGTGCTTGTCGACGCATTTGCGAAAGAATAATATCATCAGAATACGGTTCAATACCACCCGTGTCAACAATCATAAAAGTATGATTCAGCCACTCACAATCCGCATAAATGCGGTCACGAGTAACACCGGGCGTATCATCAACGATAGCCAACCTTTGTCCGCACAATTTATTAAACAAGGTCGACTTGCCGACATTTGGCCTGCCGACAATCGCAACTACAGGTTTTGCCAAAAAAATCACCCTCCTATTGCAGCAAACAGCACATCAAATAATGCAGACCCCGAGCAATCAATCGGAGTCACCTTTGCTCCGAGCTCTCTTTCCACATCTTCTATTGTATAATCATCCAAAAAGACAGCATCCTGTTTATTTCGAAGCATAACATTCGGTATAAACAGTCGATTGCCTTGAAAATTATTTTTTTTCAGAGATTCAATCAAATCCCGAGCTGTAATCAGTCCGGCAACAGTTACAGATTCACCGAAAAAGTGATTTACAATTTGATGAACATGAATCGAAGCCGACGGATACTCTTGCATAAATATTCCACACAATTTACAGATATACGGATATGCAGCAACACCGGTTGCCAAATGTATCTCAGCATTTTTCATACCATCGGTGGATTTCCTGTTGTCTTCTAAAGCTTGCATAAATTCTTCTTCAAAGAGCGCAAGCATTCCGACACCGTTATCAAGCTGACAAAAATCACCATAATAATCCGTAGTCGGCAACGGAAGTTCAGCTTTGATAAAAAACTCATCAGCAGCATATGCAATGCGATGGCCATTTTCTCTTTCAAAAGCATCATTAAACGAATCAATGCGTTGAATTACATCTCTTGCGGTTTCTTTAGTATAGGCTTGCAAATGCGGCAATCCGTCCCGATGCTTTGTCAACCCTACGGGAACCGCTGCAATACTTTGAACACCGGGAAACAGTTTGCCCAACTCTTCCAAACTATAAGTCAGTTCTTCACCATCATTGATTCCGGGACAAAGTACAAGTTGCGTATTAATAGATATACCGGCCTCTGAAAATCTATGCAGCAAAGACAACGAAGTGCCGGCATTCGGATTCTTCATCATTTCAACACGCAATGTCGGATTCATTGTATGCACAGAAACGTTAATAGGGCTGATATGCATTTTGATGATCCGATCAACCTCAAATGAAGACAAACTTGTCAAAGTGATGTAATTGCCGAATAAAAATGAAAGACGGGAGTCATCATCTTTAAAATACAAGCTTTCTCGCATACCTTCAGGCATCTGGTCTATGAAACAAAACACACATTTATTTTTGCAGGAATGGTGCTTATCCATAAGATAAGTTTCAAATGAAAGACCTAAATCATCCGGATCTCCGGTCGTTCGTAATTTTACAGATTTACTCTTCCCTTTTGCATTCTGAAAAGCAAGTTTGAGTGTTGTTTCTGTCGCATAAAAACGATAATCAAGAACATCCGTAATATCGTTTCCGTTTATAGACAACAAAACATCTCCGTCACGAAGTCCTTTTCTGTGACAGATCGATTTTTTTTCAACACTGCTTATTCTCACAGCCATAAGCACTCACCTCATTGCACAGCAAAAAGGTGGGGAAGTGCGACTTCTCCACCGATTTACACAAATAGCGGACACAGACTGTGATTAGTCTTCGTCAACTACAACAACCTGTCTGCCGTTGTAGTAACCGCAAGCAGCACAAAGTCTGTGAGCTCTCTTGAATTCGCCGCACTTCGGGCACTTTTCAATCTGAGGAGCACTCATCTTCCAAACGTTGGAACGTCTCTTATCTCTTCTTGCCTTGGAAACTCTTCTTGCAGGAACTGCCATGATGTATAAACCTCCAAATTGTATTACAAAACATTATTCACCCAACAGCTGCGATAAAGCAGCAAGACGGGGATCAATTGGTTTTCCGCATGAACAGGAACCTTCATTGAGATCCTGCCCGCATTGTGCACACAATCCTTTGCAATCTTCTTTACAAAGAAAACGGGATGGAATTGCCAACCATATATCTTCAGAAACCAGTTCATCAACATTCAGGCGCATATTTTCGACCTGCACATAAAGATCATTAAAATCTTCATCCTGCAACTCTACTAAAAGAACATGATGAATCGGAATTGTTGCATGACGCAACACAGGTTTGCAACACAACGCACATTGTGTGGAATAATCAAATGTAACTTTCGCTTTCATGGACACAATTCCGGTCTTATTGAAAATCTCTCCGCTAACATGAACGGGAGTTACAACAGATGCATCTCCGATATCATATTCATAATCAAGCACAAGTACGGCACCGTCATTGTTAAACACCGCTTCAAGCTCTGCAAACAAAGACAATCACCTCTTATTCACACTATAATTGCATGGTATGCTGAAAACAAAAAGCAACAGATATTATATATGCTTTCGTCTGTTTTGTCAACTGTTATTTTCAACAATCAACAGCTTTTTTTTGAACAAATCAGATAATTTCACAGAATCCGGAAATCTTTTTAGGAAGATTTTCAACATCAGTAGAAATTGTAAATGTAAACTCTGTCTCGCTTACAGAACTTAAACGTTCCACCTTTTCAAGGAAAGCAGCAAGTTCATCGTAATCGCGACCACCGATTTTCAATGTTGCATCAACAAGAATATCAGTAATATCATGGTCACCGGCACAAATGCCGCAAAGTAAACCATAGAAAGCATCATAACCACTGATGCCGTAAATATTCGTAGACACAAGGCGAACTTTATAACTGAGCTGATAGCGAAGCAGTTCATCCTTTTCAATGCAAATAACATTTCCTTCAGAAGCAGTAAGTGCACTGTTCACGCACTCAATAAGACGCTTTGTTTTTCCGCTTCCCTTTCCGCCAACAAGTAACTTAACCATTTTAACCAATCCTTTCTTTTTTCATAAATCGAGTCTGATTGCCAATTCAGCAGCCAGCTCTTCATATCCTTTTTTGCCCAAAAGAGCAAACATATTTTTCTTATAACTTTCAACACCGGGTTGATCAAACGGGTTTACACCCAGAATATATCCTGAAACAGCACAGGCTTTTTCAAAGAAATAAATCAACTCACCCAAGGTATACGCAGACATTTCATCTGCCTGTAAGACAATATTGGGTACTCCACCGTCCGTATGTGCCAAAACAGTGCCTTCAAAAGCTTTCCTGTTCACATAAGACAAAGTCTTACCAGCAAGGAAATTCAATCCGTCAAGATTTTCCGCATCTTCATCAATGACGATATCTGTCTTGGATTTATCAAATACAACAACCGTTTCAAAGAGATTACGAAGCCCTTCCTGTACATACTGACCGAGCGAATGCAAATCCGTTGAATAAATAGCAGAAGACGGGAATATGCCTTTATTCTCTTTTCCTTCGCTTTCCCCCATAAGCTGTTTGAACCATTCATTCATCATTGTAAAATCAGGCTCATAACAAACCATCATTTCAGTTGTCTTGCCTTTTCGGTACAGAATATTACGGATTGCTGCATATTTATAGCAATCATTATTCTCAATATCCGTATCACAATAACGCTGCATAGCATCTGCGGCACCATTCATAAGAGCATCAATGTCAATACCTGCCGCAGCAATCGGAAGAAGACCGACTGCAGTCAAAACAGAATATCTTCCGCCAACATCATCCGGCACAACAAACTCTGCATATCCTTCACGGTCAGCAAGACTTTTCAGAGTTCCCTTGGCTTTATCTGTTGTAACATAAATTCTACCGACCGAGCCTTCTTTACCATATTTTTTCTCAAGCAGAGCTTTGAACAGTCTGAATGCAATGGCAGGTTCAGTGGTCGTTCCGGATTTGGATATCACATTAACAGAAAAATCATGTTTTTCACAATATGCCAAAATCTCTGAGATTTCTGTAGGGCTGATGGAATTACCACAGAAGAAAATCTTAGGAGAATCGTCACAAACAATATTATAATTCTTAGAACGGCAAAATTCAATAGCTGCTCTCGCACCAAGATAACTGCCACCGATTCCGATCACAACCAATGCCTCGGAATCATTTCGGATTTTTGCAGCTGATGACTTAATACGAGCAAATTCTTCCTTGTCATAATCTGCAGGCAATGTCAACCAACCATGAAAATCATTCCCGGCAGCATTTGCCTTGTTGTCATATAATAAATCATGTGCTTTTCTGACTTCGGAAGTTAAACCAGCAAATTCTTCCGATGTAATAAAAGAATTCAGATATTTGCAATTTAATTTTAAGGACATAGATAATAATTTCCTCCGCATTCATATGTCTTTTTTGAATTGTACAATAAATTTGATGATAATGCAAGTGACATCGTAAGTTTTTTTATAAATTTTCTGCATTTATTTTATGTTTCTCCTTGTTTTTAATTTTATTACTTGGTATAATGACTAAAAATGCCGCAAATCGGAGGAAATACAATGCGTGAAGATATGAAGTTCAGAACAACAGTTAACGGGTTTAACAAATCCGATGTTATGCATTGCATTGAGAAACTGATGTCTGAGAAAAATGAACAGAAAAAAACGATAAAAAGATTGGAAGAAGAACTTAGTAACTGTAAAGAAGAACTTGAAAGATGTCGCAATACCTCTGATCATGAAAAGAAAAGTGACTGTGAAAACTGCGAAGCAGCAAAAATTGCACAGGCTCAACTCGGTGCTGCCATGCTTGATGCAAAACGTTTTTCCGAAATGCTGCTGAAAGATGCTAATGACAAAGCTGCAACCGTTATCAACAATGCCTCCGCTTCAGTTGCATTGTCAACAGAAAGTGCCACATTGCTTGCTGATGAATTAAAAGATGCAAAAGAAAAATTCAATACAACAATTGAAACATTGCAGGATACCATGTCAAGCATAATTCTTTCATTCATGGAATATCAACAAAATTTAGAAACACAGGGTGCTGATTTTAAATATGCAACCGATTTCAGCACTACAGAAAAGAAATAAGTATGCAGATTCAACCTATTTATATAAACACAAACAACATTCGCAATCATATACAGCATTTAGAACCCGGTCAGGTTGTATATTTAAGCGGTACAATTTTTACAGCAAGAGATGCGGCACATAAAAGAATCTGCACAATGATACAAAACGGATGTGCACTTCCCTTTTCATTGCAAGACAGCCTGATTTACTATGCAGGCCCGACACCGGAACATCCTGACGGTACAATTGGTTCATTCGGTCCGACTACGGCAAAAAGAATGGATGCATTTGCACCGATCCTTTTGGATAACGGTCTATGCGGCATGATCGGAAAAGGTGACAGAAACGATGCCGTTTACGATGCAATTATCAGAAATCAAGGTGTTTATTTTTGTGCATATGGTGGTCTTGGTGCACTGATCAGTAAATCTATAACATCATGCGAAGAAATCGCCTTTGCAGATCTTGGTTGCGAAAGCATAAAAAAATTAACAGTATACAATATGCCTCTTCTGACTGCAATTACGCCTTCGGGAAATTCTGTTTTTAAGGATATCAAATGAATAAAGAAAAGTTTATTGAGTTAAGAAAAAACATCATAAAAAAAGAATATGTCAGAATCAACCCTGAACAGTTCAAAGCCGTTACAACCGTAAACGGTCCTCTTTTGATTCTTGCCGGTGCAGGAAGCGGTAAAACAACTGTCATTGTCAACCGAATTGCTTATATGCTGCGTTTCGGCAATGCTTACAACAGCACAATCGGTGGAGATTATGTAACCGGGCAGGATCTCGATGCCATGCAAGCATATTTAGACGGAGATGAAAATGCTCTTTTTGATATTGAGCATTTGCTCAGTGTAGATGCACCTAAGCCATGGCAGATTCTTGCAATAACATTCACAAACAAGGCAGCAGGAGAATTAAAAGACCGCTTGCAATCATTATTAGGCGAAAATACCGGTAATGACATCTGGGCAAGCACATTCCACTCTGCCTGCGTTCGTATTTTACGTCGCGAAGGTGAAAAGCTCGGCTATACATCTCACTTTACCATTTACGACACCGATGATGCAAAACGTGTCATAAAAGATTGCCAACAGCATTTCGGAATTGATGACAAATATCTTCCCGTCAAATCCATCCTTTCAGCAATCAGCCGTGCAAAAGATTCTCTCATCTCTCCCGACGAGCTTTCAAAAAATGCCGCAGGCGACGTTCGTGCACAGCAAATTGCAAAAGTTTATGCCCGTTATCAACAACAACTCAAAGCTGCGGATGCCATGGATTTTGATGACATCATTGTGAACACAGTAACGCTTCTTGCTCAAAACAGAGATATATTGGAATACTATCAGAATCGTTTTCGTTACATTCTTGTTGATGAATATCAAGATACAAACCATGCTCAATATAAACTTGTCTCGCTGCTTGCCGGAGGGCATCACAATCTTTGCGTTGTAGGTGATGACGACCAGAGCATTTACAGATTCCGCGGAGCAACCATTGAAAACATATTATCATTTGAAGAACAGTTTTCTGATACGACCGTCATTCGTTTGGAACAAAACTATCGCTCCACACCTTGTATTCTGGAAGCTGCAAATGCTGTAATTCAAAATAACACGGAGCGAAAAGGTAAAAATCTTTGGACAAACCGCCCCGATAAAGGCAAAATCATTTTAAAAACCTGCGAATCCGATATTGCAGAAGGAATTTTTGTTGCCGATTCCATCGTCAACAATGCGAAAGACGGATATTCATTCTCAGATCATGCTGTTTTGTATCGCATGAATGCACAATCCAACAACATTGAAAGATCTCTTGTAAAAGCCGGCATTCCTTACAGGATTATCGGTGGTCATCGATTCTATGATCGCAAGGAAATCAAAGATGCACTTGCTTACCTGGCAGTAATTTCCAACCCGAATGACACAGTCAGATTGCGTCGTATTATCAATGAACCGAAACGCGGAATCGGAGAAGCAACCGTAACAAAAGCAATCGACTTTTCTGCCAGACTTGGCATTTCTGTATTTGAAGTCATGCAAACTGCTGACGAATTTGCAGATCTGTCAAGAAGTGCAGGAAAACTGAAACTCTTCTGCGAAATGATCAACACATTTCGAACACAGAGAGAAACCATGCGATCATCCGAATTGTTCAAAATTGTTATGCAGGAAACAGGATACATTCAATCATTGACTGCTGATCCTGCGACTGTTGAGGAACGTTGTCAGAACCTGGATGAATTGTATGCCAACCTTGTGCGCTATGAAGAAGAAAACGGAGAGAATGCAACCCTTGAAGGGTTCTTGGAAGAAGTAGCCCTCTTAACCGATATTGACAACTACAATGCAGACCTTGATACAGTTACATTGATGACCATGCATGCAGCAAAAGGTCTCGAATTCCCTTGTGTTTTTATAGTCGGCATGGAAAACGGCATCTTCCCGGGCATGCAATCCATGATCAATGAATCCGATATGGAAGAAGAAAGACGTCTGGCTTATGTCGGTATCACAAGAGCAAAAGACAGACTGTATCTGCTGAATGCTGCAAGCAGAATGTTATATGGCAAAACAACCGCCAATCCGCCCTCACTGTTTATAAAGGAAATACCGTCAAAATTAATAGAGGACAGGACGGAACGAAGAACAAGTTTCGGCAGCTCAAACGGTTATACCGGCTATACTGCAAACAGAACAGGCAATTACAACCAATCAAGATCATATCGCAATGATGACATACCTGATGACAATTATTCGTCACCACGCAATGCTTCCAGACCTGTCAATTACGGTTTTTCTGCCAACAGAACACCTGCAAAAAACAATAATAATACACCTGCCCCGAATTTCAGAGCAGGTGATCAGGTTGAACATAAAAAATTCGGCAAGGGATTCATAATCAATGCATCCCCTCTCGGCAACGACCAGTTGCTTGAAGTTGCATTTGACTCTTGCGGCACAAAGAAACTCATGGCAACCGCTGCAAAACTGGAAAAACTCGTATAATCAGTTCAAATATCCGGTTGAAATATGCGAATATCTGAAATTGGTTATTTCATGGTCTTTATTAAATCGGTAAATACTGAGCATGAGGCCGATGCCAAGATAAATGCAGAGGTTGGAAGACCCGCCTGCACTTAAAAACGGCAATGTGATGCCGATAACGGGCAACAATTTCAAGCACATGCCGATATTAATTATCGATTGCCCTGCAATCATGGCTGCCATACCGTAGCACATATAGGAAGCTGCATTATTGTTTGTATGGGAAGCATTTCTGACCAATCTTCCGGCAATGCCTGCAAGGACAGCGAGGACTACCAAGCAACCAATCAATCCAAATTCCTCCGCAATAGCGGTATAAATCATATCATTTTCCATTTCAGGAACGATATCACTTTGCGTGTAGTCACCATTCAAGAATCCGGTGCCGAAAACACCACCGTTTTGCATTGCAGACATGCCTACATTCTGCTGATACAGAACATCCTCATAAAGATCAGGATAAAACAAACCAAGAACGCGGTTTTTCTGGATGTCATCTAACACAAAGTACCATGCAAACGGTGCTGCAAGACAAATGGCTCCGCATCCGATCAAAAAATAACGCATCGGAACACCGGCAGCAAAAATCATTACAATAAAAATGATAATGAAAACAAGGGCACTTCCCATGTCACCGGAAAGTACAACAAGACCTACAGGCACCATAGCGTGCACACACAAAAATACAAGATGTTTAAATTGTGCCAACCTGTCTTGCACAAGCTCTATATGCATTGCAAACGTGATAATGAAACCGATTTTAAGCAATTCCGATGGCTGAAAATACAAACCAGATGAACCGAAAGTCAGCCATGTTTTTGCATCAGGACGTTCAAGAGGTCCGACACCGAATATCAGCGTTGCAAACATCAATAGCAAACAAACACCGCCGATCAACGGGAACAGTTTGAAAATTATGTTGCAATCCAGAAATGAAACACCGACAGCTATGACGATTCCCACTGCAATGGCTGCCAACATGGTTATTGCAGATCTGGAAAATACCGCACCTTCCTCCGCTTCAAGATGCGTTGCACTTGTAACTGCCAACACTCCGAATGTTGATGCAATGATACAAAGTAAAAGTAAAACTTTATCTGTTTCATCTATAATACGTTTTAACGTCTGAATGATGCGCTGCATCTCATACTTCCTTTTCACTTTTTTTCTTATTATATAAGCTTTCCGAACATTTTTCAACAGCAACTTTTTATTCCGGAGAACAATATGGATATTTTTATTTCTAAAAATGAAGGAGAAACCCTTCAAATTGCCGAAAACTTTGCTAAAAAACTGACCGGCGGCACTGTTGTTGCCTTTATAGGTGGTTTGGGTATGGGAAAAACGGCTTTTGTTCGCGGTGCATTAAAAGGACTGAACAATCCTTCACGCGTATCAAGTCCCACCTTTGCCCTCGTCAATGATTACGGCGGCAATCCGCAAGTATATCATTTTGATATGTACCGCATCACAAACGAGGATGACTTGTATTCAACCGGGTATTTTGACTACTTGACAGACAACTCCGTTTTATTTATAGAATGGAGTGAAAATATTGCAGATTGGCTTCCCGGAAACACAATATATATAAAAATTGAAAAAAACGAATCTGAAACAATGCGAAAGATCAGCATTTTCACAGGAGAAGAAATATGAAAATACTTGCATTGGAATCTTCTGCAGTTGCAGCAAGCTGTGCAATTTCAGAAAATGGTAAAATAATCTGCGAATCATTTATCAACATCGGCTTGACGCACTCACAAACCCTGTTACCACTGATAAACCAAAGCTTATCTTCTGTAAATTTAACAGCCAAAGACATTGATATTTTTTCTGTAGCAGTAGGTCCCGGATCTTTTACAGGCGTGCGAATCGGTGTTGCAACACTGAAAGGATTGGCATTCCCCTTTGATAAACCATGCTACGGTATTTCGACACTTGAAGCAATGGCATGGAGTTGCACAACAGAAGAGGCCATCATTTGCCCCATTATGGATGCACGTTGTATGCAGGTTTACACTGCACAGTTTACATACAAAGACGGACGTGTTGTCAGATTGACTCCGGATGATGCCATTAAACTTGATTTACTGGCTGAAAACTTACTGAATGCTGACCAAAAGATCATCCTGATTGGAGACGGAGCTGATAAATTTTACAACACGCTCAAAGACAGAGGTGTAAACTGTTGTCTCGCATCCGAGTCAATCAGGCAACAACATGCAAGCGGTGTGGCACTTGCGGCACACAATGCACATTTAAACGGGCAATCCCCCATACCTTCAGAACAACTCGTTCCCTGCTATCTGCGACTTTCACAAGCTGAACGGGAACGCGAAAATAAATTAAAAGGAGTTACAAAACAATGATAGCTTTAAGTAGTGACCACGCAGGATATCCGCTCAAAGAAGCAATCCGTACCTATTTTGATGAAAAAGGAATTGAATATATTGACTGCGGAGCATATTCTGCCGACTCAGTTGATTACCCTGCACAAGCAAAGAAAGGCTGCGATTGCGTTACAAGCGGAAAATGTGAAAAAGCCATTCTTTGCTGCGGAACCGGCATTGGTATATCAATGGCTGCAAACAAAGTCAAAGGAATACGTGCTGCGTGCTGCTCTGATTATTTCAGTGCAAAGTTCACAAGAATGCACAACGATGCAAATGTTCTTTGCCTTGGTGCACGCGTAATCGGAGTCGGAGCAGCATTGGAATTGGTCGAGGTATTCCTCAATACGGAATTTGAAGGCGGCAGACACCAAAGACGTGTTGATCAGATTATGCAACTCGAAGACAACTGAAGCCCAAACAGACAAAACCACCCCTGCAATCCATTGCAAGGGTGGATCATTTTTTATTCAATCAGTAATCAATTCCCATTGCAACACCGAGATGTGTTGTAATAAGCTTTGTAAATCCGTTACGTTCATAAAAACGAATTGCACCTTCATTGTCTTCACCGACAACAAGCATCACGCTACGAATCCCTTTTGAACGCAAATGATTTTTGAGTGTATTAATCAACTGTGTACCGATCCCCTGCCCCTGGTACGCATCGCGTATATCAATATGCAAGTGTGCGGAATATTCATTTCTGAACATCGTATGACTGATGATATCAAGCTTTGCATCTATATAATATTTCAATCCGAGGTCAAGCATCGCAGGCAAATAATCCTCGCAAAAACGTTTTTCATAATAATCACAATTCTCTGTACAGATAATATATCCGACTGCATTGTCCTGTTCATCAGCAACAACAAAACAGTTTTCCGGTTCGCAATCAATATAATAATTGCAATACATATTCAGAATATACGTCTGCATATCCTCACTTGCCTGTTCGCATCCGGCATTTGTCAGGCAAAGAGCCTGTACAAGTTCTCTGTCTTTGATATCATAGGGTCTGATTGTAGCCATAATTATCACTCCTTATTGTTATTCTACCATTCTTTTTCCAAAAAGTCCATATTTACTCTGTATTTTTTTTTAAATATGTGCTATTATGTTGTGGGTGATAAAATGAAATATGCAACGATCGGTACTTCATGGATTACACAAAGCTATATTGCGGCTGCAAAACACACAGGCTGTTGGGAATTGGCTGCAGTATACTCAAGAAATGATGCCACAGCAAAAGCTTTTGCAGATAAATATAAAGTAAACAAATATTACACAGATCTTTCGTTGCTTGCCAATGACTCCGATATCAAAGCTGTCTATATTGCAAGCCCGAATTCTTTACATTATGAGCAATCCAAGCTGATGCTGCTTGCAGGAAAACACGTAATTTGTGAAAAACCGGCAACGGTAACAACTGAAGAATATACAGAGCTTTTACAAATTGCAAATGACAGACATTTGATTTATCTGGAAGCCATGATGTCAATGCACGTTCCGGCTTTGCAAGTTTTACAGGACAACATAAAAAGCATCGGAAAAATTTCAAGTGCACGCTTTCACTTTTGTCAATTATCCTCCAAGTATCCTGCTCTCAAAAACGGGTCCGTTCCCAATATATTCAATCCCGATCTTTGCACAGGAGCTCTGATGGATCTCGGTGTTTACAATTTGTATTTAATTGCGGTACTTTTCGGCAAACCTTTGTCTTTTTTTTCTGAATCTCATTTTTTAAACACAGGTGCGGATGATACCACCTCTGTTATTCTTAAATACAAGGACTTTTTGGTCACATCCACTTGTTCAAAAATCGGTCAAGGATACAGTCCCTCCGAAATTGTAGGTGATGAAGGCACCATAATAATCGAATCCATATCGCAATTAACCGGTATTAAAAAAGTGAATCCGAAAACCGACGAAGAAGCAATACTCATTCCGTCTGCAATTGACAGAACGGAAATTATGAGTGGTGAAGCACAAACATTTTATAATCTTATTTGCGGCAATGAGAGTGTTGTCAGATACAATGAATACCACAACACAGCAATTCTTGTACGCACGATGTGCGATAACATAAGACAAAACAACAATTTCAGCTTTTAATAGGGAGGAATTAAAATGAGCAAACATATCAATGGCGGCGTATACCCCACAATGATCACTCCATATACGGATGACAACAAGATTGATTACAACGGTGTAGAGCAAATTTTACAGTGGTATGCAGATCGAAAAGTAGACGGCATTTTTGCAATCTGCCAATCAAGTGAAATTTTCTTTCTATCTTTCGAGGAGCGATTGGAACTTTTAAAGTTCATCATGAAAAACAAACCAAAAGATATCAACATTGTTGCATCCGGTCATACCGCAGACGATCTTGGAACACAAATTGAAGAAGCTAAACATTTTGTTGACTGCGGCATTGATGCCTATGTGTTTATTTCAAACAGATTTGCAAAACCTGATGAAAATGACGATATCTTCTTTCAAAATATGATGCGTGCTTGTGATGCGCTTCCCGGCATTGACTTCGGCATTTATGAGTGTCCCTATCCTTACAAAAGATTACTGACACCAGATCTTCTCAAAAAGATGGTTGCAACAAACAGATTCCGTTTTATTAAAGACACTTGTTGCAGTCTTGAGCAATTAAAAGAAAAAATTGATGCCGTAAGCGGTTCTGATCTCATGATTTTCAATGCCAATGCTGCAACACTTCTTGACAGCCTGTACATGGGATGTTCCGGTTATTCAGGTGTTATGGCAAATTTCCATCCCGAACTGTATGTAAAACTCATGCAATATAAAGATGCCGATCCGGAAAAAGCAAGAGCTTTGCAAAATCTCCTCGGTTTCTTCTCTGTTGCGGAGTGCCAGACCTATCCGATCAATGCCAAGTATTATATGAAACTGGATGGTCTGAATATCAATTACACAAGCAGAGTAAGAAGCATCGCAGATTTCCCGAAGAACAGACAACTGGAAATCGATCAGATGTATGCACTTACCAAGCAAATTGAATCCATCTTCTGAACCAATAACCGCCTGCTGATTTTTCGGCAGGCGGTTGTTTACAAAAAAAGAAGGTTCCTCAGCGAAGAACCTTCTTACTTTCACAAAATACAGATCATTCAAGAGTTTCCAAGCCGACAGAAGCTCTGAGAATCAGACGAGCATCGGCTGCCTGGATAACACCATTCTTATCGGCGTCAGCAAGAACAAATGCTTCTGTGCTCAATTCTTGCAAGCCGACAGATGCACGCAGTGCAAGACGAGCATCAGCAGCCTGAACAATACCATTCATATCAACGTCACCGAGAGGGAACTTGATCTCCGGTTCAATCGTAATCTCAAAAGTAACCTCACAGCCGAAGTAAGAAAGAGTGATAACCTGCTTACCGGGTTCAACAGTCGGATCAAAACCTTCCACTGCAACACTTGCAAGGTTAATTTCCTGTATATCTTCACCATATTTTGCCTGAATGGCAAGTCCTGTCAGATCAATATCTTCAGCAGTATTCTGTGTATAGCTGAGTTTATTCGGCAAAGAAACGATTTCAATGGAGTCGGGAGCAGAACCGACAATCGTCACATAAGCTTCAGAAAAACCTTTATAAGATACCGTAACAGGATAAACACCGGGCATTGTACCATTGAAAGTGGTAGAAACTTTACAATCAGCAATAGGAACAATAAGGAAATCTCCTGTCGTATACTGCGCTCTGACAACAACAGTTGAATAATCAGGCTCAGTTACAGTATTTACAATATAGAAGACTGCAGAAGGTTCATACGTAAGAGTCAGACTCTTAACAGTCGGAACTGTAAATTTGGCATTATTCAGTTTAACATCAGAAGCCGCAGCAGCCTTAGAAGACAATCCTGTATTATCTGCTGAAGTATAAACATTTTTCATACTTACTTTAAACGTCTGTTCACCTGTAACACCATCAAGAACAGAAAAGTTCAAAGCAAGCATCTCAGTATTATAAGCATGGGTAGCAGCAAAGAAGTTTACGAGAAGCTTACCCGGTGCTTCTTCCTTAACAGTACAAAAATCGCTTTCTCTTCCTGTCTTGACAGCATTATCAATATAAGTCAATGCATTTACATCATATTCAACATACAACTGCATGGAAGTCAAGTAAGATGCACCGGACTTGAAAGTCAATGCAGCGGTGTTGCGTGTCAAAGGTTCGGCAGTTGCTTGTACGGAAACACTTGCAGCATTTGCAGATACTGCAACTGCAAATAAAATACAAACAACGGAAACGAGAAGTGCGATCAGTTTAATCTTTTTCATAATCAAGTAAAATCCTTTCGCATAATTATCATTATTATAACAAATAATTTTAGTTTTTTCAATACTAAATATTAAAAACGATTCAACAATTATAAAGTTGACAAAAATGGCACTAAATTGTATAATGGAATGTAAACAAGGAGGATGATATAATGAGAAAAATCATTGATTTGAATTTCGGTTGGAAATACTCTGAGGTTTGCACCGATGAAATGTTAAATGCCGGATTTGATGACAGCAGTTTTGAAACGGTTGATATCCCCCATGCAAACAAGGAAATCCCTTACAATTATTTTGATGAAACCATATACCAGTTTGTCAGCTGCTACAGAAAATCCTTCCGATTACCGGAAGAAGCGTATCTGCCGAATAAAAAAGTTTTTGTGCGTTTTGAAGGTGCCGCAAACTTTGCAGAAGTCTTTATCAACGGTAAATTTGCAGGCTCTCACAAAGACGGTTACACTCCGTTCATGCTTGATATTACAGCATTTATCAACAAAAGCAAAAATGTTATTGCTGTTCGTCTTGACTCTACGGAAAGACCCGAAATCCCTCCTTTCGGCAATGTTGTTGACTACCTTGTTTACGGCGGTCTTTACAGAGAAGTTTCATTGCTCATTCTTGATGAAATTCATATTCAGGATGTTTTCGTCAGAACTCCCGATGTGCTTGCTCCTAAAAAGAAACTTGTTGCTGATGTAACATTTTCGCAAGCGGTTTCCGGCACACTGCAACTCACACTGTGCAATGGTGAAAATGTGGTCAGTGAAAAATCCTGTACGGTTGACAATGCAAAAATCATGCGTATCAACTGGGCAGTTCCCGGTGTTGAATGCTGGCAACCCAATAATCCTGCTCTTTACACATTAAAAGTGCGCTTTGCAAATGATGAGAAGTGTGTTCGATTTGGTTTCAGAACATGTGAGTTTACCCGCAAAGGTTTCTTCCTCAATGGCCAGCATATAAAACTTCGTGGTTTGAACCGTCACCAAAGTTATCCTTATGTCGGCAATGCTATGCCTGCATCCGCACAGATTGCAGATGCTGAATTACTCAAGTATAAATTAGGTTGTAACTTTGTAAGAACCGCACACTATCCGGATTCCGTTCATTTTTTGAATCGCTGCGACGAAATCGGCTTGCTGGTATTTACAGAAATGCCGTCATGGCAGTTCCTCGGTGAAGGAGAATGGCGTCAGATTTGTCTTGAAAATATTCAGGATATGATTCTTCGCGACCGTAATCATCCATCCGTTGTCCTTTGGGGTGTACGCGTCAATGAAGGCAATGATTGCGATGAATTTTACACAGAAACCAATGCACTTGCACATTCTTTGGATGATTCCAGACAAACTGGTGGTGTTCGTAATTTCCCGCGCAGCCATTTGCTCGAAGATGTGTATACTTACAATGATTTTTCACATTCAGGCGGTCCGATTTCCCTGTTGCCGCCCGCACTTGTTGCAGGTTTGCGTGCTCCATACCTTGTTACCGAATACAACGGTCACATGTATCCGACAAAAACCTTTGACAGAGAAGAAATCAGACGTGAAGTTGCTTTGAGACACGCTCGTGTTCAAAACAAGTCCTATTCTTCCGACCGTTACTGCGGTGCTACTGGTTGGTGCATGGCTGACTATAATACACACAAGGACTTCGGAAGCGGTGACAGAATTTGTTATCACGGCGTTACAGATATGTTCCGCGTACCGAAACTCAGTGCTGCTGTTTACGCTTCTCAGCAAAATGAAACACCTGTTTTGGAAGTATCCTCATCAATGGATGTTGGTGAACATCCGGGTGCCATTGTCGGACAGATCTATATTTTCACAAACTGCGATTATGTTAAGGTTTATAAAAACGGCATTTACAAATCAACCGCTTACCCGGATAAAAAGAAATTTGCAAATCTTCCCCATCCGCCCATTCTCCCTGCGGATTACATCGGTAACAGTCTCGTGGATGAAGACGGTTTGAGCGAATCTGCAGCAAAGTACTTGAAGAATGCCCTTGTTGCAGCTGCAAAACACGGTTACATTATGCCGCCGCACCATTATTTCGAACTTGCAGCAGGTGTTGTAATTGACCGTATTCCGATTCCCCGTGTTGTGAACATTGTAACAAAATACTTCGCAAACTGGGGTGACGAACAAATTGCATACAGATTCGACGGTTACAAAAACGGCGAAGTAGTCAAATCAGTCACAAAGACAGCTGTTATGTCTAAACATCTGACCGCAGTTGCCGACTGTACCAAACTCGTAGAAGATAAAACATACGATGTTACCAGAATTGAGCTTCGTTGTGTGGATCAAAATAACAATCTTCTGTCCTTTGCAAACAACGCTGTAAAAGTCAGCATAGACGGTCCTGCAAAAATTATCGGCCCCGACACCTTTGCTCTTATAGGCGGTGACCGTGCATTCTGGATACGCACAATCGGCAAATCCGGTGACATAACAGTTACAATTGAAGGCGAAGAAATCGGCACGCAGATCCTTCATCTGACGGCAGAAAAAATATAACATCAAAACGGACGGAAAAAGAATGAGTCTATCAAACATTATCAGTTATCTGGTTGACAGAAGAAACATCTTAAATACAATACTGAGCTGTCTGATCGGACTGATTGTAGTGTTCATCGGAATGTTCACGTGCGACAAATCCATATTGAACTATCTGTTCATCTGGATTATACCGGGAACCGGTATTGTCACATTGGGGGTTTATGCAGTGAGTATGACTGAAAAACATCCGATTATATTGGTATTTCCGTCCGTGATGATTTTCAGTGCCTTATTAATCCGATATCTGATTTCATATGAATACCATATTGCTTTCTTTATTCTATTGCAATGTTTTCCGTACCTCATATTCTGCTTGCAAGCAAAACAATTGAACAGATTCAAAGTGAATCGTGACTGTTTATTCATCGGAATTTGTTCATGCATATGTTTCCTGATTGCCATTGCAGCAGTATTAATTCTTGATAAAGCAGACATTGTATGCATTCCGCATTTCAGAAATTTACAGTATGAAATTCTTTGTTACATAGAAATTTTGCAAATCTGCCATTTCACAGCTCTGTCGTTTTTAAATAAAGAACTGCATTTGATTCACTATGAGAAAGAAAAAACACTGATCTAAATAAAAAAAGCTCGGACAAACCGAGCTTTTTTTATTGGATTTCATCAATATTATACGGTGTACTTTGATATACAAAGTAGTTCAGCCAATTACTGAACAACAAATTAGCATGCCCTCTCCATGTAACCATAGGGTCTTTTGTATCATCATCATCGGGAAAATAATTTTCAGGAATATCAATCGGCAAACCTGCATTTTTATCTCTGAAATATTCTTTTGCCAATGTATCTGCATCGTATTCAGAATGTCCCGTAACAAAAATCTGCCTGCCTTTTGGAGTTGCAACAACATAAACACCTGTTTTTTCTCCGCTTGAAAGCACACGCAGATTTTCAACTGCTTCTATGTCCTCCCTGTAAACCGTCGTATGTCTTGAATGCGGAGCCATAAAAACATCATCAAACCCACGAAACAAGATAGATTTTTTATAATCTACTGTATGCTCAAAAACACCAAATAATTTTTTATCAAGTTGGTGTTTTTGTATGCCGTAATGATAATACAATGCAGCTTGTGCTCCCCAACAAATATGAAATGTACTCGTCACATGCTTTTTGGTCCATTCCATGATTTCAGTCAGCTCATTCCAATATTCAACATCTTCAAAACGAAGGTGTTCAACAGGTGCACCGGTGATAATCATACCGTCAAAATTACGGTGTTTCACTTCATCAAATGTTTTATAAAATGCAAGCATATGCTCCTGTGAAGTATGCTTGGATTTATGTGTTGCAGTCTGCAACAATTCGAGCTCTACTTGCAAAGGAGTGTTCCCTATCAATCGGGAAATCTGCGTTTCTGTGACGATTTTAGTAGGCATCAAATTGAGCATAAGAATATGCAGCGGTCTGATATCCTGTGTAATGGCACGCGTCTGCGTCATTACAAATATATTCTCATCCTCCAATATCTGTGTTGCAGGAAGTTCATTCGGAATCTTAATGGGCATACATATCACCTCTTTTCAAAAAACAAAGAAATCTGATCAATCAGCGAGAGCATTTGCAAGATCGGCAATAATATCATCAGCATTTTCAATACCGACACTGAAACGAACAAGTCCGGGATCCACACCGGCAGCAACAAGCTGTTCGTCAGTCAACTGTCTGTGTGTCATGCTTGCAGGATGCAAAACACAAGTGCGTGCATCGGCAACATGAACAACAATCTTGGCAAGATCAAGCTTGTTCATAAACGCAACAGCAGCATCACGACCGTCTTTCATAATGAAAGAAATTACACCACAGCAACCTTTTGGAAAATACTTCTGTGAAAGATCATAATCAGCATTGGAGGGCAATGCAGGATAATTTACACTCTTGATTTTCGGATGATTTTCAAGATATTCAGCAACCTTCAATGCATTCTCACTGTGTCTTTCCATACGGACATGAAGGGATTCCAGACCGAGATTGAGAATAAATGCAGAAAACGGAGAAGGAATCATACCGTAGTCACGCATAAGTTGCACACGAGCTTTGGTGATATATGCATTTTCGAGACCGAAGTCATTTACATAACGCACACCGTGATAAGATTCATCAACTTCTGTAAGCTCAGGGAATTTACCGTTTGCCCAATTGAATTTACCGCTGTCAATAATAACACCGCCAACACAGGATGCATGTCCGTCCATGTATTTTGTTGTGGAATGAATAACAACGTCTGCACCAAAATCAAAAGGACGGCAGAAAATCGGAGTTGCAAATGTATTATCAACGAACAAAGGAATATCATACTTATGCGCAAGTGCTGCATATCGTTCAATATCCATCACTGTCAAGGCAGGATTTGCAATCGTTTCACCAAAGACAAGACGAGTTCTGTCATCAATCAATGCTTCAATTTCTTCATCGGACATACCGGGTTTCGTGAAACGAACTTCAATACCCAATTTTTTAAAAGAAACAGCAAAAAGATTGATCGTACCGCCATAAATAGCCGGCAAACTGACAATATTGTCCCCTGTATTGCAAATATTCAGAATAGCGATTGTATTTGCAGCCTGACCGGAAGAACAAAGCAATGCGTTGGTTCCTCCTTCAAGAGCTGCCAATTTCTTCTCAACTGCTTCGAGTGTCGGATTGGAAATACGGGAATACATATGTCCCGCAGCCTTCAAGTCAAACAAATCACCGACATGTTCGGCAGTGTCATATTTATATGTAGTACTCTGATAAATCGGCAACACACGAGGCTCACCATTTTTGGGCTCATAACCGGCCTGTACGCACAGTGTTTCAATCTTATAGTCGGACATATGCACACCTCTTATTATTAAATTCAATATTTAAAAAGTATAACACAAGGCATATTCTTTGTCAACCTTGGTGTTTGCTGAATTTTAATTGACGGTTATCATTTTGACAGCTCAAAGAAAATAATATTTATAATGTATGATTAAAATTGATAATTACTTGTCAATATTATTGACAGACATTTTTTTATATGTTAAAATATTAACATTCAAAATTATCACATCATCAGGAGGACTAAATAATATGGCACGTTTTACTCTCCCCAGAGACCTCTACCACGGTAAAGGCTCTCTCGAAGCTCTCAAGACATTCAAAGGAACAAAAGCAGTTATTTGTGTCGGCGGCGGCTCCATGAAGCGTTTCGGCTTCCTCGATAAAGCAATTTCATACCTCAATGAAGCAGGCATGGAAGTGCAGGTTATTGACGGTATCGAACCCGACCCCTCTGTTGAAACCGTTATGAAGGGGGCTGAAGCAATGCTTGCTTTTGAACCCGACTGGATCATCGCAATGGGCGGCGGTTCCCCCATTGATGCTGCGAAAGCAATGTGGATCAAATACGAATACCCCGAAGTCACTTTTGAAGATATGTGCAAAGTATTCGGTCTGCCGACACTTCGCCGCAAAGCTCATTTTTGTGCAATTTCTTCCACATCCGGCACAGCAACGGAAGTTACCGCATTCTCCATCATCACTGATTACGCCAAGGGTATCAAATATCCCATTGCTGACTTTGAAATCACACCCGATGTTGCCATTGTTGATCCCGACCTTGCAGAAACAATGCCGCAGAAGCTTGTTGCACACACCGGTATGGATGCTATCACACACGCTGTTGAAGCATATGTATCTACCGCAAACTGCGATTACACCGATCCGCTTGCTCTGCACGCAATCAAGATGATCAAGCGTGATCTTGTTGAATCTTACAACGGCGATATGTCTAGACGTGCATCCATGCACAATGCACAATGCCTTGCAGGTATGGCATTCACCAATGCTCTGCTGGGTATTGTACACTCCATGGCTCACAAGACCGGTGCTGCTTTTGAAAAATACGGTGCACACATCATCCACGGTGCTGCAAATGCCATGTACCTGCCCAAGGTTATTGCATTCAATGCTAAGGACGAAACCGCTGCAAAGCGCTATGCTGAAATTGCTGACTTTATTGACCTCGGCGGTGAAACCGTTGCAGAAAAGGTACAGCTCCTCATCAAGTTCCTGCGTCAGCTTAACGACGACCTGAAGATTCCGCATTGCATCAAAAACTACGGTGCAGACAGCTATCCCTGTGAACAGGGTTTTGTTCCTGAAGAAGCCTTCCTTGCACAGCTTCCCGAAATTGCAAAGAATGCAATCGGCGATGCCTGCACAGGCTCCAATCCGCGTCAACCCAGCCAGGAAGAAATGGAAAAACTGCTGAAGTGCTGCTACTACGATACAGAAGTTGATTTCTGATCAACCTTTTAATAACAAAAAGCAGGTGTTTTGTTCACATGAGCAAAACACCTGTTCTTTTATTATATTTACAGATTCAAAAAGTCTTTTCTGTACTTAACACCGAAAAATTCGGCAAGTTCAACCATTTCGGTATCTTTGATGGTGTTCACACGAGGAAGATGTGCGGTCAGCATATAAATCTGTGCAGCCTTTTCAACTGTTTCAATCAGGCCGAAAGCCTCATCAAGATTTTTGCCGACACCGTAAATACCGTGCATTCCCCAAACAACAAGTCTGAATTCTTTCATCTTCTCAGCAGTTGCCATACCGATTTCGTTGGTACCGCAAAGCATCCACGGCAACACACCGATGCCGTCGGGAAATACGACAATGCATTCAGTGCACATTTCCCAGAGTGTATGGGTGAAGCTCTTTTCATCCAATTCGTGCACATAATTCATAGCCAATGTGTTGGTCGGATGACTGTGCATAACAACACGGTTGGAAGGATCCACCGAAAGTCTTGCCATATGGCTCATCAGATGTGCAGGCAATTCACTTGTGAACTTACCGCCGTCTGCATACCCCCAGAGCAGCTCGGCAGTTGTACCGTCAGCAGCAATGCGGATAATACCGAGGTTGTTTTCAGGATCATCTTGTACATTCTTGAAATACTTACCTGTACCGGTCACAATAAAAATTTTACCGATGAGCGCAGTCGCATCAAAACCGGTAGGAATGGTACGAAGAACATTGTTAAGATCAAGATATTGGGCAACTTCATCTTCTTCAAGCATATAGCTGATGTTGCCGCCGTTACGTTCGTCCCAACCGAGGCGATACATATTGGCTGTTGTTTTTTTCATTTCCTCCACAAAGGGAGCTGTCAAAATGTCTTTCATTCTTATACCTCTTTATTAAATCTAATTTTAATTTCTTTCAATATTTCTTCATCAGCAGGACAAAAAGTATACAATTCAATTTGTTCAGGTGTGATCCATGCAATATCATTGTGTTCCAACAGTTTCGGCACACCTTCTGCGATTGTACAGTTGAACAATGTCAACTCAATAAGCAAATCAGGATACGGATGTATGACTGACATAAAAACCTCACCCACATGAACGGTAACATCCAATTCTTCCTGACATTCTCTTATAAGTGCCTGTTGCTTTGTCTCTCCGTTTTCGACTTTTCCGCCAACAAATTCCCACAGCAATGCTCTGCTTTTGTTTGACGGTCGTTGACAAATCAAGAATCGATCTTTGTCCCATATCAATGCTGCAACTACCTGTGTCATCTGCTCACCTGCTCACATACAACACAGCTTTACAAGCAGTTGCACAATCAATTCCATGGATTCGACGCAACAATATTCAAAACGACTATGAAAATTGTGACCGCCTGTGCAAAGATTCGGACACGGCAATCCCATAAACGACAGTGCCGCACCATCCGTTCCGCCCCTCGCAGGCCGCACCAACGGTTTGATACCCAATTCATTCATTGCATTGATTGCATTGTCAACCAAGAATGAAAATTGAGGAACGATTTGTTCTTTCATATTATAATATGAATCTTCCACTTTTGCAGTAACGGTTCCTTCACCGTATTTTTCGTTCAACTTATTTACGATGACAGAAACAAATTCCTTCTTCTGCACAAACAAATCTTTATCATGCTCACGGATCAGATATGTAAGCGTGGCTTTTTCGATGGATCCGTGCATATCTGTCAGATGATAAAAGCCTTCATAATTCTGTGTACACTCGGGCACAGCCGATTGCGGAAGCATGGATTGAAACTCCATAGCAATACGGTTCGCATTCTTCATTTTATCTTTTGCACTGCCGGGATGTACACTGACACCGTTTACAGTAATGATTGCAGATGCAGCATTGAAGTTTTCATATTCAAGCTCGCCCAATTCACCGCCGTCAACCGTATAAGCATAATTTGCACCAAAACGCTCAAGATCAAAGTGGTCAACACCTGCTCCAACTTCCTCGTCAGGCGTAAATGCAATTACAATTTTTCCATGCTTGATTTCAGGATGAGAAAGCAGAAAGCCTGCCATTGTCATAATCTCAGCTACACCTGCTTTATCGTCAGCCCCAAGCAATGTTGTGCCATCCGTTACAATCATAGTTTTTCCTGTATATGACTTTATCTCCGGAAACTCAGCTACATGAAGAACGATATTCTTATCCTGTTCCAACAGAATGTCTTCCCCGTTATAGTTTTCAATCAATCTCGGTTTTACATTCGCACCCGAAACATCTGGAGATGTATCCATATGGGCTATAAACCCGAGAACATCAGGCTTCGCTCCGTCATCAGTCGCAGGAATTGCTGCATAAACATAACCGTATTCTTTATCAAAGAATACATCAGCAGCTCCCATATCAACCAATTCACAAGCCAATAAAGATGCAAGGTCTTTTTGTTTTTCGGTACTCGGAAAACATTCCGCATCATCTTGCGATTGTGTGTCTGTTTTCACATAACGCAAGAATCTTTCAAGCAGATCGCTCTTCATATTGATCTCCATTTCATTTAATATAGTCATTATATTCCACCTTAACATCTTTGTCAACGAAGAACATTAAACGATAATAAAAAGATTTTAAAATTTTTTAAAATATTTTTAATTTTCCTCTTGCTTTTTTCAAACAAGTATGCTATTATATGTCCCGTCAACAAATCCGGGTGTGGCGCAGTTGGGAGCGCGCTTGACTGGGGGTCAAGAGGCCGTGAGTTCAAGTCTCGCCACTCGGACCAAGTAAAGAACCCACAAATGGCTCTGTATAGCCGTTTGTGGGTTTTTGCATTTCTGCGTTTTTGCTTTTGGTCTTTATTTGGTCATCATTGTGATTTTGCCACCACTTAACGTACTCGCAGCCTGACATTATCTCAGAAAAAAATACGAAAGAGAATTTAAAAATAGTTTTCCTGTGAAAAATGATCGCCCCCTGTTCAGAAACCTGAACAGAGGCGTGTTGTGATTAAAGTCTTTAAAGAGATTCATGTTTATTGCCATGTTTTTCTCTGCTGATTATCTGTCCAATAGTGAAAGCACTTCTTTAAATTCAACAGATTCCTTAAACTCCTCAGATAGCGGATACTCTTCTGTCAAAAGATCTCTTACCCGGTTTTTGGCAACATAAGTGGTACCCAAGGTGTGTTTGTCAAATTTATTGCCTTCAAACATGACAGAGTGCATCGTTGTTATTCTATCCATATTATCAAATCGGATTGCCAACTCGCACATTTTCCTGAAGCTCTTAAGTGAATTATCATTATCACCGAGTTTGAAGTACCTTACACCTATATGTCCGTAATTATAAATCACCGTTCGCCACATTTTGCCGTAATGACCATCATCGTACACAAAATTCAAAAAATCGAGTTCTGCTTTATAAGCCGAAAGCACCAATTCGTCTGAGAAGTTTCTGTCATAGAAAAAGCTGTTGTAATGAAAATAATGAGAATAAACTGTATTAAGCAACAAGAATAATTCTTCAAGAGTGTTCATTATTATCTCATCACCATGCGAATAGTTTTCAGGATAATAAAAGCAGAACATTTCCTGTCCGTCTCTCATTCTCGGCATTTCCTTTATGGTTTTTTCACAATCCTCAAATGTTATACCGCTCCCTTCTTTTCCTGAAAGCCCTTTATAAAGTTCGGCAATATGCCTTTTGGCAGAAATGCGTATTTTGTCATTGTTACAGTTTTGTTTGATGTTTTCGTATATTGCAATTATTTTTGCGACATTTTCAGGTGTGTTTTCTTCGAAATGAACAAGGCAATACATATATCTCAATAGAATCCGAAAATCATTAGGAAACTTTTCTTTAAGCCTCGTGATTATTTCCTTTTTTAGTTTTTCATCAGTGATATTATCGTAAGCTACAAGCTCTTTGGTAATTTCCTCTTCATCCTCAGCTCTGTTAACACCGAGTAATTCATCAACACTTACTTTAAAAAAGCCTGCAATTTCGGGAAGCATTGTAATATCGGGACAACTTTCTCCACGCTCCCAATTACTGACACTTTGAGCAGTTACACCTAAAAACTCTGCAAGAGTTTCTTGCGTAAGCTCTTTTTCGAGCCTTAATCTTTTGATATTTTCACTTAAATAAATAGTCATTGTTTTATCACCTCTGATTGGATTAATTGACCGGTCTGTATACATATTAACCTATCAGACCGTAAAAAACAATAAATCATCCTTTGTAAGGCACTCAAGATCTGCTTGAAAATATCAACTTCAGAACCAGAATAAATATAGACTCCTGTTGATTTATTTATTTATTTGAGGTATGATATAATTATGTTGTTTAGTTACATTTTTAAATCATAAACGAGGCAACATACACAGATTTACTTTATTTACGATCAAATTATCTTGCGATATCTTTTATTACAATTAACGATTGTGGAGATGTAACGACATGAAATTCATGAATGTAAAAACAAACAAAAATGTTTATGCAGACGGCATTCACGATGACACAGTGGCTTTACAAAATTGCATTGACAATGTCCGTGACGGCGGAACTGTTTATTTCCCGGACGGCACATATCTTCTTTCGGCAGCTCTTATCTTTTACTCAAATCAGAATCTTAAATTTTCAGACAATGCAATCCTTCTCAGAAGTGAAAAAAGCAATCCGCTGACAAGATACCTGCTTGCATCCTATTCAGAACCCACATGGGGTGATTATGACGGTACACACGATGTTGTGATTTCGGGAGGCATCTTTGACGGCAACAAGAATCTGACCGAGCCGAGCACCCTCATAAATACGGTTCATTGCAGCAATATTACCATTGAAAACTGCAGATTCCGTCATTGTGCACGATGGCATTTCATTGAAATTAACGGCTCGGAAAACGTCGTTGTTCAAAACTGTGTTTTTGACGGTCCCACATATACTCACAAACCTGATGAGCTTCTGAATGAGCAAATTCAGCTTGATATGTCACGTCACGGTTCCTACGGTCCGGTTTACAACTGTGACGGCTCACTCATTGATTTCAAATCTGACGATACCGTCTGCCGTAATATTGTTATACGAAACAATATTTTCAAGTGTGACGGTTTTCCCGGCATTGGGCATCACGGCGATATTGACCATCATAATATCCTCATTGAAAACAACATTTTTGACGGTCCGTCAGGAAGATCAGGTAAAAGCAGAGGGTACATTATCTTCAGACCAATGGTTTATGATCTGAAAGTCAGAAACAATTTTTTTCTCGCCCCCGAAAAGACAGATGCACCGAGTTACGGAATCATTCTTGAGAATACGGATACTGATGCTCTGACAACAGCAAACAACACCTTTATCGGAAAAATCGATGAAGAAATTATCACAGGAGAAAACAGAAAGGAGAACAAATCATGTCAAAACTGAAAGAAAAGTATTTGGAAATGAAAAATAATCCGGACATTGCTTTCAAAGAACAGGTCGGCTATGTTTCCGGTGTTTTTGGCAACTGTATGGGACAAGATTGCGTCGGCACATATACCGATCAATTTATGTATGACTATATGGGATTGCAGTCGAAACATATAGTTGCCATGAAATCCGCAACCACAGGTGTGAATATTGTCATAGCACCTATTGTAGGTGCACTTCTTGACAACAACCATTCCGGTCAGGGTAACGCAAGAAGATTCATGATGGCGTCTGCCATTCCGTTTACACTGTCTTCCATCCTTCTGTTTATTGTCCCTTCTGCATCATTGACATTTAACGTCATATGGAGTTTTTTGTTTTATCTGACATTCAACATTGCAGACACATTCTTTGATGTTGCCCTGTCGACTCTTTCCGTAAGAATGACTGCAAATGCAAAAGCAAGAAAAAACTTCTATACAATTGCACAGATTGCATCCACACTCGGTTCAATGCTCCCGGGAGGACTTGTACCTATTATCATTGATCACATGGACGGAAACTATAATTCTGAAAAGTGGGCATTTTTCACCGTTGCTCTCTTATTTGGCATTCTTGGTCTGTTTACCATGCTTGTACCGTGCATGACTCTGAAAGAAAGAAATCTCTTGCTGCCCCCCAAAGAGGATAAGAAGGAAAAAATAGATTACAAACTGATTCTTTTAAACAGGCCTCTCCTACTGCTTTGTCTGAGTCAATGCGTTGACTCTGTAAGACAAGTCTGTTATTATTCTTTACCTTTTTTCTACAAACAAACACTCAACAAATACAGCATGAAGACATATGTGGAAATCGGCAGTTCTGCCCTGTCCTATCTCGGTCTGTTTTCGGTTCCTTTTATCGGTAAAAAAATGTCATCAAGAGATATTATTATCCTTGGGTACCTGCATACTGCCGTTTGTTACATAATACTCACACTTGTTGGTTATAAACATCTCTTGCCGGTCGGTATCCTGATTGCTCTTGCAGGACTTCCAAATGCCGGCATGAGTGCAGCCAGAAGAATCCTGCTTGCTGACTCAACGGACTACATGGAGTGGAAAAGCTATCACAAATACGGTATAGCACAACGCAATGAAGGCATGGTTTTTGCATTCAATACAATGATCTCAAGAATTGCAGCCCTCTGGAAAGAATTGTTGATCAACGGCGGACTTGCACTGATCGGATACAAAAGTGCACAGATGGTTGACGGTGTTATGGTTGAGGCAATACAGTCCCCGGAAACATTGCACGGAATTTTCCTTCTGGTTGCAATTCCGGGCATAGTCGGCAATCTGCTTCCCGGTCTCATTATGATGTTTGACAATTTCACAGGAAAACACAAAGAAAGAATCATGTCGGAACTCATTGAAATCAGAGCCAAATCACAATCTGATTCCAACACAACAGAATAAAAAAACTGATACTGTGCAAGCATAGCACAAAAAGATGCTGCGTGAATCTGACGCATATACCAGAAATCCTCGTTCTGCAGAACGGGGATTTTTCGCATTCTGCACATAATGCATTTTCAAATAAAGGATGGTTAAAATATGCGAAGGAGGAATCATTACATGAACTTTATAAAACTATCTCTGACAGCCTTTGGCTCTTTTGCAACATTGTTTTTACTTGCTAAACTGATCGGACACAAACAGATGGCACAATTGAACTTTTTCGACTATATTACTGGTATCACCATAGGGTCGATTGCTGCTGAGATGGCAACTGATTTAGAGGAAACATGGAAACCTCTGACAGCAATGATTGTTTACGGCATTGTGACATTCTTAGTGAATATCACTGCAAGTAAATATCAAAAAACAAGAAAATATCTGAACGGCACTCCAACCATTCTTATGGATCACGGAAAACTATATTATGATAATTTCAAAAAGGCAAAAATAGACTTAAGTGAGTTTATGGTCATGTGCAGACCGCAAGGCTATTTTGACTTAACAAGCATTCAAACTGCCATTTTTGAATACAACGGAAAACTCACTGTTTTACCTAGAAGTGATCAAAGACCGGCAACGCCCAAAGATATGAATCTGCAACCACAGCAAGATCTTCTGTTCACGGAATTGATTATGGACGGCAGAATATTGGAGGAGAATCTCAAACGATTGGGATTAAATCTGACATGGTTGAACAAACAACTGCAACAGCACAATATAAGATCCGCAAAAGATGTTTTTCTTGCAGTCTGCGACAGCACCTGAAGTTTGTTATTTTTGAAAAAACAAAAAGCAAAACATGATATATTCTTATCGCAATGAGGGCTTCTGCCATACTGCGATCATAGATAAATAATTTATATAAATACAAATAAACAGTCCCAAGTCATAAATACTTATGCTTGGGACTGTACTGAAAACATTCTTATATAAGTTTTTAAGTTAACGGATGCCAAAGTTTTCAAGAACATAATCCATATCCTTATCACCTCTGCCGGACAGATTGATAAGAATGGAGCCGTGATCCATTGTTTTTGCAAGTTTCATGCCGAATGCGACCGCATGAGAACTTTCGATAGCAGGAATGATACCTTCCAGACGTGCAAGCTTAAAGAATGCATCGATTGTTTCTTCATCATCAACAACGTCATACTTGACTCTGCCGATTTCTTGCAAGAAAGCGTGTTCAGGACCGGAAGACGGATAATCAAGACCGCTTGCAACGGAATAAACAGGTGCAGGTTCACCGTTTTCATCTTTGAGCATAATGCTGTTAAAGCCATGCATAATGCCTTCTGTACCGTACTTAAGACTTGCAGCATGATCACCGAGTTTCGGACCTCTGCCGAGCGGTTCAACACCGTAAATCTCAACAGGATCATTCAGAAAACCGGCAAACAAACCTGCCGCATTGGAACCACCGCCGACACATGCTACAATTGAAGTAGGCAGATGACCAGTCATATCAATAAACTGTTCTCTTGCTTCAATGCCGACAATGCTTTGAAAATCACGTACCATCATCGGGAACGGATGCGGACCGAGAACGGAACCGATGCAATAAATAGAATCTTTATATTCCTTGCTGTAGGCATCAAAAGCAGCATCAACAGCCTCTTTGAGCGTCTGCAAACCGTGGGTGACTTCGACAACATTCGCACCCAGAATCTTCATTCTGGCGACATTGGGTGCTTGTTTTTTAATATCAACAGTACCCATATAAATGTCGCATTCCAGGCCAAAATAAGCAGCAGCCGTAGCAAGAGCAACACCGTGCTGACCTGCCCCCGTTTCGGCAATGACCTTCTTTTTGCCCATGTACTTAGCAAGCAATGCTTCACCCATGCAATGGTTGAGTTTATGGGCACCGGAATGATTCAGGTCTTCACGCTTAGCATAAAGCTGTACTTTGCCACCCAAAGCGTCGGACAATCTTTCAAGATGTGTAACAGGGGTCGGTCTGCCCTGAAATTCTTTACGAATACGGCGAAGCTCAGCAATAAACTTTCTTGACTGGCAAATGGAATAATATGCTTCGGTAATTTCCGCCATGGCGTTTTTCAGTTTTTCATCAACATAAACACCACCGTATTTTCCGAAATAACCGTCTTTATCCGGGTAGTTGTTAAAATAAGTATCAAAATCAATACCGTTATAATTCATCTTTATATCCTCCGATTGTTATAGTTCAATTTTAAAATCAAGCAAGCAACACCATCGTTTTGTCAACAAATACATAAAATCACCTAAAAATAACAAAATCCTTGACAGAATCTCAATTTCTGTCAAGGACGAATAAATAAAATCCGCGGTGCCACCTTGATTCACGATAAAATACCGTGCACTTAAGCAGGATACTGACATATCCTCGGCAACTAACGCATGCCCTCGCGTTGCAGCATACTCAGCAATAAGCCTTTGACTGCACCCTCTGCGGCCCATTTGATGATCTGTTTTTCGTCCGACTCACAGCAACACGGACTCTCTGTAGAAGCATAATCACCTTTACTTCCGCTTCAACGGTTTCTATATTATTTTGAGTATAGCACCGAAAAAGAAAGATGTCAATAGTTTTTTAATCAATTCTTACACTCGCAACACAAGAAACAGAATCAAATCAAAACCACCGGTTGAACCGGTGGTTTGCTCTGCCCCTATAAGGGGCCGTTACTGGCTTTACCCCTGAAAGGGGTCCTGAAGTTTAGCACCGCATTACTATTTCAAGCAGCCGCTCCCGTGCGGCTGTTTATTTTT
>JAZNGB010000064.1:0-8830 GCA_045576275.1 Acutalibacteraceae bacterium
CCTTTCAGGAACCGTCTTAGCGGTAGGGGAGATACACCAATCCACAACACCATTTACAGTATAGCACATTGCTTTCATGAAGAACAATAAATACTACTATTCTATTATACGAGGGGAGATGTCTGCCGCAGGCAGACAGAGAGGTTCAACCAAATCTGCTGAAAGCTCTGACAAAGCCACTTCTGACTCCTTTAACCCCTCTGTCACTTCGTGACATCTCCCCTTTCAGGGGCGACAAGGGGGATTGAGGATCAACCAAGTAAGAGTGCGCTAAACCATAATTTAAACATCGCTTTCATTGCAGCATTCCCTCTTTGTTGCCGTGAAGTCCCGTTTTTTATCATATAATGTATTGCGTCTTTTTGTTTTATATGGTATTATACAATATATATGCGAAAAAAGAGGTTGAAAAATGTTTTTGCGTGAACCTGTTTATGATATTGACTAATTGTTGCACGAAAATATGCACATCCACACCGCCCTGTTTTCCCCCTGTGCAAAGGGGGAAGCGGTGTTTGCCGACATGGTGAAAGCTGCCGAACAGGCAGGTTTGAAACGCATTGCATTCACCGAACATGTGCAGGCTTATGAACTCGACCATTTGCAAGCCGTTCTCGATACCTACCTTGCGGCACGTGATGCCCTGGAAACGGAGCTGACCGTCCTCATCGGTGCGGAGCTGAGTGCTTTTGACACCGACAAATACACCTTGCAGCACACCGACATCACCACCGAGTTCAATATGTATGCCGCCAATCATTACCATTGCGGCTATTGGGGACAGCCCGGTGAGCGTACCGCAGAGGGCTATAAACAGCACAACAAGCAGACCATGCAGACCATCATCCGCTCGGGCAAATGCGATTGCATTGCACATCCCTTTGTTGACAGCTACATCCGGGAAGATGCCCTGCGGAACGACGATCACCCCATCACCGCCGCATGGACGGATACCGAACTGGGGGACATTCTTGAGCTCGCCCGTGAACACGGTGTCGCATGGGAGCTGAGTCCGAAACTCGTTCTGGGCGACCCTGTATTTGCCGCACGGCTGTATCGGTTGGGAAAAGAGATCGGCTCGGTGTTTACCATGGGAACCGATGCCCATAATCTGGTCGGCGTAAACAGCCTGCGATTTAAGGAAGATTACAAGAGAATTTTAGTATAATCAGTTTGAAATATTTCATAAGCAAAACAGTTTTCTGTTGACAAGTGAACCGAATGTGCGTATAATACACTTGAATGACCATTCAAGTGAAAGGAGGCATTTTCCGATGCCTTTATGCTGCAAAGACGACCATGCACAACGCCACGAACAGGCGGTTCTGCACGGCAAAACCCATACGCTTGCACCCGAAACCCTGCAATCGCTGACATCCTTTTTCAAGGTCATTGGTGACAGGACGAGAATGTGCATTCTTGTATCGCTGCTGGACACCGAACTGTGCGTGTGTGCGATTGCCGAGCTGCTCGGGATGGAGCTGAGTGCCGTGTCGCACCAGCTGCGTGTTCTCAAGCAGGCAGACCTTGTACGCTCCCGACGGGAGGGCAAAACGGTTTATTATTCACTTGCCGACTCCCATGTGCAGCAAATCATCCACATGGGGCTTGACCATATCAATGAAGAAAGAGGGAACTGTGATGCATAAAAATTTCAAGATGGAAGACCTGGACTGTGCTTCCTGTGCCGCAAAAATGGAGGATGCCATCCGCAAGATCGATGGTGTTTCGTATGTTTCCATCAGCTTTATGGCACAAAAAATGGTCATCGAAGCCGACGACAACCGCTTTGATGACATCATGAAACAGGCCGTGAAAGCGGTCAAAAAAGTAGACAGAAACTGCGACGTGCTGCTGTGAGGTCAGAACCATGACAAAAAAGCAAAAAAAAGCAGCCGTCCGCATTTTGCTTGCAGTCGTTTTGCTGGCTGCGGTTGCGGTGACGGTGCATTTTGTGTCGCTGCCGAAAGCCGTACAGATTCTTTTGTTTGCGATCCCCTATCTCACCGTCGGTGCGGATGTGTTGTGGGATGCGGTGCAGAATATCGCAAGAGGCAATGTGTTTGACGAAAAGTTTCTGATGGCACTTGCCACCATCGGTGCGTTTTTCGTGGGCGAATACCCGGAAGCGTCCCTTGTGATGCTGTTTTTCAATGTCGGTGAATTGTTTGAGAGCATAGCCGTCGGCAAAAGCCGCCGTTCGATTGCTGCCCTCATGGATATCCGTCCCGACCGTGCACGCGTTCTGCAGGACGGTGAAACGACGGAAGTCGATCCCGACGAAGTGCAGGTGGGAATGCACATTCTCGTGCAGCCCGGAGAACGTGTTCCGCTGGACGGTATTGTCGTCAGCGGTACGGCAGCACTGGACACGGCTGCCCTGACGGGGGAAAGTCTTCCGCAGGAAGTCGGTCCCGGAGATGCACTCATCAGCGGTTGCATCAATACGAACGGTCTTCTGACCGTCCTTGTTACAAAAGCCTACGCGGACAGCACGGTTTCAAGGATTCTGGAACTGGTTGAAAACGCAGGTATGCGAAAGGCAAAAAGTGAAAAATTCATCACCCGGTTTGCCAAATATTACACCCCCTGTGTGGTCATTGCGGCATTGCTGCTGGCGGTCGTACCGCCGCTTGTCACAGGCGGTGCAAAAGAGTGGGCGGTGTGGTCCGACTGGATCTACCGTGCCATGGTATTTCTTGTCATTTCCTGTCCCTGTGCACTGGTCATTTCCGTACCGCTGTCCTTTTTCGGCGGCATCGGCGGATCTTCTGCCAAAGGGATTCTCATAAAAGGTTCCGATCACCTGGAACATCTCTCACAATGCAAGACCTTTGTGTTCGACAAAACAGGCACGCTGACAAAAGGTGTTTTCTCGGTGTCTGCAATCTGTCCTGCAAACGGCACGGACGAACAGACTTTGCTGCAAACCGCAGCCGCAGCCGAATGCCACTCGTCACATCCGCTTGCAAAGGCGGTCTGTGCGGCAGCCGGAGCACACAAGCAGCCGTCTGCGGTGACCGAGCAGGCAGGTTTCGGGGTCAAGGCAACGGTGGACGGCAAAACGGTGCTGGTCGGCTCAGCCTTGCTCATGCAGCAAAACGCAGTCACCTTACCGCAGACTCCGGACGGTGAAACAGCGGTTTATGTTGCCGAAAACGGAACATACCTCGGCTGTATCGTCCTGCAGGATGCAGTCAAACCCGATGCAAAGCAGGCAATCGAAGCACTGCGTCAGAACGGTGTGCAGCGGATCTGCATTCTCACGGGCGACCGTGTGCAAGCAGCACAAAAAACAGCCGCAGCCCTGGGTGTGGACGAAGTGTATGCCGGTTTGCTGCCCGAAGACAAGGTGCGTATTGCCGAACAAATACACGCGTCCTGCAAGAAAGGCGAATTGCTTGCCTTTGTCGGGGACGGCATCAACGATGCACCTGTCCTTGCAGCAGCAGATGTGGGGATTGCCATGGGTGCATTCGGCTCGGAAGCTGCCATTGAAGCGGCTGACGTGGTGCTGATGAACGACAATCCGACGGACATTGTCGTCGCCATGCGACTGTCTGCAAAAACAAGACGCATCGTCAGACAGAACATCGTGTTTGCATTGGGCATCAAGTTTGGCGTGTTGCTGCTTTCAGCCGTCGGTGTTGCAGGAATGGGATTCGGCATTTTTGCCGATGTGGGCGTGTGTGTGCTTGCCATTGCCAACGCCATGCGTACACAAACAGGGAAGAGATGATCGGTTTATTCCCGAAAACATTGTATATTTATCCGTGGCTTGCCACGAAGGAGGAAATACAAAATGAAAAAAGGATTGCTTTGTCTGCTTACGGTGCTTTTGCTTGCAATATCTTGTTGCATGACAGCATCTGCTCAATCCGCACCCCCAAAAGTCGGTGTTGACGGCTATGAGGCTGTTTTTGAGGACGGCGTTGCAACGGGTCGCGGTTGGCAGATTGTGTATAACCGTTCTGCTGACAGGTACATCATGACACTTACCGAGGACAACTACACCCAGATCACCGTCCACGGAAATCTGGTTGTTCACATTCCGGCAGGGGTTACCATCTCGCTGGGTGCAAACGGCAAAAACTACGGTATCGGTGTTACGGACGGATCGCTGATCATCAACGGCAGCGGTACGCTGAATCTCATCGGTACGGCTGCCTTGTACGGTAAGGAAAGCAGCATCACCATCAACGGTACCAATGTCAACGCATCGGGTACCACCTACGGTGTATATATTGTCAATGCGAGACTGACCCTCAACGGAGGTACGCTGACCGCAACCGGTGCCAAGTACGGTGTGTCCGCCACAGGTGGCGTATATGTCAACGGCGGTACATTGCATGCGGCTGCCACCAAAACAGATGTTACGGATGCATACGGTATTTACGGCAAAAACTGTCCCTTGCGTTTTGCTGCAGGTGAAGTTACCGCAAGCGGCTACTACGGTATTTATAACTACGGCGGTGCGATGTCCGTTTCGGGTGCATCCGTCACCGCAACGGGTAAAGAAAGCGGTGCTTTCCTGACAAATCTTGCAAGTCTTACCGTTTCCGACGGCACTGCTTCTTTCAGCGGTGGTTCAACGGGTCTGCATTGCGCGGAAAATTCGGTCTGTACGCTGACGGGCGGCGAGATTTCTGCCAAGGTCAGCAGTGGTATCTATACAAACATGACCTACGGTGCACAGTTTGATAAGTCCGATCTGCTCGTGTCGGGCGGCAAGCTCAGATGTGAAGGTTATTATGCCCTCAACTTCGCAGGCAAATCCGACAACGCAAATGCAGATAAAAATACTTCTCTGACCATGACCGACGGCACTTTGCTTGCAAAAGGCAACGACAGCGGTGTGCGTTTGTACAATGCAACAAGCGACATCAGCGGTGGTGTGTTTGAAGCAGGAGCCAATGTCAACGCAGGTGTCTATGTTTATTATTCCACGTTTACCGTCAATGGCGGTACGGTGCTTTGTGACGGCGGTATCTACGGTATCAACAGCTATTCCGCAGAGCCTGTTATCAATGGCGGTACCGTGTTTGCAGACGGTGTGAAATACGGTATTTTCTCCTTTGGCAAAGTCACCATTGAGGGCGGCAACGTCACAGCGGTCGGCGGCACAACGGGTATTGCCGCATCCGGTAACTATCTGACCGTCGGTTCTGCTGAAAATGCACGCATTTCGCTGACAGCCATCGGTGGCTCGTATGCACTTGCAGGCGACCGACCCGGCAGCTCCAGCCTTGCTGAGCCGGGTGTTATCCTCTTCGGCAGAAGCTATTCCTATATCAACGATCTGAAATACCGTGTGCTGCGTTATGTGGACGGACAGGAAATTCACCGTTCCGCTGATTCTGTCGTGGTGCAGATTGACGGTGTCAATGTCAGTGCAAATCTGCAGGGAGGCGATGTCGCTTACAACACAGGCGGCAGTGCCGGCTCATACAAATGGATGCTTCGCAATAACGAAGGCAATTTTACCCTCACCCTCAACGGTGCACAGCTCAATTCCATTGCGGTTTCGGGCAATCTGGAAATCATTGCCGGTAACTCTTCATCCCGTATTGTTGATGGTATCAGCGTTACGGGCGGTGTACTGACCCTTGGCGGCAACAGCAGTATTGCGGTCGAAACCCGCGGAGCGGATGCCGTTACGCTCACCAACTCCGTTCTCCGTCAGAAATCCGGCACCCTTGACCTGCACGGTCCGGTGTCCGCACTCGGATCGCATCTGTTCCTGTCCGGCATGGTCATGGCACAGATCCGTACCGATGTTTTCAACCTTAACACAAGCGACATTGTTTTGTCCAATTCCTACATCAGTGCAACCGACTGTGCAAGCGTATTTGATATGAACAACTCCGATGTCCTTCTGTACGGCAGCGAGCTGCTTTCAAGCGGCGGCACCGATTATGCCGTAAAAGGTGCAAACTCCACGATGACGGTTGCCGATTCCAAAGTGACGCTGTCGGGTGCAGCAGGTATCCATGTCTACGGTCTGAAGGCAACGGACAGCCAATTCAACATCACCGCCGAAGGTGACAAGGGCATTTTCACCCGTGCCGACGGATTGCAGTGCAACGGTTGTTCGGTGCAGGTTTCAGCACTCGAAGAAGCCATCTACACCGAAGGCGATGCAAACTTTGTTGATACCGCACTCCAGACGGTCAGCAATTCGGGCAAACGGGCTGTTTTGCTGTATGCCGTTCCCGGCTCCACCGCTGCCATCCGGGTTTCGGGCCATTGCCTGATTGACTCTGGCAAAGAAGCCGTCCGTATTTCCGATGAAAACGGTGTCATTTCTTATTTTGCAAACGGTGAAATTCCGCTGACAACCGTTGTCGTTTCCAACGCACACAACTATATCCAATCTGCGATTTATGAATATTGCGGCCAGACCGGCACCAAGGTGCTCACCTGTACCTACAACAACTGCAACAGCACCAATTGTGTTGCCACACCTGCCGCCATGCATGATTTCAGCAACTATGTATCCAACGGTGATGCCACCTGTGCCAAGGACGGCACCAAAACCGCTGTCTGTCCCATTTGCCACGCAACCGAAACCGCAAGAGATGTCGGTTCGATGGCACATGTGCCGCACGTTTTCACCAAATATTATTCCGACAAAAACGGCACCTGCATTAAAAATGCCACCAAAACCGCAACCTGCGATATTTGCCGCACGGCAAAAGACACCGTTGAGGTGCCTGAATCCACCACGGATCATACCTACGAAACCAAGACCATTGTGGAAGCAACCTGTCAGAACAAGGCAGAGCTCAAGCATACTTGCCTTGTCTGCGGCTACAACTACACAAGTGTCGGTGAAACCTACGGTGACCACAGCTGGATTGCAGACAACTGCTTCTCGCTGCGTTCCTGCCGTCTGTGCAATCTGGCTGACGGTGCTGTGCTGGGTCACGATTTTGGCGAGTTTACCTACGATAACAATGCAACCTGTCTTGCTGACGGCACCAACTCCGCACAGTGCTCTCGTTGTACGCAGAAAGTTTCGCTGCCTGCAACCGGTACGGCACTCGGTCACGATGCTTCCGACTGGATCACCGTCACCCCTGCAACGGCATATGAAACAGGATATGCTGTGCAACATTGCAAACGTGCAAACTGCAACACCACTCTCGGAACGAAAGTGCTTTTCCGTGTTGTGCAGGCTAATGCCGACAGCGGTATCACAATTGACTACGAACAGAATCTGATTCTCGGTCTGCCCACGGACTACACCGTGCAGGAACTGAAAACAAAGCTCATCAACCCGGCTGAAACCATCTTTGCAAACGAAAACAACACACGTCTGGATGACAAGACGATTATTTATACCGGTGCAATCGTCAAAGTCACCGCTTCGGGAGAAGTGTTCTATGCCGTCGTGGACGGTGATATCACAGGCGACGGTGCGATCAATGCCGATGATGCCCGTATTGCATTGCGTGTTGCGGTCAAGCTTGATATCGCAAACACTGCACAGAAAGCTGCAGCCGATACCGACAACGACGGTCAGATCACGGCTGCCGATGCCAGAACACTGCTTCGTCGCAGTGTCGGACTGGAATAAATAATAAATTGATTCTTGACGAATTGTATAAGCAGGAGGTTTTTCTATGATTCCCGAACCGCTTCGTACCGTCTTTACCCCCGGTTTTAAGGCACTTTCCTTTGTTGTAAAACCTGTTTTCGGTGATTTTGCAGCACCGCTTCGTGCCGAAGACCCCGAAAAAATCCGCCTGAACTTTGCAGCTCTTGCGGATGTACATATCGACTGGCGATCCTTCCGTTGGCGCAGACTCCACACGGCTCTGCGTGATATGGAACACTCCTACACCCCCATCGATGCACTTGTCACTCTCGGGGACACCACCGACCACGGTGAGCCTGACCATTGGGAAATGGCGGAGTGGATTTTTATGCAGCACCGTCCTGCCAAGAATCTGATTTTTGCCATCGGCAACCACGATACATGGTCGCACACCCAGAACCACGGCAGAGAATTCAAGGATATGTTCATTGAATACTCCAAAAAGATCTGTAATCGCGACCTCGACAATGTCTATTTCTACACCGAAGTCAAGGGCTATCCCTTTATTGCTCTCGGTAGCGAAAGCGATGTCCTGAATGCCGATATCTCTGACGAGCAGCTTCAATGGTTTGAAGAGCACATGGAAAAAGCCGCTGCAACCGGCAAACCCATTTTTGTGCTCTGTCACCAGGCTCTCAATCAGACCCACGGCCTGCCCAGAACCTTTGACCGCAAAGAGGACTACAAAACCATGGACGAGGGCGGCATCGGGGATGCATCCGATAAAGTCAAGGCAATTATGAAAAAGCACAAGAATGTTTTCTATATGAGCGGACATTCGCATATGGGACTCAACGGAAAACACACGCAGAAGAAAGAAGGCTACTGTTCCATCGAACACGACGGCAGTCTGCACCTGTTCAACCTGCCGTGCTTCATGTTCTGGAACCACCACGGCATCAAGTGGTGCGGCCTCGGCTTCCAGTTCGAGGTTTACGACGAAAAGGTCGTCGTCCGTCCCCGCAGCTATGCCAGCCGCCTGTGGTACTCCCTGTACCGCCAGGAAATCCCGCTTGTAAAATAACCGCTATATCTAACCCCGGCCAACCGCTTCTGCAAAGAGGCGGTTGTTTTTGTTTTTGCGAATGCAAATTGCGGTTTACAGCACAAAGTGGGAGACCCCACCAACCCCTTGTCGCCCCTGAAAGACTAACTATTAAAAGTCAATAGCAAAAAAAGAAAAAGTTGTGAATTGTAGAGAGAAAAAAAGGTATAACAAAACAGACGTCA
>JAZNGB010000065.1:0-1684 GCA_045576275.1 Acutalibacteraceae bacterium
GATAAGCAGGCATTCCCGGAACAGGGGTGGCGTATATTGCAGTGCAACGGTGTGGGTGCCTTCGGTCAGCGGCAGAACGATGAATCCTTTGTTGAGCGAGGCAATCTCTGTTTTTTGTCCGTCCACCGTTGCCGTCCAGTATTCCGAATAGGGAATGGTTGTGAACAAGGACTGGTCTTTTTGTGCTGTGACGGTGCCTGCGATATAATTTGCACGATTGTCGGTAATCTGCAAAGCACCGTTGTGCATTTTTTCTGTCAAATTACCGAGCACCTGCACATCGGACTGCAGCAGTTCAAGCGAGAAACGCATCACATCCTCACTGCACAGGGTGATTTCCAACACATCACCCTCGTTGAAAGTGCCGAGTTCCGGAAAATCACCATACATATTCTTCTCATTGTAAATGATTTCGCCGTTGCAGGTGGCGGTCACATCCATGTGTTGTGTTCCGCTGAAAAACAATGTCATAATACAATCGTTTTCCTGTATTTTGTACACAAATGTGATTTCTGTTTCTTTTATATTTTCGTCAGCGGATTCTATGGTATAGTTTCCGAAAAGACCTGATAAAGTAATGTGATTCTGCATACGAGCAGTCAGCTTGCAGGATGTATATATTGTTTCATCAAAAGAATCCGCAATGGTGTTGTAAAGTGCCGGCGGAATCAAACTGTTATCCCTGAGGGATGCAAGCGTTTCATTGTTCAGCAGATACGCAACCGACAATGCATACGGATTTTCGCTGACGGTGATGCCGTCCTTTTCATACACAGTCTGCAATCCATCCGTACGGGGCACGGAAGAGGTGTATGCATACACATATCGGACACCCGAAAGCGAATCGACAACGCTGTTGAAGGAGTTCGGTATAGTGTAATTGGTGGCAGGTCCATGCTTATAAAAGGATGTTTCATTTGGTGCCCAAGGGAAACCGACCAAGCCGAAACGCACAAGTTGTACGGTTTGCAACGGGTGCGTGTAGGAACTGAAAATGGGAAATCCGCGCAGTCCGTACAGCATCTGATTGTTTGCGTAATCATCATCTTTCACAAGACACAGATCTTTTTCACGGTAGAAGGAGTCATCTGTCTGCACTTCGTCAACCGCCTGCTGCAGTGCCGGTTCATAGCTGTTCTGCAATACATATGCGGTTCCGTTCCATGCCCCGAGAACAAAACAGGTATACAATCCTACCGTTGCACACACAGCATAGATTGCAAACTGCAGTTTTTGTTTTTTCAGTATGAAAAAAACAATGCAATAAAGCACCGCTGCCAACAGTGAGCCAATGAAGCGGACTAAATCTGAAGGATCAATCAGGGCAAGTGCAAAAACAAAAATACAAAATACGATACTGCCTGCGATCGCACCGCTGCGGTTTAGTTTTTCCTTTTGTGCAAATGCTTTTGCCGCAAGGGATATAAGTGCAAAGCAGAACATAAATGAGAATCGGTTCTGCACCAATATCGGCATACGAAAACCGTGCCAGATCATATTCAACGTGCCGAGATTGAAACTCAGCAGCAAAAATGCAAGGATGATACCGTTTCTGATTTTTTCACTTCTTTTTGCATCCGATGCAAAAAACCACAGAAACACAAAATACAATGCAAACAAAGTCACATAAATATTGGCTCTGCTTGCGGTCTGCGCGACCGTATCGGGAGAATCGAAAAACAAC
>JAZNGB010000066.1:0-1681 GCA_045576275.1 Acutalibacteraceae bacterium
GATAAGCAGGCATTCCCGGAACAGGGGTGGCGTATATTGCAGTGCAACGGTGTGGGTGCCTTCGGTCAGCGGCAGAACGATGAATCCTTTGTTGAGCGAGGCAATCTCTGTTTTTTGTCCGTCCACCGTTGCCGTCCAGTACTTTGAATAAGGAATGGTTGTGAAAAGGGATTGCTCTTCCTTCGCCGTAACGGTACCCGTGATGCAGTTTGCACGCGTGTCCGTGATCTGCAATCCGCCTGTACGTATTTTTTCGGTCAGTTCATCGAGAGCCTGCGGATCGGATTGCAGCAGTTCAAACGAGAATCTTGTAAGATCTTCACTTTGCAAGGTAATTTCCAGCAGATCTCCTTTCATGAATGTACCCAGTTCGGGAAAATCGCTGTACATATTTTTTTTGTCATAAATGACTTCGCCGTTGCAGGTGACGGAAACATCCTTGTATTGGTAGCTGCCATAGAACATGGTGATTACGGTGTCGTCATATTTTATCTTTCTGCGGAATGTGATCTGTATGTCTTCATCGGATGCTTCGGTGGTTTCAACGGTATAATTGCCGGAAAAAGAAGACAGGTTGATGTGTTCCGGTACAGAAACATCCGTTATGCTGTAGGTATATATCTTCGTATCAAACGAAACTGCGATATTGTTATAGATTGCAGCAGGCAAATGGTCATCGCTTGCAAGTTGCTGCAATGTTTCATTATCGAGCATATATGCAACCGGCACTGTGTTTTCAATTTCGCTGACGGTAATGCCGTCTTTTTCGTACACGGTGTGCAGAATTTCCGATTGCGGTGTTTCATCCGTATAGGAGTAGATATAGCGAACACCGGACAGGGTATCTGCCACGGAATTGAAGGAATTCGGTTTATGGTAATTGCTGTTTGAACCTATTTCAAAATAATGTGCAGAGGTATCATAGACGTAATTCACCAATCCGAAACGCACAAGTTGTACGGTTTGCAACGGGTGCGTGTAGGAACTGAAAATGGGAAATCCGTTCATTCCGTATTGTACCTGTTTGTTGGATTGGGAATCGTTTTCGGTCAGGCAAAGATTCTTTTCACGGTACAGGGTATCGTCGGTCTGTACTTCTTCAATCGCCTGCTGCAGTGCCGGTTCGTAAACATCTGTCAGCACGTGGGCAGTGCCGTTCCATGCCCCGAGAACAAAACAGGTATACAATCCTACCGTTGCACACACAGCATAGATTGCAAACTGCAGTTTTTGTTTTTTCAGTATGAAAAAAACAATGCAATAAAGCACCGCTGCCAACAGTGAGCCGATGAAGCGGACTAAATTTGAAGGATCAATCAGGGCAAGTGCAAAAACAAAAATACAAAATACGATACTGCCTGCGATCGCACCGCTGCGGTTTAGTTTTTCCTTTTGTGCAAAGGCTTTTGCCGCAAGGGATATAAGTGCAAAGCAGAACATAAATGAGAATCGGTTCTGCACCAATATCGGCATACGAAAACCGTGCCAGATCATATTCAACGTGCCGAGATTGAAACTCAGAAGCAAAAATGCAAGAATAATACCGTTTCTGATTTTTTCACTTCTTTTTGCATCCGATGCAAAAAACCACAGAAACACAAAATACAATGCAAACAAAGTCACATAAATATTGGCTCTGCTTGCGGTCTGCGCGACCGTATCGGGAGAATCGAAAAACAAC
>JAZNGB010000067.1:0-5830 GCA_045576275.1 Acutalibacteraceae bacterium
ACAGATAAACCGTAATTTATTTTTTAAAATTAAAATTTTCACCCTCTGAAAAGCCTTTCATATCGGGCTTTTCGGCACTTTTTGTATGAGAAAACAGGGTGGAAAAGAATGCTGTTTTTCTTTATAATGAAAGAAAAAAGGCTCTTCACGGAAATGTGGGGGATTTTGTAACAAATAAATTATGGTTTACAGCACAAAGTGGGAGACCCCACCAACCCCTTGTCGCCCCTGAAAGGGGAGATGTCTGCGGAATGCAGACAGAGGGGTTCAGGCGGTTATATCAGACTATTTTGACCGAATTTGTGCAAACTTGGTTAACCCCTCTGTCACTTCGTGACATCTCCCCTTTCAGGGGCGACAAGTATTTGAGGGATTCCGTCAGTAAGATAAACCATAATTTGTTTTCTCCCGTGCTTGCAAAATCGGATGCGATGTCTTATAATAAGAATATACACTTTCCCGGAGGGGTTTTATGGATTATCTCACACCGTCACAGGTTGCCGAAAAATGGGGAGTTTCCCGTCGCAGTGTGCGGCAATATCTTGAACATGACCGCATTCCCGGTGTTGTTCACGTCAACAACCGTGTGCTGATTCCTGCCAATGCGGAAAAACCGTCGGATCTGCGTCTGGCGAAAAATAAACAAAAAAAACAAGTGCAGCCTGCTCTGAATCCCTTTGTGCTTACAGTCGGATTTTACAAGCCGGGTGAAGCGGAAAGCTGGCTGAACAGCCTTGTTGACGAAGAAAAACGGCAGATCGGTCTTGCCGAGCTTGCCTATTACCGTGGATATCCCGATCATACGCAAGAGCTGATTACCGCATTGTCCGGCACCAAAAGTATTCAGACACAGATCGGTATTTTTCTGATGGGTGTTGTCGCATCCATGCAGACCGAAAAACCCGAAACCATTATCAACAACTATCGCTTTTTGCAAAATATATCCGCTGCGGCAGCCAAAGAACCGCGATATGCAAAAACAGGCACGCTGTTCAGCCTTTATTGCAACATCATCGTTCACAACACCGCCGCGATCGAATTTCCCGATGTCGGTGTGGATGCCTTTGCCGTGGAAGAAACCCTCATTCCCATGGCAATCTATGCCTATGCACGCTATCTTTTGCTTACCGACAATGTCGGCCGCGGAATCGGTCTTGCGGAAGGTGCACTCATCGCATCCAAACAGATCAGTCCGGTTTCAGCCATTTATCTTGCCCTTGTCATTGCAACGGGTTACATTACAAAAGACAACTGGGATAAGGCGGAATACTACTTCCGTTATGCTTATTCTTTGGCGGAACCGGACGGTATTGTTGCCCCCTTTGCAGAGTTCCGTTGTCTGCTGTCGGGACTGGTTGAAAAATGCTTGAGAAACGAAAACAGCGATGCTTATAAACGCATTCTGGATCTTTCCACCGTTTATCTCAAGAACTGGATTTTTGTCCATAATGCCCTGACCGGCAACACCGTTTCCGACAAACTCACTCTTACCGAGTTCAATGTTGCTATGCTGGCAGCCCGTGAGTTGTCCAATGCGGATATAGCCGCCATGCTTTCCATTTCCGTCAACTCCGTCCGCAGCCATTTGCGCAATATTTACAATAAACTCAATATTACATCGCGCAAGGAATTGTTGGAATATGTGATCCATTGATATATAATATGCCACAAATGGCATATTGGAAAGGATGATTGTTTTATTCTTTTAATTTGTTAAAGTAAAAATGATGCCACAAAGAGTACGGATGTATGATATATTCGTACTTTTATTATGCCAATAGTGGCATAATTGCAATGGTCCAAAATAAACATTACATGGGTGATGTTTTTTTATTTTAAAAGTGTTATCATTGAACAAGATGCAAGGAAGTGATTTTTGCATTTTTGTTTAAAATGACAGGAGTTGTAAGGATGAAAGTTGAAAAAAGCCTGATGGTAGAAGCTGCCGATCAGAATTGTTACGAGTATCTTAAGGAATGCACAATCGGATACGGCGAATACAAAGCCGTACAGCACATGGACAAGATCACCATGCGTTCGGAATTTCTGCATGATGTTGATTGTTTTGCAGCTTTCATGAAAAACGAGCTCGGCCTCAAGCGTGGGGATGTATATACTGTTTTCATGCCCACCACCGTACAGAGCATCGTTTCTTTTTATGCTTTGAATAAAATCGGTGTTATCGTCAATTTCGTACATCCGCAGTTGCCCCCCGAAGTGCTCAAAGAAGCCATCGAGGATTGCAATTCCAAGGGTGTTATGATTCTTGACCTGCTCTCGAAGGATTATGTCGAAACGATCAATAACAGCGGTCTGCCCTGTGTTGTTTGTTCTTCTTCGGACTATGCAAGCCCCATCAAGGAAGCTGCCTGCAAAGCAGGTGAAGGCCTGCTGAAAGCCATCTTCCCGAAAATCAAAAACAGAACTACCTACCGCGAAGTCATCAGCAAATATCCGCCCGAACCCGGTCTTTCCGGCAATGCGGATGACATTGCTGTTTACCTGCACGGCGGCGGCACCACCGGCAAGAGCAAGATCATCAAGCTCACAAGCCGTGCCATCAACGAGCTTGCCTGCCGTGTTTCCAAGCTTGACAAAATTGAAGACCCCGGCGAAGAAGCCGAAGTCATCGTGCTGCCCTTGTTCCATTGTTTCGGTCTTTGCATCGGTATCCACATGGCCATGTGCAACGCAGGTCGTATCATTCCTCTGATGCAGTTTGATGCAGGTCTGTTCACAAAGCTGATGCGTAAGAACCGCGTTATTGCCGTTGTCGGTATTCCCGTTATGTTCAAGAAGCTGATGAAGCACAAGAACTTTGACGGTCCGTGGCTGAAGAATATCCGTATGATGTTCTGCGGCGGTGATGACTGCTCGGATGCTTTCCTGGAAGAATTCAATGCCGTCCTCGAAAAGAACGGTGCATCCGGCAGACTCAGACAGGGTTACGGTCTGACGGAAGTCGGTTCGGTATGTACGGTCAACAGCAACACCAAATTCAAGGAAGGTTCCATCGGTTGGCCTCTGGAAGGTCTTCGCGTTGAAATCTGGGACGAAGACAACAAGAAGCTGCCCGACGGCGAGATCGGTGAAATCGTTATTTCCGGTCCGACCATCATGTCCGGTTATTATCATCCCGGCTGCAAGGAAAACGAAGGTCTTTATATTGACGAAGAGGGTACAAAGTGGGTCAAATCCGGTGACCTCGGTTATCGTGACAGCGACAACTATTTCTACTTCGCAGGCAGAAAGAAGAGAGTTGTTATCATCTCCGGCTACAATGTGTATCCCATCGACATCGAAAAATATGTAGACGACAACATTGATGAAGTCAAGGAATGCTGCCTTGTAAAGGGTTACAGTGCCGAAGGCAAGATCCTGCTTCGTATGTTCCTGTCAGTTAAGGACGGTGCGGATAAGGCTGCTCTGGAAGCAAAGATCTCCAAGCAGATCAAAGAGCATTTCTCCGAATTCTCCGTTCCCAGAGAATTTGTTTATCTCAAAGAATTGCCGCAGACGCATCTTATGAAGATCGACTTCATGCTGCTGACACAGAACAAACCCGAAGATGCAGTATATTCCGCAAAAGACTAAGCCGATTTTATAATAATATGTATATTAAAAGGAGCCGCAAAAATGCGACTCCTTTTTGGGTTCTTCACGAAAAGTTGGGGGAATATTGCAATTAAAAGCAATGTTTAAATTATGGTTTGTCGGGGTCTTTGCAAAGTGAATTTTCCTCTCAAACACTCGTCGCCCCTGAAAGGGGAGATGTCACGAAGTGACAGAGGGGTTAACCAAGTTTGCACAAATTCGGTCAAAATAGTCTGATATACCCGCCTGAACCCCTCTGTCTGCGTTCCGCAGACATCTCCCCTTTCAGGGGCGACAAGGGGTTGGTGGGGTCTCCCACTTTGTGCTGTAAACCATAATTTATCCTTTCAAAACGCAATACCGATGCACCTGTTGACAAATTTTCCCGCCTTCGGTACAATGGAAACAGAAAGAGGGTGTCTGCATTGAAGCTGTATATCAAACAAAAAGTATTTTCATGGAAAGACCGTTTTACCGTTTGGGATGCAAACGGTAATGACCGCTATTATGTGGAAGGGGAACTGTTTTCGTTCGGTAAAAAGCTGCACGTCTATGATGTGTCCGGCAACGAAGTCGCCTTTATTCACCAAAAAGTCATGAGCTTTCTGCCACGCTATTTTGTAAGCGTTGGTGGTGCGGAAATTGCCGAAATCGTCAAGGAATTCACCTTTTTCAAACACAAGTACCGCATTGACGGCTTGCAGTGGGAAGTAGACGGTGACTTCCTTTCACACGACTACACCGTCCGCAAAAACGGCACACCCATCGTTACGATACAAAAAGAATGGATGACCTGGGGCGACAGCTATGTTCTGGACATTGCACCGGGGGAAAATGAGATTGCGGCCCTCGCAGTGGTTCTGACCATCGACTGCGTGCTGGCTGCCGCAAACAACGCTGCAAATTAGGGTGACGCAAATCAGATTGTTTGTCACACTTTGTTCACAAATCTGTGCCGTTTTGACCGCAAAAAGACATACATACAGGTCAATAACAGGATTATTTTTCTTTTTTAGAATTTAATTGTTACAACGGCTTGTCAAAGATGTAAACATTAAATAATTCTTAAAATTAACCTTGCATTTTATATTTTGTTGTGATACTATATGCTTGCAAATTTATCTAAGGGTAAATTTGTAAATTAAAAAAAAGAAAAGAGGTGCCACACATGGATTTCAATTTTGATGCTCTCCTCGAATTCATCGCTACTTTCTTCAAGAAGCTGCTCGACAATTTCAAGGGCATGTCCGATTGGGCTGACAAGTTCCTCGGTGAAGAAGAAGAAACCACCAACGCATAAGTTATAGGTTTCAACTGACGCGGCTGTAAGCCGCAAACATCTTTTTTATTTTTTTTAAAAGGAGGTGCCACAATGAACATCGCAAAGATCAAGGAAGCTATTGACGCTCTCGTCGCTCTCCTCAAGGACATGATCAAGGACATGACCTGGTTCATCAACGGTTGGAAGTCCAAGGACGCTCTTGACGAAGAAGTTACCGAAGAAGTTTCCGAATAAGTTTTATTAACTTAAACTTTTTTTGCGGATTTTCCGCATTTCATCTCTATCTTTATATAAGGAGGTGCCACAATGGACAACACAAGACTTGCTAACTTCATGGCTATCGTAGAAAAGGTTGCTAAGGACCTCGTAGCTCTTATCGCTTCTATGAAGGATTTCTTCAGCCGTTATTTCGAAGACGAAGCTGCAGAAGAAGAAACCACCGCTGCATAAGTTAATTTTTAACTTTCATTTTTTAAAATTTTTATTAAATTATAAAAGGAGGTGCCCCATAATGACTCTTAAGGAAGGCGCAGATCTCAACGCAATGATCGGTGAAATCGCTGATTTCTTTGAAATCGTTATCGCTTACATTCAGGATCTTCTTGCTAAATTCGAAAAGCATTTCACTTACGAAGAAGAAGGCTACAACGATTACCAATAAGCAACACTTGCTTTTTTAGCGTTTGATCAAACAAATGGCTGTCCCCTGTGGGGGGCAGCTTTTTTCAGGTTCTTCACGAAAAGTTGGGGGAATATTGCAATTAAAAGCAATGTTTAAATTATGGTTTATCTTACTGACGGAATCCCTCAAATACTTGTCGCCCCTGAAAGACTAACTATTAAAAGTCAATAGCAAAAAAAGAAAAAGTTGTGAATTGTAGAGAGAAAAAAAGGTATAACAAAACAGACGTCAAAGACGCCGAACTTAAAAGATAAAAGAAAGTTAAGTCTTAG
>JAZNGB010000068.1:0-17654 GCA_045576275.1 Acutalibacteraceae bacterium
CTTGGTTAACCCCTCTGTCACTTCGTGACATCTCCCCTTTCAGGGGCGACAAGTATTTGAGGGATTCCGTCAGTAAGATAAACCATAATTTAAACATTGCTTTTAATTGCAATATTCCCCCAACTTTTCGTGAAGAACCAATTTTTGCGTTGGCTGTTCCCCTCCTTTTTCCGCAAAAAAACAAAAAAGACCGCCGGAGCGGTCTGCAGGATTATGCATTGCAAGTGGGGACGATGTTTTCAAATTCGCCGTTTCGCAGCACTCGGACGAGCGTTTCCGTGCTGTCGAGCCTGCAATCGGTGAGAATGCCGCCCATACGCGGTTTTTTGGTATGATGAAAATCGCCGCCGCCCGTTTGCAGCAAAAGTCCGTTTTCATTTGCCCACAGGCGTGCTTTTTCGCGTTCTTCTTCGCTGTCCTTGCCGTTGAGAATTTCCACACCGTCGAGATACTGCGGATTGCACCGGTTCATCCATTCGCGGAACGGATGTGCCTGCAGCAGCAGAATCCCCTGTTCGCGACACAAAGCGGACAGTTTTTTCGGGTAGGCTTTGAGCAGATTTCCGTTGGATTTCAGAAATGTTTCCACATCTCCGAACAAAAGATAGTCGTTGATGGTGGCATAAAAGCGGATCTCACACCCGGGCAGCACCGTAAAATCGCTCCCCTCGGCTGCTTTTTTGGCAGCATGGTAGCCGCGGAAATAAAAATCAGTATGTTTTTGCGGACAAAACAGCTTTGTCAGCGGAAAGGTCATCGGGGAAAAATGATCGGTGACAACCATGCCGTCGTAGCCGTTTTCGCGATAAAGACGCACCATATCCGCAGCGGCTGCTGTGGCACAGACACTCGTTTCAGCGGTATGGCAATGCAATTCGTATTTATACATCGGTATCTCTTTTCTCGGTATAGTCTTTCAGAAGCTCTGCTGCAATGCGACGGACAAGCGGTGTTTGCAGTTTTTGCAGACCGTCCAGCCACGCGGCTGCATCGGCAGGCTCAAACAGGTCGGGATTCTGCGTATGCAGACAGCAGAATGTGTAGATGGCTTGCAAATCGTCAATATCTTTGGCAATTTTTGCATTGTAAGAGGTCTGTTCGCTCCATTGCTGCCAGAGTGAACGCTGCTGCAAAGTGCAGTCCCCCGAAAGCAAGGATTCTTCGGCAGCCTGCTGCTCAAGTTGTTCATAATATCCGGGGTTCTGTTTTTTGACGGGACGCGGAATATCCCCCGTTACGGCTTCGGGCAGATCGTGCAGAAGCAGCATCTGCAAGACCGTCTGTTTGTCGTAGTCCTCGTTGTCGTCGGTTTCGGGCAGCAAAAAGGTCGCCAGCAGAAAACAGCCGTAGATATGCTCGGCAACACTTTCGGGATCCTTGACACCGCGTTGCACCCAACCTGTGCGGCTTATGTGTGCAAGATTTGCAAAGAGTCTGAATTTTTCAACCCCGTCCATGCCCTCACCTCCCGTTTGTGTGCGTATTATACTCTTTTTTTTCGGAAAAAGCAACCGTAACAAGAAAACGGCTTCGTCGTATTCGACAAACCGTAATTCACCTGCATTCAGCTACCCCGTATTTTCGTAAAAAACCCGAAAAAAACACGGTGCACCCTTACAGTGCACCGCAAAAAAAGATACAGATCAGAACAGGAAATAATCGCCTTTTTCGATTTTGTCTATGAGCATGAGCATACGCGGAATGTGGAACGGACCTTTGAAGATGTTGCCTTTCAACTCATTGGCGACCGTTCCGTCATAGTGCAGATAACCGTACCATTCTCCGTACTCTTTGTCCACAAACTTTTCGAAGGTATAGTCCTTGACAGTGTTGTACCATTGCAGGTATTTTTCTTCACCGAACAGCTTGTAGGCAAGCAGGTTTGCGATCATCGCTTCGCATTGCGGCCACCACAGTTTCATATCCCATTCCAGAGCCGTTGCAGGGTGTCCGTCGCAGTCGCAGAACGAAATGATACCGCCGTCATACAGACCGTGATGCATGGAAATATCAATGATATCCTTGCCGAACTGCTTGAGGGAATCATCGTTCTGATACACACCCTCGGTCATCAGGAACCAGGCAGCCTCCAACGAGTGGCCGGGATTGACAAGACGACCTGTGGGGGTGTCCGTGAACTGATTGTCAAGTCCGATATTTTCAAGCAGACCCTTGCTTGTCCAATGGGTATAAATCTCCTTGACGGCTGCTTTTGCCATCGGATCATATTTTTCTTTATCAAGCTTACGCATAACCTGAGCGGTTGCAAGCATGATCATGGCAGGCGAAAGACCCTTGTAAGGATGGTTGTCGGGGTTGAATTTCGGCTGCGTTTTTTCTGCACCCGAAAACAGACGGTATGCCATATCAAAATACATTTCGGCTCTGCGTTTTGCTTCCTCTTCACCGGTTGCAAGGTAGTATTCGGCACAACCGATAGCAGCAAATGTTTCGCTGAAATAGTAACGACGCATCTGAATTTCTTTACCCTCACGCGTTACGGTAAAGGGCATTCTGCCTGTGCTTTGGGTGCACTTGGGAAGAAAATCATAAATCTTCTTTGCGGCTGCAAGGTAACCGAATTCCTGCAGACCGTAGTTGTGGGCACTTGCAAAAATATAGAGTGCTCTGCCCTGGAACCAAACGCTTTTTTCGGTTCCGTAGACATTGCCTTTGCGGTCAAGCTGGGTAAAAATGCCGCCTTCTTCTTCATCAATCGCATTGTTCAGCCAAAAAGGAAGAACATCCCGGGTAAGATGCTTTATCATTCTTTATACCTCATTTCCGTTTCTTGTAAAGGTCTTTTTATCTATTATATTCCATTGTTTGCGGTTTGTCAATTTTACAGTTTCATGCCGAATGCAATGTTGTTTTCGTTGGCATCGAGTTTTTCAAAGCCGAATTTTTCATAAAACTGCTGTCCGTCCTGGTTGTGGATCCAGACGGTGAGCATGACACCGGGAATATTTTTGCTCCGCAGATGGTCAAACAAGGTATGGGTCAGCTTGCTGCCGAGTCCCATTCGCTGGTATTCGGGCAAGAGGTCGATGTGCAGATGGGCAGGATACACATCCTTGTATTTTGCCTGCAGAACGGTGCTTTTCAATGCATATCCGCGGTTAACGGGATCGTTATCCAGACGAGGCAGGTATTCTTTCAGAAATACAACCCAAAAGCGGTCATAGTTTTCCGCACAAAGGATATAGCCGACGGCTTTGTCGTTTTCATCGGCACAGACAAAGCAGTTGTGTCCCTCCTGTTCAATAAAATAATCACAGTAGGTGGTCAGCAAAAAGAACTGTCCTTTTTCATCGGCATCACACGGGCCGTCACTGTTCAGGCAGATATAACGAACCGCTTCTTTGTCGGTCTCACGGTAGGGTCGGATGGTCATTTCGCTTCTCCTTATTTTTCAATATCAAAATAAAGACTATCATTAAATCATACAAAAAGCAAGAAGTATTTTTGCTTTTACCCACAATTGTATTCTCCGTAAAAATGTTGTATTATTTTATAATAAGAAGAAAAAGGAGTTGTTCATATGTCCGTCAATGATGCAAAAAGATGGGTTTCCGCAATCACAGCCGTCCTCAAAGGTCTGCCTGTATTGCTTCTGGCACTTTTCCAGTGCATTACCCTGATCGGCTATCCCTCAAAACCCGTTGCAGAAATCGAAGAGAATTTCCTCAAAGGATCAGCATCCTTTATCGACGAAGCACAGTCCGATACCTGGTCGGCAGGCTTTGCAAAAGAAGTGCTCACCCCCGATGATTTTGAATCGGAGGAATATTTCCTGGGCGGTTATCTCGTGTTTCCTGCCATGCAGGCAACAGGTGTGATCGATGAACTTGCCGTGCGTGCGGTCGTGCTGGATGACAACTCGGGCAGAGGTGCGGTTGCTTTTGCATGGGTTGACTGCGTGGGTCTGATGAACAATGACATCAAGGACATCCGTGCAGCCCTTGCGGATATTACGGGCGAAGGTGCACTTGTGAGCATCAACGTCGGTGCAACCCATTGTCACTCTGCGGTTGATACGCAAGGTTTATGGGGATATCTGCCTCAAAGCGGAAGAAACGAAGCATACATGGAAAAGCTGGTCGAAAAAACAGCAGCCGCCATCCGTTCGGCTTATGAAAACAAGACCGAAGGCAAGCTGTATTATTCCGAAGAAGAACATCCCGAAATGTTCACCGACGGCAGATCACCGTCTGTTTTTGACAAAAATGTCCATCTCTTCCGTTTTGTGCCGACCGACACCGCAAAGAAAGAAATCTACATCACCAACTTCGGTGCACATCCCGTCTATGTGGACTATCCCAATTCCGAGCTTTCGGGTGACTATCCCTACTATCTTGAACAGGCGGTCATTGCAAAAACCGATGCAGACTTTATATTCATTCAGGGTGCCATCGGCGGCGGTATCAATGCAAGAATGTCCTCTGTTTCCCTTGTTGCCGACCAATCCGTCAACAATTTTGAAAAGATGAAGCAATATGCCGTGTCCGTGGCAGATATTCTGTGCAACATGGCTGCTGAGGGTGAAGAAGTCGCTCCCGTTCTCAACGCGGCACACGCACAGTTTGAAGTGGAGATCGACAACTTTATCTTCAAACTTGCCGAGGCGGCAAACCTTTGCAATGCGAATGCCTACGGACGTGATTTCGGAGTCTGGTTCACAACCGAAATCGGTTATATTGAAATCGGTGAAAACATCAAAATCCTCGAAGTACCCGGTGAAGTGCTGCCCGAAATCGTATACGGCGGTTTCCTGTCTGCCGACAAAGCTGTCAACGGTACGGACTACCCCTATGCTGCCCTGAACACATATTTTGAAGACAGCGACAGCGTACTTGTATTCGGTCTGTGCAACGATGCACTCGGTTACTTCGTTCCCGACAACGACTACACCACAAACAGCGATGAAGGCGGTCACTATGAAGAAACCGTTTCCACCGGCTCAAAAAGTGCAAGTGCCTTGTCTCTTGCCTTTGAAAAACTGCTCACGGAGGTAAAATAAAATGGACATGATGCCCCTTGCCCGTTTTTTCAAGCTCCCGAATTTTGTCAGAAAGCTCATCAGCGTTCTGCTGACACTGATCATTTTCCTGGTGCCGGCTTCCCTGTTTACGACCTGGGAAGATGCTGCCGGATATATGCTCCCCGGTGATGCCGTTTTTTCCGAAACACCCGGTGAAACGTGGACTGTCGGCTTTGCACAGACGGTACTCACCCCCGACGACGTAACGGCAGACACTTATTATATTGCAGGCTACAACACCAACAATCCTGCTGTGGGTGTGCTCGACGATATGTACGCAAAAGCGGTCTATCTTGACGACAACACAGGCACGGGCGGTGTTGTGATGTGTGCGATTGACTGCGTGGGACTCAGCCGTGCAGACAACAACGACATCCGCAGAATCGTAATCGAAAGCGGCTGCATCCCCTCTGTAAAATCCATCAACATCAGTGCGACCCATGCCCATTCCGCCATTGATACCCAGGGTCTCTGGGGCAAGGATTTTTATTCGGACGGCAAAAATGACAGCTTTATGCAATCTCTCAAAGAAAAAACCGCTGCTGTCATTATCGAAGCATACCGGGCAAGACAGGACGGCAAGCTGTATATTGCCGCCACCGAAGTCGCAGCCGATGCCTTCCAGTCCGACACACGCACCCCCATTGACTACGACACCACCCTCACACGCCTCCGTTTTGCTCCGGAAAACGGAGACAACGACACATACATTGTCAACTTTGCAACCCATGCCGAAATGCTCGGCAGCAAATCCACCCTTGTCAGTGCAGACTTCCCTGCTTATATGACAGCTGAAATCAACGCACAGACAGGTGCAAATGTACTGTTTGTCAACGGAGCCATCGGCGGTCTGATCACGGCTGACGATTTTGACGATGTCCTCAACAATCCCGATTTTGATTGCATTGCCTACACAAAACAATACGGCAAGGAATTGGGACAGGCAGTACTTGCCATCGAAAACGAAACCGAAATTGCACCCCTTCTCAATATCAGAAACGAACAGGTAGCCGTCCCTTGCGACAACACAGCCCTGTTGCTGGCACGGTTTATCGGTGTGCTGAACAACGATGCCATCCGCAGCGACAAACGCAACCAAGTGGACATCGTCAGCGAAGTCGCTTACATGGAATTGGGCAACGAACAAGTCGGTGTTTTCATGATTCCGGGTGAATTGTATCCCGAGCTTGCAAGCGGCAACTTCCTGTCTGCCGAAGAATCCGCCAACGGAACGCAAGCCGATTACAAGGTGCTTGACGAAATGACCGACTGCGAATACAGTTTTGTATTGGGTCTTTGCAACGACGAGTTGGGTTATATCATCCCCGACAACGATTTTTATCTGCACGAGTGGTTTGAATATTTCAACATCCCTGTGGATGCATTCGGCAGAAAACATTATGAAGAAACCAATTCCGTCGGCCCCGACACCGCAAGAACCTTGCTGGAAGCCATGGACAACCTGATCAAATCGGTGAAATAAAACAACAAAAAGGGGCTCTTCACGGAAATGTGGGGGATTTTGTAACAGATAAATTATGGTTTAGCGAACTCTTACTTGGTTGCTCCTCAATCCCCTTGTCGCCCCTGAAAGGGGAGATGTCTGCGGAACGCAGACAGAGGGGTTCAGGCGGTTATATCAGACTATTTTGACCGAATTTGTGCAAACTTGGTTAACCCCTCTGTCACTTCGTGACATCTCCCCTTTCAGGGGCGACAAGGGGTTGGTGGGGTCTCCCACTTTGTGCTGTAAACCATAATTTATCCGTTACAAAATCCCCCAATCGTCGTGAAGAAACAATTATTTTGCAGATAATTGCGTTCAATTCATTTTATTTCAATATTTCTGCATCCGCAGTGCAATCAAAACTATTGTATTTTAATTTTACAATATGGTATAATTCAATTATAAACTCTGTTGAAAGGAAGATTTTATGTTTCTGAAAGTAGTATCATTTGTTGCTGCAATCCTGATGTTGTTTACGTCGGCAGCAACAATGCCCGACAAGGCAGATGTGTATGCTGAAATACTGCATAATGTAAGTGAAAACAGAACTGCAGACGAGATCAATGGTGCAAACGGAACAAGATTTTATATTCAGCGACCGAAGAGTGAACGGTTGACAGAAGTGAATGCTTCTGTTTTCGGACTCTCTGAAAACAACGAAGATAATTTTTCTGCTTTTCAGAGTGCGCTTGATTACTGTTCCCAGAATCCGCAGACAAAGCTCGTTATTGACAAGGGAACATATTTTTTCAGAAGTGAAAACGGACTTGATGCCAACAACTGTACGGATTTGCTGATTGAAGGCTCGGGTGCAACCTTTATTTTCTCCGCAACGGGATATAAATTTTTTATCAGAAACAGCGACTGTGTTGAAATCCGCAACCTGCATATTGATTGGAACTGGGATGAAAGTCCGCTTGCATCGGTCGTGACCGTCAGCAATAAAGCTTCTGATACAGTAGACCTTGTTTTTAAGGATGCTGCACACTGTAGTGAAACCCTTCGTCTTGCGGCAATTACACAATGTGACCCCGAAACAAATACATTCGGAGCAAAAAATTCTTCAAAAGAGGTTTATCTTTATCAGGATGCAACAAACATAAAGTCTGTCCGCAAGATTGCCGATAACACTTTGCGTGTTACCCATAACGGCTGTATGGATCATTTTGAGAACGGTGAAACGTATATTCTCAGACATTATGTATATGACGGAACGATTTTCAGTTTAAGAGATTACAGCAAAAACATAACATTTGATAATGTCAGCATTTTCGGCAGCCCCGGTATGGCATATATCTGCGAAGGCAATGCCTCGCATTTTCAGATTATCAACTGCTTTATAGGTGTTGACCCTGCATACCAAGGCAAGCGAAGTGTGTCCATGTGTGCCGATGCAATTCATATCGTAAACACAGACGGTTGCTTCAACATTGCAGGCTGTGACATAAGCGGAATGGGAGACGATGCCATCAATGTCCATGACGGTCTCGGTTATGTTTCGGCTGTAAACGGCAACACGCTTACACTTATCGCATCTGCAATGCGACTTGCGGTCGGCGACACACTTGCATTCAAAAATGATAAGTTTGAAAATACAGATGTCACTGCAAAGATTGTTTCGGTAAAAGCACTTGAAGGAATAACAAAAGAGGTTGTTGCGGATGTCGTCCCCGGACGTGTAGCTGCAGGCTGGACCGCATATAACAGGGAATGTAACAGTGGGAACTATGTTATCCGGGACAATTATTTCCACGAAAACAGAGCAAGAGGATTGCTTTTGCAGTCTTCAAACGGACTTTGCGAAAACAACCGATTCTACAAAACAATGGGTCAGGCGATCAAGATTATTATGGATATTGAACCCACACTCTGGCAAGAAGGTACGGGTGTTGATAACCTCATTATCCGTAACAACAGCTTTGAAAAGTGCAACTACAGCAACTGGGGTTCAGTTATTGAAATCGGTACCAACATTGCAGGCAAGTCTGCCGAAACTGCCGTTTTCACAAATATAGAAATCTGTTCAAACAGCTTTCAGGATATTCCGTCAATGCTAATGAGAGCAAATAATATAAACGGTCTTGTTTTTGCTGACAATACGGTGGATACAGGTGATTTCTTTGACAGTGCAGCAAAACAAGGCAAGCTGTACTTTGGTAAATACTGTTCAAACATAACTTACACCGATAATCATTTTGTCAACAGCGGTTTTTTACGGTACCGGGAAATTGCAGAAGCAGACAATGTCTTTGTCTGGGCACAAATCAATTCTCAGTTTTGAAACAACAGCAACAAACCGCAAAATCGCAAATCGCAATGAAAGGGTAAAAGATTTTCTTACCGAAGGTTAACAAATGAGACCGCTTGATTTTATTTGCTGTTAGTCATATAATAAAGATGAACGATTGATTCAGGGGTGAAGATATGAATTGTCCTTGTTGCGGAAGTCCGCGAATTGAATTTGGTATTGCATGGGGAAAAAGCAGTGAAAGCGGAAATGTCGGCTTGAAATACAGTACGGGCAGCGGCTTTTTCAGCCTTATGGGTGTCGCACAGGTGTATTCTGACCTTTGCCTGGATTGCAAAACGGTGTTGCGAACCTATATCAAAGAAGATACAGCCAAGAACTGGAGCCACGAGCCGGGTAGTCTGGGATGTAAGTAAATTAAAATGATTTTTGCATGAAATTATAAAAACAGACCGCTTGATTTGTTCAGGCGGTCTGCTTTTTGTTGTATTTCCCCTTTTTTGGTTCCTGCATTCCGCCGAGAGATATTCCTGCATCCGCTTGGTCACATTTTCGGCGGTGGAAAATATGCACATCTGCATTATTCAAATAACATTGTTCATGGTATCACAAATCCATTGCATTTTCATCAAGCAGAAACTGCTCTATGCCGATATAGAAGATGCCGTCATTGTCGTGCCAGGGGATAATGTTGTCCTTGACAACAACAATTTTCTTGAATGAATCGCCGACACGCTTCAATGAGCGTATTTCCTGTTCACGCTTTTCTTCATCTGCAACAGTCAGTGCTGACTGAACATAATATTTTTTACTGCCCTTGTTTGCAATAAAGTCGATTTCAAGATAAACACGTTTGCTTTTCTTTTCTGCATCCTTATAGCAGTATTCAACTATACCGACATCAACATTAAAATCACGGACACAAAGCTCATTGTAAATAATGTTTTCCATAATGTGATTTTCTTCCTGCTGACGGAAATTAAGACGGGCATTGCGAAGTCCGACATCGCTGAAATAGTATTTGAACGGTGAGCCGATATATTTTCTGCCCTTTACATCATAGCGGGACGCACTGTAAATAAGGAAGGAGTCTACTAAATAATCAAGATATTTTGAAACGGTGACATGACTGACAGAAATCTGTCGCTCGCTTTTGAATGTGTTTGCAATCTTGTTTGCATTGGTAAGCGAACCGATAGATGATGAAATTAAATTCAAAATATCATCAAGCAGATTTTTTTCGTGAGCAAGACTGTTTCTGTCCATAATGTCGCTCAGGTAAATTGTATCAAACAAGGTCTGAAGATATTTCGCTTTCTCCTCGTGACTTTTTTTGGCGAGAACCAAAGGCAGACCGCCATAGGTGTAATATTCCTGCCAGGCATTTCGCTTGTCACCCTCAAATGCATTATAAAACTCTGAAAAGGACAAGGGGTTGACACGGATTTCGTCACCTCTGCCACGGAATTCAGTCAGAATATCGCTTGACAGCATTTTTGAGTTGCTGCCGGTTACATACACATCAATATTTTCATGCTTCATAAGACCGAGAACAACATCAACAAAACTGATTTTATCCTCTGCACCCACAATATAAGGGTTCTGAATGGTAACAACCTTCTGAATTTCATCAAGAAAAACATAATATTCCTTGCTTTCATCGGAAGTTACGCTGCGGATATATTTGCCCAATTCCAAGGGGTTACGGTATCTGATGTTTTCGTCATCATCGAGTGCAAGGCAGATAATGCAATCTTCCTCAACGCCGATTGATTTCAGATAGTCTTTATAAATGTTGAAAAGCAGATATGACTTGCCGCATCGTCTGATGCCTGTAATTACCTTTACCAGTCCGTTCTGTTTTCTGCTTATCAGCTTGTTGAGATATTTTGGTCTTTCAATCATAGTGTGTTCCTCATTTTAATAAATTGCGTATTTCCACAGTTATATTATTTGTATTTTAGCATACTTTATTAACCAAGTCAACAAAGCACTTTAATAAATTGCGTATTTCTACAGTTTTATCACGCTGATGTAACAAAACGGAACAAAAAATGGTCAATGTTGTTTGTTTTTTCACCCTGTGCGTGAAAAAAACTCTCTTTCCGTGAACTTGTAATTTCGGTTTTTCTGTGTCACAATAGAAGCAGAAAGAGGCGTCGCTTTCAATTCATGAAACGAGGTTTTGTTATGAAATTGAACATCGGTGAAACAATTAAACATTTAAGAAAAGAACGGGAAATTACGCAGGAGGAATTTGCCGAGGTGCTCGGGGTGTCGTGTCAGTCGGTGTCGCGGTGGGAGAATCATTTGTGCTATCCCGACATTGAGCTGATTCCGACGATTGCCGCATTTTTCGGCATTTCCACCGACAAGCTGATGGGTGTTGACGAAACGGCAGAACAGGAAGCCGTTGAACGGTATCTGCATGATTATCAGATTGAAATGAGCAAGGGGAATCTCGACCGATGCATCACGATTGCACGGGAAGGTGTGGCGGAATTTCCGAACAACTATGTGTTGTTGAATAAGCTGATGTATGCACTGTTCGGTTCGGGGGACGATGACGGCAACATCCCCGAATGGAAAGAGAACATGGAAAAGTATGACGCGGAGATCATAGCGCTCGGTGAACGGATCATGAAATATTGCCCGGATATAAACATAAGGCTCGATGCTGCATCACGGCTTGCTTTTAATCATATTCTGCACGGCAGAAAACAGCTCGGCAGGCAGATTTATGAAACCTTTCCGTCCATGGAATATTGCAAGGAAAAGCAGATGTGGTGGGCGGTGGAAAAGGATGAAGAATTGCCGTTTCTGCGAAATGCCATCAAGCAAAGCTATGAAGCTCTGAAATCGTTTATCTGGCTGCTTGCGGATGCGGACGTGGTGGATGTGCAGACGGAGCTTCTTGCAATCCGCAAAATTTTTGAGCTTGAACAACTGATTCTGGACGGCAACCGTCCGCAGACGGATTGGGGAGATGTGTGGCTTGCGTTTGACATCGCAAAACGATATGCACTGCTTGGGGATCTTGAAAACACCTTCAAATATCTGCACAAGGCGGTTGCGAATGCAAAGGCATTCGACAGCAGACCCGATGTGTTGCAATACGAAGCCGAATTGGTCGGGGAAATCACCATCCGAAAAACCGATTTTGAAACCTCCGACACAAGACCGCTTTGTGAAATTCTGCGTGACAAGTGGCTCAAGCATGATGAGTTGGACTGCGTGCGTGACACAGACGAATTCAAGGCAATCATAAAGGAACTCGGTGCATGATTTTTCCCTGAACCGCCACATTGCAAAGCCGTGCCGTGTGTGGTATAATTGTTTCATAAATCAAAAAATTGGCGGTACGTAAATGAAAAACGACAACAGATTTGACCTCAACAGCTTCATATCTCCCGACAACACCCATGCACCCGTCTATATATGGGTGTGGAATGATGTCTGCACCCGTGAAATCATCGATATGCAGCTCTCCGAAATGCAGAATCTCGGCATCCGGGCATTTTATATCCTGCCCGAGCCGAAGAATTTCCGTCCCGACAGTATGCCGACCAACCTTGCACCCGCATATCTTTCCGATGGTTATTTTGCACTTTGTGCCTATGCGATTGAACAGGCAAAAAGCCGCGGCATGCACTGCTGGATTTACGATGAAGGCGGTTGGCCCTCGGGCAGTGCCTGCGGAAAAGTCATGCAAGACCATCCCGAATACGGACAGGAAACGCTTGCATACCATGAACGCTCGTTTTTACAAGGGGATGCGTATGAAAAATCGAATGAGGATATTCTTGTCGCTTTCGTAAACGATGCAATTGTTGAACAGGGATATATCTTCCCTTGTGATTGCGTTGTAACCGAGTATTTTATAAAAAAAGACACCGCCGGCAGGTATCCCGATCTGCTGAACAAGTCTGCAACGGAATACTTTATCGAAACAACCCATAAAAAATATGGTTTGCAAGAAAATATCACCGCCCTGTTTACGGATGAACCCAAAGCACCTGCGAGAGCTTTCAACAAGGAGCTCAAAGAGAACTATGAAGCACTTTACGGCGAATCCGTATTGCCGTATCTGCCGCTGATTTCAGAAAGAGCAGAAGTGACGCAGGAAAATGTACACATTCTGTACCGTTGGTACGATCTGTGCAGCCGTATGTTCTGCGAAAATTATCTTCTTCCCTGCAAAAAATGGGCAAACGAAAACGGCATTGCATTTACGGGTCATTTGGATAAGGACCATGCACCGCTCGGCTGTGTGCAAGGCGGCAATAACTTTAATCTGATGCGTGCACTTCGCTGCTTTGATATTCCCGGTGTGGATGTCATTTATCGTCAACTTTATCCCGAAAACAAAACAGCAGAAAGAAACGATATGAACAGTTACAACGGCTTCTTTCCGCGGTATGCTTCTTCTGCTGCCGCGCACAACGGCACAAACAAAGCAATGAGCGAGGTTTTCGCGGTTGCAGGAGCCGCCGTGACGTATGATTTCATGCGTTTTACCGTAGGCTATCAGGCGGTTCGGGGGATCAACATTTTCAATCTCTTTAATTTTCCGCTGGGACGAAAAGGTGCTTTGCTTGCACAGGAGCTTCCCGTTTTTACGGAAAAGCAGCCGTATTGTCGCTTTCTCGGGCAGTTTAACCGCTATGCAGAACGCTTGTGTTATGTGTCATCACTCGGAAATCGGATCTGCGAAACGGCACTTTATTATCCTGTTTCCGATTTTCAGGGCAGGCTCCACGCACAAACGGTTGCCGAAACATTCGATTCTTTGGGCAGGGCATTGGAAGACATGGCGGTGGATTTTGATATTGTTGACGATGATGTGTTGCAGTCGGCAGAAATCAAAGACGGCTGTTTGTGCATCGGTGATGCAGAATACCGCAATATCATCATTCCCGAAGGTGTTTTTCTTCCCGATGCCACGCAAAAAGCCCTGCATTGTTTTACGGAGCTTGGCGGTCGTGTTGCCGATACACCTGCAGATTGCAAACCTGTCATCCGAATCGAGGGCAAAGGCTTAAGAGCCATGCACAGAAAAACCGAAAATGCAGAGATTTTCTGCTTGTTCCGCGAAACAGGAGAAAATGCACAATACAAGATTCACCTTCCGTCAACAAACGGCTATCTGCTTGATTTGGAAAACGGTGCGTTGCAAAAACTGAAGACCGAAAACGGCATACTGACTCTTTCTCTTTCTGTCGGTGAAACAGCCGTAATCGTACTTACCGATGAAACATTTCCTGCAGCCGATCAAAAAGAATGCAGCAAAACGGCTGCTGTTTTACGTGATTTTGATTTCAGAAAACAAACCGAGCTCATTTTCAACGAAAACGGTTTTGACAATATCCGACATTCCGAAAAGGGTGCTTCTGTCACGACGGGTGATTGGGCAGACCTGCTCGGATGTGCTTATTCGGGCAGCGGTGTTTACGAAACCGCTTTTACGCTTCCCGAAATGCAAGTCGGCAGGGCAGGTGTAATTGACCTCGGGGATGTGCATTTTGCTGCAGAAGTGATTTTGAACGGACATTCTCTCGGCACAGCCGTCATGCCGCCGTACAGAATCAACATCCCGGCAGGCATATCGGAAAAAAACAACACACTCCGCGTGACGGTTACAAATACTGCGGCAAATCAGTACTTGCACACAGATTATTTTGCTCCTTATAAAACCGAAGAATTGTCACCGTATTTTGCTTCGGAACTGTATTATGCAAAGGATTTTGCATCAGGCGGCTTGTACGGACCTGTTGTAATTTATACGGAAGAATAACAAAAGCAGCAGCCCCTTTTTTGTTTTTTCATTTTTCCTTATATTATTTCGATTTGCAGAGATGAAAATCCGGGAATGATTGAATTAACGAAAATCTTGTGATAAAATTCAAAACAGAGGGGCGGGTGAGAATATGCAATCTCTGCAAGCAAAAATGCTGATGGCGGTCTTACGCATGATTTTTCATTCACCGCTGTCCGACAGTTCAAAATTATCCGACAATGCTGCAAAACTGACCAAAGATAAAAAGTCAAAATACAAACCGGCAAAGAACTTTACATATACAAAGCATTGTGTTGAAAATGTCAGATATGAAAAGCTTGCCAATAAGAATTGCAGTACCGAAAAAGTAATATTGATGATTCACGGCGGTGGTTTCAAAATTGAACTGAATGATTTTTACCGCAAACTTGCCGAAAAATACAGTCATATGTTCTGCGGTGCAACCGTCATCAATGCTGACTACGGGCGGTTTCCCGAACATCAGCTCCCGTCACAAATGCACGATGTCGTGAAAATATATCTGCATTTGTTGGATGCGGGAATAGAAAATGCAGATATTGTGGTTATTGGTGACAGTGCAGGTGCTACCTTGGCAATGACCTCTGCCTTGTGGCTTCGGGATCACAAAAAGCCCTTGCCCGGGCATATTGTCTGCTTTTCCTTGTGGGCAGATGCCACGTCAAGCGGTGACAGCAGAATCACCAATGCCTACACAGATCCGTTTTACGGTATCGCAAAGCACAAAAAGATTGAAGACAATCTGCATCTGCTCCGAAGAATATCGAAGTATGTGCAGGATGTTGACAGAACCTCACCCTATATTTCACCCCTGTTCGGCAGCTTTGAAAACTTTCCGAAAGTCACATTGGTCTGCGGAACGGCAGAGCTGGATGAAAGCGACAGCGACAGGATATATAATAAAATGAAAAATGCAGGTGTGGATGCAGCACTTTATAAATTTGAGGGTATGTGCCATTGTTTTCAGTTGTTTTCATTTCTGCCCGAAAGCAAAACCGCATACAACAAAGTAAAAGCAAGGATATCGGAGGATGCAAAATGAAAATTCTTGATAACGGCAACAAGCATATATTGCCAAAAATACCTGCACTTGTTTCCGAACGATGCAACAAAAAAGTTTCGGATGTTACATTCATCGGCGGCGGCAGCTTCGGCAGAGTGTATAAAGCGATGCTTTCCGACGGGGAAACGATTGCCGTAAAAGCATACAGAGTGCAGGGTTCGCAATACGAAGAAGCACAGCAGCTTACACTTCTGTCAGAGAACACAAGTGTAAAAATGCCCGCGGTTCTTTTTACTTACGAGGATGACACGACGGCAATCCTTGCCATGACCTTTGTGGACGGACAGAATGTACTCAATCCGATGTTCTTGCTGAAAAGCAAAATGCAGAAACAGAAATTTGCAAATGATGTTGTTGCAGGTATGCTGCAATGGCACAGCGTAACAAACGACAAATTCGGTGCTTTATCAAATCCTGTTTATGACTCCTGGTACGAATACTACAAAAAGGAAAAGCAGATTCCGTGGCTTGCCGCATTGAAAGAATTGTCCGACAACGGCAAATTCAGCAAGAAGAAGCTGCAACTGCTGACACAAGCAACCGAACTTTTCAACACCTTGCCCGAAGAAAACACAAAACCGGTGCTCATTCACGCTGATCTGAATATTATGAACATCATGGCAGACAAGAAAACACTGCAACTCACGGCATTCATCGACCCCTGCGGCAGCATCTGGGCAGACAGAGAATACGATCTGTTCCAGCTTCGCAATATGTGGGGCGATGCCTACGGATTGTATGAAACATACAAACAAAAATATAAATTATCCGAATATGCGGATTTCAGGGTCGCGTATTATGCTTGTATGCATGAAGCTGCCATGCGACTCAAGGGCGGACTTATTATGCCGTTGTGGGAAGACCTGAACAATGCACGATTGAAAAAAGAGATGCTGAAGTTAAAAGAAAAGATGTGATCTGATGAACATAGGCGAGCTTGTTACCGTAAAAACAATGCAGGAAAGCGGTTTTGCCGAAAAGCACACACCGTACAGTGCCGAAATTCGTCTGTTTTCCTGCGTGCAGCAAGGGGATATCGAATCACTGCTCATGCAACTCAAAAATCTCGATTCCATGATTGTGATGGGGCGAATGTCCGATGATGAACTCATGCAGCATAAGTATATGGCGGTCAGCACCATTACGCTTGCAACCCGTTATGCCATTCAGGGCGGTCTGCATGAAACAAAGGCTTATGAATTTTCGGACAGAGTTATAAAAACAATCGATAAATTGACCGATAAAAACGAAATATTCATGTGTCTGGGACTCGAAATCATTCAGTTGACAGAGAATGTCAAACGGAATAAAAAACAACCCGAATTTTCACCCCATGTCAGAAATTGCATAAAGTATATAAACGAAAACCTCTCCCGAAAAATCAATGTGACTTCTGCAGCGGTGCATTGCGGCATCTCGGCAGATTATTTGTCACAGACTTTCAAAAAAGAAATTGGCGAAAACCTGAGTGCATATATCCTGCGACAAAAACTTGAAAAAGCTAAAATTTTATTGCTCGAAGGCATTTCCGAAAAAGAGATTTGCAGGCAAGCCGGTTTTTCGTCGCAGACGTATTTTATCACGGTGTTTAAAAGATTCTATAAGATGACACCGTCTGAATATATAAAAATAACGCAAAACAATGACTGAAAGTACGCACACGGCTTTGATGCTGTGTGCATTTTTTTGGAGTTTTTATGAAATGAAAGGATTTCTTAAACAGATAAATTATGGTTTACAGCACAAAGTGGGAGACCCCACCAACCCCTTGTCGCCCCTGAAAGGGGAGATGTCACGAAGTGACAGAGGGGTTAACCAAGTTTGCACAAATTCGGTCAAATGCACTTGTCAACAAAAATTGGACACATAAATCAAAATATTAGACCTGAAAAATGTGAGAATGCACAAGTCCGTCCGTCACCCTTGACATCGCTCCGAGAAATGCCGGACAAAGCATATCGATGGCGATGAACTCATGAG
>JAZNGB010000069.1:0-13936 GCA_045576275.1 Acutalibacteraceae bacterium
GGTTAACCAAGTTTGCACAAATTCGGTCAAAATAGTCTGATATAACCGCCTGAACCCCTCTGTCTGCGTTCCGCAGACATCTCCCCTTTCAGGGGCGACGAGTATTTGAGGGATTCCGTCAGTAAGATAAACCATAATTTAAACATTGCTTTTCATTGCAATATTCCCCCAACTTTTCGTGAAGAACCATTTTTTTGCTTTATGGAAACGCAGTTTTCTATAAAGTCAAAAAACAAGGGATGCCGCGGCACCCCTTGCATCTTGTTTTATTTGTAAAGCGGGAACTTTTCGCAGATGGCATTCACTTCGTTGCGGATGTCGTCTGCACTGTTTTCGAAATCGGTTGCACAGCGGAAAATAAAATCTGCAATGCGGTTCATTTCTTCTTCACCGAAACCTCTGGTGGTGACGGCAGGTGTGCCGAAACGGACACCGCTTGTGATGGTGGGTTTCTGCGGATCGTTGGGGATTGCATTCTTGTTTGCGGTGATGAAGCAGGCATCCAGACGGGTTTCGAGTTCCTTACCGGTGACGTTCAGGGAACGAAGGTCGGTGAGGATGAGGTGGTTGTCGGTACCGCCGGAAACCATGTCGATGCCCTTTTCGGTGAATGCCTTTGCAAGACAGGCAGCATTGGTGATGATCTTGTGCTGGTAGGTCTTGAATTCGGGTTTGAGTGCTTCACCGAAGCAGACAGCCTTTGCAGCAATGATGTGCATCAGCGGGCCGCCCTGTGTGCCGGGGAAAATTCCCTTGTTGATTTTGGGAAGCAGTTCTTCCTTGCAGAGAATCAGACCGCCTCTGGGACCTCTGAGGGTCTTGTGGGTCGTGGTGGTGACTACGTCTGCATAGGGTACGGGAGAGGGATGTTCACCTGCGGCAACAAGACCTGCAATGTGAGCCATGTCAACCATAAAATAGGCACCGATTTCCTTTGCAATTGCGGAAAGTCTTGCAAAGTCGATCGTGCGTGCATAAGCGGAAGCACCGGCAAGCAGCATCTTCGGCTTGTGTTCTTTGGCAAGGCGTTCGACTTCGTCATAGTCAATAAAACCGTTGTCGTTTACGCCGTAGGAAATGAAATTATAATACATACCGGATGCGTTGATCTTCATGCCGTGGGTCAGGTGACCGCCTGCATCAAGAGCCATACCCAAAACAGTGTCGCCCGGCTGCAAAAGACCTGCATACACTGCAAGGTTTGCCTGTGCACCGGAGTGGGGCTGCACGTTGGCAGCTTCTGCACCGAACAGCTCTTTGGCACGTTCGATTGCAATTTCTTCTGTCTTGTCAACACATTCGCAACCGCCGTAATAGCGTTTTGCAATGTAGCCTTCCGCATATTTGTTGGTCAGAACGCTGCTCATGGCTGCCATAACGGCAGGAGATGCAATGTTCTCGGATGCGATCAGTTCAATGTTTCTGCGCTGTCTGTTGAGTTCCAGATTCACGGCATCTGCAACAGCAGGATCGTAGGCGGCAAGATAAGCGCCTGCATCAAAAAAATCAGCGTACATGGTCATACCCCTTTGTTTTTTACATATCTTTATCATTATACCATTTTCTTTTCTTTATTTCAAGTGTTTTATTTCGACACCGACACCTGCGGTTTTTTGCTTTTTGGTTTTTGCGGCACGGACTGTTTTTTTCTCGGCAGGCAATGGTTATTTTCAACAAAATTCACAGTTTTTTCAAGGAATTTTCTACTCCATTCCGTATAACAGGGTATTGACATACAACAAGGTGTAATTGTTAAGTTTTTAACAATACCCCCCTGTTGATAACCTGATTTTTGAAAATTAGCGGTCAAAAGAGGGGTTCAGAGGGGAGTTATTAACATTTTCAACAGGGTTTTGAACAATTTTTGTTCAAAACATGGGTATACGGAAAGTATAATTATGTTTACTTTTCCATTGTTCGATTTTCACAATAAAAAGCAAACGAAAAGGTGGGAATAATTCGCAAAAAACTGTAAAAAATGAAGAAGAAATGGATTGCAGGGGAAAGGATGCGTATAGTTTGATCAAAGGAGTCAACAGACAGGTCGTTGAAGTCAGCCAGACGGACAGTGCCTATTTTGAGCGAATCCTGTTTTTTGTGAAGCCGGAATACTACGGTCTGGGGGAAAGCAAGCTGCGTGAAAAGGCGGATGCCGCCCTGCAGAACCGACCGTCACCCGTCCGCAGCCGTGAGAAAAAGAGTCCCAAAGACCGTTTGCGGTATCTCGCGGCAGCCGGTGGGGGAGCCGCCTGCACGGCAGCGTTGAGCATGGTGCTGCATTATCTGCTTGCATAAAAAGAAAAGCAACGGCCAAGAAAAAACCCTGTCCGGCAATAGACAGGGTTTCTTCGGATTTATTGGGATTTGAAGTGGAAGATCACGGAATTTGTTATTCATTTTATATTTCTATTATATGTAACCGCAGGGCAAAAGTAAATATTTTTCCAATTACAAAACAGAAACAAAATTGTAACCTTTTTTCGGGTCTTGTAAATTATGCGATGCGGTGGTATACTGTAAAATGAGAAGATTTGGAAATTCTTTTATTCAATTAATATTCGGAGGGTATTATTTATGTGTGACAAAACCGATTTTTCCGCTATGAAGGAAGAACTTTTTTACAATCCCAAACACGGCAGTCGTGTGCTTTCTGCCGATGAAATTGCTGCAGCCGATGCCTATTGCGAAGGCTACAAGTGTTTTCTGAACCATTCCAAAACCGAACGCGAAGCCGTAAAAACAGCTGTTGCGGCTGCTGCTGAAAAAGGCTTTGTACCCTATGAATTCGGCAAAAAATATGCACCCGGCAGCAAAGTATATTACAACAACCGCGGCAAGAGCGTTATTTTTGCCGTCATCGGCACGCAGCCGTTTGACAAGGGTGTACGTATTGCCGCAGCCCATGTCGATTCTCCGCGGCTGGACCTGAAACCCAATCCGCTGTATGAGGACAATGACATTGCACTGCTCAAAACCCACTACTACGGCGGCATCAAAAAATACCAGTGGACCGCCATTCCGCTTGCTTTGCACGGTGTTGTGGTCAAAAAAGACGGCACCACGGCAGAAGTCTGCATCGGTGAAGACGAAGCCGATCCCAAGTTTGTTATTTCCGACCTGTTGCCGCACCTTGCACAGGAACAGAGCAAACGCACCCTGTCCGACGGCATCCGCGGTGAAGAACTCAACGTCATCATCGGCAGCCGTCCGTTTGCCGATTGCGAAGAAAGCGAAGCCGTCAAGCTGCACATCCTGAAGCTGCTCAACGAAAAATACGGCATCATCGAAAGCGATTTCCTTTCTGCAGAACTGGAAGTTGTTCCTGCATTCAAGGCTTGCGACATCGGTCTTGACCGTTCACTCATCGGTTCCTACGGTCATGACGACCGCGTTTGTTCCTATCCTGCACTCACCGCCATCCTCACGGTTGAAAATCCCGAATATACGGTACTGACCGTCCTGACCGACAAGGAAGAAACAGGTTCCGATGGCAACACGGGACTTAATTCCTCTTATCTTGCAGACTTCATTTCCGATCTGTCCGAAACCAACGATGTTCCCGGCAGAATCTGCATGAAAAATTCCGTCTGCCTGTCTGCCGACGTCAATGCAGCGTTTGATCCCACCTTCTCGGATGTACTCGAACGCAGAAACGCAGCCTACATCAACAAGGGTATCTGCATCACCAAGTACACGGGATCCCGCGGCAAGAGCAGCACCAACGATGCATCTGCCGAACTGATGGGCAGAGTCCGCAATATGCTTGACAAGAACGGTGTCATGTGGCAGATCGGTGAACTCGGCAGAGTCGATCTCGGCGGTGGCGGAACGGTTGCAAAATACATCGCATCGCACAACATCGATGTCGTGGATGCCGGTGTTGCCATGCTTTCCATGCACGCACCTTTTGAGATCGTCAGCAAAATCGACGTTTATATGACCCACAGAGCATTTGAAGTATTCTTCAAAGACTGACACGCATTACAAAGGAATCCGTAAAGGCAGGAGGTTTTTGTATGTTCCCGATCGGTCTTTCTTCCTGTGCAAGCGAAGATATTTTTGCATTGATTGCACAGGCCGCACAGGCAGGCATCACATACATGGAGCTGTCCATGCACGCCGATGACCTGGCGGAACTGGATTTTCAGGCACTTAAGAATTGTGCAGACGAACACAAAATCAAGCTGTGGTCGATGCATATTCCGTTCTCACCGTTTTATTTTCTGGATCCGTCCGACCCCGAAAAACAGGAGGTCACGCTGACCTATTTTCGTCGGTGCATCACAAAGGGGGCACAGATCGGCATCGATAAGTTTGTCGTCCATCCGTCCGCAGAGCCGATTGAAGAAGAGGATCGTCCCCGTCGCACGGAATGTGCAAAAAAGTCCCTTGCCGTCCTTGCGGAATATGCTGCACAGTACAATGCCGTCATTGCGGTCGAAAATCTGCCGCGTACCTGCCTGGGTCGTGACAGCAAAGATATGCTCGAGCTGCTTTCGGCACATCCCGGACTTCGTGTCTGCTACGATACGAACCACCTTCTGCGTGAACCTGCCGCAGCATTTATTGAAGCTGTGGGCAGCAAAATCATCACAACCCACGTTTCAGACTATGATTTCCGCAACGAACGCCATTGGTTGCCCGGTGAAGGCAATGTGGACTGGAATGAAATTCTGTCGTGTCTGCAAAAGGTCGGCTATGACGGTGTCTGGCTGCATGAGCTGTCGTTTGCCTGCCAAAGCCGCATCAGAGAACGCGACCTCACCGCCGCAGATATCGTGCAGAATGCAACCGAGCTTTTCAGCGGCAAAACTCCGTCCTTCCGTTCCCGACCCGTTGCAGGACTGTGATGTAAAAAGAACTTTAATCAACAAATCAAATTTTACAACTCATTTAACAACTTGTGTTGTTATTTGAGTTGTTTTTCATTTCATTTAACAACTTGTAAAAAAATTTGAGTTCTTTATGCTTCTATTTAACAACTTGCGTAAAAATTTGAGTTCTTGCTGTTTTTATTTCATTTCTTGCCTTTAATTTTTGATTTCTATTGATTTTTTTAACAACTTGACATATACTATTTATGAGGTGATCATCATGACAGAAGAAAATTTGTTAGCTTTGGTTCAACAAGTTATCAAATCAAGAGCAGAATATCAATTTATTGAACTGAAAGCTGCACGGGAAGGTGCACCAAAACGTCTTTATGATACTTTATCAAGCTTTTCAAACAGCAACGAAGGCGGCATTATCATCTTCGGCATTGATGAACAAAATGACTTCGCATTGTGCGGTGTCTATGATTTGCAGGATCTCCAACAAAAAATAACCGAGCAATGCGATGCTATGACTCCAATGGTGAGACCGCTGTTTTCCTATGTGAAAACAGATGGAAAATATATATGTGCGATTGAAGTTCCACCGTTGGAAATCAGCGAACGTCCATGCTTTTATACCGGAAAAGGTCGTTTGAAAGGCTCTTATACACGTGTTGGTACAAACGATGAACCCATGACTGAATACGAAGTATACAGTTATGAAGCGTTCAGAAAAAAGTACCAGGATGACACCCGCGTCATACCGAGAGCAACTGCCGATGCGATGAATAAAGATGAAATCGAAAAATATTTTAATCTTTTGACAGCAAATAAACCGAATCTGTCAAAGCTTGACAAGAATCAGATTTCCGAATTGATGAGCATCACCGTGAAGGGGCAATATTCTCTTACCGCAACCATGTTATTCAGCTTATATCCACAGGCATTTTTTCCTCAATTATGTATTGTTGCCACAGCTGTTCCGGGAACGCAAGTCGGTCAGCTGGGAAGTACACTTGAACGTTTTACGGACAACAAGCGGATAGAAGGCACGATCCCGGAAATGCTCGATGAAGCTTTGGTATTTGTTAAAAAAAATCTGCGTGTCAAAACAATTATCAATCCGAACACCGGCAAAAGAAACGATATGCTTGAATATCCGCTGACCGCTATAAGAGAAATAATATTGAATGCTTTGGTGCACAGAGATTACAGCGTTCACACAGAAGGAATTCCCATACAATTACAGATTTTTTCCGACAGAATCGAAGTAACAAATCCGGGTGGTTTATACGGTCGCATAACGCCGGATCAACTCGGACAAATCCAACCGGATACACGCAATCCGGTTTTGGCTACAGCTTTAGAGATGTTGAAAATAACTGAAAACAGATATTCAGGCATCCCTACCGTCCGTCGAGAAATGTTGGAATACGGATTACCTATGCCGCAATTTGAAGAAATAAGAGGAATGTTCAAAGTAACTTTGTTCGGCGAACGAAAAGGAACAACAAGAACAGACGATGCAAATTCTGATCTGCTGTCTTTCTGCACCGTTCCCCGTACACGTGAAGAAATTGCTTCTTTCCTGGGAATCAAATCAAAGGCATATGCCATTGCAAACTATGTAATGCCTCTGGTAAAAGAAGGTAAAATACAATTAAGCAATCCGAAAAGCCCAAAAAGCCCTGATCAAAAATTTACAACCGTTCGCAGTAACTGATGCTGCAATTCCGGAGATAAACTACAATCCTCTGTTTTTGTATAAAACCTACAAAAACGGGGGATGTTTTTTTGTTTGCAAAACCGAGATATAATAAGTATAATGAATATTATGGAATAATTCTCTAAAACAAAAAAAGGATGGGAAAAAAATGAAAAAACTGATATCTGTACTGCTGACCCTTATTATGCTGTCCGGATTCTGCGTGACCGCATTTGCATGGGACACAAGTGAACCGATCAACGGCATGGACAAAGAGGCACTGATTGAACAATTCCAAAGCGGTGTCGGTCCTTATACGGAAGGCTATGCCATAGACTACCGTTACTTCAGTCCCGTCAAAGAGAATGACGACACGAAGTATCCGCTTGTGATCTGGCTGCACGGTATGATGCAGGGTCAGTACGAGGGAAATCAGATTGAAGAAAACGACATTGCATTCTGGGTAAGCGAACAGTTCCAGAGCCGTTTTGTGAACGGCGGTGCCTTCATTCTGGCTGCACGATCCCCCGAAGAACAGCTCAACTACTGGGGCAAGGACACCATCTATCCGCTGCGTGCCGCGATTGATGATTTTGTTGCTGCCAACGCTGCAAATGTGGATATCACACGCATCTATATCGGCGGTTTTTCCATGGGCGGCAAGATGACATTGCACATGACCTATGCCTATCCCGAGCTGTTTGCGGCAGCATTTCCGATCTGTCCTGCAGGCAATATCAGCAAGGAAAACGCACCCCTTGTCGCACACATTCCCTATTGGTTTGTTTCGGGTGAAAAAGATCCTGCCGTTAACTATGCAACAAGTGTAAAACCGGCATGGGAAAACATCATCTCCGCAACGGCACGTCCTGCCGACTGCCGTTTTTCGACCCTTGCGGAAGTACGCAACCCCGACGGAACAAAAACGGATACCGCACACAGCTCCTGGTTCTCCGTCACATTCGATATGTTCTCGGTGGACAACGGTGACTATCCTTACATGACCACCGTCAACGGTCTGGGTGAGGAAGTGAAGCTGACCTATCCCAACGGTATGATTTCGTGGCTGTCGCAGTTTGCAAGCGAGTATGACGGCACCCCTGCAACCGATTCCGGTAACATGGGAAATGTGCAGAGATCGCTTTTCAACTATATCTATTCTTTCTTCAAACGAATTCTGGACAGCCTGCGTGCTGCTTTTGAAAACATTTTCTCGGGTGGATGCTGAAAGGACGATAAAGCATGAAACTGATGCTGCGTGCACTTAAAAAATACAGAGTGCTTGCTGCCGTTTGTCTGGTGCTTCTGCTTTTGCAGGCGGTCTGTGATCTGCTTTTGCCTTCGTTTACGGCAAAACTGATCGACACGGGCATTCAGAACAACGGTATAGAATATGCGGTTCCCCTGCGAATGACACAGGAAGATGCACAAAAGCTCTTCCTGTTTTTTACAGCAGAAGAACAGGCGATTTTTGATACGTATTATGAAACGGACGAAACGGTTTTTGTACTGCGTGATACCGCAGACGAAACGCAGTCGTACCTTGAAACAGTTTTTATTTCGCCTCTTTTTGCCTTGCATACGGTGACAGGCAGCGGTGTTGAAAACTATACGCTCCCCGAACACCCCACCGAAGACGACAAGGCGGCTGCCATGGCTGCCCGTGAACGTATACGGGAGGGTGCTGCGGTGTTGGGGGACAGCCTTTTGCGAAACAGCAGCGTTGCACTTTGTGTGACCATGTTCAATGCAGCCGGCGGTGATGCCGATGCATTGCGTACGGAATATTTAAAAACAACCGGTCTGCAGATGCTCGGTCTGACCCTTGCGATGGCTGTATTGGCGGTGGTGCTCAACTATGTGGCGGCACGCATCGGTACATTCGTCGGCAGGGATTTACGCAAAACGGTTTTTGAAAAAATAATCTCCTTTTCGGGTGGTGAAATGAGCCGTTTTTCGGTGTCAACCCTCATCACCCGCACCACCAACGACGTGCAGCATGTGCAGATGGTCATCATGATCGCATTGCGTGCGGTGTTGTATGCACCGCTGATGAGCATCGGCGGCACGGTCATGGTGATGCGTACAAGTGCCGGCATGAGCTGGATCGTTGCACTTGCAATCGGCATCATTCTCGCAGCATTGGGTCTGCTGAGTGTTCTCGTGTTTCCGAAATTCAAGATCATGCAAAAACTCGTGGACGGTATCAACCGTGTTTCGCGTGAGATGCTGTCGGGTGTGCAGGTCATCCGTGCATTCGGTGCCGAGGATGAAGAGGAACGCCGCTTTGAAGAAGCCAACACCAACCTGATGAAAACGTCGCTTTATACAAGCCGTGCCATCAGTCTGCTCACACCGATTCTGAATCTGATGATGTACGGATTTTCCGCACTCATCATCCGTGTTGCCGCACCGCGGATCGATGCCGGTACTCTGGAAGTCGGTGACATGACCGCTTTCACCACCTATGCGATTATGATTGCAGCCGGTTTTCTGATGGTGAGCATGGTTTTCGTGTATGCTCCCCGTGCACTCGTTGCCGCAACCAGAATTGAAGAAGTGTTGCAGACGGAAATTCTGGTTTCCGATTGCGAACATCCGCAAACGCTTTCCGATTGCAAGGGTGTCGTGGAGTTTAAAAATGTTTCCTTCACCTACCCCGGAGCGGATACACAAACGCTGACGGATATTTCTTTTACGGCAAGACCCGGTGAAACGCTTGCCATCGTCGGCAGCACCGGTTGCGGCAAAAGCACCGTGCTGCGTTTGCTGGAGCGTTTTTATGATCCCACGCAGGGACAGATTCTGCTTGACGGAACGGATCTGCGTGACATCTCTCTGTCGCAGCTTCGCGAACGGATGGGGTATGTGCCGCAGAAAGGCGTTCTGTTTACAGGTACAATCCGATCCAATATCGAATTCGGTACGGATGTGCTGTCCTATGCACAACTTGAAAAAGCTGCCGAAGTGGCACAGGCAAGTGCGTTTATAAAAGAGAAACCCGACGGCTTCGACAGTGCCGTGGCACAAGGCGGCACCAATGTGTCGGGCGGACAAAAACAGAGAATCTCCATTGCAAGAGCCATTGCGAAAAACCCGAAAATCTATTTATTTGACGACAGTTTTTCCGCACTCGACTACCGCACTGATGCCGTTTTGCGTGCCGCGTTGCGTAAAGAGGTTACCGATGCAACGGTGATCATCGTCGCCCAACGTCTGAGTACCGTTTTGCACGCACAGCAGATACTTGTGCTGGATGAAGGAAAAGCGGTCGGTCTGGGTACGCATGAAGAGCTGCTGCAAACGTGTGAAATTTATCGCAATATCGCTTCTTCGCAGCTTTCCGAAGAAGAACTCGGTCTCGGAAAGGAGGCGGACAGCGATGAAGCGTAAAAAGAAAAACACCCCCGACGGTATCCCCGACAAGAACCGTCCGAAAGATTTCAGGGGAACGCTGCTGAAGTTGGTTAAATACATTGCCTCCTACCGCCTGCGTGTGTTTGTTGTTCTTTTGTGTTCGTTGGGCGGTACGATGTTCAACATTGTCGGTCCGAAGATCTTAGGCTCGGCAACCACCCTTCTGAGCCAGGGTCTGTTTGCCAAAATCCGCGGTGACGGCGGCATTGACTTTGCAGGCATCGGGCAGATTCTGCTGCGTGTTGTGCTGCTGTATCTTGCAGGTTATGTTCTCAACGCTCTGCAAGGATGGATCATGGCAGGTGTCACGCAGAAGGTATCCTACCGTTTGCGAAAAGAGATCTCGCAAAAAATCAACCGCCTGCCCATGCGGTATTTTGAAGAAACCACCGTGGGCGAAATTCTTTCACGCATCACAAACGACATCGACAATGTCACCAACGGTCTGAATCAATGCGTGACCCAGATTCTTTCCTGTGCCGTGACGGTCGTCGGTGTGTTCATTATGATGCTGTCCATCAGTCCGCTGATGACGGGACTGACCATGCTCCTGTTGCCGTTTTCATTCGGTCTTGTCGGTACGGTCATGAAACGCTCGCAGCCGTATTTCCGTGCACAGCAGAACCTTTTGGGCGAACTCAACGGCAAGGTTGAAGAAATCTACGGCGGCCATACCGTCATAAAGGCATTCAACCGCGAAAGCAAGGTCTGTGAGGACTTTGCAAAAACCAACGATGCACTCTGTTCGGCTGCGGTGCGTGCACAGTTCCTTTCGGGACTCATGCAGCCGATGCTGATGTTTATTGAAAACATCGGATATGTCGGTGTTGCCGTGGCAGGTTCATTCCTGGCAGCCGCAGGCACCATCGGTGTCGGTGACATCCAGGCATTTATCCAGTATGTAAAGAACTTTACCCAACCCATTCAACAGCTCGCACAGCTCGGTAATATGCTGCAATCCATGACCGCAGCCGCCGAACGCGTGTTCGGTTTCCTTGAGGAAGAGGAAGAGCCGCAAACATCCGATGAGATGCTGTCGGCTGAAAATGTACGCGGTCATGTGGAATTCTGCCATGTCCGCTTCGGCTACAACGAAGATGTCACGGTCATCAAGGATTTTTCCGCAGAAGCCAAACCGGGGCAGAAAATTGCCATTGTTGGTCCCACGGGAGCCGGCAAAACCACGCTTGTCAAACTGCTGATGCGGTATTATGATGTCAACGACGGTCAGATTCTGCTTGACGGCAAAGACATCCGCAGCTACGACCGTCGATCCCTGCGACAGGCATTCGGCATGGTCCTGCAGGACACCTGGCTGTTCAAAGGCACCATCCGCGACAATATCCGTTTCGGCAAGCCGGATGCCGGTGACGAACTTGTACAACAGGCAGCACAAGTGGCAGGTGCCGCATCGTTTATTGAGGCCTTGCCTGATGGCTACGACACGTTTATCAATGAAGAAGCCGCCAACCTCTCGGCAGGTCAGAAGCAGCTTCTCACCATTGCCCGTGCCGTCCTCGCAGACACAAAACTGCTGATTCTTGACGAAGCAACCAGCTCGGTCGATACACGCACCGAACGGATGCTGCAGGAAGCAATGGACAGAGCCATGCAAGGCAGAACCAGCTTTGTGATTGCCCACAGACTGTCCACCGTCCGCAATGCAGACCTCATTGTGGTGGTGCGTGACGGCGATATCACGGAACAGGGTACGCACAACGAGCTGATGGCAAAAGACGGATTCTATGCACAGCTTTATAATGCACAGTTCCGAACGGAAGAAGATCTGTGATGATGAAGCGGATCTCGTAATTCACGCCGTCATTTTCAATAAAAATTTTTTCATACTTCCCGTTAAGAAAAAAAGACCCCAATTTGTTGACAAAAAGTTAATATTTTGTTATACTGAGTCGAAAATAAAAGAAAAGAGGTTTCGTTTTACGGGACGGATGTGGAATTATGAAAAAGAAAAAAGCACTGTTGATCAACAATCCCTGCTCGGGTACTGACCGCAAACGAATCAGCCCCGAACAAGTCATCGAAAAACTGGCACCTGCCGATTTTGAATTTACCGTGGAAACCACCAAAGGACCGCAGGATGCAACCGAAATCGTCAAAAGGATCGGCAACGACCACGATATTGTTCTTTGCTGCGGCGGTGACGGTACACTCAATGAGACGATCAATGGTGTTTTGCAGCTCGACAAAAGGGTTACCGTGGGTTATATTCCCTCAGGTTCCACAAACGACCTTGCCCTGTCCCTCGGCATCGAAGCCAATCTTGACGCTGCTGCCAAAATGATTCTGAACAACAAAACAAATACGTACGATGTCGGTTCATTCCAGGGCAGGTATTTCAATTATATTGCCTCCTTCGGTGCTGCCACCGACCTTTCCTATACCACACCGCAGAAATGGAAAAACATTCTCGGGCACAGTGCGTATGTGCTTTACGGTGTCGGCATCCGCCTGTTCCCCATGCTGGCAGGCTTCAAGCCTACTTACATGAAGATCGAATACGACGGCGGTGTGATTGAAGACAAGTTCTATTTCGGCTCCGTTTCCAACACAACCTCCGTTGCAGGCATTTTTAAATTCGATGACATCAAACTCAACGACGGCAATTTAGAGCTGCTGTTGGTCAGAGGTCTGAAAAGAAATATCGATGTCATTCCGATTATCCTCAAGGTGTTCCGCAAAAATTACAACGATGACAGTATTATTTTCACCAAGACAAAGCACGTCAAAATCACCTGCGACAAAAAAATTCCCTGGACACTCGACGGAGAGTTCGGTGGTGAGCACGGTGATGTGGAGATCAGCGTTGTTCCTTCTGCTTATGATATTTATTCCGAAAACAGCGAAATGTTTATCGAAAAAACACCTTGTGACGTTGCTGCACAATAAAAAGGATTGCATAAAACTGACCACCTGACACAAAATCAGGTGGTCGTTTCATTTGAGTAAAGCAGAAAAGAGGTTTTTATCTTGTTATGAGCAGAATACATGGTTTCCGATCACCGCAATCACGGGTCGTGAACGGATCCAGTTACTTTGTGCTGTTTTAGGATTGTAATAATATATGGCACCGCCCGAGGGGTCCCAGCCGTTGATGGCATCCCGTGCCGCTTTTTGCGATGTCGCGTTCGGTGCTACATTCCAGTTGGCATCATTCACCGCGCTGAATGCACCTGCCTGATAGATCACGCCGGAAATGGAGTCGGGGAAAGAACCGTGTTCGACGCGGTTGAGTACCACCGCACCGACAGCAACCTGTCCCGTGTAACTCTCGCCTCTGGCTTCGGCTGCAATCAATTTGGCAAGCAGGTAGACGTCGTTGGAAGAATAACTGCCCGAAGAGGAACCGCCGAGACCTAAATATAACAATGTTTTCGGTCCTGCAATCCCGTCGGCTGTGATGCCGCAGTTTTTCTGGAATGCAATGACCGCCTTTTGCGTGCGTGTTCCGTATATGCCGTCCACGGTATAGGAATAATAACCCAATTCCTTGAGTTTTGTCTGGATGCGTCGGACTTCGTCACCGCGTGAGCCGAGTTTTGACAACGCTGCCGTATTTTCCTTTTCATTATATATAGTAAAGTATTCTATTGTTGCAAAAAGGCAGCAGGAACAAGCAATCGCAACGGCCGTCAGAAGGCAAAGAAATCGTCGCATTAAAGATTGTTTTATTTTCATTGCTATCTCTCCCGATTTATTGATTCTATCTAAATTGTGCCACTTGTCTTCGTGCAATATGCAATACAAATCTAACCACTTGTGGTTAAAATAACCAAATTCTACAAGATATTGTGTGCACCAAAAAAACTTCAAAAAAAGTTGAAAAAACTTCAAAAAAAGGCTTGACAAATGGCTCAAAAAGTAGTATAACAAGTGAGCACTGAGGAACACAACAGAACAGCGAACGACGCGGGCAGCAGCCGGAAGGAAACGGAAAATACAGCGAGCGAGTCGGAAGAGAGTGCTGAAAAAACTTTTTAAA